>CBCPNG010000001.1:0-18451 GCA_965120485.1 uncultured Clostridia bacterium
TATGAGGAGCAGCACAAATCCGAACGCAAGGAAAAGAACAAGGTTTGGGGCACGAGCATTGAGCGTAAGTTTGCCGAAGAGATAGACGAGTTTCTCAAACAACACGGTCTTACGAAAGTAGAGCTGATTGTAGCAGGGTATGAGGCTCTTGTAAATCACTATGGCATTAACAAATAGTAATATGGATAAAGAGCGAGAAGGTAGTTTCTCGCTCTTTTCTCAATGCTGTTGGTAACAAAATTGAAAAGATGGCGATAATAAAATTGATAAAGGAGGATTATGGAAACTGTATTTGATGATAAGGGTAATATTATAGAGGTTTGGCTTACGAGAGCTGAGGCTGAAAACAGTATTGTTAAAAGTCAATTAACAAATATTATTCAAAGGTACGGAACAAAGCAGCGTAAAGTTATAGTTTTTTATTCTGGTAAGGAAAATCTTGCAGATAAAACAGAGGCTTTAATTAAGGCAAACAAAAAGAAATTGTACAGCGAAAGTGAATTTTGTAAATGAAACCGTTGCTTTTGTGCTTCTGTTGTGTTACAATGTTATTGTGATTTATTATTATAATACAAGCAACATTGAAAGGAGGGTTTGTTGGAATGAAAATTGCTGGGTATTGTAGAATTTCCGTAGACGAAGAACTGGACAAGGAAAATACTTCTATTGAAAATCAGAAAGCAATTATAACAGAGTATGTTAATAGAAGATTTCCTGATGCAGAGCTTGTGTTCTATGAGGACAGAGATAAGAGCGGCTATTCGTTTGACCAAAGAGATGGCTATCAAGCTATGCGTAAACTACTTATAAAAGGTGATTACTCGATTTTGGTCATTAAAGATTTCAGTCGTTTCGCGCGTAGAAACAGTAAAGGTCTTGTGGAACTTGAAGATTTGCGCGATGCAGGGGTGAGAATAATAAGTATCGGCGATTTGATTGACTATCCAACGCAAGACGATTGGATGGCAATACAGTTCAGGTTTCTTATAAATGAAATGCCTGTAACAGACGCTTCAAAAAAGGTTAAAGCCGTTATCAAGAACAGGCAGGAAAAGGGTCAATGGATATGTAGTGTTCCATATGGCTATGTGATGACGGACACTAAAAAAATGAAGTTTCATATCAGTGAGCCTGAGGCGGCGGTCGTGCGTGAAATATATGAAATGTATCTGAAGGGATATGGCTTTAAAAAGATATCAAACATTTTGGCAGAACGGCATATACCTACCCCTCGTGCTGCTTTTGTTCATAGAAAGGAAGAAGCTGGGGACGAGTGCAAATTCAGTTATAAAAGCACTTGGAGTATAAAAACTGTCAGCGATATTTTAACAAACGATTTTTATATCGGAACATTGCGGCAGGGGAAGGTCAGACGTACAAAGATAAACGGAAAAATAAAAAAGGTAGACGAGTCTGAACATATCGTTTTTGAAAATCATCACGAAGCTATCATAGACCCTATCGATTACTCTAACGTTCAGGAGCAAATAAAACAAAGAGCAAAATCTTATTATCGCGGTACAAAGAAATATCCGAACATATACACGGGATTTTTGTTTTGTGGCGATTGTGGTTCAACTATGGTGTCAATGAGCAGAGGAGATTTGGCGCCTGCATATGTTTGTCGTGGATACAATCAGTTTGGATTAAAAGCATGTACATCACACCATACAAGAGTTGATTTCTTAAATACGCTATTGAAGCGATACCTGAAGAAGGTAAGAGATAATTCAAGCGATATGCTCCATATGTTGGAATTAAAAATTGCCAATGAGAAGTCTGATATTCAAGGCAATTCCGATACTATCGAGCTTATCAATAATAGAATTGACCGTCTTAGGGTTGAGATGAAGCAATACATGAAGCTAAAAGCGCGCGAAACAATCGCCAATCCTGAACAGTCGGAGATAATTTGCAAAACTTATGACGAAATGATTGAGGAAACAGCCAAGAATATCGTCGGCCTTGAAAGTCAGTTAAAGCTCGTTGCAGATAAAAGGAATGCGATAATTGAGGCGAACAGGACGGCAAAAAAGGTCATTGATATATTTGACAGGATATATGAAAAGGAGGAATTTGACAAAGAAGATCTTACGTTGATGATTGAAAAAATCATTGTGTTTAATGACCATATAGATATACATCTGAAATCAGATATTGATACCCTGCTTAATCTTAAAGAGGAGGACGGCGTCGTAAATTTTAATTATGACACTGTAAAGAATGCCTATACAGTAACCTTGCGAATTAGAAATCAAAAGGCGAAAGTTTACGGTGTCAATGTTGTCAGTATAGGCGACCCGTTAGAGATATTTACCGAGCGCGACGAGCTCACGCTCAAAAAGTACTCCCCCATAGCCTCGCTGGAAAAATTTTCAGAGGGCACGGCAAAAAGTTTAAACGACCTATCAGGTCACCTTGCGGTAATCTGCGATACAGACGGAGTTCTCTATGCCTCTGGCACAGGCAAAAGGGATGTTAGCGGCAAGAACCTGTCTGCGCAGATGGATAAAATTCTTGAAGGCAGGCGCAGCTACATGGCAAACCTTGCCGAGGGCGGCGACATAGTGCCCATCACAGAGGATGGAGCTGATAATGTAACGGCGCAGATAATCGTGCCCATAGTCGCGGGAGGCGACTGCCTCGGCGCAGTTGCGCTCATTTCCACCCAGCAGGGTGCAAAGATAGAGGCGGGCGCGGCAAAGCTCGCCCAGCTTTCGGCAACCATTCTTGCCAACCAGTTTGAATAATTTATACGCGCCGCCTTCGGGCGCAAAGTCAAAAAGGGCGGGTAATATGGCAAAACTATCGCCTTACAGGCAATCTTTCTATGCGGGCGCCGCAATAATTTCGGCTGGCGGTCTCATCTCAAAAATTTTAGGCGCGCTATACCGCATACCGCTCACCGGCATACTCGGCAGCGAGGGCATGGGGATATATCAAATGGTATATCCCCTATACTGCATTCTGCTCACAATCTCCGCGTCGGGCATACCCGCGGGGCTTGCAAGGCTTATATCATCGGGCGGAGGAAGAGATATAGGGCGTTCAGCCTTCTTTCTCTACGGTGCAATAGGTGCGGCAGGGGCGCTTTTAATGTATGCCCTCGCAGGTCCTCTTGCGGCGGCGCAGGGAGAGCCTGCGGTAGAGCTGTGCTGTAAAATGTTGTCGCCTGCCGTGTTCTTCGTCGCCGAGCTCTCGGTCGTGCGCGGTTGTTTTCAGGGGCGCGGCAATATGTTGCCCACTGCGCTCACCGAGGTAATCGAACAGCTAATAAAGGTAGCATTCGGCTGTGCCCTCGCCTATACCTTCCGCGGCAACCTCTCACGGGCTGTGGCGTACACGCTCCTTGCCGTCACCATAAGCGAGGCGCTCTCCTGCGCGTTGGCGCTCATAATGTATGGCGGCAGTCCGCGCACACGCAGACCGCTCTATGTATCGCACAAATCTTATTACGGCGACATTTTGCGCTACACTGTTCCTATAACCCTCACCGCCATAGCCATGCCGCTCAGCCAGCTTGCCGAGAGCATTGTGGCTGTCAACCTTTTGCGCGCAACATTTCAAGACGCCACCGCGCTCTATGGCATATTTTCGGGCTGTGCCGTAACAATTATCAACCTGCCCGTATCTGTAACCTACGGTCTTGCTGCGGCAAGCGTTCCAAAAATTACCCCTATCGCCGCCTCTGGCGATATAGTGGGGGCAAAGCGTGCGGCGCTCAAAGTTCTGTTTGCAACGCTCGCGCTATCCGTTCCCGCGGCAGTCGCCCTCTATATCTTTGCGCCCTTCGGCGTAAAACTGGTTTTCGGTTCGCTGTCTGCCGAACACGCAAGCCTGCTCGTCCGCCTCGTCCGCTTAATGGCGGCAGACGCGGCGGCGCTCTCGCTCGTCCAGTCCTCCTCGGCGTGCCTTACGGCGCTCGGTAAGCCGTCGCTGGCAACTATCACCCAATGGTCAACCTGCATACTGCGCGTTGTGCTGTGCGCGGCGCTCATAAAATACACTTCTCTCGGCGTTTCAGGCGCGGCAGTTGCGGCAAACTGCGCTTATTTTGTTGCGGTGGCGCTCAATGTGTGGTATATTTTTAGGGCAGGAGGACGAAATGAAGATAACTCTTATAGGTCTTGGCGTGCGCGAAGGCGATATAACGCTCAGGGCTGAAAACGCGCTCAAAAAGGCTGGCAAAATATTGGCACGCACAGCGCTTGCGCCTTCATTTAAATCTGTCAAAAGTTACGGCGCACAGCCGCTCGATGATATTTTCAAAAGCAGTCGAAACTACGATACCCTCAACAAAAAGCTGGCTGCGGAGGTGCTCTCGGCGGCAAAGGAGTGCGACGTGTGCTACTGCGTAGACGGAGCCGTCTGCGAAGACAACGCCTGTAAAATAATTCTTGCCAAAGCCAAAAACGTCGAGGTGATAGAGGGTATATCCAAGGCGGCGTACGCGCTCTCGCAGGCAAGGTTAAACGGCGCACAGTACACTTCAATCTCCGCATACGACATAAAAAGTTTAAAAAGCTGCCCCACAGCCGTGGTCTACGATATAGACAGCGACCTTCTCGCCGGCGACGTGAAGATAAAACTTTCCGACCTCTTCGGCGAAGAGAGCGACTGCTTCTTTATCAAGGGTGAGGAGTGCCGCAAAATCAAGTTGTACGAACTGGACAGGCAGGGCGTATACGACATGAGTTGCGCCGCCGTGGTAGAAGAGGCAGACTTTTTACATAAAGAGAGGTACGATTACGCCGACCTCATATCCATGATAGGCATGCTTCGCGCCCCGGGCGGCTGTCCGTGGGACAGGGCGCAAAACAGCAAAAGTATACGCCAGAACATGATAGAAGAGGCGTATGAATTGGTAGATGCCATAAACAACGGCGACGACGACATGATAGAGGAGGAAACGGGCGACGTACTCATGCAGGCGGCGTTCCACACCGTGCTCAAAGAGGAGCAGGGCGCATTCACTCCGCAGGACGTCACCACGCGCGTGGTAAAAAAACTCATATTCCGTCATTCGCACATATTCGGCGACGACAAAGCGACAGACGAGCAGTCCGCCCTCGGCGTATGGGAGCGCAACAAGATGAAGGAAAAGCACCAGTCCACCTTCACGCAGAGCCTTTTAGCCGTTCCCAAAACTTTCCCTGCGTGTATGCGCGCTCAAAAGGTGGGCAAGCGCGCCTCAAAGAGCGGCATGGACTTCCTCTCTCCGCTCTCCGCTGCCGAAAAAATAGGCGAAGAGGCGGCCGAACTGTTAAAAGCGCTTCAACAAAACGATGTCAACGCCGTGTTTGAAGAGGCAGGCGACCTAATGTTCTCTGCTGTAAACACCTGCCGCCTCGCTGGCGTAGACAGTGAAGAGGCGCTAACCGCCGCCACCGAAAAGTTCATAGAACGTTTTTCCGCAATGGAGAGCATTGCAACAGGCGAGGGCAAAAACCTTGCCGACATGTGCGACGCCGAATACGACTACTATTGGTTATTAGCAAAAAATGCAGTTAAGAAGCATTGATATAGGCGGACTAAAAACGCCCAACAACATATTTCTCGCTCCGCTCGCAGGCTACACGAACGCCGTTTTCAGGGAGATGTGCTTTAATTTCGGCGCAGGACTCACCTTTACAGAGATGGTTTCGGCAAAGGGGCTGTGCTATAAAAGCGCAAACTCTGTCGAACTTCTCTTCGTCACCCCATCGTATAGCGGAATAAGGGCGGCGCAGCTTTTCGGCGGCGACCCTGAATTCCTGCGCCGCGCGGTACAAAGCGAACACATAGCGCCGTTTGACGTCATTGATATAAACATGGGTTGCCCCGTGCCCAAAATCTACAACAACGGCGAGGGCAGTGCGCTTTTAAACGACCTTCCCCGTGCGGCTGAAATTATCAAAGCGTGCAAAGCTGGCGGCAAGCGCGTCACGGTAAAGTTCCGCATAGGTGTATCGCCAGATAAGATAATCACCGTCGACTTTGCTAAAATGTGCGAGGACAGCGGAGCGGATTTGATAACGATACACGGCCGCACGCGCGACAAAATGTATTCGGGCGAGGTCAACTTTGCCCAAATCGCCGCGGCAAAGCGCGCCGTAAAAATTCCCGTCATAGCCAACGGCGGAGTATTCTGCGAAGCAGACGCCGTCCGCCTCATGGAAGAGACGGGCGCAGACGGCGTTATGATTGCGCGCGGCGCAATGTATGCGCCGTGGATATTCACCGAACTCACGGGCGCACCCATGCCCGATAAACGGAAAGTCGTTTTAAAACAGTTGCAAGATACTTTATCGCTGTACGGCGAGCGTTTCGCTCTCGTGTTCATGCGCAAAATGACAGCGTTCTACACAAAGGGCACGGCAAATTCCTCCGCACTGCGGCAAAGACTGTTTACCTGCGAAACTATCCCTGACCTCCGCACAATGATAGAGGATGCGGAATTTTAATTACATATCAATCACCATACATTCCTTGACATATCAATATAAATTGTGTAACAGTGGGCGGCGCAAAATTTTGCGCCGCCCCGTTTTATCTCGTGCGCAAACCTTACCTTCTGCAATTACAGCGGCGCAGACAGTTGCAAACAATGGCACTATTAAAGTCTGCGATACACCTTGTCTCCTCGCAGGGCAAACCCTGCGCAGTGACTTTTCAAAATTGTGCAAATTGCGCGCTTATTTTATCTTTTACGCCCGTGCCGATGTATTATACTGCCGTTATGCAGGTATACATAGAGTACGCGCTTGCAGAAAATTTCTGCATGGATTTCTGCCTTTTAGCCTGCGCAAAGTTTACTGTAAGGAATATCTGCTCTTATTGGCGCATAGCCCTTTCCTCGGCGCTCGGCGCATGTTTTGCCGTAGTCTTTCCGCTGTTCGGTCTATCGGGCTTCTTTTCCGTCGCCTTAAAAATAATATCGGGGCTGGCGCTTGCCGCGCTTGCAGGCAGGTTTTCAAGATTTACTGCCTTTATAAAGTTTGCCGCAGCCTTCCTCGGTTACAGCTTTGCTCTCGGCGGCGCGCTTATCGCCATATTTTCGCTCGCAGGGGCAGAATACTCCTCAGGTCAGGGCTATATCCTCTCATCTGTGCCCGTGGGTATACCGCTCTTTGCTCTGCTGATTTTAGTACTTATTTCCAAGTACATAGCTCGCAGGCTCATATCTCGCACCCGCGGCGAGCCTGTGCGCTGTGTGATAGTGGTGGGTGAAAAACGCGCAGAACTGCAAGGCTTTTTCGATAGCGGCAACCGCGTATATTCAAACGGCTGTCCCGTATCCGTAATACCTGCCGCGGCGGCAAGCACGCTTGTAGATATATCTTTGCTTACGCAAAGCGTAAAGGTTCACACCGTAGCTGGCAGTGGCAGAATGAAAATTTTCACCGCGGACAAATTGTTGATATATAACGGACAAAACCTGCATACAATAAATTGCGTAAAAATAGGCGTCAGCCCGCGCGCCATAACACGCGCCGTGCTACACCCCGACCTATCGGAGGAAGAGAAAAATGTTTGAAAAATTAAAAAGACTTTTAGCCCTTTTCTTCAAGGGCAACACGTTAGATTACATATGCGGCAGCGAGGCGTTGCCCATGCCGTACTCCGCCGAAGAGGAGAGCAACAAAATCTCCCTTTTAGAGAGCGGCGACGAGAAGGCAAAGGCTGGGTTGGTAGAGCACAACCTGCGCCTCGTCGTGTACATAGCCAAAAAGTTCGAAGGTTCGGGCATAGACGGCGACGACCTCGTCTCCGTGGGCACCATAGGGTTGATAAAGGCGATAAATTCTTTCCGTTCGGATAAAAATATAAAGCTCGCCACATACGCCTCGCGGTGTATAGAAAATGAAATTTTAATGTACCTGCGCCGCATGTCGCGCGTGCGGCAGGAGATAAGTTTCGACGAGCCTTTAAATACCGACTGGGAGGGCAACGAACTGTTGCTTTCAGACGTAATGGGCACAGACGCCGACTCCGTCTATTCTGATATAGAGATAGGTGTGGAGCGCGAACTTTTAAAGCAGTCGCTCACTAAATTACCCTGCCGCGAACAGCAGATTATGAGAATGAGGTTCGGGCTCGATGGCGGCGAAGAGATGACCCAAAAGGATGTAGCCGACATCCTCGGCATATCACAGAGCTATATTTCGCGGCTGGAAAAAAAGATAATCCACAAACTGCGGAAGGACATCCAAAGGCAAATATAACGTATTTAATTTACATATAAAGGCAGCTATAATATTATGGGGGCGGATAAATTTTCCGCTCTCTCACATATAAAAATTATTTAAAGATTAATTACGGTAATGCAGGCGGCGCAAGATTTTGCACCGCCTGCTTATTAAATTTATTACCCTGATACAAAAATCTCCTGCGGAATAGCAGTAAAATCACCCAAATTTCTTCGCATATGCCTCTATGCAGTGCCGCACGGCGTCGGCGGCATATTCGCGCCCCTTAATCTCGTTCACGGCAGTCTGCTTGTGTTCCAGCTGTTTATACACCTCAAAAAAGTGCATCATCTCCTCAAACATGTGCTTGGGCAGCTGCGCAATGTCACGGTAATCGCCGTACATAGGCTCGCCGAACGGTATTGCTATAATCTTCTGGTCGAGCGCGCCTTCGTCGGTCATCTCTATTATGCCTATCGGGTAACACCTCACCATAGTGCCAGGAAAAAGGGGCTCACTGCACAGCACAAGCGCGTCGAGCGGGTCGCCGTCGTCGGCGAGCGTCCGCGGTATAAACCCGTAGCTTGCAGGGTACATGGTGGAGGTATACAAAACCCTGTCAAGGCACAGCACCCCAGTATCTTTGTCAAGCTCATACTTCGTACGCGTACCCTTCATAATTTCTATATAGCATATAAAGTCGTCGTTCTTTATCCGCCTCGGCGAAATATCGTGCCAGATATTCACAATGTTTTCCTCTCTGTCCTGTTTCCGTTATTTTAACATAAACTGCGCGTTTGGCAATACCTGTTAAAAATTAGTTTATGTGTGATAATCGCAATTATTCAAGGTAATTGGCATAGCTATATTATCCTTTCTTGCGCAGATTGGCATAACTTAAAAAATTTATAAGATATTTTATGGTTAATAGAGGTAATAGAGCCCCTCAATTTACTCTGTTTGTCACCACGAAAAAAGCGGACGGCTAATGCCGTCCGCATAATGATTTAGACTGTAAATAGTTGCCGGGAATCTGCCGTTTCCACGCTATGCGTGGAGCCTCGGCAGGACTTGGCGCAAAGCGCCATAGTCCGAACAGCTCGTAGTTCTCACGCGGCAAGGTCACCACGAAAAAAAGCGGACGGCTAATGCCGTCCGCTCCGTGGTGACCTTGCCGGGAATCGAACCCGGGATTGAGCCTTGAGAGGGCTCCGTCTTAGCCGCTTGACCACAAGGCCACAAATTTTGACTTTGTGATTATATCATACGCCACACGGCTTGGCAAGTAAATTTGCCTTCAATTTCAATCTTTTTTGGGTTGTTATCGGCATATAGTCAGCTATAAAAAATACGTCTGGGCGATTATAATAGCGGTGCGCCTGTCCGTTAAAAATGTACATATGCACGGCATAACTCGGCACATTTTGCAAAACTAAAATTGCGGCATATTCTGCACCATATCTATACCCGATTAGTGCGGCAGGTTCAAAAAAATTTTATTAAAAGTTTTGCTTAAAATATTGCGCTATTCGCTTGACAAAGTATATACAATAATCTAAAATAATTTAGATTTCAAACAGTTTGCAATCTAACTATTAATTTGTAGTAGGGATACCTTGGAAAACAGAAGACTTTTTGGGCTTATATGCTACGTTCACAGGGAAATAGAGCGGCGTAACAGCGAGTGTCTCTCGTCGTTCGGCATATCGGGCGCACAACTTCAAACCCTTGTGTTTGTGCACAAGAGTGCCACAGAGGGCAAAAAGGTGTGCCAGCGCGATGTAGAGCGCGTGCTCAACCTCCGTCCGTCGTCTGTTTCCACGCTCATCTCCAACCTCACTTCCGAGGGCTACGTTATGCGTACTTCTTCCGAGGGCGACGCACGCACCAAATTTATAGAGCTTACCAAAAAGGGAGAGGAGCTCTGCCTTAAAAACCGTGAACTCATGGATAAGTGCGACGAACTTATACAGAACACGCTTACAGACGATGAGCAAGAACAGCTTAAAACTCTTCTTTTAAAGATTTCAGACGGCAACCGCAGGGGATAGAATACCCAAGGGTGCCTTTTTAGTGCGCGGCACTTGTACTTAACGCGGCACGCGGTAGTATATCAGTTAAAATTACAAACAGTCGGGTTTACAGCCTGCTGATATATAAATCATAAGGAGAACAAAACAGGAGTTATTTGAATGGTAAAAACACTTTTAAAGAGCGTAAAGCAGTATAAGGTTGTATCCATTCTCACGCCCTTGGTCATGATTGGCGAGGCGGCAATGGAGATACTCATTCCGTTCCTCATGGCATACCTCATCGACGCAATAAGCGGCATAAGCGGCACGGGCGATTTTAACATGGATATCGTCTGGTATGGTCTTGGAATGCTTGCCTGCGCGGCATTCGCGCTGTTCTGCGGCGTAGTGGGCGGACGGCTTGCCGCCAAGGCTTCGGCGGGATTTGCCGCCAACCTTCGCTATGATATGTACGATAAAATTCAAACATATTCATTTGCCAACATAGATAATTTCTCTACGGCGAGTCTTATAACAAGAATAACCACCGACGTAACCAATGTGCAACAGGCATACCAAATGGTCATAAGACTGCTTGTGCGCGCTCCGATATTATTTATAATGGCGACGGTAATGTCCCTCTATATTTCGCCAGAACTCGGCGGTATATTTGTCGCCGCGGCAGTCATACTCGGAATTATCGTAGGCTTTATTATGATAAAGGTAAGCAAGCCTTTCCGCATAATGTTCAAAAAGTACGACGATTTAAACCGTGTAGTGCAGGAAGACCTCATGGCTATAAGGGTAGTAAAATCATATGTGCGCGAAAGTTACGAAACCGAAAAAATGAATCATGCCACGCAGGAAGTTTACAATTACGCGGTAAAGGCAGAAAAGATGCTCAACTGGCTCATGCCCGTGGTGCAGTGCGTAATCTATGTTGCCATGATATTGCTTCTGCTCATCGGCGGCGACATGATAATAGGCGGCAGCCTTTCATACGGCAACCTCACTTCCTTGATTCAATATATGACGCAGATACTCACTGCGGTAATGATAGTCGCCATGTGTCTGCAATTCGTTGCACTTTCCAAGGGCTCTATGGAGCGTATCGCCCAGGTACTTGAAGAAAAGACAACCCTTTCCAAGCCCAAAACTCCTGTATTTGAGGTCAAAGACGGCAGTATAGATTTCGATAACGTATCTGTTTCTTACCTGCAAAAGGCAGACGTTACCGTGCTTGATAATATAAACCTGCATATAAAGTCTGGCGAAACCATAGGCATAATAGGCGCAACCGGTTCGGGCAAGTCCTCGCTCGTTTCTCTCATTCCCAGACTGTACGACGTAGCCTCAGGCTCCGTCAAAGTAGGTGGAGTAGACGTGCGCGAATACGACTTCGATACTCTCCGCTCTCAGGTTGCAATGGTATTGCAGAAGAACGTGCTCTTTTCGGGCAGTATAGAGGAAAACCTCAGATGGGGCAAGGAAGATGCGACCCACGAAGAGATTGTAGAGGCGTGCCGCGCCGCCTGCGCAGACGAGTTCATTCAACAGCTCCCGGGCGGCTACGGCTACGACCTCGGTCAGGGCGGCGTAAACGTTTCTGGCGGACAGAAACAGAGGCTGTGCATAGCAAGGGCGCTTTTAAAGAATCCCAAAGTACTCATATTCGACGACTCCACATCTGCCGTCGATACAAAAACGGACGCAATGATTCGTCAGGCGCTTAAAACACACTCCCCCGAAGTCACCAAAATAATCATTGCCCAGCGCTATGCCTCGGTAGAGGACGCAGACAGGATAATAGTCCTCGACGAGGGCAAGATTGTCGGTATAGGCACCCATGCCGAACTGCTTGCAAACAACACTGTATATAAGGAAATCTACCAATCCCAGGTAAAGGGCAAGTCAGAAGAAAAAGGAGGTGACGGCTATGTCAAAGGGGCGTAAACCTTCGGTAGGGGAACAGTATGCAAACCTCCAAGATGACACGAAAATAAGCACACAGCGGCAAATCGACGGGGACGGCAAAAGAACGGCAAAAACAAAGGGCACAGGTTCTGATAACACCTCTAAGGTGATGAAGAGGCTTCTTTCATACACCTTCCGCAACAAGGCGGCCGCCGTTTTCCTCATAATTCTTATAATAATCTCGTCGGCGGCGGGCGCAGTTGGCGCATTCCTGCTCTCGTATGCAATAACTACGATAGAAAAGATTGTAGAGGGTACTGCAACATACGCTGACCTTGTCAACTGGGTTATAGCTATCGCGAGCATATATGTTGTGGGCGTAGTCTGTACATTTGCCTACAACAGACTTATGATGCTCATTGCGCAGGGCACCTTAAAGCGCATGCGCAACGAAATGTTCGTAAACATGCAGCGCATGCCTTTAAGGTACTTCGATACCCACACCCACGGCGAACTCATGAGCCGCTACACAAACGACGTAGATACTCTCCGCCTGATGCTCTCGCAGTCTGTGCCCCAGCTCATCTCTGCGGTGGTCACAATAGTAGTTGTGTTGCTCTGCATGATATTCATGAGCTTAATGCTCACCTTGGTAATGCTCGTAATCGTAAGCATAAACCTTATTTGCATAAAGGTAATCGGCGTAGAATCTTCCCGCCAGTTCTTAAAGCAACAGGTATCCATAGGTAAGGTAAACGGTTACGTTGAAGAGATGATTGAAGGACAGAAGGTAATCAAGGTATTCTGCCACGAAAACCAGGCAAGGCAAAACTTCAAGGTTATAAACGAAGAGCTCCGCCAAAGCAGTACACGCGCTAACCAAATGACAAACGTCCTTGGTCCCATTTCAAACATACTCAGCTACTTTCAATATGTAATAGTGGCATTAGTGGGCGCCATACTTATATTTACCCACCATACTGCGGCTCTGTCGCTCTACGGCTACATTGCCCATGGAAACGCCTCGCTCACCGTGGAAGATGTAGGAATGCTCATAGCCTTCCTTACGCTCATCCGCTACTTCAACCAGCCTGTGCAGACGGTAACCCAGCAGTTCAACGCAATAGTAATGGGTTTTGCAGGCGCAGAGCGCATATTCGAGATATTCGATACTCCGCACGAAGACCAGGGTGGTAATATCACCCTCGTATATGGCGAAAACGGCGAAAAGGGATGGAGCTGGAAGAAGCCCGAAGAAGACGGCTCTTTCACCTATATCCCCCTCAAAGGCGATATTCGGTTCAATGATGTAATCTTCGGCTACACACACGAAAAGGTTATCTTAAAGAATATATCGCTGTACGCCAAACCCGGGCAGAGGATTGCCTTTGTGGGCGCAACGGGCGCAGGCAAAACGACAATAACCAACCTTATAAACAGGTTCTACGACATCCAGTCGGGCACAATCACCTACGACGGCATTAATATCAAAAACATTAACAAAGACGACCTTCGCCGTTCGCTCGGCATAGTATTGCAGGATACCCACCTATTCACGGGCACGGTAATAGATAATATCCGCTACGGCAGACTTAACGCTACCGACGAAGATTGCATAAAAGCCGCAAAACTTGCCAGTGCCGACTACTTCATCTCGCACCTGCCCAACGGCTATCAGACGATAATAAACGGCAACGGCGGCAACCTTTCGCAAGGGCAGCGCCAGTTGCTCGCCATCGCAAGGGCTATGGTTTCCGAATGCCCTGTGCTCATCCTCGACGAGGCAACTTCGTCGATTGATACCCGAACAGAAAAACTTATCGAGCACGGCATGGATAAACTTATGGAGGGCAGAACGGTATTTGTAATCGCCCACAGGCTCTCCACCGTGCGCAACAGCAATGCAATAATGGTACTCGACCACGGCGAAATTATAGAGCGCGGCACTCACGACCAGCTCATCGAGCAGAAGGGCGTGTACTATCAGCTGTACACGGGTGCCTTTGAACTCGAATAATATTGCGGTATTATTTAGTATAATAGCGGCGGGCGGCGCAAAATCTTGCGACGCCCGCCTGCAAATATAATTCATTGAAAATGAGTTCGGTTTATAACAGGCTCATTGCCTTTTATATGTGTTAATATGCGTGTAAACAATATAAAAATATGCACCCCTAAGTCTGTCTGGCTTTTGGGGTGCATATAATTTTCAGTTTGCTTGCTTTTCGGTCATGTTTTCAAAGCGGGGTATGGGCTTTTTGGCATTTTCTTCATCTTTGCCTTCGCCCTTTTCGGGTGCTGTCTTTTCATTGCCTTTTTCTGTCGTCTTTTCAGGTTCAGTCTTGCTTTCGCCCTTCTCGACTGCGCTGTTTGCACGCTCGGCAATATCACCGTCTATTTCAGGCGCACTGTTTGCGCGTTCAGCCTTGCCGCCGTTCTTGGCGCGTTCAGCCTTGCTGCTGTTTCTGCCACGTTCGGTCTTGCCGCCGTTTCTGTTGCGTTCAGCCTTGTTGCCGTCCCTGCCACGTTCGGTCTTGCCGCCGTCCCTGTTACGTTCAGCCTTTCCGCCATCCTTGCCTGGTACGCCCTTGTCGGGCATGCCCTGTTCGTTACCTACTCTTTCCCTGCTTTCTATACCTTCCGCAGGTCGCTGACCGTTCTCTTCGGGAGTTGCCTGACCGTTTTCCTCGGTAGACGGTGCAGGAGGGGTAGGGGTAGGCTTTCTGCGTCTTGCCCATGTGCCGTCGTCAGGCGGCAGTATTGCCTGTCCGTCGCGCCCCATGTTTTGGCCGCGCTCTTCGCCTTGCATGTGTTCACATTCGGGGCATTCGGGGCAGGGTTTTCTTTCCCCGCCTTCGGCGTTGCTCTCAGCCTTGGCTGTTCCTTCTTCAACGTTACGTGAGTATCCGCTGAGTGTGTTGTTCCCGCCGCCAGTCTGGCCCTTAGAGCAAGCTGCGGCTGTTCCTGCAGTGGCCGCAATTGCAGCGGCCATAAGAATGATTATTGCCTTTTTCATATTCGTAGTATGCAATGTTGGCAAAATATTATTCCATTTGCTTGCCTTTTTTTGTAAGTCGTGGTAAAATTCACTTGCCTGAGCGGAAAGGGTTGCCTGACCGTAAAGGGGTGAATAAGTAATATTGTCGTGCGCGTAATGCGCGCGATGTCTTTCACTCTCTTTTGCTCGGGCAAAGGAGTTTTTTTTATGTCTGAAAACAGAGTGGCTGTAATCAGCATAATAGTGGAAGATAGGTCGGTTAGTACGCAGATAAATTTATTGCTCACCGAATACGGCGACTACATAGTGGGCAGAATGGGCGTGCCCTACAAGCAAAAAAACATATCGGTAATGTGCATAATTGCAGACGCCCCCGCAGAAGTTTTAAACACCCTTACGGGCAAAATCGGCCAGCTTTCGGGCGTCACCGCAAAGACTTTGATGAGTAAAGTTTAACCTGGCAAATATGGCGTTATTTCAAGCATATTATGCAAGGTAATCAGTATTTTTTCTTACGCCTGCGGCGATAATATAACTACGATAATATAAGGAGGTAAAAATGAAAAAACTAAAAAAACTTTTAATGGCAGTTTTCGCCTCGGCGATTGCCTCAGCGGCGATAATGGGCTTTGCCGCCTGCTCTGACGAGGAGGCAGATTACTATGTGTACATGCCTGACGGCGCTCCTGCACTCGCCATGGCTCAGCTTCTCTCCGAAGATATGGGCTTCGGCAACAACGTGTATTACGAGGTGGTAGATTCCAGCACAATTTCCACATACGTCACTGGTGAAAATCCCAAAGCCGACGTGTGCATACTTCCCGTAAATCAAGCGGCACAGCTTCTGGGCAGCGGAGAAAGTTACCAAATGCTCGGCACGGTTACCCACGGCAACCTGTACCTGTTATCCAAGACCGAATATACTGAAATCACTAATGAAAATCTTTCCTCGCTCGTCGGAAAGTCTGTGGGCGTTATCAACCTTTCAGCAGTGCCTGGTCTTACCTTCAAGACCATACTCGAAAATGCAAGTATTGATTACAACGATATGACAACCACAACCACCGTAAGCACAACGGCTGTCAATTTATACACTCTCTCGGCGGCTTCCGATGTCGGCGGCACCGAATACGACTACTACGTTTTGGCAGAGCCTGCGGCAACCACAATGTCAAACAAGCTCGAAGCTCTTCAATTTGTAGGCAGTCTGCAAGAGCTCTATGGCGGCGAAAACGGTTATCCCCAGGCGGTAATGGTGGCAAAGACCTCCGTAATAGAGAGCGATCCCGACTTCATATCCAATATAATACAGGCTGTCACAGACAACGCAACGTGGCTCGAAACCGCCGACACCTCCACAATAGTAAATGCGGTAAAATCCCACCTTACCGAGGGTATGTCGGCAACATTCAGCGCAGAAAATCTCAACTCGCAGGTAATTGAAAACTGTGCCATAAACTTTGTTGCGGCGAAAGATTGTGTGACAGAGGTTCGTGAATTATTGCAATCGTTCTCTACAATTTCAGGCATAGAATACAATACAGAAGATAAATTCTTTTACGGCTATACTGCATAAGTTACGGCTATACGGAATAAGTGAAAAAAAGATTAAGCGATAAAACTTTCAACCTAATATTTTCAATCGCCGCCATTGTGGCAATGTGGGCGGCGTGGGTAATCGCCTACCGCATAGAGGCAAACGAATACGTAGTGCCCTCATTTACCGATTCCATGAAGGAGGCGGCGGCATTGCTTGCCGACTCCGCCTTTTGGCAGGCTTTTGCCAACACCTTGTTGCGCACCATAGAGGCATTCGCAATTTCTTTCGTGCTGGCGGCTGTGCTTTCGGCGGTGGCGGCAATAAGCTCCAAGTTCGCCGCGTTCATGCGCCCGATTATGGCGGCACTGCGCACAATACCCACCATGGCTATAATCCTCATACTTCTGCTGTGGACGACTCCGCTCCTCGCACCCGTCATAGTGGCTTTGCTTGTAACCTTTCCGTTGGTATACGCGCAGTTTGCGGCGGCGTTCGGCGGCATTGATACGGGACTGGTGCAAATGGCAAAGCTGTACGGCGTACCACGCCGCGAGCGGCTGTTCAAAATTTATATCCCAGCTGTACTGCCCAATATAATAGCGCAGTCGGGGGCGGCGTTTTCGCTCACGCTCAAAATCATGGTTTCGGCAGAGGTAATGTCGCGCACCTACATGAGCA
Source organism: uncultured Clostridia bacterium (assembly GCA_965120485.1). Classification (GTDB taxonomy): domain Bacteria; phylum Bacillota; class Clostridia; order Christensenellales; family Borkfalkiaceae; genus Coproplasma. The sequence continues at coordinate 17,311 of CBCPNG010000001.1, forward strand.
TAGGCGGCTTAATGCAGGATGCCCGCAACTATCTCCAAATTTCACAACTTTTCGCGCTCACGGTAATAACGGTGGTGGCTGGCGGAGTGTCCGAGTGGCTCCTCGGTAGACTCAACATATTCACTCGCAAGTGGGGCAGAGAGGGTACGGCAGAGGCGACCGAATACATCGCTCCCCATTGTCGTGGGCTCGGCAGGCGCAAAATCTATTATTACGGCGGTTCGCGCAGGGCGCTCTACGTGAAAGGGCGGCGCAAAAGATGATAGCATTAAAAAATATTACCAAGCGCTACGGCGAATTAACGGTATACAAAGATTTCAACTTTTGCATAGAGGACGGTAAAACCACCTGTGTGCTCGGCGAAAGCGGTAGCGGCAAAAGCACGCTTTTAAACATAATCGCCGCGCTCACGCCGTTCAGCGGTACAATTGCGCCCGTGCCCAAATGCTCATATGTCTTTCAGGAGCCGCGCCTCGTGCCCAATCTCACGGTTGCAGGCAATTTAAGGCTGGTGTGCAAAGACGATGCCAAGGTTGCAGAAATGCTCGTCCGCGTGGGGCTTTTAGACAGGGCAAAAAGCTACCCTGCGCAGCTCTCTGGCGGTCAGGCGCAGAGGGTGTCGCTTGCACGCGCCTTTCTGTATCCCTCCGATATAATCTTAATGGATGAGCCGTTCTCATCCCTCGATTTGGGGCTAAAACTCCGCATGACGGAGCTGTTTTTAGAGCTGAAAGAGCGCACAAACCGCACATCGCTGTTTGTCACGCACGATGCCGACGAGGCTCTCATGACCGCCGACAGAATTGTAGTTTTAAAGGGAGGGAAGGTCTGCCGCGAGTTTATCCCCTCAGGCTCGCCCTGTGCCGACCTGTTCGCGCGCTCCTGTCTGCGGAGTGAACTTGTGTCTGCCCTGTTATAAAATAAAAAACAGCGTATACGAATGTGCTTCGCCGCGCTATATGGTAAGGGGAAACAGCCGCCCTCGCGCTTTTGGCGCGCGAGCGGCTACCGCGTAATCTGCATTTATTCGTTCATGTTATCTTACAAAGTCGGCAGGGGGGGGGAAGTTTTCGCCGCCCCGTCCCTTTCCTCCCCAAAAAAACCCCCCCCCCCCCTTTTGAAAACCCCCCCCACTGAAGGG
>CBCPNG010000002.1:0-10039 GCA_965120485.1 uncultured Clostridia bacterium
GTGTATATGTAAGCAGTGCAACGTTCACCATGGCTGGTGGTGACATTTCCAGTAACACGGCAAGCAACAATGGCGGCGGTGTGTATGTATACAGCAGCAGCTCTAAGTTCACCATGTCTGGCGGCGCTATTTCTCAAAACAAGGCGAACAGCAGCGGTGGTGGCGTGTATGTGGATGGCAGCACATTCACAATGTATGGCGGTACAATTACGGGTAACTCGGCAACCTCTGGCGGCGGTGTGTATGTGGGCGATGCGACGTTCATTATGTCTAATAATGGCACTATTTCCAGTAACACGGCAAGCAGCAATGGCGGCGGTGTATATGTAAATAATGGTACATTTACCATGTCTAATGGTACTGTTATCGGTAACAAGGCAAGCAGTGGCTACGGCGGTGGTGTGTATGTGGATAGCAACGGCAAGTTCGTCATGTCTAATGGTACTATTACCAGTAACGAAGCCAAATGTGGCGCTGGTGTGAATGTGGTCGGTACGTTTACCATGTCTAACGGCACTATTACCAAAAACTCGGCAACAAGCGGCGGCGGTATACATGTGGACAGCAACGGCACATTTAACATGACTGACGGTACTATTTTGCAGAACACGGCAAGCAATGGCGGCGGTGTATATGTGGATAGGAACGGCAGCAGCAACGGCAAGTTCACCATGAATGGTGGCACTATTTCCAGTAACACGGCAAACAGCAAGGGCGGCGGTGTACTCGTATACGGTACATTTAACATGGAAGGAGGTACTATTTCCGAGAACACGGCAAGCGCCTACGGCGGCGGTGTGTATATGAATCAAGGCACGTTCACCATGTCTGACGGTAAAATTTCCAGTAACACGGCAAGCAGCGAGGGCGGCGGTGTGCATGTTGGTAACAATGGCTCTAAGTTTACCATGACTGGCGGTGAAATTACCGGTAACACGTCAAACATCAATGGTGGCGGTGTGTACGTGAGTGGCACATTCTCTATGGAAAACGGCACTATTTCTGATAACACGGCAACTTATAACGGCAACGGTGTATATGGGGACAGTGGTACGTTTACAATGACTGGCGGCTATCTTAATGATAAGGTATATAAAAGCAGTGGCACAGTATCCACCATACAGGGCGGATATTTTAGTGAGGATGCTTATAGCTCTATCGAAGAATACATAGAAGAGGGCTATGCCGGTGTTAATCTTACTGTTTTTGCCTCGGCATATAGTTCCGAGCGCAGCAAGAGGTCTACCGAAGATTACCCTTATGCTGTGTATGCCGACGGTAATTACAAGGTTGAAGATATTACGGTATCTTACGGAGATGATTATGTTGTTGAAGTGGGCAATGCTTGCGGTACTGTGTACATAATCTATACATGGTGTGAATATAGCAACTGCTTAACACTCCCTTACAGCGTGGGCAGCTACGAAGTAACTGCGGACATAATTTCCGTATCTGAAGACGGTACAATTTGTGCGAGCACGGTTGAGTTCACTATAACAATTACGCCCAAGTCGCTTACGGAGAGTATGTTCTGTGTAACAGCTGGCGACTATACTTATAACGGACAAGAGCAGAAAGCGACATATATCTGCAATGTAGAAGGGCTTACCTATGGCAGCGACTATACTGTAGAATACAGCGACGCTATTAACGCGGGCACGGTTACCATTACCTTTACAGGCATGGGTAACTATACCGGTACTGTTTATGTTACGTATGAGATTGCTAAGGCGGAATATACTTTGAGTGGCGTATCGCTTTCTGACTACGCCGTTACATACGACGGTTTGGTACACCCTCTTACAATCGATGGCAGTCTGCCCTCGGGAGTGAATGTTGCTTATTACTATGTGGGTATAGACGGCACTATATATTCATCAACCGAGGCTCCTACAAATGCGGGCACATACATGGTTACGGCTGTGTTTGCTAGCGATAATTACGCTATAAGCGACCTTATCGCTATCCTCACGATTGCTAAAGCTGACTACACTTTGAGTGGCGTATCGCTTTCTGGTGACACCGTTACATACGACGGTTCGGCACACTCGCTTGCAATCAGCGGCGAGCTGCCCGAAGGTATAACTGTTACTTATTACTATGAGGGCATAAACGGCACTACATACTCATCAACCAAGGCTCCTACCAATGCGGGCACCTACACGGTTACGGCTGTGTTTGCAAGCGATAACTACGCTATAAGCGACCTTACCGCTACACTTACGATTAAAAAGGCAACTCTTACGGTAGAAGCTATCACCGATATAACGGCAAATGTGGGTGATACCCTTGAAGATATCGAACTCCCCGAGGGTTGGAGCTGGAGCGGTTCAACTACGTTTACCGAAGTCGGAGAGTATGAGGTTGATGTAACCTATTCCGCAGGCGACAACTACGAATCTGTTACTACTACTATTACTGTTTCGGTTTCAGAGCGTGTTTCGGATTCTGGTGTTTCTGCTGGTGAGATTGCTGGTTTTGTAATCGTATGCGTAGGTTTTGTGGCTCTTGTTGCAGGTCTCATTATAGTTATTCGTAAAAGAAAAGAGGAGGTAGAAAAATGAGTGCATTTTTGATAGCGACATTAGTAATAGCAGGATGTGATGTATTAATAGCAGGTGCTATTCCTGCAGTGAAGTTTTTATTCAAACCGGCAAAAAAGGTTGCGGCGGAAACAGCCGCAACCCCTGCCGAAACCTCTGCCGAGCAGGTGCAGGAACCTGAGGTAGAAGCAGCTGACGGGTGCAGCGGATTCAATGTTGGATTTAACGCGTATAAAATGACTTTTAAAGAGGCGTACAAGGCGCTCAGCAAGGAACAGAAGAAGTATTTCGACGGTATCCGCAACTACGCCTTGGGTAAAGATGGTGCAAAGTTAAGCGAAAGCTTGGTTTCACAGACTGTGTTTATACACAACAAGCCGATTTTGAAGCTGAAAATTCGTCGCGGTGTTACGATTGCTTCGTTTAAGGTAGAAAACGACCTTATACGCGACTTTAAGCACCAGGTAGAGACGACCAGCGGTATTAAGGAAAAGGAAACCGAAATACGCATAACGGACAAAAGCATCTTTGCCACTGCTTGCAGTATGGTTGACCTGATGGTTAAACAGTGCGGGCAGGAGCACCAGAAAGTCTATGATAAGCTCGCTTAAATAGCGACGGCGTTGGTCGGAATTCTTAATATAAGTTCAGGGTGGGCATATATTGCCAGCCCTTTACTTATTATTTTGTTTGAACGGTACTGTGTTGCAAAATTAGCATTTGCGCAGGTTTTGCCTGTATTGTTTATTCTCAATAACTTTGCTATTATACTGTAACTTTTTCTTGAAGGTAATAATCCCGTAGACAAGCGCGGTCATTTATGGTAAGATGGGTGTAGTTTAGTATTTTTTGTACTTTGACAGATTGTTCGAGAAGTATTTTATTAAAGGAGGTCCGCTTTATGAAAATTTTACCCTCTTCAAAGGAGGCAAAAGTGATTGCCTCGGCGGGGAAATACGACATCCTTCCGGTCAGCTGCGAAATCTTATCTGACTTTATCACGCCAATCGAGGCAATGCGGATATTAAAAAATGTGTCAGCTCATTGCTTTATGCTCGAATCGGCGCAGACTGGCGAAAAGTGGGGGCGGTATACCTTCCTTGGGTTTGACCCTGAATTGCAGATAACCTGCACAAAAGGGCAGTTGCAGATGGGCGACAAAAAGGTGGAAACAGACGACCCGTCGGGGTATCTTCGGAAGATTCTCTCGGAATATAAAAGTCCGCGCTTTGAATATCTTCCCGCATTTACGGGGGGGCTTGTTGGGTATTTTTCATACGATTACCTCGGTTACAGCGAACCTGCGGTGAGATGTGACGCGGAGGATACCGAAAATTTTAAGGACGTTGACCTGATGCTATTTAATAAGGTCATAGCCTTCGACCATTTAAAGCAGAAGATTGTGCTCATTGTAAATATGCGGCTGTCGGATGGCGCTGTCGGGTACAACAGGGCAGTGCTGGAACTTGGTCGGCTTGTAGACCTTTTGCGCCATGGAGAAAAATTGCGCGAACCCGACGGCAGATTGCTGGGGAAAGTGGAACCGCTCTTCGATAGGGCGCGTTACTGTGCCATGGTGGAGAGGGCAAAGCAACATATACGTGAGGGGGATATTTTTCAGATAGTGCTCTCTAATCGCCTGAGCGCGCCGTTCGAGGGTAGCCTGCTGAACACATACCGCATACTGCGTACGCTCAATCCGTCGCCGTATATGTTCTATTTTTCGGGTACTGACGTAGAGGTGGCAGGTGCTTCCCCCGAAACGCTGGTAAAGCTCGAAGACGGCGTGTTGCACACCTTCCCGCTCGCAGGCACAAGACCGCGCGGCAGGACGGACGTTGAGGATAGGGCGCTGGAAGAGGAGCTGCTTGCCGATAAAAAGGAGCTTGCCGAACACGACATGCTTGTGGATTTGGGCAGGAACGACCTCGGTAAAATAAGCAAATTTGGCTCGGTTCAGGTGGAAAAACTGCACTCCATAGAGCGTTTTTCCCATGTCATGCATATCGGCTCTACCGTCCGCGGAGAGATTGCCGAAGGTTTCGACGCGTTGTCCGCGATAGAGGCGGTGTTGCCGGCGGGGACGCTTTCGGGCGCGCCCAAGATACGCGCCTGTCAGCTTATCGCAGAACTGGAAAATAATAGGCGCGGCATATACGGCGGAGCGATAGGCTACATAGATTTCACAGGCAATATGGATACCTGCATAGCAATACGTATCGTATATAAAAAGAACGGCAAAGTGTTTGTGCGCAGCGGCGCGGGTATAGTTGCCGACTCCGACCCTGAAAAGGAGTATGAGGAATGTCTGAACAAGGCGAGGGCGTCGCTGAGGGCGCTCGAACTCGCACAGGGAGGAGAATTATGATTTTGCTTATAGATAATTACGACAGTTTTTCGTACAATCTGTACCAACTTATTGGTGGTATAGAGCCGAATATAAAGGTTATACGCAACGATGAGCTGACTGTAAAGCAAATAGCTGCGCTCAATCCTTCCCGCATAGTCATCTCTCCAGGTCCTGGCAGACCTGATAAAGCGGGCGTAAGCGTAGAGGTTGCCAAAATTTTAGGAAGGCAAATTCCCGTGCTCGGCGTATGCCTTGGACACCAGGCAATCTGCGCGGCATACGGCGCCACTGTAACCTATGCAAAGGAGCTTATGCACGGCAAGCAGTCTACCGTTTCATTCAGCGGCGATTGTCCCCTGTTTTACGGCTGTCCCGAAAGGTCGCCAGTCGGCAGATACCACTCTCTCGCCGCGGCGGTAGGTACCATTCCGGAATGTTTAAAGGTCACGGCGGTTGCTGACGACGGCGAAGTTATGGCAGTTCAACACAAAAAATATCCAATCTACGGCGTGCAGTTCCATCCCGAATCTATACTCACGCCGTGCGGAGAGCAGATGCTTTCAAATTTTATAAAGGAGATTTGAGGTGATGATAAGGGAAGCCATTATAAAGATTGTAAATAAAGACGACCTCACCTATGACGAGGCGTATGCCGTAATGAACGAGATAATGAGCGGTAAGACCACAGCCACGCAGAATGCCGCCTTCCTTGCCGCCCTTTCCACAAAGAGCGCACGGGCAGAAACAAAGGACGAAATCGCGGGCTGTGCCGCCGCCATGCGCGCTCATGCAAAAAAGGTTGAAACGGGAATGGAGGTAATGGAAATCGTGGGCACGGGCGGGGACAATGCGCACAGCTTCAATATCTCCACCACGTCGGCTCTTGTCGCCGCCGCGGGCGGCGTAAAGGTGGCAAAGCATGGTAACAGGGCGGCTTCGTCGCAGTGCGGAACGGCGGATTGCCTCGAAGCGCTCGGCGTTAACATAAGGCAGAGCCCCGAAAAGTGCGTTCAGCTTTTGCGCGAGGTGGGTATGTGCTTCTTTTTTGCGCAGGAATATCACGCATCCATGAAATATGTGGGCGCAATACGCAAAGAGCTCGGTTTTCGCACGGTGTTCAACATTCTCGGTCCGCTCACCAATCCTGCAAGCCCTACCATGCAGTTGCTCGGTGTATACGACGAATACCTCGTAGAACCCCTTGCGCATGTGCTCGCCGAACTGGGTGTAAAACGAGGTATGGTGGTCTATGGGAATGACAGACTAGACGAAATTTCCGCCTGCGCTCCTACAACTGTCTGCGAAATAAAGGACGGCTGGACAAAGAGGTATGTAATCCGCCCCGAGGACTTCGGGCTTAAAAGTTGTTCTCGGGAAGAGTTGCGCGGCGGCACCCCCGCCGAAAACGCGGCAATCACTCGCAGGGTACTCGGCGGAGAGAAGGGGGCAAAGCGAAACGCAGTACTGCTCAATGCTGGCGCGGCGCTGTATATAGGCGGAAGGGCAAACACATTGCGCGGCGGCGTACAACTCGCCGCGGAAATTATAGATTCGGGCAAGGCACTTGAATCGCTTCAAAAGTTTATAACTATGAGCAATGCGGCGGAGGCTGGTAGATGAAAATTCTTGAAAAACTTGCAGACCACGCTCGCGAACGAGTAGCCCTTGCCCAAAAAGAGCTGTCTGCCGCCGAAATGAGGCGAATGGCAGAGGGCTTGCCCATGGGTGATTTTGCATTTGAAAACGCGCTTAAAGGTGAGGGGCTGTCCTTTATCTGTGAATGTAAGCGCGCCTCTCCGTCCAAAGGGCTCATCTCTGCCGATTTTCCCTATCTGCAAATCGCAAGGGACTATGAGGCGGCAGGTGCTGATTGCATCTCCGTGCTCACCGAACCCAAATGGTTTCTCGGCAGCGATAAATATCTAGAAGAGATAGCGGCCTCCGTTTCTCTGCCTTGTTTGCGTAAGGACTTTACAGTAGACGAATATATGATTTACGAGGCAAAAGTGCTGGGCGCGGGGGCGGTGTTGCTTATTTGCTCGTTGCTCGACGAAAGTCAGTTGAAAGAATATATGGGTATATGCGACAGTCTTGGTATTTCGGCGGTGGCAGAGGCGCACAACAGCGGTGAGGTCGAAACCGCGCTTTCGATGGGGGCGCGGATAATAGGCGTAAACAACCGCAATTTAGGTGACTTTACCGTAGACGCGGAAAACAGTCGCAGACTGCGCAGTTTAATTCCGAGCGAAGTTCTGTTTATATCTGAAAGCGGAGTCAGCAGTGCGCAGGATGTTGTAGCCCTGCGCGAAATTTCCGCCGACGCCGTGCTTATAGGCGAAGTTTTGATGCGTGCGCCCGACAGGCGCGCCAAGCTGAAAGAGTTGCGAGGTGCGCTTTGACAAAGATAAAAATATGCGGTTTGACCCGTAGTTGCGACATAGATGCCGTCAACGGGTTACTGCCCGACTACGCAGGGTTTGTGTTCGCCCCACAGAGCAGACGTTATATCTCGCCTGCCGCCGCGGAAAAGTTAAAGGCGCAACTTTCCCCAGTAATTTCCGCCGTGGGTGTGTTTGTAAATGAAGATATTAATTCGATTGCAAAACTTATGAACGACGGTATTATAGATATCGCCCAGTTGCACGGGGGCGAGGACGAGAAGTTTGTGCTCGGACTTAAAGTCCTTACGGGTAAACCCGTAATAAAGGCGTTCCGCGTAGGCTGTGCGGAGGATGTTGCAATGGCGCGGCAGAGCGCGGCGGACTATGTTCTGCTCGACTCGGGCGCGGGCGGCGGCAAAGTGTTCGATTGGTCACTGCTACGCGATATTGGGCGGCAGTACTTCCTTGCGGGCGGGCTCACCTTAGCCAACGTGCCCGCGGCTGTCCGCGCGTTCCGCCCGTTCGCCGTCGACGTCAGTTCAGGCGTGGAGACGGACGGATTCAAAGATAAAACAAAGATGGCGGCGTTCATTGCCGCCGTGAGGCAGGAGAACTTATTATGACAGATTCAAACGGTCGCTTCGGCGGCTATGGCGGCAGGTATATTCCCGAAACGCTTATGAACGCCGTCAACGAACTTGAAGAAGCGTACAATCACTATAAAGACGACATGCAGTTCAATGCCGAACTTTCTCGCCTGTTCAATGATTATGCGGGCAGACCGTCCAGACTGTACTATGCGCAAATGATGACGGTAAACCTCGGTGGGGCAAAAATTTATTTGAAGAGGGAAGACCTTAACCACACGGGCGCGCACAAAATAAATAATGTTCTCGGTCAGGCGTTGCTCGCTAAAAAGATGGGCAAAAAGCGCCTCATTGCTGAAACGGGTGCGGGGCAGCACGGCGTGGCAACGGCAACTGCGGCCGCGCTCATGGGTATGCGGTGCGTTGTGTTTATGGGCGAGGAAGATACCGTCCGTCAGGCGCTCAACGTCTACCGTATGCGCCTTCTCGGGGCGGAAGTCGTTCCCGTAAAGACGGGTACAGCCACATTGAAGGACGCGGTATCCGAGGCAATGCGCGAGTGGACTTCTCGCATAGAGGATACCCACTACTGCCTCGGTTCGGTAATGGGACCGCACCCGTTCCCCACCATAGTGCGCGACTTTCAGGCTGTAATCTCCAAGGAAATAAAGCAACAGCTCATGGAAAAAGAGGGGCGGCTCCCCGATGCGGTAATTGCCTGCGTGGGCGGCGGCTCAAACGCCATAGGCAGTTTCTATCACTTTATAGGCGATAAGGGTGTGAGGCTCATCGGGTGCGAGGCGGCGGGGCGTGGAATAGATACCTACGAAACTGCCGCCACACTAAACACTGGCAGGGTAGGCATCTTCCACGGCATGAAGTCCTATTTCTGTCAGGACGACTACGGGCAGATTGCTCCCGTATACTCCATTTCCGCAGGGCTCGACTACCCTGGCGTAGGTCCAGAACACGCATACCTGCACGATATGGGCAGGGCGGAATACGTTGCCATAACCGACGAAGAGGCGGTGCAGGCGTTTGAATATCTTGCAAAGACAGAGGGTATAATTCCAGCCATAGAGAGCGCCCACGCTGTCGCCCACGCGGTGAAAATAGCGCCGCAGATGAAGGGCAAAATTATTGTAATCACCATATCGGGCAGGGGGGATAAAGACTGTGCGGCAATCGCCAGATACAGAGGAGAGAACATCTATGAGTAATATATCAAAGGCGTTCAAAGACGGAAAGGCGTTCATTGCCTTTATCACCTGCGGCGACCCCGACGAAGAAACGACCGAAGCCGCAGTGCGCGCGGCGGTTGAAAACGGTGCCGACCTGATAGAGCTGGGCATACCCTTTTCCGACCCCACGGCAGAGGGGGCTGTGATACAGGGCGCAAACCTGCGTGCCTTGCGCGGCGGTATTACCACTGACAAAGTTTTTGCTTTGGTAAAGAGGCTGCGCCGCGACGTAAAAATTCCACTCGTGTTCATGACGTACGCAAACGTGGTGTTTTCCTACGGGGCAGAGCGCTTTATGTCGGCATGCCGAAAGGTGGGCATAGACGGCATAATTTTGCCTGATGTTCCGTTTGAAGAGCGCGAAGAGTTTGCGCCCATGTGCCGCAAATACGGCATAGACTTTATTTCAATGATTGCGCCCACTTCGCAAAACCGCATAGCCATGATAGCAAAGGAGGCAGAGGGGTTTTTATACATAGTTTCCAGCCTTGGCGTAACGGGCGCGCGCACGAAAATAGAAACCGACCTCGCCGCTATAATAAGTACGGCAAAGGCAAATACCAAAGTACCGTGCGCCATAGGCTTCGGTATATCCACCCCAGCGCAGGCGGCTAAAATGTCTGCCCTTGCAGACGGAGTTATTGTGGGTTCGGCAATAGTAAAACTGCTCGAAGAGCACGGCGCTGGCGCCCCCGCCCGCATAGGCGAGTTTGTAAAGACGATGAAACAATCTCTCGTGAGATAACCAAGTGGTCAGATTTAAATTTAAAATGGTCGTTTTCAGCGTAAAACGACCATTTTTTTAAGGGAAAGATGTGACATTTACAAAATACGTATCAATTAAGTGGTAAGATTTTGGCACAAAATATAAACATTTGTTCGATAATATAAGAGCGAACAATGGCTAATCGGGGGCGCGCGGCATATCGCCGCGCGC
>CBCPNG010000003.1:0-26905 GCA_965120485.1 uncultured Clostridia bacterium
GTTTTTGTTTGCTCTTATATTCTAACACAGCCGATTTATATGAACTACTTTTTTTCTCTTCTGTTGCACTTGATAGTATAATTCAGCTCATATATAGCGTTGATAGATAAGCCTAACAATATACGGTTTGAATCATGCAATAAAGAAGGTATGGCGTCATTCAATTACTGTTGTGAAGGTTTCAGGTGCGAAGTAAAGAGCAATTATTCAGAAAATTACAGCAGTATTAAAGTAAATGAGTACGAGTATTGCACCAACAGGCGCGGACTCAATTTTGTAATAATAGACAGATTCAGCGGCGAAGTATTAGATAGTTTTTATTGTGATACGTATCAGGATGAAAATCTTCTTATTACGCCGTGCTGCAAAGTTGATTTGGGTTAAATGATAGCTTAATTCTACAAACTACCGCTGCGCGACTTATGTCGCGCGGCGGTAGTTTTTTTAAAAAAAAGTCTGGCGTTTATTAACGCCAGACCTAAATAAGTTTCAGGTTTCAATTAACCTGTTGATTAATTTTACACTTTTATTTCAAACTGTTGCGCTTGGTTTTGCAATTCATTTAATTATATCCGTTATAATTACACTCCGCTGTATGCCGAAAAGCCGCCGTCTATCGGAAGAACTACGCCCGTTATAAATCCTGCGGCTTTTTCGCTGATTAAAAATAGGGTAGAGCCAATAAGCTCTTCGGGCTCTCCGAACCTGCCCATAGGCGTTCCTGCAATTATCATGCTCGTGCGGAGGGTGGGGGTGCCATCTTCGTTCCACAGAAGCGATTTGTTCTGCTCCGTAGATAAGAATCCCGGCGCTATTGCGTTTACGCGGACGCCTATTTTAGAGAAGTGTACGGCAAGCCACTGCGTGAAGTTGGATACTGCCGCCTTTGCTCCCGAATATGCAGGAATTTTTGTCAGCGGCGTGAATGCGTTCATAGAGGATATATTCAATATATTGCAGCCCTTTTTGCCTACCATATCGCGCGCAAATACCTGTGTGGGCAGCAGCGTTCCAAGGTAGTTGAGGTTGAATACAAACTGTACGCCTTCGTCGGTGAGGTCGAAGAAAGTTTTAACGTCGTTCCTGCTTTCGTCGCCGAGTTCAAAATAGGACTTGTCGGTTTGCGCCTTGGGGTTATTTCCGCCTGCGCCGTTTATGAGTATGTCGCAAGAGCCTAAATCATTGTTGACCTGCTCTTTGCACTCTTCCAAAACCTTTTTATCGAGTACGTCGGCATAGTAACCCTTGGCAATGCCGCTAGCCTTAACTATTTTTTTAGCATATTCCTGTGCCTTTTCAAGCGTTCTGTCCAAAAGCGCCACTTTTGCGCCTGCCGCGGCTATCGCTTCTGCAATCACCGAGCATAAAACTCCGCCTGCGCCTGTAATTACTACAACTTTGTCTTTTAAATCAACGTTAAAAGGTAGCTCCGTCTTCATTTTTTTACTTTCTCCTTAATTGCATATTTTTCTGTCGCTTCAAATAAGCCGTTGAGGTATGTCGCGCCGAGCGCCCTGTCGTAGAGGCCGTAGCCGGGCTTGCCGTCCTCGCCCCAGATGTTTCTGCCGTGGTCGGGGCGGACATAACCTTTGAATCCGCCTTCGATTAGAGCCTTTACCACACCGCTTATATCAATGTCGCCAGCCGAGGTAAGGTGCCCTGCTTCGGCAAAGTCCGTTTTGCCGTTGTATTTCAGCTGCCTTATGTGCGCAAAATGAATTCTGTCGGCGTATTTCTTTGCCATTGCCACAAGGTCGTTGTTTCTGCCTGCGCCAAGACTGCCCGTGCAGAAGGTGAAGCCGTTATGCTTGTTGGGTACAGCGGCAATCAGCTTGTCGTAGCTGTCGGCGCCCGTTATTATACGGGGCAGTCCGAACATATCCCAAGGGGGGTCGTCGGGGTGTATCGCCATGTCTATGCCCGTTTCGTCGCACGCAGGCATGATTGCTTTTAAGAAGTATACGAGGTTTTCAAAGAGCTTTTCGTGTGATATGTTCGAGTATTCGTCTATCAGTCCGCTCAACTGTTCGGGGGAATAGCTCTCATCCCAGCCGGGGAGGCGGAGGTTGTGCGGGTCAAGTTTTAAAAGCTGGTCGTGGCAGTAAGTAAGGCAGGTACTGCCGTCTGGGTTTTTGTGCTTTAATTCGGTGCGCAGCCAGTCGAATACGGGCATGAAGTTATAGCATATGCACTTGATGCCAAATTCGCCTAAATTGCGGATATTCTGCACATAGTTGGCTATGAATTTATCGCGCGTGGGTTTGCCGAGCTTTATATCTTCGTGTACGGGAACGGACTCTATAACTTCCATTTCAAGTCCGTTTTCGTCGCACAGTTTTTTAAGCCTCGCAATTCTTTCCTTGTGCCATACTTCGCCTACGGGGACGTCGTAAACTGCGGTCACCACACCAGACATATTAGGTATCTGCCTGATGTATTCCAAAGGTATGCTGTCGTTTTCGCCATACCAGCGGAATGTCATTTTCATCTCTGTATTCTCCTTAAAAATATTATTTCTGTTTATTGGCTTTTTTCAGTGCCTTCTTTTCCTGTTTTATCCGCAGTTTTTCCTGATATTTTGCCTCTTCTTCGTCGAACGAAAGACCCTTCTTTTCGCACCGTGCTTTTAGCTCGGCAACTCTCGCTTCTTCCGAAAGCCTTGCCGCTTCGGCTTCCTCTATGCGCAGTCTCTCTTCGGGCTCTATCCATTCAATGCCCGCGGCTATCGCCTCTGCCTTTTGCCGTTCGAGAATCTTTTGCCTGTCTTCGGGCAGGTACTTTTCAACCATGAAGAATATAAGCATTGCCGCGCAAACCAGATATACGGCGAAGTCGAACCATATGTAGCATACCGTAACCATTGTGGAGTTTGAGCCGCTGGCCGTTATGGCGTTGAAAATGCCCTGCGAGAGTGGAGTGGCGGCGGCATGTATCGCGCTGTATAAGCTCATTGTAAGGCCGTCGCAACGGAATCCGTGTTTGGCTTCGAGGTGGTCTAAAACGTCGGAAATCATTGCAAGTATCATATAGCTCATGGGCGCCATGCCAAGGCTCTTTATGGCAACGCCTACGCATACGATGTAGAAATTGGTTGACCATATGCCTGCAAGCAGTCCGCCGAGCGCGCCTATCACCAGACCTACCATAACTACGAGCCGCTTTCCGAACTTGCGCGAAAGGGGCCATATGAACGCCATGGCAACCGCCATGGGCACCGCTCCGAGTATGTTTATAATTGACGTAGCGGTGTCGCCGTCTATAAAGTCAGAGAACTGGTTGCTTGAAAAATACGTTATGGAAACGTTTTTAAGCGTGCCTGAAAACTGGAATAAAAGGTAACCTATGATAATTATCCACCAGAATAAATCAGTGCCTACCGTTTTAAACTGTTTTCCGATTGATACAGACTCTTTTTTGGTCTTTTCGGTTGTCAGGTGGAAGCTCTCTTCTGTAACTCTTTCGCGCGTAAAGTAGTATTGCAGTACGGCAAACAGGCAGGATACCACGCCTACCAATATAAATGTAAGCGTCCAGCCCGTCGATTCGTATCCGATGACGTAGCTCACAATAAACGGGAATACCATGCCACCTGCGCCTATCACGCCTATGGTCGCGAAGTTGGTCAGCGAGGCTAAAAGACCTCTCTGCGAGCTGTTGCGTGTAGAAACGGGCACCAGCACGCTGTTTGCCGTGTTGTACATGGGGTATGCCACGGCGTAATATATGTTATATGCAACGGCGGTAAACACCATGGTAAGCACGGGGGTGTCAGTTCCGTTGCCCATCGGCGCCACGAACATGACTATACAGCCAATGGCAAGCAACAGTGAAGAGAGCAACAGCCACGGGCGCGCCTTGCCTGCGCGCGTTTTAGTATGCTCTATCAGCTGCCCCACTAACAGGTTGCCCGCAACTATCAGTATTGCCGACAGCAGCGGCAAAAGGGTAAGGAATGTGGTAATGTTTGACGCCATTACGCCGTTTGCGTCTTTGTAGTTTGCAAAAAGTACTTCCGTCCAATATCTGTTCAGATAGTTGGTGAAAATGCCGCTGGCGAGCAGTGCGCCGAACGGTCCGATGAGGTAGCCTATCAGCGCCTCCGGGGCCTTTACGTTGACCGATTTTATCTTGGTAGATAAAAGGGGCTTCTCAAACAGGCTCTTTTTTGTTTTTGAAGTTGCCATGCAGTACTCCTTTTAAATTTGCGCATTGCCGTAAGTCGGTGCAACGCACTATATACTAATATATAATACTTTTATAATAATACTTTAAATGAAGTTGTTTTTCAATTACATTATCGCTATAAATATATTGCATTTTTTCTTGAATTTTTGTTATTGCAAAAAAAATATTGTAAAAAGTTAACAGGAAATATTAAAAAAGGGCTTGACATTGTGCTAATTGTATGGTTTGATATAAGTGATGTTTAAGTTTGTGAAGGGAGCGATAGACTTCTCCCATAAAATTGATTCGCCGGAGAACCCGCAGGAAGAGTACTTCAAGCATCTGCATCCTTTTATAGAGGTGCTGTACTTTGTGGGCGGCGATGTTACATATACAGTCGACTCCAAATCGCGCGTGTTGCAGCCTGGCGATTTAGTGTTTATTGCTCCCGGCAAATATCACTATGCCGCCGTAAACCTGAACGACGTGCCATACGAGAGGTATGTGCTCAAATTCCCCGAAATCCTGGTTCCCGAGCATCTTAAATCTTCCCTGCATTTTTGCGAGCCGTTTTTTTTAAGTTCCCCTGAATGTAAGCAGATTTTTACCTCGCTCGACTTTTACCACGACAATCTTTCTGAAAAAGATGTGCACCAGATATTTTTAAGTAAAATACCCGAACTGCTCATCTGGATGAACAAGTCGGCGGCGGTTGCAAAGGAAGAGAAAAATTCGCTCATAGATAAAATTATAGATTACATAGCCGAACATATCTCCGAGCCGATAACGCTCAAAAGCCTTTCAAACGACCTCATGTATTCAGAGTCATATATCAGCAACGAATTTAATAAAAATATGAGAATCTCTATAATGATGTATGTCCGACTGAAAAAGATTGTATACGCCAATATGCTTATTCAGGGCGGCATGAAGAAGGGCGCCGCCGCCGAAAAGGCAGGGTTTATGAACTATTCCACTTTCTTCCGCGCCTACCGCAAGCTGTTCGGAAAATACGGCGAACTTTTAGATACGGGGGAGATAGTCCAGCCCTTAAAAGAGGGCGACGAAGAGGAGTAATCGGTTTAAGTCTAAATAAAAAAGGTCACGAAAGAATATTGCCGTGACCTTTTTTTGCTATGGCAGGTAAATGTGCGGCTTCGTGGGCAGATTTGCAAACTTCAAGTAAAAAACGCAATATTTTTAAGCGAAAATTGCTATTGCAATTTGCCCAACCCTGCTCTATCATAGATTGTAGGTATGATATAATCTTGCAGATTGTGTTAAAAAATCGCATAGTGTGAATGTATGAGAAAGATAATAAACTTAAATGAAGGTTGGAAGTTTATAAAAGCCCAAGTGGCTTTAAACGACGTGGAGGGCGCCGAAGGCATAGCCGTAAACGTCCCCTATACATGGAACGGTAAAGACGGTCAGGACGGCGGCGGCGACTATTTCAGGGGAGTATGCACGTTTGCAAAAACATTCGTTGCCCCCGTGCTCTCCGCGCAGGAGCGACTGTACATAGAATTCAAGGGCGTCAACTCCTCGGCAAAGGTCTGCCTCAACGGCAGCGAGGTTTGCTCGCACGACGGCGGTTATTCCACTTTCCGCGCCGACGTAACCGACCTGTTGAAGGAGAAGAACTACCTCGTAGTATACGTGGATAATTCCAAAAACGAGAGGGTATATCCCCAGACCGCCGACTTCACCTTTTACGGCGGCATATACCGCGACGTAAACCTTATCGTGGTAAATAAAAACCATTTCGACCTCGACTTTTACGGCTCGCCGGGCATAGCCATAACGCCCGTCGTAAAGGACGGCAAGTGCACGGTTAAGACCGACGCGTACGTAACGGGCGAAGGCAGGGTAGAAATAACAATAAAGGACGCAAGCGGCAAAACGGTTGCCTGTTGCGGCAACGGCGAAGAGGTTGAAATAGAGGGGGCAAGATTGTGGAACGGTCTGAAAAACCCCTACCTGTATTCCGCCGAGGCAAAACTTTTCGACTCCAATAACCGCGAGGTTGACAGCATTGAAAGGCAGTTCGGATTCAGAAGTTTTTACATAGACCCTAAAAAGGGCTTCTTCCTCAACGGAAAAAGCTATCCCCTGCGCGGCGTTTCGCGCCATCAGGACAGACCTGGCATAGGCAACGCCCTCACTCGCGCCATGCACGAAGAGGACCTCGCCCTTATATTAGAGGTAGGCGCCAACACCGTAAGGCTGGCGCACTATCAGCACGACGATTACTTCTACGACCTCTGCGACAGGGCTGGGCTGGTAGTCTGGGCGGAAATTCCATATATTTCGCGCCACATGCCCGAAGCAAACGCCAACGCAGAGAGCCAGATGAAGGAGCTCATTTACCAGCAGTACAACCACGCGAGCATTGTTATGTGGGGACTTTCCAACGAAATTACCATGCACAACAAGCACAAAAAGGATATGCTCGCATTCCATAAAAAGCTCAATAAGCTCGTGCACGATGCCGACCCCACGCGCCTGACCGCCCTCGCCTGCTTTGCAATGTGCGGTTTTGGCAATAAATCGGCGCATATAACCGATATAGTGGGGTGGAATCTCTACCTCGGCTGGTACGTGCCTGGCTTCTTCCTCAACGATTTGTGGATATCGTTTTTCCACATGCTTTATCCCAAAAGGGCGCTCGCCTATACCGAATACGGCGCGGAGTGCATGCCCAACCTTCACTCCAAACACCCCAGGCGCGGCGACAATTCAGAGGACTACCAGACGCGTTACCACGAATTTATGTTGCGGTGCTTCAAAAGGCACCCGTATCTGTGGGGTACATACGTCTGGAATATGTTCGACTTCGCCGCCGATGCGCGCAACCAGGGCGGCGAGCCCGGCATGAACCACAAGGGGCTCGTCACGTTCGACAGAAAGACGAAAAAGGACAGTTTTTATATATACAAGGCATATTGGAGCAAAGAGCCCTTCGTATATATCGCAGGCAAACGCTTTGCCAACCGCACGGGCAGAAAGACGGAAATCAAGGTCTACTCTAACTGCAAGGCGGTGGAGCTTATTCACAACGGCAAAAAAGTGCCCGTAAAAAAGGTCAAGGGCGGCCACGTATTCATATTCAGAATAACCTTAAAGGAAAGCAACGAACTGGTTGCCCGCAGCGGTCAGGTGAGCGATTCCTGCGTTATAAAAAAGGTATCCAAACCCGACCCCGCATACAAACTGCACGTGCGTTCTGAAACGCAGAGCTGGCAGAAGTAACTGCCAGCCGCACCCTATCGTACAGCGGTATGTGCGGCGAATATGTTTGCGCACACTTAAATTGCATTTACTCCTATACGAGCAGTCTGCCGCTTAAATCAGCGACAGACTGTATCGTGTATCTGTACTAATCGCCTTGCAGGGCGTTGATGTATAAAACTGCCGCAGGCGTTTCGGCAATACAAAACCGCCGAAGCATTGCGGCAAAATTACAAAAGCGCCGCAGGCATTGCGGCATAAATGGGGGCAATATGAAGATTATAACGTTCGTAATACCCAGCTATAACTCGCAGGACTACCTTAAAAGGTGCGTAGACAGCCTTCTGCCGGGCGGTGAAGACGTAGAAATTATAATCGTCAACGACGGCAGTACGGACAGAACGGGAGAGATAGCCGACGAATATGCCGCGCAATATCCGAGCATAGTCCGCGCCGTGCACAAGGCAAACGGCGGCTACGGTTCGGGCGTAAACGCAGGGATAGAACTCGCCACGGGCGAATATTTAAAGGTTGTCGATTCCGACGACTGGTTCGATTTATCCGCCTACGAAAAGTACCTTTTCACCATAAAGCACCATTTAAGTTTTTGCGACGGCGCCGATATGTACATAACTAACTTCGTCTACGAGCACGTAAACGACGACACGCGCTATGTAAGCGACTACGTAAAAAAATTTCCGCGCAACAAATTTTTCGGGTGGGAAGAAATAAAACCTCTTCGGCTGTGGAAGATGCTTTTAATGCACTCGCTCACTTATCGCACTAAAAAATTGCGCGAAAGCGGACTTGTAATGCCCGAACACACCTTTTACATAGATAACTACTATGCCTATTACCCATTGGCGTACATGCAAAAGCTGTACTATATCAACGTAGATTTATACCGCTACTACATAGGCAGAAGCGACCAGTCTGTTACTATGGAAAACATGATAAAACGCTATGCCGACCAGGTTCGCTGTATGAGCTGTATGCTTTCGGCTTACAGCTATGCCGACCTCCGCGCCATGAGCCGCCCACAGCGCAGGCTTATGTACCACGCCTTGCATATCATATTGCTCAACACCTACTTTTTTACCACTGCAAGAAACGAGCCTTTGCGCAGGCAAAGGTTGCGCAAAATGTGGCAAGATTTACGCGCCAGCGATAAAAAGCTGTGCCGTAAAATACGGCGCATGCCCACAATAGCCTTTTTAAATTCGTTAAGTTGGCGTATGCGCGGCAAATTGACAACATTCTGCTACAAAGTATTGTGCAAGCGGATAAAGCTCGGTCAGCTTTAAAGTCGGTGCTGTTTAACTGCTTGCGGCAAGTTTCCGCGCGGCGGCGGCTATACAGGCATAGCCGCCGCGCGCAGGTTAAAACCAAAAAAACGGCATATTTTAATTGCTAAAACCACCGAAAATATCAAAAGTATCACTTTTTGTGTGTAAATTGCAATATTTTTACATTGATATCGTAATTTACAATCAATCTATGGTAAGTTATAATAATCATAGAAAAAATGGACGCGGACTGTAATTTACTGCGTTCTTTTAGCAGGACGGCGCAATGTGCGCATCAACCTGCACATAATAACTCATATGCGGTCATGTGGGGCGGCAAAAATCCATATGTAAGCGTGTGGGCGGCAAAAAATCATATGATACCATATGAGTACATAAAAATCAGGGTTTACCCCTTGTGCAGGGCGTTAACGCGCGCAACAAAAACTTACTTTAACAACAACTTTTTTTAAAGGAGGATAAGATGAAGACCCATAAAAAGCTCGCAATTTTAGCTTCATGCGCAGGGTTATCCGTACTCCTCGTAGGCACTTCTGCGTGCAGTCTTATAGCTTCCGCTATATACGGCGAGTTCGGCTCAAAAGGTACTTCTGTTATCGGCACTCACACCATGACTATGAGCAAGTATGATGAAGAGTTTTTGTATAGCACCGATATAGACAGCGCCGAAACAGGCACTCAAATCACAGACCAGCTTGATTTCTACTGCGAAAACGAGCAAACAAATACTCTTGTTCTCAATTCAGACGGCACTTATCAGCTCACCAAAAAATTGGTCATAGACGTAAACAAAGAAACAGACGACTGGACGGCGGAGTTCGTATACACCTTTTATGGTAGCTACACATATAGCGGCACTACCGTTACGCTCGGCATGGTAGAAAGTATAACTTATACGGCTACCAATCCAGGGTTCTTGCACAACAGGGGTCACCAGTTGCTCGGCTCGGAGTTAATGGAAAAAATAAAGAATAGCGGCGAACTGGTAGATTACTCAGTAACGGAAAAGACGACCGAGCTCAATTCCCCCTCAGGTTTCTTTATTCAGGGGGCTTCCATAACTGTAATAGACCTTTGGTACGGCGCATATTTGCACAATACGGGCAAGGGCAATGTTGAGCAGACTGTAACAATCGGCTCGTATGATTGGGGCGACTTTACTTTCAGCGACGACGGCTTGTCGACATAATAGGGAGGGAGAATATGAAAAAAATATTGCCTTCTATAAAAAAATTATTTACCCCTTCTTTTGTGCGTAAAAGCGGCAGAATACTAATGATAGTTTTTTCTGCAATACTTACAGCGTCCGTTGCCGCAGGTGCCATGTTAGAGGCCAACTCTGACCAGGTAAACAACTACCTCGGCACAAAAACTACTGAAACAACGGGCGGCGGCTCATACGATACTTACACGCCCGACGAAGAATACCTCAATGCCGACGGCTCTGCAAACACCGCCGCATTGGTCGAGGCGCATAAACAGCTGGGCATACAGATGGCGGAAGAGGGCACGGTGCTGCTTAAGAATAAAAACAGTGCCCTGCCCCTTTCAAGCAGTGAAATGAATGTTACCTTGCTCGGCTATGCAAGCACGGCAGCTGGCGCAAACTACGGCATGTCGGTAGGCTCGCCCGAAGCAGAGAGCCAAAATGTCAGCTTTTACGAAGCACTCACCGACGCAGGTTTTTCTGTAAACAGCACAATATATAAAGCATATACCTCTGTCGGCGGTTCGTCAGAACCCTCTTTAACCAGTGTAGCATCTGCGGCAGGCGTATCCTCGCTTGATAGCGCCATCGGCAAATACAGCGACGCGGCTATAATCGTTATCGGCAGGGACTCCTCTGAAAACACAGACTACTCTTATTATTCGTCGTCTTCAGAGGGCACAAGCTATCTTGCACTCACCTCAAACGAGCTTGCTCTTATCAAATGGGCGCGCGAATCAAGCAGGTTCAAAAAGGTTATAGTTGTTTTAACAACAACAAGTGCAATGGAGCTTGGCGCACTTGAAAGTAGCACAGGAGATTACAGTGTAGACGCCATTTTGCAGGCAGGCTTCCCCGGCAACTACGGCTTTATAGGCGTGGCTAACATAATCAAGGGCGACGCCAACCCTTCGGGCAGACTGGTAGATACCTACGCAACCAACTCTGGTTCGTCCCCTGCAATGGTAAACTTCGGCGACTACTCTTACAGCAACTATTCGTCTTCTGGTGTAACCGATAACGACGACGGCGAAAACTACGTTGTATATGCCGAGGGCATATATGTGGGCTATAAGTACTACGAAACCAGGTACGAAGACTGTGTTTTGGGGCAGGGTAGTGCCTCTTCCTCGGCAGGCGTATTTGCCTCGTCAAGCAAGACTTCGTCAAGCGGCACTTGGAACTATTCACAGGAAGTAACCTATTCCTTTGGCTACGGACTTTCATACACTACATTCTCGCAAAAAATTAAAAGTGTGACGTGGGGGAGTGGTCATAAGACGGCTACTATTACAGTAGAGGTTACCAACAAAGGCAGTGTTGCAGGCAAAAGCGTTGTGCAGGTATACGGACAGAGCCCTTATACCGACTACGATAAGAGCAACGGTATAGAAAAGGCCTCCGTACAGCTCCTCGCCTACGAAAAGACAGAAGAAATTCCTGCGAACGGAACTGTTGAAATAGAGGTAGAAGTTGACATGCAGTATCTCGCTTCCTACGACAGCAAGAAGACGGGCTCCTATATTATGGAAAAAAGCACCGAGTACTACTTCGCACTCGGCTGGAACTCCGAGGAAGAGGGCGCCCACGCCGCCGTAAACAACATTCTTGCTGCCAAGGGCAGAACCAAAGAAAATGGCATGGACTACACCGTTGGCGCAAGTGAATATACAGATACGGTTTATAAGTTCTCGTGGACTGAGGACGAAAACACTTTCTCCACGTCCAAGGCTGGCGTAACAGTTTCCAACCAGCTTTCAGACCTCGACTATAACTACTACAACAGTGGTAAAGTAACTTACCTTTCGCGCAGTGACTGGAGTGGCACATGGCCAACAGAGTATACCTCGCTCACGATAACAAGCGGCATGGTAAGTTACCTTAAAAACGACTTCCACACCAACACAAAAACCTCTACGGAAGAATTGCCTGAATTCGGGCAGGACGGCGAATACAACTTCCCCGATATGTTCGGCGCAGATTTCGACGACGATAGGTGGGATGATGTTATAAATCAGATTACCTTAGAAAGTGCCGTTAACTACACGGCAACGGGCAACAGGTCGTTCTATGCAATTGACGAAATACACTTCCTTTCGTCTAACTCTTACGTAGAAAACGGCTCGGTAGGTATTCAAAAGACGCTTTCACAGCAGTCAGATTCAAACTCCCCCTGGTATGTATCGTCGAGCGACTCCAACGCAAATTACTATACAAATACGTTTTGCAGTCCCACAGTAATGGCGGCAACGTGGAACAAAGATTTGCTTGAAGAGATGGGCGAACTTTGGGGCAACGACGCCCTGTTCGAAAATATCCCTATGGTATGGGCGCCCAGCATAAACATTCACCGCACTCCTTACAACGGCAGAAACGGCGACTACTACTCAGAGGACCCCATTATAAGCGGCTATTCCGCTCTCAGTGTGGGCAAGGGGGCTATCTCAAAGGGGCTTATAACTACTATCAAGCACTATGCCTTCAACAACCAAGAGACAAACCGTATAGGCGTAAGCACATTTATGACCGAACAGACGGCACGTGAAACCGAGCTCCGCGGCTTCCAGATAGCTTTGGAAGGCTATTACGATGAAGACGGCAACCGCAGTGAATACGTACTGGGTTTAATGACGGCTTACAACCGCGCAGGCGCAACATACAGTGCGGCTCACACAGGACTTATGCAGGGAATCTTGCGCGGCGAATGGGATTACAACGGTTACGCTACAAGCGACCTTCTCTCCGTTGCCTCCACATATATGCCTTACGAAGAATCCATGCTTGCAGGTCTCACCAACTACGACCTCAGCACAAGTAACGGCAAAACCATATGGACTGTAAGCTCTTCCGACACTACAAGGAGGACTATATCTTCGATAATCTCTGATATACAAAACGACGCTGAAATTCTTAAAGCCATAAAGCAAAATCTTAAATATTCGCTGTACACATGGTCGCGCAGTAACCTTGCCAACTGGATGACGAGCGACACCAAAGTTGTTTGGGTACTTAACTGGTGGCGCGGAACGTATATCTCGCTTGAAGCATTGGGCGGTGTGTTTATTGCAGGCGGCGGTACGCTGTTTGTGCTCTCCTACGTAGGGCCTCTGTCCGATAGCTGGAAGAGAAAAGCGGGAGGTAAGCAATGAAGAAGGTTAATATCAAGTTTAATCGCAGCAGGTTGGTTACGCTGATTATAATCCTTCCTATATTATTAATCGGCGCCGCAGAAATCCTTGCCATAATAAGTTCGCACCAAACAACATCTTACGCGATAACCGAACTCGTTACGGTAGAGGCTCTGTCAGAAGTTGCCATTTGGCTATTGATTGCGGCATATGTACTGTCCTTCTTTATCAAGGGCAAAATTTACAGCATCGTGTTCGATGTTGTCCGCCTTGGAGTGGTGGCAATGTTGTGCTACTGCTTCTATACGGTAATCAGCGAGCGCGCCGACCTCATGGGCTATGTGTGGTTCTCCGACCTCGAATCGGGCAACCAAACGGCGGTAAACGCGCTCAACTACGGCGTCGCTTCGGGCGTGCTGTATGTGGTGGGTATAATCTCACTTGCAGGGAGCGCGGCTATTGAGTTCGTAAACGCAGGCATTATAAAGCGCACGCGCGAAGAAATCGAAAGCGATACCGAATTGCAGTCAGAACTCGCCTCAATCGACAACGCATAATGCATAATGCTTAATGCGCAATGCGTAATGCGTAATGAGTAACGCTTAATGAGTAATGTGTAATGAGTAATGTGTAAAAACCTCCTCGGCGTGGTGCAAACTTTGGTTTGCACCACGCCCATTTAGTTGCCAAAAACTCGCTTTTTTCTGCAAATCGTTGCGGCGTGGCGGCAGGTTTTACAGCCGCCACGCCGATTAACTCTTTACCGTCCGCCGTTCATTGTTCTCTGCCCGTTATAATCAAGCGGAAAACTGCCTTGATATATCATCGCCAAAATGATTTAAACTGTTGCAATATTGGCGGCAGTATGGTAGGATATATAATGAATGAAATTTATAACATTAACTAAATGTACGAACTACTTGTTGCTATAATGGCAGCCGTAAGTTGTTTTAAATGCAATACTTAATCATTACTAAGGTAGTCATATGGAACTGAATTTATATACTTTATAAAAGCGCAAGCCGTAGATTCAGTAACATTTTTAAACTATTTCAATATAATTTTAAGGAGTATTTGTCATGCAAAAGAAACATTTGACGGCGCAGCAACGCGAGCAGTTGAGAAGGGAAAAGAATAAGGCGCTGGCTGAAAAGTATGTGCCCAAAGCTTCGGAACTGACTGTGCAGGAATTAGCGGATAGTTCAGCCTCAAACAAGCCTGTGGATGTGGTTGCAGCGACAGAAAAGTCTGGAAAGACCAGGCGCCACGCAACAAAGACCAAGGCAAAGGCTATGGGGCATAAGTCTACGCTTGTGTTCGGCGGCAAGGTGGTGGTAACTTCTTTTGCCGATTCCCGCGTGGGTGCAAATGGCTACATGAGCTCCAATATCGAAAAGGTTACCGATTTTTCGGGATATGCAGACGAGCAGTGCGAAAGGTTGTCTAACCCGCGTATGTTCAATACAAATATAACAGCTTCGACAATTTCGCTTAAAAAGGAGGGGGAGCTGTCGACTTCTTCAAACCCTGCGGCGGGTAATATAGGTATGGATTATGTCGGCCTTAAATCGTCTATCGAAAAGAAGGTTTTTGGCACCGAATACAGTGAAGACAGTCTGCATGTACAGATAGCCTATAATATCTTCGATATAAAAAAGATACTTACCACCTACATAAACAACATTATCTATATTTTATGCAACTTGAACAGGGGTAAGGTAACTGCGTCAGAAAAATCTGACGATGATATTATAGAGAGATTATACGCATTTGCCAATATCGACAGACGGCGGCAGAATGAATATGCGTTTCAGAATGCAATAAAGTTTCTTAAACGTTGCGAAACTTACAATGTCTATTTCGGCGATATTTTCAAGAAGCTAAAAAAGAGCGACGACGCCAAAGCTGAGGCGGATAAACTTTCAAATAATTTCAACGTACTGCGTATGCTCGCCTATGCCCACAATCTATGTATGCACGGGCTGATTGACGAAAAAAATCACAGCATGTCCGATTCCGCGCTCTTTGATATAAAGAGGTTGGGGCAACAAGATTTGCTCGATTTCCTTGATAATACTTATAGTAAAGCCATAAACAAAATAAACAAAGAATTTATCGCAAATTCGGGTAATAACTTGTTTGTGTTGAGCAAAATATACGAAGGATGCACGGCGGAAGAGCTCGCAGAGGTATACTATAATCTTAATATTGTTAAAGACGGCAAAAACCTCGGCGTCAAAATGACGCAGCTGCGCGAATGTATTACGGCTGAATACCATAAAGAAGTTGCCGATAAAGAGTTCGATACATACAGAAACAAGTTGTATACCATATTAAATTTTATACTTTACAAGTCGCTCTGCGAAAACGATTCTCTGCGTGAAGCCATGGTCAATGAGTTAAGGGCAAACCAGGCTGACGAGGAAGGCAAACTTCTGATATACAATAAGTATGCAAAAGCTTTTGAAAAAGAAGTGGGGGGCAAGTTCATAAAAGCCGTCGGACTGCTTAAAGATGAAGTTCGTGGCGGCAAATTCACCAAAAAAGTTGTATTTGATATATCAAAATGCAAGGGCGTTATATCGGGTGAAAACACCGACTACTTTGTAAAACTGTTGTATTTTATAGGCAAATTCCTCTACGCCAAAGAGATAAACGAGCTTTTCTGCTCGATGATAAACAAGTTCGATAATATAGCCGACCTAATCGAAACTGCAATGCCGTTCGGCGATATGGTTCAGTTCGGCGGCGACGACGGCTATAATTTATTTTTAAACAGCAGAGAGATAGCCAGGCAGCTCCGCGTGGCAAAAAATCTTGCCTCTATGGGTGTAAACTCCGATAAGAAGAGCAAAGAAAAAATTAAACGCGGCGAAGGCAATTATCCCGAAGCGCTGTTTTTAGACGCACTCGCCCTGCTCGGCAAGGATATAGTTAAATACCACATTAAAGACGGGCGAATTGTAACGGACGCCCATGGTAAATATCAGACCACATTGCAGTATAACGAGTTCAGGAATGATTTTATCGTAACAGGCGGGCGCAACAGGCTCCGCAACTTTATAATCAATAACGTGCTTAAAAGCAAGTGGTTCTTTTATGTGGTTAAATACAATTCTCCGTCCAAGTGCCGCAAGCTTATGCACAATAAATATCTGCTGTCGTTAGCATTAACTAGTATTAAGCCCGAACAGATAAAAAAATATTATGCCGCCGTCATGGGAACTAGCGACGACGTGGAGGTCGAGGTAATGAAAAGACGGCTTATAGACGAGTTGTATAATTTTTCTGCGGGACTGTTCTTCGATGATATGCGCAGCAAAAGCGAAAAGGATTATAAAACGGGTCCCGATAAAGATAAGATGAAGGGCATAGTTCGCCTGTACCTTACGCTTGCCTACCTTATAACAAAGAGCATGGTAAAGGTAAATACGCGCTTTTCCATTGCGTGGTCTACGTTAGAACGCGACTACTATATCCAATACAACAAACCTTTGCTGTATGCAAGAGTAAAGAAAAACGATATGGGCGAAGTAACTTACAAGACAGAAAGTCATGTGCTTGATATGACCAGAAGATTTGTTGTAAGGGACAAAAAGATAATGGAAAAGTGGAACGAGCAATACGCAAAAATTGCAACTATTCCCAAAGACGACGCCCACAGGGCAGAACGCAAGGCGGCTCTGCGCCAAAACGATAAAAACTTGAAGGCTATGCACTATACAAAGCGCTTCTTCAAATATATCAGCGACTATCTTGAATCAGTAGACAAAAACGGCTGGGACAATATTGAAGATAATATGTTTAGCTTTATGCGCAACGGTATTATGCACCTGAAAGTGATAAACTATATGTCAGAGCCTGAATATATCGAAAACGCCCGTTGCAATACATACTACGGCTTATACTGCTATATTCTGCAAAGAATTTTGTTCGATAAAATCAAGAACGCAAAGCTGGGCGAATACCTCAATGCCGTAAAAGCAAGCGGCAAATACAGCAAAGATTTAATATGGTATTTAAACCTGCCGTTTGCCTATAACCTTGCGCGCTATAAAAACCTGAGCATGGAAGCATTGTTTTATGATGAATAGATAAAGGCTCTAAATCAGAAACTGAACGGTTTGCCCGCTTCCCTCAAAATTTTAATTTATGTAATGCACCATTTGGTATTTTTGCTGTGCGTTATAAAAATTTTTGTTCAATATATTTGTGGTATGGCTTGACAAATTTTTTTAAATGTGGTATAGTTGATGTACTATAGCCCTACGGTTCGGTAGGGTTCTAAGACTAAATAAGAGTGCGGCCGAATTTGATAAGTGTACAGCAACCCTACGGTTTGGTAGGGTTCTAAGACAAATATCTCGTTCTGTTTAACTCAAACAAAAAATACAGTAACCCTCACCTCAGGTTACTGTATTTTTTGTTTGAAAAATCGGTAATACTGACCAAGCAATCAATGGTTGTGCATAGATATAGCGTAGAAGTAATATACATAATACGTATGCGGTAAAGGCGTTAGCTGGCATGGCATATACATAATACGTATGCGGTAAAGGCAGTGGTTGGCATAGCATTTACTTAATACGTAGCGGATAAGCGGTATGTAGAGCGCGGCATTACACATGAATGTGGGTAAAAAGTTTTGCTATTGGAAACGTAGGCAGTCGTTGCGCGTATAACCCAAAACGTGTGTGTTTAAGCGTGGAGGGGGGGGCTTTCGGCGCGTTACCCAATACGTAAGCGGTGCATAATGTTTGCTTGCATGCGTATTTTGCGTAACATTTACCCAATATGTATGCAAGTTAGAGGGAGAGGCTTATGGGGTATTTACCCAATACGTATGTATGTAATGGGTGGGTTGTTGGGGCATTTACTCAATACGTATGTGGATAAGTCGGTCTGATTGACAAAAATTTTTTTGCAAATTTTTAAATTTTTTATTAATTTTGCTTTACAAACCCAAAACGATGTGATATGATTGTGTATACTTTCACTGTAAAACTTTACTTAATACGTTTGCGTTAAGTTGTGAACTTTATTTAATACGTATGCAGTAAAGTCGCAGTTTTTATCTAATATGTATCTAAATAAGCCGCAAGGTTTAGTCAATACGTATGCATGTAAGTTGTCTTTCCTTTTACATAATACGTATGCGGCAAAAGTTTAATATTTTACATAAAACGTGTACAAGTAAATTTTGTCGCGTTAGTGAAAAGGTGGTTTCGGCATGACTCATATTGTGCCGCTTCTTGCCCTGTTTTATTCTATCAAAAATT
The DNA here is from genome assembly GCA_965120485.1 of uncultured Clostridia bacterium. Classification (GTDB taxonomy): domain Bacteria; phylum Bacillota; class Clostridia; order Christensenellales; family Borkfalkiaceae; genus Coproplasma. Next base: position 18,317 of record CBCPNG010000003.1, read on the forward strand.
GTCATTTTTTGTCTGTTTTTTGACAGGCTTATGTCCTTTTATGATTTTTTAATGATTTTTTAATGAATATTTTATGATATTTTTATTAGTTCTTAATTTTTTCCTAAATTTTACTTTACAAATCCCAAAGTTATACAATATAATTTGCCGTGTAATATAACATGTAGCAAATGTTTTATTACGTGCGGGTTAAGGTAGTTTCGCCGACATTAAACAATGAGTTTTCAGGCAGTTGCGCGCATAACCAAGAAAACTTATGCTTTAAATCAGCAGCTATCTCAACTTTTTTTGATACGTGTACAAGTAAGTTTTGATTTTTGCTTGTTTCGTGTCAAATTTAATTTAATAGTTTCCGTCACAAAATATAACTTTTGGTTCTTTTTGCCGCATAACCACATTATATTTTTAAGCGGGGGCTGTTATAACTTAATACTTGGTAAAGAATTTATTTTAAAAAAGGAGATTAAGAGACTATGACTCTTAGATTCGGCAAACGCACTCTTTGCATAGTAATGCTTACAGTGTTGGCAGCTTTATGCGCGGCAGTGGCAATCTTTTTCTTTTTGCCCACTTCAAAGACGACGCATATAGCAAGTGCAGAAGGTAACAATCACACTCATGATGGTTGGTCAAGTCTGACTTCCAGCAACACCTCGTTGTCATCAGGCTATTACTACCTCACTGGCGATTTAACAGCTAATATATCAATAAAATCTGGCGAAACTGTCACCATCTGCCTCAACGGCCATACCCTTACACCTGGTAGTAAGAAAAAAAATAAGGTAAAAGTTGTTATTGACGTTTTAGATGGTGCAAACTTTACTCTCTGCGATTGCAGCGGCGATAACAGCGGTAAAGTTACAGGCGCAGACAGGAACAAGAAGTATGGCGGCGGCGGTGTGTACGTGCACGATGGCGCAACGTTTACTATGTACGGCGGTACTATCACCGGTAACTCGGCAGGCTACGGCGGCGGTGTGTATGTAGCTTCTAGTACTTCAACGTTCAATATGGAAGGCGGTGTTATTTCCGGTAACACAGCAAAAAAGGGCAACGCTGGCGGCGTGTATATAAACGGCGGCACGTTTAACATGAATGGCGGTACTATTAAAGATAACACTTTATCCAAAAGCAATTACAGCGGAACCGCTGGATATATAAGTAGCGGCACGTTAAACCTGAGTGGCGGCTTTGTCAGCGGTGATATTACAAAATCATCCAGTGCTACAATCACCGTATCAGGCGGTTATTTAGACAGCAAAGCTTATAACTCAATCACAGGTTATATAGAAGCTGGCTATACGGCTGTAAGTTCAAGCGACAGCACTTATGCTTTTGCTATAATACCCACCGATACCTCTTCACCCGTGTATGACGGCATAACTTTCAGCACTGCTCTTGCCGGTTCAGGCGGCACGCTTTCCGCGGGCTACTATTACCTCGGCAGTGACGTAACACTTGAAAGCGGCATTACCATTTCTTCGGGAACGGTATATCTCAACCTCAACGGTTATTCTCTTACGGGTACAGGCAGCAGCGCTGTTATTACAGTTTCAGGCGGTTCACTTGTCCTCTGCGATAGCAGTGACGATGACAGCGGCTTAATTACAGGCGGCAGTGCTTACCGCGGTGCAGGTGTTAACGTTAGCAACGGCACGTTCACCATGAACAGCGGCAATATTTCTGAAAACACAGCAAGTCGCGACGGCGGCGCCGTGTATGTTGGCAGTGGCGGCACGTTTATCATGAACGGCGGTACTATTTCCGATAACACGGCAAGCTACGGCGGCGCTATAAATGTAAACGAAGATGCTACGTTCACCATGAACGGCGGTACTATTTCTGATAACTCGGCTACCAACGGCGGCGGCGTGTATGTGTATGGCGGCACGGCTACCATAAATGACGGTGCAATCACAGGTAACACGGCAAGCTACAACGGCGGCGGTGTGTTTGTGGAAAAATCTGGTTCGCTTACCATGAATGGCGGTTCAATCACCTATAACTCGGCAAGCAACGACGGCGGCGGCGTGTGTGTAACTAACGGCACGTTCACCATGAATGGCGGTTCAATCACCGACAACACGGCAAGCCACGACGGTCCATGCGTGAGTGTTGGCAGCAACGGTGCTTTCACAATGACCGACGGTACAATCGACGGCTTATATATTTATAGGTGCTCTGCCAGCATCGATGGCGGTAATGTCGACGGGCAGATTTGGAACAACCGTGGTACGTTGTCCATAAACGGCGGCTATTACAGCTGCACTTACGGCACTAACTATGGTTCAACAACCGTATACGGCGGATATTTCAGCGAAACTGCTTACAACAGATTTGTAAAGGACAACATAGCAGAAGAATTTTCTCTTGTTAGCCTTGCTGAGTTCCTCTCGGTAAACGGCAACCAGCCTGACAGTGGTTACAGCGCAGATTATCCCTATGCTGTATACCCCAAGGGCACGTATAGCATTGATAACGTTACGACAACTTACGGAGAAACTTATTCAGTAACTGTAAAAAGTTCTAATAGTAGCGACGTAGAAGTGCTGAGCGATGAAGAGGAAAGTGTAGACGAAAGTGTTAGTGACAGTACTGGTGACACTGAAAGCGACGGTGACAATGATAGTGCAAGTGACAGCGTCGTAGAAGATGAAATCATTTACGATTATGTGTACATAATCTACACATATAACGGCACAACAACTAATACTCTTCCCACCGCGGCTGGTACTTACAGTGTAACTGCTACCATAATTTCAATATCCAGCGAAGGTGAAATTAATGCAGGCACAGTTGAGTTCACCATAGCAATTCAGGGAAAAGACCTTACGGACAAAATGTTCACCATAACCGGTACCTATATCTATAACGGTGAAGAGCAGAACGCAACCTATACATATAAGGATACCGATGAGGACAACGCTGTTCTTACCTCTGACGACTTTGACGTAGAATACAACTACAACACTGACGCGGGTAAGGCTACCGTAACCTTTATAGGTAAGAATAACTATTCTAGCTCAGTTACGCTCGAATATGAGATTGAAAAGGCTGACTATGATACGTCCAGACTGACGCTTAAAAACCTGTCTGTTACATACAACGGTTCGGCATACACGCTTGCTGTAAGCGGTCTGCCCGATGGCGTTACTGTAACGTATTACTATGAGGGCACAAACGGCACTTCATACTCAAAAACGACTACTGCGCCTACCAATGCTGGTACTTACACCGTAACGGCAGTATTCAGCGGTGACTCTAACTACAACACTATAAGCTACCTTGCAGCTACCCTTACAATTGAAAAGGCTAGCTACAATACAGACGACTTAACGGTTGAAAACCTCATTGTTACATACGATGAAGATTCTCACTCGGTTGTAGTAAGCGGTCTGCCTGATGGCGTAGATGTTACCTTGTACTACGAGGGAACTTACGACACTGTATACGCGAAGTCTACTGTTGCTCCTACCGATGCAGGTACATACTTTGTTACGGCTGTATTCAGCGGCGACGATAACTACAACGCAATAGACGACATAACAGCTACCCTTACGATTGAAAAGGCAACTATTACGGAAGAAGAAGTTGAACCCCTCAACATCACGGCTAAGGTTGGCGACTCCCTCGAAGATATCGAGCTCCCCGAAGGTTGGGAATGGAGCAGCTCAACTACGTTCAGCTCGTCTGGTACGTATGTTGTGTATGCAAGCTATTCCGCAGGCGATAACTACGAAACTCTTACCACAGCTGTTACCATTACGGTTACAGGTTATTCTGCGGGCGATATTGTAGGCATAACCGGCATAACAGTTGGTTGCGTAGTATTTGCAGCTTTCACTGCTGTTCTTGTTATTGTTATCCTTAAAAAAAGAAAGAAGGAGGACAATGAATGAGTGCATATCTGATAGCCGCAATAGTGGTAATAGCATGTGATGCATTATGTATACTTACTATTCCTATACTTCTTTTTAAAGCATTTAGGAAGAAGAAGGAGACCTCTAAATGAGTACGTTTTTAATAGCGACATTAATAGTATGGGGATGTTGTCTATTATTAGGAGTCGCTATTGCAGTTATGCAAATTATTAAATTTGCATCAAAACCTGCAAAAGAAGTTACGGCTGAAATTGCCGTAACTTCTACCGTGCAGGCACCGCAATCTGCAACAGAAGTGGTAGAAGGGCGCGTAGGATTCAATGCAAATGTAAAGACGATTAAAGAGGCGTATAAGGCGCTCAGCAAGGAACAGAAGAAGTTTTTCGACGATATCCGCGACTACGCCTTGACGAAAAATGGCGCAAAGTTAAGGGAAACTAAGGTTTCAATGACGGTTGCCATACTCAAAAAGCCGATTTTAAAGCTAAAAATCCGCCGCGGAGTAACGATTGCTTCGTTTAAAATTGTAAGCGACGTTTTACGCGACTTTATGCGCCAGGCAGAAACAATGGGCGGTATCAGGGAAAAAGAAACCGAAATACTTATAACGTGCGACAGCAACCTTGTTGCTGCCTGCGACATGGTTGACCTTATGGTTAAACAGTACGAGCAGGAGCGCCTTAAAGCCCGCGAGCGCCTAAATGCCAAATTCGCTCAAAGCAGCGACGACATACAGTACTCATAATATTAAGGTTATTTCCCATGCATATCATGCTGGGAAATAATAAAGTTAAGATAGTTTTTGCATAAAGCATATTGTCTTTTGGTTAATTTTTGTTTTTGTGGCAAGGCTGAAAGCTTATGCTTTTTGCAGAGGCTATTGTAACTTGTTTTTTACAATTTTATAAGGAGAATATATGGCTCTCAAATTCGGTAAACGCACTCTTTTTATTTCGCTTTTTGCAGTGTTGGCCACACTCTGCATGGTGCTATCTATTTGCTTTCTGCTGCCCACTTCTAGTGCGAGCGCAACTGGTAACGACCATGACCACTCTGACGGCAGCTGGAAAACTTTAACTACCAAAATTAATGTTTTGACTACCTCCAAAAATGCTATTACGTTGGAATCAGGCAATTACTATATCACGAAAAAAAGTTTATATGCCAATTTAACAATAACAGGAGATGTCACACTTTGCCTTAACGGCAAAAGCCTCGCAGCCATAAGGACGAAACGCGTGGTTATTGACATTGTAGAGGGCGCAAGCCTTACCCTTTGCGATTGCAGCGGCAATAACAGCGGTAAAGTTACAGGCGCCAGCAGAAGCAATAAGTACGGCGGAGGCGGTGTGTTTGTGCACGAAGGCGCAACGTTTACCATGTACGGCGGAACTATTACCGACAATTATGCAGGCTACGGTGGCGGTGTGTATGTAGATACCGATGCAACGTTCAATATGTATGGCGGTTATATTAAAGGTAACACGGCTAAATACGAGGGCGGCGGCGTGTATGTGGAACGTGGTGGCACGTTTAACATGACTGATGGTTTTATTTCCTCAAACACGGCATCCTCTAAAAGCGGTGGCGGTGGCGGCGTGTGGGTTGCCCGACACGCTACGTTCAACATGTCTTACGGTAACATTGCGAAAAACACAGCAAAAGGTAATGGCGGCGGCGTGTGGGTTGACCCCAATTCAACGTTCACCATGAAAGACGGTACTATTAGCGAGAACACCTCAACAAAAGGCTACGGCGGCGGTGTGGGTATAGGCGCGGGCGCTACATTTACCATGAAGGACGGTAGTATTTACAATAACACGGTAAAAAAACATGACGGCGGTGGCGTGTATGTGTACGGCAACTCCTCGGGAGCAGGCTCGTTCATCATGGACGGCGGTTCGATTAAAGATAACAACGCAATGGATAATCACTTAGGCGGCGGCGTGTGTGTATACGGCGGCACGTTCACTATGAACAACGGTTCTATTGAGGGTAACTCTGCTAGCTGGGGCGGCGGCATATATATGTATGGCGGCACGTTCATTATGAACGATGGTGAAATTTCTGGTAACATAGTACACTCTACAAGCAAGAGTATAAGAGGCGGCGGCATATATGTGTGTGGCGGCGAGTTCGACATGTACGGCGGCAAAATTACTGGCAACGAACATTATTGGAATAAGGGTAAATCTAATTTCAGCGATGGCATGTATTTGCAAAATACCGCCTATTTTTACATGTACGACGGCTTAATTGACAATGATATAGACATTACCAACATAGAGAATGTATCAAATGTTTCAAATATATCAGCATTATCCAGTTACAATAATTGGATTTACACTATCGGGCTATACACTGGTTATATGAGCGAAGATGCTTATAATAAGTTTATGTCACTGACGCTTAATGGAGAAAAAGTAAATCCTATAGCGACTGGTTCAGAGTCTGGAAAGACTCTTGACAATTACTATTGGGTGTTGCCGGAGAGTTCCAGTAAGCATGAACATGATGGCGTAACATTCAGCACAATTATCTCTGCTATTGACACGAGTACAACGACGTTTACAAGCAGTACATATTACCTCACTGCCGATATGAGTTTAAGCTCTACCATTAGCATAGGTAAAGGTAGTATTGTCTATCTCTGCCTCAATGGTCATAATATTACAAACGACGGAAGCGACTCTGTTATTACCGTTAGTGGCGGCGGTACGCTATGCCTATACGATTGCCAAAGTACAGGTAAAATTACTGGCGGCGAATCTAGCTCAGGTGGCGGCGTGAGTGTTGAAGGGACAAGCACGTTCACCATGTACGGCGGTATTATATCAGGTAACACGGCAACCAGTAAAGGCGGCGGCGTGTGTGTGGGCGAAAACTCCACGTTCAATATGAAAGGCGGTACTATTACCAATAATAAATCATCGGACAACGGCGGCGGCGTGTATGTGGCAACCAAAGCAACGTTCAACATGTCTGGCGGTACTATTTCTACTAGCACAGCAAGCAGTTACGGCGGCGGTGTGTGCGTGCACAACCAGGGTGAGGAGGACACTGGCGGCACGTTCAACATGTCTGGCGGTACTATTTCTGGTAATACGGCAGGCGCCGACGGCGGAGGCTTGTATGTGGGCTACAAATGTAAGACCACTATGAGCGCTGGTACTATTTCTGAGAACATAGCAAAAGCCTCGGGAGGAGGCGTGTATGTAGGCGAGAGTGGCGAGTTCTACATGACGGGCGGCGCTATTATCAATAACAAGGCGGTGGACGGCTACGACATGTTGTCAGATAAAGCAATAACCGATATCAAAGGAGGTTATATTAGCGGCGGCGAAAAATACACCGAGTCAGATAGTGCAACTACTTTCAGCTTGTCAGGAGGAGGTGTAGTTGTCAACGGGGGCACTTGCACCATAAATAGCGGTGCTATCAGCGATTCAATTTACAACAACGATTGTGATTTGACCGTATACAGCGGATATTTCAGCTCAACCGCATACAGCTCTATCAAAGACAGCATATCAAGCCAATCTATTGCCGTTAGTGTTTCAGCAGTTTCAGTATTATACGGCACACAGCTTTACAGTACTGATTCAGATTATACCTACGCTGTGTATGAAAAATCTGACTGCACAATCGGCAATATCACAGTAACTTACGGCGAAACTTATACCGTAAATGTGAGCGGCACTTATGTTGATAGAGAGATAGTCTATGCGAATGGCGACTATATCGGCACTGAACTCCCCACCGAAGCGGGCACTTACGAGGTAACTGCCACCATAATTACCGAGTCCAGCGATGGTACGATTCGTGCAAACACGGTTACGTTCACCATAGTAATACAGCAGAAAGAGCTCGCAGAAGATATGTTCAGCATAACTGGCACCTATATCTACAACGGTACTGAACAGAAAGCTGAATATACATATGAAGATACTGACGGTGACAACGCTGTTCTTACCCCTGACGACTTTGACGTAACATACAGCTACAACACTTCCGCAGGTACAGCTACGGTAACTTTCACTGGCAAGGGCAACTATTCGGGCTCTGTTACGCTTACCTACGAGATTGAAAAGGCTGACTACGACGCAAGCGGCTTGTCGCTTACAAACAAAACCGTTACATATAACGGTTCGGCACAAGTGCTTGAAATCACTGGCACACTGCCCACAGGCGTTACTGTAACTTACTACTATGAGGGCACAAACGGCACCACATACGAAAAGACGACAACAGCGCCTACCAATGCTGGTTACTATACAGTTACGGCAGTATTCAGCGGCGACGAAAACTACAACTCTATAAGCAGTCTAACTGCCGAACTTACGATTGAAAAGGCAAGCTATGATACATCAAGTTTAACGCTTCAAGACGTAACTGTCACATACAACGGCGAGGCACAGGCAGTTGCAGTAAGCGGTCTGCCTGATGGAGTTACTGCTACTGTTTACTATATGGGCGCATACAGCACCATATACGAAAAGACGACAGTTGCACCTACCGAGGCAGGTATCTACTTCGTTACGGCAGTATTCAGCGGCGACGAAAACTACAACGCCATAAGCAAGCTTACGGCTACCCTTACGATTGAAAAGGCAACTGTTACAGAAAAAGCTGTTCAAACGCTCAATATCACAGCTCATGTGGGGGACTCCCTCGAAGATATTGAGCTCCCCGAAGGTTGGGAATGGAG
>CBCPNG010000004.1:0-32289 GCA_965120485.1 uncultured Clostridia bacterium
TTACGGTTCTGCTCGGTCATGTACTACTATGTACACTCCCTCGCAGCTTCCGCACGCTCCGCGAACTGCTTGCTTCTCTAATCATCAAAGCTTGCGCATTTCTTTGTTGCGCTGCGTGCGCCCTCGGTCATTTATAGCTTGCTCGTTAATTGCGGCATAGTGTGGGGCTAATTTAAAATTCGTCAAATAGCGGTAAAAAATATCTATGCCGCCTTAAAACTCCGTTAAATGCGGCATAGTGTGGGGTATTTTAAAATATTTCGGTAATAATTCGGTAATAATATGGCAGAAAAATTTTCTTTTGAATTGCAACATGTCGAAAAACATACAGGCGCGCGCGCAGGCGTTTTTCATACTCCGCATGGCGACGTACTCACGCCCGTATATATGCCCGTAGGCACGCAGGCTACGGTAAAGGGCATATTCCCTCGCGATTTAAGGCAGGCGGGCAGCTCGATAGTGCTATCCAACACCTATCACCTGTACATGCGCCCGGGTGACGAAATAGTAAAAAAAGCTGGCGGTCTGCACAAATTCATGAATTGGGACGGGCCTATCCTCACCGACAGCGGCGGCTTTCAGGTGTTCTCTCTCACCAAACTGAATAAAATAACTGACGAAGGGGTATACTTTAACTCCCACATAGATGGCTCGCATCACCTTCTCTCGCCCGAAAAATCTATTGCCATACAGGAAAATTTGGGCGCAGATATAATAATGCAGTTCGACCAGTGCAGTGAATATGGCTACACGCACACTCAGGCAGAGGAGGCAATGGAGCTCACCTCGCGCTGGTTAGAGCGCTGTGCCAAGGCAAAGACGCGCGGCGACCAGGCGCTCTTTCCCATAGTGCAGGGCAACATGTATAAAGACCTGCGCGCCGAAAGTCTGCGCCGCGCCATTCCGTTTGCAAAGCACGGCATAGCCATAGGCGGACTCTCGGTGGGCGAACCCAAGCCCGTCATGTACGAAGTGTTAGACTTTTTGCAGCCGCTCATTCCCCAAGGTGTTCCGCGCTACCTCATGGGCGTGGGCAGTCCCGACTGCCTCATCGAGGGCGTAAAGCGCGGCATAGATATGTTCGACTGCGTGCTCGCCACCCGCATAGCGCGCAACGGCACGGCGTTCACGCCGCACGGTAAAGCCGTGGTGCGCAACGCCGACTATAAAGAGGACTTCGCCCCGCTCGACGAAACCTGCGACTGCTACTGCTGTAAAAACTACACCAAGGCGTACCTTCGCCACCTTATCAACGTAGAGGAAATTTTGGGCGCAATGCTTTTAAGCCTGCACAACATAACTTTCCTCCACAAGCTTATGCGCGATATGCGCGAGGCTATCTTTGCCGACAGTCTGCAAGATTTCGCCCGTGAATTTTATGCCAAATACGGCGGGTAAACGCGCCCGTCCGCATAACTTTGCCGCGCGACCCTCGCGGTCAAAACGGCGCTTCGCGGCACTCCGCCGCACCCGTACAGACCGACCGATAAAATCTGCCGCACTACACATTTGCGGCGACTTATCCGACAAAATAATTTGAAAAAAGCGTGAAAGTTGCCTTGCCTGCAATTTTTTTGCGGTTAAAACGCTTGCCAAATTATGTTTAAACAGATATAGTTATACAGGGTATTTATTAAAATTAGGTATTAAGGAGTAATTAATTTATGTCAGGTGCATTACTTGCAAGCGACGGATGGGTGACGTATGTCCTTCTGGCTGTATTTGTAGTTGTAATTGTAGTGTTTTTCGTGCTCTCCTCCCGCAGGAACAAGAAGAAACAGCAGGAGGCGGAAGACTTAATCAACGCCGTTAAACCAGGTAACAAAGTAAAGACGATAGGCGGCGTCTGCGGCATAGTGGTAGAAATCGACCCCGATGAGAATACTTTCGTCCTCGAAACCGGTTCAGAGATGACCGGCAAATGCTATCTCAAATTCGATAAGCAAGCCATCTACCAGACTGACGCCGTAGTCGAAAAGCCCGAAGACAAGAAGGTCGATACGTCAGAGGTTAAAGAGGCCGCGGCAGTACCTGCTTCCCAAGAACCTTTAAAAGAGCAGGGTGCGAACAACAAAGAGCAGAAGTAACAAAAAGCATAATCGTAAAAATCTCCGCATAGTTTTAACTGTGCGGAGGTTTTTTTATGCGCGTACATATTCTGCAAATAATAAAGGCGGTTTTGGCGGCTGCCATATTTTCCATGGTAGGGGTGCTCATATTTTCGTTTATAATTCAGCTCTGTTCGTTAAGCAGCGGCGTAATCACCCCCGTAAACCAGGTGCTTAAAATCATTGCCATAGCGCTCGGCGGCATATTGTTTATACGCGGCGACCGCGGTCTGTTAAAGGGCGCAATCTACGGCGTGGCGGCGGTATTCGTTACCTACCTGCTCTTTTCTATCATCGCCTCATCCTTTTCGGTTACATGGCTGTTTTTGGTAGAAATCATTCTCGGCGCGTTCGCAGGCGCGGTAAGCGGCATAATCGGAGTCAATATACGCCGCCGCGGCTGAATATACCTTAAAATCGCTTGATTTTTCTCTTGCCTTAACTTATAATATAATAAACTGTATTATATTATTGTTTTAAGGAGTAAACAGCTATGATAAAGACAATAGCAAAACCCAGCGAGAGAAAGATTACAGGATGCGGCGAGTGCAGAAGCACCTGCCAGTCTGCCTGCAAGACGAGTTGCACCGTCGGCAACCAGAGCTGTGAAAGAATTTCAAGGGAACAGCGTCCCGACGGCGAAAGAAAGTAAACTATAATTTTTTAAATCTACGGAGGAGCAGTAATTTTAGCCTGCTCCTCAATTTAATGCCGCGCGCAAACTGCCGCGCGGCGAATTTTTGCCGTCTGCCCGCGGCGCAACGGGCGGTGTAATATGGTTCACGTATTCAAATATAAAACCTACAACTATATATACGATACGGGCAGTGCCAGCCTGCACGAGTGCGACGATAAGACGGCAAAATACCTCTCCGCGCGCGTGCGCGGAGAAAGTCCCGCTCTGTCAGAAGAGGACGCTCGCGCCATATCCGCCGATGTACAAACTCTAATCGGCGAGGGGCTTTTGTATGCCGAAGAACCAAAGGTCTGCCCTGCAAAGTCGTCAGAGGTAAAGGCTCTGTGCATACATATCTGCCACGACTGCAACCTGCGCTGTCGCTACTGCTTCGCCGACGAGGGCGCTTACCACGCTCGGCGCGAGTTCATGAGCGAACAGACGGCAAAGCGCGCCATAGACTTCCTTATAGAAAACAGCGGAAGCCGCAAAATTTTAGAAGCCGACTTCTTCGGCGGCGAGCCGCTCATGTGCCTGCCCGTCATAAAAAGCGTGGTGGAGTACGCGCGCAGGCGTGGGGAAGAGGCAGGCAAAAAGTTTCTGTTCACAACAACTACCAACGCCGTGCTGTTAGACGACGATGCAACCGACTTTTTAAACAGCGAAATGGAAAACGTCGTGCTCTCGTTAGACGGCCGCCCCGAAGTCCACAACGCCATACGCAAAACGGTAAGCGGCAAGGGCTCGTTCGAGGCGGTGTTTCCCAAAATACAGCGGTTCGTCGCCTCACGCGGTGATAAAAGTTACTACGTGCGCGGCACTTTCACGGCAAAGAACCTCGACTTTTCAAACGATGTAATGTTCCTTGCCGAAAGCGGCTTCGACAGTATCTCTATGGAGCCAGTCGTCACCGATATCCCCGACCTAAAAATAGGCGAAGAGCATTTGCCGCGCATATGTGAAGAGTACGAAGTGCTCACCGAAAAGTACCTTCAAGCTTACAGGCAGGGCAGGGGCTTCAACTTTTTCCACTTCAATATAGATTTAGAGGGCGGACCCTGTCTTTCAAAGCGCGTTTCGGCGTGCGGCGCGGGCAACGAATATTTTTCGGTGGTGCCCGACGGCTCAATTTTTCCCTGCCACCAGTTCGCAGGCAACCAAAAATTTTTAATGGGCGGCATATACGGCGGCGTGATAGACGGTAAAATCCGCAAAAGTTTTGCCACGTCCTGCCTGTTCACGCGCAGGGGGTGCGAGGGCTGTTTTGCCAAGTTCATTTGCAGCGGCGGTTGCAGTGCAAACAACTACAACTTCTGCGGAAATATCGAAGAACCCTACGCCATAACCTGCGCCATGATGAAAAAGCGTACAGAGTGCGCCATGCATATCCTCGCCGAAAAAAAGCGTATGGCGAATGAATAGTTGGTGAAATTTTTGCAAAAGTGTGAAATTTTGTATGCGCGGTTAAGTAATTGATTGACGGCGCGGTTAAATTTTATTATAATAATGAAGTCGATTTTTTTCTTTACATTTTATACGGCACGCTCGTTGCCGCATAATAGATACAAGGAGAATGCAGATGGGTAAGGTCAAATCTGCCATAATAACCACAATAGTCACGCTTGCAGTACTTGTGCTCTTTCTGTTCTGCGTCGTGTCATGTCCCCTTCCAAACGGGGTGGACAGGTATAACGGCATAGTCACAGGCATACACCTCGGCAGTGAACTCACGGGCGATGCATACGCCACAATTCTACCCGACGGCGTAATCACCGCTGAAGAGTACGACCTCACCACCGCCGTAGACAGCAGTACAGACAGCGATGACACAGATGACGATGCAACTGAAAAGGCGCAGGAGTATAAAGATACTTACGTTGCAGTCAGCGGCGGCTCGTACTATGTAGATAAAGATGTTCTTGCCGACTATCTCGGAATAGATAGTGGGAGCGATAGCGAGAGCGAGCTCACCGAAGAGCAGATAAGCGAGGCGCTCGCCCTGCTCACCGCAGATGTAGAGGCAGACGCGGCAATAATATCAGACAGGCTTGGAATCCGCCGCTACACCTCGTATTCGGTAAGCGTGGTAGACGGCGTTGCCATACGCCTTTCCGTACCTACCAATTTCAGCTACGCCTCTTACAGCAGTCACGATAACACCAACCTTACCACCGACCTCACCTACGTAAGTACGGCTATATCCTACCTCACCCTTTCGGGCGAGCTCACGCTCAGGAATAAAGAATACGGCAGAACGGATGCCTTATATTCGTCGCAGAATGCGTCAGGCAGCTCAACAATTACAAGAAATATCCTGACTGACGCGAGAGCGAGCATATCCGACTATATCAAAAGCGTAACCTACTATGCCTCAGGCGGCAGCTATGCTGTGCGCATCAAGCTCACTTCCGAAGGCCAATCCGCCTTAGAGACGGCTACCACCAAGGTTGCCGATTCAGACGACACATATATCAGGTTCTACGTAGGCGAAACCAACGTAATCAACCTCACCTGCGAAAGTGCCATAACCGATAGTTCCTTCTATATTTCGGTAGACAGCAAAGAGGACGCGCTCAACTATGTTGCACTGCTCAGCTCCGCTGCATCAGGCAATACGCTTTCGCTCGATTATTCCTACGACGATGTAATCTACGATACCGCGGCTACGGGCACAAACACAGCCATGTTCCTTGCAATAGCCGTGCTCGCGCTTGCGTTGGCACTCATGGCTTACGCAATAGCGCGCTACCGCAAGCTGGGACTGGTGTTCGCGCTCATGGAATTGCTTTTCTGCTCTGCCATGATAGCTATAATCTTCCTTACAGGAATAACGCTCACCACAATAGGCGTGTTTGTTGCAATAGCCTCACTTGTCATGTTCGCTGGCTGTAACTTCGTTTCGTTCGAGGCTATAAGAGGGGAAACGAAGAACGGCAGAACTATACGCGGCTCTGTAAAGACGGGTTATAAAAAGACTTTCACTGGTGTGCTCGATTTGCATATTGTGCTGTTGATAGTATCAATAATGCTTGCACTAATCTGCTTCGGTGAGGCGTCTGCGTGCGGTATAGTACTGCTCATAGGCGTATGCGCCTCGTACCTGTTGCACTGGTTTACAAGGTTCATGTGGTACGTAACAATGTCGCCCGCGCGCGATAAATACAAGTACTGCGGGTTCAAGAGGGAGGCATTGGAAGATGACGAATAATTTTAAATTCTCCTCAAAAATGCACCTTTGCATAGTCATAACCAGTGTGCTCGTGGCAATCGGGCTGGCAGTCGGGCTCGTCTTTCACTTTGTGTTCGGCTCATTCTACAACTGGGGCGGCGACTACTCCACCTATTACAATGTAGAGGTGCAGTACTCCGTACTCGAAATAAAGACCAAAGATGTAGAGAACATCTGCGAAGAGGCATTTGAAGCAAACGGCATAACCTACTACACCGTGGTAACTTCGGGCAGTTCTACCGAGAGCCGCATAGAGTATCGCTTCAATAAAAACACAGATGCTTCTGCACTCTCCGCCGCACGTTCGACTATTAAGGAGAAAGTGCAGACTGAAAACACGCTTGCCGTGATAACTTACTCTTATGTAGAGGGTACGCTCGGCGGCGAACACGACATTATGTATGCAGGCATTGCGCTTGCGGCTGTGGTCGTGTTCCAGTTCCTGTATTTTATAATCAGGTATAAACTTACAATGGCGTTATCGGCGTTGCTCGCCAACGTACACAACCTTGCGCTGTTCTATGCGTTGTTGGCAATCACAAGGGTGCAGGTATCTTCGTCGGTGGTGGCGCTATCGGTGCTCACAGTCCTGCTCACCGTTATAGGTTGCGGCATACTGTTCGAAAAAATGCGCAAGGCATTCCGCACCGACGAATACAAGGCAATGTCCTCGTTCGAGCAGGCAGACGGCGCAAGTCGCATGGCTGTAAAGCCCATGACATTCCTGTTCGGCGCATTTGCCGCGGCGGCGCTGGTACTCACAGCATTTACCGCCCTCGGTTCGCTCAGCATATACAGCCTGTTCATGCCCTGCATGTGCGCGCTCATCTCTGTGGTGGCAAGCGCATACGGCGTCATGCTGTTCACGCCCGCGGTATATTCGCGGATTAAACTCAGGGGCGATATATACGTCAAAAATAAGGCTGGCAGTTATGTCGGCACAAAAAAGACCGCCAAGGCGGCTGAATGAAAGAAAGCGGAAGGCGGGGCAACACCTCGCCTTTCATTGTTTTATACACATTGCGGTCGTTCCCGCTTAAATTAAAGTTAACGGAGAGGCTATATGAAGAGAGTTTTGCCGGAATTTCAACTTTCCGACAAACAACTAAACAGTGTAAGGCAACTCGCGGCTGACTGTTCGCTCACGCAGACTGTCGCATCCATACTCTACGCGCGCGGCATAGATACAGCCGAAAAGGTGCGCGACTTTCTGCACCCTTCAAAAGAGCGCTTCATTGAGCCCCTAACAATGAAGGGAATGGAAGAGGCAAAGTCGCTTATCATTCGCGCCCGCGACGAGCAGTGGGATGTACTTGTCTATGGCGACTACGACGCCGACGGCGTGTGCGCGGCAACCATAATGAGCGGCGCACTGGCAGACTTCGGTGTAAAAACACGGGCATATGTGCCAGAGCGCCGCAACGGCTACGGCGTTACCATAGCTTCGCTCGAAGAACTTTTTGAAGATTATTTCCCCCAGCTTGTAATCACGGTAGACTGCGGTATAAGCAACGCCCGTGAAGTGGAATACTTAAAAGAGAGCGGTTGCGAGGTAATAGTCACCGACCATCACGAACTCCCAGCCGAAATTCCTGACTGCATATGCATAAACCCCAAGTTTGACGACAGTTATCCCTACGATAATTTGTGCGGCGCAGGCGTGGCGTTCAAAGTTGCGTGCGCGCTCAACGGTGAAGATGCGCATAAATACCTCGATTTCGCCGCCCTCGCAACAGTTGCCGACAGCGTTCCCCTCACAGGCGAAAACCGCGACATCGTGGCAGAGGGGCTTCGCCTCATAAATGCCAGTCCACGCAAGTGCTTTTCAGACTTTATCTCAAAATCGCAGGAGGGGGTAGACGCGCACACGCTCGCCTTTTCCGTTGCGCCCAAAATAAACGCCGCAGGCAGAATGGGCGACGCCGCTTCGGCGCTCGCGCTCTTCCGCGAAACTGACGAAAAAAAGATTGCCGAACTTTCTGCAAAGCTCACCGCATACAATCAGGAGCGGCAACTCCGCTGTGACGAGCTTTACGTTTCGGCAAAGGCAAAACTTGCGCAGGGCGGCGCCTACGGCAGGCTGATAATGCTCGCCGACGACGGCTGGAACTCTGGCTTCGTGGGCATAGTTGCGGCGCGCCTTGCCGAAGAATTCGGCCGCCCCGTGCTTTTGTTCGTCAATAAAGACGGTATTTTAAGGGGCTCGGCGCGCAGTATAGAGGGTGTCAATATCTACGCGGCGCTCAAAGCGTGCTCGCAGTACATAAGCGAATTCGGCGGTCACTCGCAAGCGGCTGGCTTAAACGTCGCCGAAGAGAACTTTCCCCTGTTAGAGCAAGCGCTTCACCGCTATCTCGAAGACGCTTACACCGCAGAAGACTTTGTCCCCACGCTGTATGTGTGCAGTGGCATGGACGAAAACCCTGTACGCGTCGCCCGTGAGCTTGATATGTTAGAGCCCTTCGGAGTGGGCAACAAACGCCCTCTGTTTGCCGTTTCGGCGCAGGCATGCAAACCACGCCCCGTAAAGCCGCAGTCGCCGCACCTCACGGTAAAGCGCGGTGGGTTAGAGCTTATGTTCTTCGGCGGTCTGCGTTTTTTCGAAATTTTGCAGTGTTCCGCCCCCAAACAACTCGTGTTTGAATACAATGTTTCGCACTTCCGCGGCAGGGAATATATCCGCGGCTTCATAAGGGACGTAATATATCCCTCCGACAGCGGAGCCGATGCAGGCGAATACATAGCGGCAAACGCCGTTTCGCGTGCGGCAAGGGGAGAGGCAGACTGCAACATATCTTACATGACGGCGGAAGAGATAGACGGAATGCTTGCCGATGGGTGCGGCGGCTACGGCACTGTATACATTGCCGAAGACTACGCCACACTATCCAAATACAAAAACGCCGCAAAGTTGCAGACCGACCTTTTTGCGCTCTCTTCACGCAGTCTTGCCGACTGTATTATCGTTGCGCCCCGCGCCGACTGCGACCTATCGGGCTTCAAGCGCATAGTGTGGCTGGATAGACCGCTGTACGTAAACATTCCCTCGGCGGCGGGTAAAAACGTTACTGTATGTTCTGATATAGACGGCACTTCGGCGCTTAAAGGGCTGGATACCTCGCGTGGGGGGCTGCTCGGCACATTCGCCCACGTTTCGGCAAACGCAGGCGTGCTTGTCGGCACCTCCGCCGAAGAGGTCACGTTCTCTAACAGATTGCCCTGCTCCACGCCGCAGTTTATGTTTGCCTTAAAGGTGTTCGAAGAGCTCTCTTTAATCTCCTTTTCCGAATGCGGCACCGTCGTTTACAGGGGGGTAAAAACCGAGCTCTCCAACTCGCGGCTATACCGTGCGGTGGAAGGGCTTAAAAGCGGTGAGTTATGAAAGCGGTAAATTATGAAAAAAGTTTTAGATAGGCTATACGAAAATTATTCCGAAAGCGAGCGCGAATTTCTTCTATCGGCATACAAATATGCAGAGCAGATGCACGCCAACCAAAAGCGTGCCTCTGGCGAACCGTACTTTACCCACCCGTGCGCCGTGGCGGAAATCCTCGTCGACCTCGGTCTGGATTCGCCCACAGTCGCGGCGGCATTTCTGCACGACGTGATAGAGGACACTCCTGCAACCAAGGAAGATATTGTCAGCCGCTTCGGGCAGGAGGTATACACCCTCGTAGACGGAGTAACCAAGCTCGATAAAATTCACTTTCAGACGCACGAAGAGGAGGATATTGAAAATTTCCGCAAAATCTTCGTCGCTATGGCAAACGATGTCCGGGTAATCATTATCAAACTTGCTGACAGATTGCACAACATGCGCTCGCTCAACTTTCTCTCGGTGGAAAGGCAGCAGCGCATCGCCAAAGAGACGTTAGAAATTTACACTCCGCTTGCGGGCAGACTGGGCATATCGCAGATGAAGTGCGAGCTCGAAGACCTCTGCCTCAAATACCTCGACCCGCAGGCATATGAATACCTCGTAACCAACATTCACCAAAAACTTGCAGAACGCCGCAGTTTTATCGAAACATGTGTGCGCGAGCTCAAAGATATGCTTGAAGAAAGCGGCATACAGGGCGAAGTTTTCGGCCGCCCCAAGCACTTCTATTCCATATATAAGAAGATGAATAAATCGGGCAAGACGTTAGACCAGATTTACGACCTCTCCGCCGTGCGCGTCATCGTCAACACTATGGAAGAGTGCTACGAGGTTTTGGGTAAAATCCACAAAAAATGGAAGCCCGTCCCTGGTCGCATAAAGGACTATATCGCCACACCCAAGCGCAACATGTACCAGTCGTTGCACACCACTGTGGTTACCGACTTCGGCAAGATATTCGAAATCCAGATACGCACGTTCGAAATGCACCACATGGCTGAATACGGTATCGCGGCGCACTGGCGCTATAAAGAGCAGAAGGGCGGTCAGGATACCAACTTCGACGCACGCCTTGCGTGGATACGCGATGTAATGGACTGGGAGGGCAGTACGGGCAGTGCCAAGGAGTTTGTCGAAAGTTTAAAGACCGACCTCTACACCAACGAACTTCTGGTTTTCACCCCTCAGGGCAAGGTTATATCCCTCCCGTTAGAGGCAACCCCGATAGACTTCGCCTACGCCATCCACTCCGAAGTCGGCAACAAGTGCGTGGGTGCAAAAGTCAACTCTAAAATAGTGCCCCTCAATTCCGCTCTGCACACGGGCGACGTGGTAGAAATTCTCACCTCGCAAAACAGCAAGGGTCCCTCGTGGGACTGGCTCAAATATGTAAAGTCGGGCTCTGCGCGCGCCAAAATAAGGCAGTTCTTCAAGCGCGAAATGAAGGAAGAAAACGTCCGTACGGGCAAGTCCATGTTAGAGGCAGAGGCAAAGCACAAGGGCTATAACCTCACTGATATTCTCACCGAAGAATCGTTCAAAAAGCTCTCACAGAAGATGGTATTCTCCTCTCAGGAAGAGATGTTCGCCTCAATCGGCTACGGTGCAGTGGGCGTAAACCAGATAATCTTCAAACTTATCGACTTCTATAAGAGAGAGGTTCCCAAGCCCGTCGAAAGTTTCAAGGGCAAAAGCGGAGCCGCAGCCGCTGGCAGTGTAATAGTGCAGGGCATGGGCGGACTTGTAGTTCGCTTTGCTCACTGCTGTAACCCCGTGCCTGGCGACGATATTGTCGGCTTTATATCGCGCGGACGCGGCGTAATAATCCACAGAAAGGACTGCCCCAACTTAAAGGGCTGTGAGCAGGACAGAATACAGTCGGCACAGTGGACGGCAGATACAAACTCGGATTTTATTGTCGGCATACGCGTCATTGCCGAGGACTATTCGGGGCTGACATTTATCACGTCAGAGATTGCCGCCATGCACCTCATGCTCACGCAGATAAACGGCAGAATAGATAAGTCAAAGAGGGCGGTAGTAGATATAAATGTCCGCCTTAACAAGCGGTCAGATTTAGACCTTTTAATAAACCACCTCAAAAAGAATAAGCGTATAATAGACGTATACAGAACATCGGGTTGATATATGAAAGTTTATAAAATAGAGCCTCTCGGCTTTGCCTCAAACACATATGCCGTCACGCAGGACGGAAAAAACGCCGTACTCATAGACTGCGCACAGCCGCGCGTACGGGAAGAATGCTCAAAGCTCGGCTTAAATCCCGTCGCCGTACTGCTCACCCACGGTCATTACGACCATATCGGCGGCTGTGCACTGTTAGCCGAATGCGGCGTGCCCATATTTTGCAGTGCGGAAGAGGGCAGGCACATTTTCTCGCCCGAATACCTCGCCATGTGCGGCAACTCAATAAAGCCGTTCCCCGTTAACGCCACGCTCCGCGACGGCGAAAGTATAAGTTTTGTCGGCATAACGTTCAAGGTAATCGCCACCCCCGGGCACACATCGGGCGGCTTATGCTATCTTGCGGACGACAGCCTTTTCACGGGCGACACGCTGTTTTGCCGCTGTGTGGGGCGCACCGACCTGCCCACAGGCGACTTTACACAGCTTACGGCTTCGGTAAAAAAGCTGTACGCCTTAAAAGGCGACTATACGGTGTACTGCGGTCACGAAGAGGAGACGACTCTTTCGGCAGAGCGCATTTCCAACCCATATATAAGGCAATAGTATGCTCAATACAAACTGTCAGTTTCTGCACGCCGAAATCATGGACGTGCTTCGTCTGTTTGGCTGTGAAGGGCAGGACTTTGTCCACTCATTTTCGCGCGAGGGCGACGAATTTATAAATGTAATACGGGCATACGGCGAAGAGCTCACCTACAAAAACAGCTACCCTGCGCGCGGCGAAACCGAACACAAGCGCTATGCCAAACGCTATGCCAAGCTGTCATTTTATAAACTGCTGTCCTGTAAGACGGGCTTGCAATTTCCGTGGGGCGCACTCACGGGCATCCGTCCGACTAAAATGGCGTATGCAGAGAAGGAGGAGGGCAGGCAGTTTGAATCTCTGTTCAAAAGTCTGTGCGTAAGCCAAGCCAACATAGATATAACCGCTCAGGTCATCGCAGGGCAAAGTCCGATATATGCCGCAAATAAGGGGGTCGGGGAAGATATTTTTATAAGCCTTCCGTTCTGCCCCACCAAGTGCGAATACTGCTCGTTCATCACCGCACCGTATTCCGCGGTAAAGGAGTATGTAGAGGACTACATAGATTGCCTCGTCGGCGAGATAAAAAGCCTTAAACCAATCCTAACAAAAGTCAATTCAATATACATGGGCGGCGGCACTCCTTTCTGTCTCGACGAAAGGCAATTGACCCGCATATATGCCGCAATCAACGACCTCTGCGCAGGCGGCGTCGAGTTCACCTGCGAGGCAGGCAGACCCGATACTTTCACCGAACAAAAACTGCGCCTTTCGCGGCAGGCAGGCGTAAACAGGATATGCGTCAATCCGCAGTCGTTCAGTGACGGCACCCTGCGCGCCATAGGCAGAAGGCACACCGCCGCAGACACCCTGCGCGCCTACGAAATGGCGGCAAAGTACGGCTTCGACATAAATATCGACCTCATAGCAGGGCTGGCGGACGAAACGGTAGAGCAGTTCGCCTCTTCGCTCGATACAGCCATATCGCTTTCACCTGCAAACATAACCGTCCATTCGCTCTGTTTAAAGTCGGGCTCACGCCTCAAAGAGCAGGTATCACGCCTCGAAGGCGGAGCAATAGAGGGCATGATAGCCTATTCGCGCGGCGCGCTTGCCGCCGCAGGCTATGCACCCTATTATCTGTACAGGCAAAAATATCAGGCGGGCGCGTGTGAAAATATCGGCTGGGCAAGGCATGGCAAGGCGTGCGTATACAACGTGGACACCATGGAAGAGATTTGCTCTAACATCGCAGTGGGCGCAGGCGCAATCTCCAAGCGCGTTTTCGGGGGCGGCGCACGCATAGAGCGGCTCGCATCACCCAAATTCATCCCTGCATATATGGCAAAGACAGCCGAAATTGTACAGCGGCGCAGCGAGCTCTTTTCCGTCAGGCAATAGCCGCGCACGGCGTGCACGGCGGCACGTGGCGACAATAGCCGTCATGGCGCAGCCCTGCCGCCAATTTACGCATAGGCTAAACCGTACGCCATAAATTTGTCTGCCACGGCAAATTTGCGTCAAAAGACTTGCCTTTTACGGCTGTATGTGTTAAAATAATTCCGCTACGGATACAGCGCGGTGCGAATACTCCACGCCCGTCTCTGTTTCCGCGAATATTCAGTCCATTTAAGGAGGATAATAAAAAGATGGATAAGCAGGAAATCATTGCAAAATTTGCAACCAAAGAGGGGGACACGGGTTCGCCCGAAGTTCAGATAGCCCTTCTCACAGAGAGGATTAACCACCTCAACGAGCATTTAAAGGTTCACATTCACGATAACCACTCCCGCAGGGGGCTTCTCAAAATGGTAGGCCGCCGCCGCGGACTTCTCGACTACCTCAAAAATAAGGATATCGAAAGATACCGCGCCGTAGTCGCCGCCCTTAACCTCAGAAAGTAATTTTTTAGTGACAGAGAAGAGAGCGCTTATTTTTATGCCGCTCTTTTTTTCATAAATATGTCTGCGGCGGGTGCCGCAGGCGCAAGAACAGACAAGGAGAGAGTAATTCAATGAACACACAGGCAAGACAGTTTAAAACATCGATAGGCGGGCGCGAGGTTGTCATCGAAACGGGCAAATATGCCGAGCAGGCAAACGGCGCGTGCATAGTGCGTTGCGGCGATACAGCCGTGCTCGTCACCGTGTGCATGTCGGCTTCGCCGAGAGAGGGCATGGACTTCTTTCCCCTGCAAGTCGATTACGACGAAAAAATGTATTCCGTGGGTAAAATCCCGGGCGGCTTCAAGCGCCGCGAGGGCAGGGCAAGCGACAAGGCAATCCTCACTGCAAGGCTGATAGACAGACCTCTTCGCCCCCTCTTTCCAAAGGGACTGTATAACGATGTAACGGTAGTGGCGCAGGCAATTTCCGTAGAGCCCGATATATCCCCCGAACCCCTCGCTATGATAGGCTCATCCGTTGCGCTCGCAATATCCGATATCCCCTGGGCAGGTCCCACGGGCTCGGTTGTGGTAGGTCTGGTAAACGGCAGCTACGTCATCAATCCCGACCTCGCGCAGATGCACGCCAGCACCATACACTTAAACCTCGCTGGCACGCGCGACGCCATTCTCATGATAGAGGCTGGCGCAGACGAGGTCACCAACGAAGAGATGGTCGGAGCCATCATGTTCGGGCATGAAGAGATTAAAAAGATATGCGCCTTCATCGAGGAAAAAATCGTTCCAGCCGTCGGCAAGCCCAAGAGGGAGATGGAGTTCTACCACATTCCCGAAGAGTTAGACAAAGCCGTGCGCGCATACGCCTCCTCTAAAATTGACTGGGCGATAGACACATTCGACAGGCAGGAGAGGGAGACAAGACAGTCGCAGGCAGAAAAGGAAGTGTTAGAGCACTTTGCCAATATCTACCCTGAACAGACGCGCGAAATTAAGGACAGCCTCTACTACCTCACCAAGGAAAAGGTGCGCGCAAAGATATTCGATAAGGGCGTCCGCCCCGACGGCAGGGGACTTAAAGATGTGCGCCCCATCTGGTGCGAAAGGCACATTCTTCCGCGCGTTCACGGCTCTGCTGTGTTCACACGCGGACAGACGCAGACCCTCACAACCTGCACGCTTGCCATGCTCTCCGAAGCCCAGCGCCTCGAAGGGCTCGACGACGAAACGAGCAAGCGCTACATGCATCAGTACAACTTCCCCGGCTACTGCACGGGTGAGGCAAAGGCTCTCCGAAGCCCTGGCAGAAGGGAGATAGGTCACGGCGCCCTTGCAGAGCGCGCCCTTATCCCCGTGCTCCCCTCGGAAGAAGAGTTCCCCTACGCCATAAGGGTGGTAAATGATATTCTCTCGTCCAACGGCTCATCCTCCATGGCGTCGGTATGCGGCTCTACAATGGCGCTCATGGACGCAGGCGTACCCATTAAAAATCCCGTTGCGGGCGTTGCCATGGGTCTTATCAAAAATCAGGAGACGGGCGAGTTCAAAGTGCTCACCGATATACAGGGACTTGAAGACTTCCTCGGCGATATGGACTTCAAAGTGGCAGGCACCAAAAAAGGCATAACCGCAATACAGATGGATATAAAAATCAAGGGCATATCCGAAGAGATAATGCACACGGCAATCAACCAGGCAAACGAGGGCAGGCAGTTCATACTCTCGAAGATGCTCGAATGTGTGCCCAAAGTAGCACCTGCGCTCTCGGTATATGCGCCCAAGATTATCAGTTTTGAAATCGACCCCGAAAAAATCGGCGACGTAATCGGCAAGCAGGGCTGTGTGATAAAGAAGATAATGGAAGAGACGGGCACCGACATCGACTTCAACGACGACGATTCGGGTCGCGGCTATATATCCACCACTGGACCTATTGAAAACGCCGAAAGGGCAAAGCAGATAGTGCTCTCCATAGCGCACGACCCCGAAGTCGGCGACATGTTCGTGGGCACAGTAGTAAGGATACTCACCTTCGGAGCATTCGTAGAGTTCGCTCCTGGCAAAGACGGCATGATTCACATTTCAAAGCTGTCGGACAGGCGAATTGAAAAGGTGGAAGACGTAGTCAACATCGGCGACACCGTAAAGGTAGAAATCATAAAAATCGGCGAAAAGGGCATAGACTTAAAGCTTTTAGAAAAGCTTTCATGAAATTAAGGCGCGGCGGAAAAATTCCGCCGCGCCTTAATTTTACAATGCGTTATTTAAGCCATATGTGCGCATCAATTTATGAAAAGTAGCTCACCGCGCCCGAAAATATTGCATATGCAACCAGCTTTTTATATTCCTCGGTGCACAGCATTGCCTCATCCTCGGCGTTAGATAAAAATCCGCACTCCACTATAACCGAAGGGCTCTCGGTACATTCCAGCATGTAATAATCCCCCAACAGCGGACTGTTTCGCTCCTGCCCGTTAAGCGCGTTCAGCTTTTGCTGTATGCTCACGGCAAGCTCTTTGCCGCTTTCACTTCCCTTTTTAAAAAAGACGTGCGAACCCTGCCTCTTGCTGTCCGAATAAAAGTTTTGGTGCACGGATATAACCATATCGGCAGAGCAATCCTCAATAATCTTGCGCCGCGCCTGCATGTCGCGCAGTTTAAATCCCTTGGTCGGCAGTCCGTAAAGTCCGGCCTGCGTCTTGCGCGTAAGCACGGCGGTAAAGCCTGCGTTCACAAAATATTCCCTCAGATATTCGGCTATCGAAAGGTTTATGTCGCTCTCTTTCACGCCTGTATTTGTTCCGCATACGCCTACATCTATGCCGCCGTGCCCTGCGTCTATCACAATCACAGGCGCGGCGGTTGCATAGGTTGCGGCAATGCCGCCCGTAAGCGCGCCCGCCGCACTGCAAAGCGCAACCAGCGCGGCAATAAATACAAAAGCCCCACGCTTTATAGTAAACAAATTCACGCTATATACTACTTAATAATTGATTTTTTTATGACTAAGTGTTATAATCTTGTAAAGATTATAAATAAGCTGAAATGTTGTCTGCAATGTTGAAAAACGAGCAAATTCTTTCGCCCGAACGGGCGCGCCTCATAAGTCCCGTAACTCTGGCTTTCGTCGGCGACGCGGTATACACGCTCCGCGTGCGCGAAAGGTTGGTGCGCAGTGCCGATTTCAAGACAGGAGAGCTGAACAAGCTCTCTTCGGCAAAGGTTTCCGCCCGTGGGCAGAGCGCGCTTTTACCGCGGCTCGAAGGTATGTTCACCGAAGAGGAGGCAGATATTTTCCGCCGCGGTCGCAACGCCAAAAAGGGCACGCGCTCAAAGAACGCAAGCGTGGGCGAATACAACCGCTCCACAGGGTTCGAGGCGGTGCTCGGCTATCTCTACCTCACGGGCAGGCACGCCCGCATAGACGAGCTTTTAGAGGAAGAGGATGAAGACTGAGGGCAGGAACGCCGTTATCGAACTTTTAAATAGCGGCAAAACGGTGGAAAAGATAGTTATGGAAAGGGGCGCCAAGGGCTCGCTGGGCAAAATTTTTGCCGAGGCGCGCGCCGCTGGCGTGCGCGTACAGTTTGCCGACAGAGCCGCGCTCGACAGAATGAGCGCCACGGGTCGCCACCAGGGCGTAATCGCCTTCTCCACAGATTTCGTCTACTGCGACCTCGAAGACATTATGGCGGCAAAGGGTGAAAGGGGCGGCTTCGTCATACTCTGCGACGGGATAGAGGACGTGCACAATTTAGGCTCGATAATAAGGGTTGCGGAGTGCTCGGGCGCCGACGGCGTGGTCATTCCCTCCGTAAAGTCGGCAACCGTAACCGAGGCTGTAATGCGCATATCGGCAGGCGCGGCGAACTACGTAAAGGTTGCAAAAACGCCCTCGCTGAACGCCGCCGTACAAAAATTAAAACAGGGCGGCTACTGGGTCTACGCCCTCGAAGCCGACGGCAGCGACATATATTCGCAAAACCTATCGGGCAACGTCGCCCTCGTCATCGGCGGCGAGGACAGCGGAGTAAGGTCATACACCAAAAAATTATGCGACGGAGTGCTTTCACTGCCCCTTTTGGGCAAAGTAAATTCGCTCAACGCCTCGGTTGCTCTCGGCATAGCCGCATACGAAGTGGTAAGATGCAGACTGAAAAAATGACGGACGAAAAGCTTGCCGCGCTCGCAGGCAAGGGCGATAAAGCCGCCACAGAGGCGCTTTTAAAACGCTACAAAAACACAGTGCTCTCAATAGCGCGCCGCTTCTTTCTTTCGGGCGGCGAAACCGAAGACTTGGTGCAGGAGGGCATGTGCGGGCTCTATTCGGCGATAGGCGGCTACGAAGAGGGCAAGTCGTCGTTCTCCGTATACGCCTCGCGTTGCATACGCAACCGCATAATAGACGCGGTAAAGGCTACTTCGGGCGCAAAGCACTCGGCGCTCAATAACTTTCTGCCGATAGCCGAGGTGGGTGAAGAACTCTATTCCGCCGCAGAAAACCCCGAGGACGAACTCATTGAAACGGAAAACAGGCGCGAATTTCTTCACAGGATAGGCAAAGTGCTCTCTCCGCTCGAATTTAAAATCATAGTACTGTATATGGACGGGCTTACCATGGCAGAAATTTCTTCGGCGGTCGGCAAGCCCGTGAAGAGCGTAGATAACGCCCTTCAACGCTCGAAGCGCAAACTTACTAAAATATATGAGGAGCGCCCTTAATGGCATATCTCGCATTTTACAGAATGTTCCGCCCCGACTCGCTCGATAAAGTCGTGCGGCAGGAACACATAGTAAAAATTCTCCGCAACCAGATAGAGAGCGGAAAGATAGGTCACGCATACCTCTTCTGCGGACCGCGCGGCACGGGCAAGACTTCCGTTGCCAAAATTTTTGCGCGCGCCATAAACTGCGAAAAACCAAAAAAAGGCTCTCCGTGCGGCAAATGCCCTGCGTGCAGTGCGCTCGCTTCGGGCGGCAATCTCGATATATCCGAAATAGACGCCGCATCCAACAACGGCGTAGACGAAATGCGCGACTTGCGCGAAAAGGTGCAGTATCCCCCCGTAGCCGGCAAATATAAGGTGTATATTATAGACGAGGTGCACATGCTCACAACATCGGCGTTCAACGCCGTGTTAAAGACGTTGGAAGAGCCCCCTGCGCACGCCGTGTTCATACTCGCCACCACCGAACCGCACAAAATCCCTGCAACCATACTTTCGCGCTGTATGCGTTTTGACTTTAAACTCATTCCGCAGAAAGATTTAGAGGTTCTCCTTAAAGATATTCTCTCCAAGGTGGGCAAACCCTACGAAGAGGAGGCGGTGGCAGCCATAGCCCGCGCGGGCGCAGGCAGTGCAAGGGATACGCTCTCCATAGCCGATATGTGCGTATCGTATTCAGAGGGCAAACTCACCTACGGCGACGTAAACGCCGTGCTCGGCAGTGCCGACTTCTATAAAGTGGCAAAGGCGGCAGATATGTTGCTCTCAAACGATGCAGGCGGCGCGCTCTCCTGCGCCGAAGAGGTGTTTTCGGGCGGCAAAAGCGCAGGCGTGTTCGTAAAAGATATTTTGGGCTTTTTAAACAACTGCGCCGTGGCAAAGATGTGCAAAAACGCCAAGGAAATTTTAAACCTCCCCGAAGAGATGTTCGCAGAGATTGAGCGCATCGCGCGCGCCGACGGTCACAAAATACTGCGTGCCACTGAAATTTTCGTAAAGGCAGAGGGCGACATGCGCTACGCCGCCGATGCACGCGTGGTGTTAGAAACGGCGATAATGCGCTGTACCATGCCGCAGGCAGATTATGATATAGATGCGCTCATTGCAAGGGTAGCCGCGATAGAAAATAAACTAAAAGACGCGCCCGTATACAGGGCTTCCGTGGCAGATACGGGCGAACCGCAGCAAAATCTTCAGCATTCGCCCCACGGGCAGGTCGGAATATTCGGAGCGCGGCAGGATGATTTACCCTCTGCGCCCTCAATCGGTCGGCGCAAGGCAACGCCCTCTTCATACGGCTCACCCCCTTCGCAGAGTTCAGTTTCTGACGACCCGTTTTCCGACGGCGCAAGTTTTGCGCCGTCCTCACCGAAAGGCACGCCGCCTGCACCGACCGCACCGAAGGCAGGCGCGCCGACCGCAGGGTCAAGCTCACAGTGCGGCGCGGTACATGCAAAGCTGTTGCGCGCTCTGCGCACCACGCACCGCAACGCCGTGCTGTTTACGCTGTGCCAGGATTTGATTTGTACGCAAGAGGGCGACAAACTTATATTTTCCAGCGATAACGACACCGTCTGCCGCGCGCTCAACCGCGCCGACAACGCAAAACTGCTTGCAGATATTCTCGCTGAAAACGGCGTGCTCGACTTCGAGGTCAGGGTGTTAAAAAATCAGGACGGCTTAAAGCGTGCGCTCGACGTATTAAAAGATAATTTCGGCGGCACGGACATAGAAATCAAGTAAATAAAAGGAGATTACAATGGCAGGATTCAAAGGCGGAATGGGCGGGGGCATGAACAACCTCGTCAAACAGGCGCAGAAAATACAAGAGCAAATGCAGGCTGCCGAAAAGGAGCTTGAAGAAACCGAGGTAGTGGGTCTTTCAGGCGGCGGCGAAGAGGGCGACGAAACGGTAGTAATCTACATGAACGCCAAAAAGGTAATAAACGGCGTAGAGTTCGGCAGTAAAATCTCCCAGATGGTAGACCTCTCCGACGAGGACGACATAGAGATGCTCGAAGACCTTATACTTGCCGCCATAAACGACGGCTATAAAAAGGCGGAAAAGCTGTGCGAAGAAAAGATGGGCAAGTTCGGCGGCGCAGGCATCCCAGGCATGTTCTGATAAAAACCTATGGATATTTTTATAGAGCCTATCGGCAGGCTGATAAACCAGTTTACAAAACTACCGGGCGTGGGCAAAAAGACAGCTCAACGCTACGCCTATAAAATTATATCCATGTCGCAGGCAGAGGCGGCGGAGTTTACCGCGGCCATAACCGAGGCAAAGCGCAGGGTGCGCTACTGCACGGTGTGCGGCAACTTCACCGAGGAAGACGTGTGCGAAATCTGCCGCAGGCGTGATAAATCGGTTATATGCGTGGTAAAGGAACCGCGCGATGTAATCGCGCTCGAAAAACTGCACGAATACCGCGGCGTATACCACGTACTGCACGGCGTAATCAACCCCATGGAGGGCGTTGGTCCCAACGATATCCGCATAAAGGAGCTGCTCGCCCGCATAGACGAGGGGGTGAAGGAAGTCATTATGGCAACCAATCCCGATGTAGAGGGCGAAGCCACGGCAATGTATATCGCAAGGCTGTTAAAGCCTTTGGGCGTAAACGTAACAAGAATAGCGCACGGCATACCCGTGGGCGGCGAGTTGGAGTATACCGACGAGGTAACGCTCTCACGCGCGCTCATCGAAAGAAAGTCTATATAAATTTACGGAGAATAAAATTATGAAGATTTCCGTGCTCGGCTGTGGCAGGTGGGGCTCGTTCATAGCATGGTATCAGTCGGTGGTAAAGGGCAACGAAGTAATAAACTGGGGTTCCGAAGAGAGTTGCTCATACAAGGTCTTAAAAACCACAGGCAGGAACGAATATGTCGAGCTCGACAGCCGCATAACGCTCACATGTGACCTCGGCTACGCCATAAGCAGCAGCGATATAATAATAATTTCCATAAGCTCGCAGGGTCTGCGCGGCTTCATGCAAAAAATCTTGCGCTACCCCGTGCGCGATAAAATCTTCGTGCTGTGCATGAAGGGAATAGAAGAGAGTTCGGGCAAGCGCCTTTCGCAGATACTTATAGAAAGCGGCATATCTCGTGATAAAATCGCCGTATGGGTAGGTCCGGGGCACATACAGGCATTCGTGCAGGGCATACCCAACTGCATGGTCATAGACTCCTACGACCAGAACCTGTGCCGCAACCTTGCCGACAGCTTCAAAAGCAACCTAATCCGCTTTTACTACGGCAACGACATAGTCGGCACCGAAATCGGCGCGGCGGCAAAAAACGTAATGGGCATTGCCGCAGGCATTTTAGACGGAAGCGGCTATGTCAGCTTAAAGGGTCCGCTCATGGCGCGCGGCGCATACGAAGTAGGCAACCTGATAAAGGCGATGGGCGGCAACTTTATGTCGGCATACGGTCTCGCCCACCTCGGCGACTACGAAACCACGCTCTTTTCAGAATATTCCCACAACCGCCGCTACGGCGAAATGATGGCAAAGGGTCAAAAGTTCGATAAACTTGCCGAAGGCGTCATGACGGCAAAGGCTATCAGGGGGCTCGGCAAAGAGCTCGGCGTTGAACTGCCCATAACCGAGGCTGTGTACGAGGCATGTTTTTTATCGCACGCGTTCGAAAGCGGCGACGGCGCCAAAGAGTGCAAAAACATGATTTTAAAACTGTTTGAAAGAGATACAAAGTGCGAATTCCGCCTTTAAAATAAATTTTGACGGCCTTGCCGCGGCAAGGTCGAGTTTAACGGTAAAAGAGGCATTATTTTGTTAAGAGAAGATTTAAGAAACGTTGCAATTATAGCTCACGTAGACCACGGCAAAACTACGCTTGTAGACGCCATGTTAAAGCAAAGCCACGCTTTCAGGGAAAACCAGGCGGTGGAAGAGAGGGTAATGGACTCTAACGATTTAGAGCGCGAGCGCGGCATAACCATACTCGCCAAAAACACGGCGGTACACTACAAAGGCGTTAAAATAAACATAGTAGATACCCCCGGTCACGCCGACTTTTCGGGCGAGGTCGAAAGGGTAATGATGATGGTAAACGGCGTGCTCGTCCTCGTAGACGCCGCCGAAGGTCCCATGCCGCAGACCCGCTTTGTCGTGCAAAAGGCGTTAGAGATGGGTCACAGACTTATAATAGTGGTAAATAAAATTGACCGCCCCGACGCCCGCCTCAACGAGGTGCACGACGAAATTTTAGAGCTCCTGTTAGAGCTCGACGCCTCCGACGACCAGCTTTTAAGCCCCGTCGTGTGGTGTTCGGGCAGGGACGGCACTGCCACGCTCGACTTAAACAAGCCTGGCAAAGACCTGACTCCGCTGTTCGATACAATTCTTACTCACATACAGCCCATGGAAGTCGATACCGAGGGCGCGGCGCAGGTGCTCGTATCCTCTATCGACTACAACGACTACGTGGGCAGGATAGGTATCGGCAGGATAGAGCGCGGCAAGGTCGTGCAGGGACAGGCTGTCACGGTGACCAACTACAACAACCGGCAACTAAAAATAGGCGGAAAAATAGCCAACCTCTATCAGATAGAGGGGCTCGGCAGAGTCCCCTGCGAAAGCGCAATGGCTGGCGATATAATCTGCTTTTCTGGGCTTGAAAAGATAAACATAGGCGATACCGTCTGCTCGCCCGACTGCGTAGAGGCGCACAAGTTCGTAAAGATTTCCGAACCCACGGTAGAGATGACTTTCTCTGTAAACGATTCCCCTTTTGCAGGCAAAGAGGGCAAGTGGGTGACCACGCGCCACCTGCGCGACAGGCTCTTCCGCGAACTGTTGAAGGATGTATCTTTGCGTGTGGAGGAAACTGAAAGTGCAGACAGCTACCGCGTCTGCGGCAGGGGCGAAATGCACCTCTCAATTCTGATTGAAAACATGCGCAGAGAGGGCTACGAATTTCAGGTATCCACACCCAAGGTTATGTATAAAGAAATCGGCGGCGTGCGTTGCGAACCTGTCGAAAGGCTTATAGTAGATGTACCCGAAGAATTTTCGGGCGCAATATTCCAGAGCATGGGCGAAAGAAAGGGCGAACTTCTGCACATGACGGCGGTGGGCAGCCGCACACGCCTCGAATTTTTAGTGCCTGCACGCGGACTGTTCGGCTACAAGAGCGAGTTCCTCACTTCAACCAAGGGTGAGGGCGTGTTCTCGTCGGTGTTCTTTGAATACCAGCCCTACAAGGGCGAATTCTCACGCCGCAGTACTGGCTCGCTCGTCGCGTTTGAAACGGGCGACGCCGTCACCTACGGTCTGTACAACGCGCAGGGGCGCGGCACGCTGTTCATCGGCGCAGGCACTTCCGTATACGAGGGTATGGTCATAGGCGAAAGCCCCAGGGCGGAAGATATAAACGTAAACGTGTGCAAGCAAAAGCACCTCACCAACACGCGTTCGTCATCCAGCGACGACGCTCTCCGCCTCATAACCCCCAAGCGCATGAGTTTGGAAGAGTGCCTTGAATTTATTGCCGACGACGAACTTTTAGAAATAACCCCCAAAAATATCCGCATAAGAAAGCGCATATTAAACAGCGAACTTCGCGCCAAGGCGGCGGCAAAAATCCGCAAGGGCATAGTGTAACCGCCGCGCGCAAGCCTGAGGTCTGTTGCACCGCGCACAAGCCTTCGCTCTGCGCAAACTGGGTGATTAAACCTGCCGCGAATATTGCGGCGGCAGACCGCATATATAAATACTGCCGTTTCTGCGGCGGTATTTTTTTATGCGGATAACGCTCCGTGGGGAGGATTTTATGGAAAACACAACCCATTCGCTCACTGTGGAAGACTGCAAAAAGGTTTCTGCCACCTCGATAGAAAGCGTAGACGCCTTCACGTCCTCGCAGATAATTTTAAGCTACGCTGGCGGCAGAATAGTGGTGGCAGGCAGTGGGCTAAAAATAGTCGGCTTCTCCAAGTCAGGCGGCAACTTTACGGCAACGGGCACGGTCACGGGCATAAAATACTCGCCAAAAGGCGTGCGTATTACCCAGCGTCTGTTCAAATAAATGCAATTCTTTATCTTTCTCATCTGCCTGTGTTGCGGCGTGGTAAGCGGAGTATTTTACGATGTGCTTTACGTCGCGCGCTCGCTTATATTTTTGCGCGCAAGCCGCCGCTCTTCGGCAAAAACGGATAAGGTAGCAAAAACGGATAAGATGGCAAAAACGGATAAGGTAGCAAAAACAGTTAAGGCGGAAGATACAGTTAAGGCGGCAGAAACGGTCGCCGCCGCCGTGTGCGATTTACTCACATTTGCCTTTCTTTCGGCGCTATATGTGCTCGCCTCGGTGCTTTTTGACTTCCCCGACGCCCGTTTTTATATGTTCTTGGCATGTTTTTGCGGTTTTTTGCTGTATATTAAAAGTTTTCATATATTGGTTGCTTTTTTGAAAAAAAAATTGTATAATAGATTTACCGCAGGGAATGAATAAACCACACTGTTTCCCCCTGCGCCGTACGAGAGGTAAATTTAATGAGTTCACAAAAGCGCAACCGCCTCATTGCGGCTGCAACGGTAAACGTAGTACTTCTGCTCTTCATTTTAGTCGGCATAATGGTCTATCAGTTGGTCACCATTTTTGTACTGAACAAAAACAAGACAGATATCGAAGAACAGATAACATACTATTCTGAACGTATAGATACAATGTCCGAGGATATAGAGTATTATCAGACAGTAGACGGCTTACTAAATTTGATTGTAAAGTACGGTCTCTATAAAACGTAAAGCTTTAAAGGCACAGCATGAAAATATCTGCAATAGACATAGGTTCCAATTCCGTTCGCCTTATGGTAATGGCGGACGGAAAAACTTTATATAAAAGGCTTTCAACCACACGCCTCGGCGAGGGTCTGGCGCATAGCGGCGTTCTTCTTCCGCAGGCGATAGAGCGCACCGCGCAGGCAGTAAAGCAGTTTGCACAGCAGGCGGAGGAAGAGGGCGCAGGCACGCCTTATGCCTTTGCCACGGCTTCTGTGCGCTCGGCAAAAAACGGCGTCGACTTCACAAATCGTGTATTACAGCTCTGCGGCATACATGTAGACGTAATCAGCGGCGAAGAGGAGGCGGCTTGCGGTTTAGAGGGCGCGCTCAAAGGTCGCGACGGCGGCATAATCGACCTCGGCGGCGCCAGTACAGAGGTAACAATCCGCCGCGGCGGCAAACTGCTCTATTCAAAGTCGGCAGATATAGGCACGGTGCGCCTCTTCGATATAGCTGGGCAGAGCGCCTCGGCTTTGCAGTCTGCAATAGATAAAAAACTCGCCGACTACGGCAATTTAAACCTATCGGGGCACGATATGTACGGCATAGGCGGCACGGCGACATCGCTTGCCGCTCTTTTCCACGGGCTTGAAGTCTACGACCCTAATGTTACAGACGGCACGGTGCTCACGCGTGCATGGCTGGGAGAAGAGGCGCAAAAACTGCTCTCTCTCACCGTAGAACAGCGCAAACAGCTCAAAGGCATGGATGTCCGCCGCGCCGATGTAATCGCAGGCGGCTGCCTGCTCCTGTATAACATCCTCGTCCGCTTTGGCGGCGATAGCCTCACCGTATCCGAAAGCGACAATTTAGAGGGCTACGTCATGCTCAAAGGGGTTGTAAAATGAAGGCGTTTTACACGGCGATAGCCGCCGTCTCCGCCCTCGCACTCGCGGCAGTCGGTTGCTGGCAGCTGTATATAAAGGTCGGTTTATGGTGGCTGTTGGGCTATATTGCGCTGTGCGCCGCGTTCTTCCCGTTAGCCCTCTGCCTGCACGAGGGCGGACACAAGCTTTTCGGCTCATTCGTAGGCATGAATGTAAGGTCAGAGCGCAGTCATACCTGTTTAATCTCCTCGGCAAGCATAGTGTCGCCCAAAAACTCCCGAAATATTGTACGTAAACTTGTTGTCACAACCACGGGCGGCCTTGCAGTGAACCTGCTGTGCGCCGCCGTCGGCGCAGGCTTTTTGGCAGGGGGAGGGGTGCTCAACCTGTTGTCATTTATTGCACCGTCCTCGCTCTATCTGTTTGTGCTCAACGCAATTCCAGCCACATATTCGTCAGGAAAGACGGACATGCTTATAATAACCGAAGCGGCGTTTCGCCGCCCCTGCTCGCTCGTTTTAGAGCGCGTGCTGTACGTTCAGGGACTGCTCGCCGAGGGCACGCCCATTGAGGAAATAGATGAAGAACTGCTGTTTTCCGTTCCGCAGATACCCGACGACGAGCACGCGTTTGCAATGCTCGTATCGCTCCGCGCCGAATACTTTGCCGCCAAGGGCGACGAACTCAACGCCCGAAAGTGGAGGGACAGGGCGGAAATGTTATGATATAACCCCAAATTTCCCAAAACAATAAAAAGAGGACTGACGAAATCAGCCCTCAAAAAAAATGTGTGCGAGTCGGATAAATGGCAATGCCCCTCCCGTTTACGTCCGAAACGTCCGTCGCACAATTATTATATACCACAAAAGCACTATAATGTCAATCCAAAGCGGGCAGGGCGCGCATTGCGCGCCCTGCCCTTTTATCGTATTAAAATTTCAGCTTATCCTGTACAGTCTGCCCATGCAGTTGGGGCACAGCTCGCCCCAGCTTGCCGCGCACCTATGGCATACATGGTTGCCGCACCTCGGGCACTCGTAGCCTGCCGCAATATTCTCTCCGCAATACCTGTTCATAGCTTTTCTCCTTTTTTTAGTATGCTGTAAAGCCGTCCGTTTTATCCCCAAAAAACATTAAATTTTTCATTGCAATTTTCAGCCGCATCTTTCCTTATATGTCGTGTTTTACTGCTCAAAAGTTGACACCTATTATATAATATGGTATAATATGGTATATAATTTTTTAATGAGGTTGTAAGATGCCTGATAAAGTTCATAACAATTACGATGCAAACAGCCTTGTCGCGCTCAAAGGGTTAGAGCCCGTGCGCGAAAACCCCGGCATGTACATCGGCACTACCGACGAAAAGGGACTTCACGGACTGGTGAGGGAGGTAATAGATAATTCCAT
The DNA here is from genome assembly GCA_965120485.1 of uncultured Clostridia bacterium. Classification (GTDB taxonomy): domain Bacteria; phylum Bacillota; class Clostridia; order Christensenellales; family Borkfalkiaceae; genus Coproplasma. Next base: position 27,806 of record CBCPNG010000004.1, read on the forward strand.
AGACGAAGCGCTCGCAGGGTTTTGCGACCGCGTAGAAGTCACGCTCACGGCAGACGGCTCCTGCGTTGTCAAAGATAACGGCAGGGGAATCCCCACGGGCATAAACGAGCAAGAGGGCATAAGCGGTGTAGAGCTTGCGCTTACAAACCTCAACGCAGGCGGCAAGTTCGGCGGCGGCAATAAGCACGGCGGCTATAAAATATCGTCAGGTCTGCACGGCGTGGGCGTGTCCTGCGTAAACGCGCTCGCCGATACCCTCATTGCCGAAGTCTGCCAAAACGGTCACAAATACAGGCAGGTCTATCACTGCGGCATACCCGAAGAGCCCCTCAAAATCGTGGGCGACACTGACGAAACGGGCACGCTTATATCCTTTCATCCAGACTCAACCGTATTTGAAACGGTAGAGTTCAACTACGAAACTCTGCGCACACTTTTAAGGGAACTTTCCTACCTCAACAAGGGGCTCACGCTCACCTTAACCGACCTGCGCGGCGAAAAACCGCGTTCAGACAAATTCTGCTACGAGGGCGGCGTGGTGCACTTTATCGAGGACATAAACTCAGGCAAGCAGGTGCTCTTTTCAAGTCCCGTCTACTTCGAGGACTCCGAGGGCGACGATAAGTTTTTAGAGATTGCCGTCCAGTACAACGACAGCTACGCCGAACAGATATTCCCCTTTTCAAACAACATACGCCAGCCCGACGGCGGCACCCATTTAGAGGGCTTCAAGTCGGCGCTCACCAAAATAATAAACAGTGCGGGTCACCGCCTCGGCGTCCTGAAAGAAAGCGATAAGCTTTCGGGCGAGGACGTGCGCGAGGGCATAACGGCGGTAGTTTCGGTAAAGATTGCCGATGCCCAGTACGAAAGCCAGACAAAGGCAAAGCTGTGCTCTACCTACGTGCACGCCTTCGTCTACAAGGCTACGGTCGAAAAATTCGGCACCTATCTCGAAGAGCACCCTGCCGAGGCAAAGGAGCTCGTACTGCGCTGTCTGACGGCACAGCGCGCGCGCTACGCGGCAAGGCTTGCACGCGAAGAGACCCGCCGCAAGGGCGTGTTAGAGAGCACCAAACTCCCAGGTAAACTTGCAGACTGTTCAGATAAACGCTCTGAACTGTGCGAAATTTATATCGTAGAGGGCGACAGCGCAGGCGGCACGGCAAAGCAGGGTCGCGACAGGCGCTTCCAGGCAATACTTCCCTTGCGCGGCAAAATACTTAACGTCGAAAAGGTGCGCATAAACCGCGTGCTCGAAAACGAAGAAATCAAGGCTATGATAACGGCGTTCGGCTGCGGCATACAGGAAAACTTCGACGAAAGCAAGCTCCGCTACGACAGAATAATAATAATGACGGACGCCGATGTAGACGGCAGTCACATACGCATACTTCTGCTCACATTCTTCTTCCGCTATATGCGCCCGCTGGTCGAAAACGGTCACGTATACGCCGCCCAGCCTCCGCTGTATAAAGTCTCTGGCAAGGGCATACCCGAAACCTACCTCTACGACGACAAGGCATTAGAGGAGTTCCGCGCAAACTACGACGGCAAGTTTGAGTTACAGCGTTATAAAGGTTTGGGCGAGATGAACAAGGAACAGCTGTGGGATACGACCATGGACCCTGCAAAGCGCACCCTCGTGCGTATAAACGTAGAGGACGCGGTAGAGGCAGACAAGATGTTTGCCCTGCTCATGGGCGAACAGCCCGAACTTCGCCGCAAGTTTATAGAGGAGAACGCCAAGCTCGTTGAAGAGCTCGACGTATAAGGAGAGGAGTTATGGCAAAAAAACAGACCAGCCCCGAATTGACCGAAGAATTTAAAAAGACTCTGTCCATGACAAAGATGCTGGATATAGAGGTAGACGAAGAGTTAAAGCGCTCGTTCATCGCCTATGCCATGGCGGTAAACGTTTCGCGCGCCATACCCGACGTGCGCGACGGTCTCAAACCCGTTCACCGCAGAATCCTCTATTCTATGCACGAACTCGGTCTCTACAACGATAAACCTTTCAGAAAGTGCGCGCGTATCGTCGGCGACTGCCTCGGTAAATATCACCCCCACGGCGACAGCTCTGTATACGACGCCCTCGTGCGCCTCGCGCAGGACTTCTCAATAAACTTTCCGCTAATCGAGGGGCACGGCAACTTCGGCTCGGTAGACGGCGACCCCCCCGCCGCAATGAGGTATACCGAGGCAAGGCTTTCAAAGCTCGCCGCAGAGATGTTGCGCGACCTCGATAAAGAGACGGTAGACTTCTACCCCACGTTCGACGACACGGGCATGCAGCCCACCGTACTGCCCTCGCGCTTCCCCAACATGCTTGTAAACGGCTCTGACGGCATTGCCGTGGGCATGGCAACCAATATTCCGCCTCACAACCTCGGCGAGGTCATAGACGGCGTCATAGCCATGATAGACAACCCTGAAATAGATGTAGACGGGCTCATGCAGTACATTCCCTCACCCGACTTTCCCACTGGCGCCATGATAATGGGGCGCAGTGGCATACGCAAGGCGTACCGCACGGGCAGGGGCAGTATAATAATACGCTCCAAGTGCGAGATAGAGGAGTACCAGAGCGGCAGTCAGACGCGCACACGCATAATCGTCACCGAAATCCCCTATCAGGTAAACAAGGCAAAACTCATAGAAACAATCGCCGATTTGGTCAAGGATAAGAGGATAGAGGGTATCTCTGACATCCGCGAAGAGTCTGACCGCGACGGTATGCGCATAGTGATAGAAGTCAAAAAGGACGCCAACGCACAGGTTGTATTAAATCTGCTGTACAAGCACACCAACCTTCAAATATCAGACGGCATAATAATGCTCGCCCTTGTAGACGGCACGCCCAAACTTCTGAACCTGAAAGAGTTCATCTATTACTACCTCGAACACCAGAAAGAAATAATCACACGCAGAACCAAGTTCGACCTCGGCAAAACGGAAGAGCGCGCCCACATTCTGCGCGGACTGGTAATCGCTCAGGCTAGCATAGACGAGGTGGTGGAAATATGCAAGACGGCAAAAGACAAGAACGACTGCGTAGAAAAGCTTATGGCAAACTTTGTGCTCGACGAACGTCAGGCAAACGCCGTTGCAGAACTGCGCCTGTACAGGCTCTCGCACCTCGAAGTGGATAAGCTCACAGACGAGCTTGCCCAACTCGAAGCGCTGATTGCCGACTACAAGGATATCCTCGCCAACGAAAGTCGGGTGCTTGCAATCATAAAGGATGATTTGCTTGAAATCAAGCGCAAATACCCCTCCGAGAGAAAGACAGAAATCGCCATAGATTACGGCGAGATAGAGGACGCCGACCTCATTCCCGTAGAAAACGTGGTAATCTCGCTCACACATTCGGGCTACGTAAAGCGTCTGCCCGTCGCCGAATACAGGGCTCAACACCGCGGCGGCATGGGCGTAACCGCCCACAGACCAAAGGAAGAGGACTTTGTCGAGCAAATGTTCGTCGCCTCCACGCACGACGATATACTGCTCTTCTCCAACTTTGGCAAGGTATACTCTATAAAGGGCTACCAAATCCCCGAAGCCGCCCGCACGGCGCGCGGCAGGGCGATAGTAAATATTGTCCGTATAGAGCAGGAAGAAAAGATTACGGCAATGATTCCCGTCAAAGATGGAGCAGAGGGCTACATAGCCTTTGCCACCCGCGACGGACTCATAAAAAAGACGTCCTTACAGGAGTTTGAGCGCATCAACCGCAGCGGCAAAATAGCTATCAAACTGCGCGAGGGCGACGAGCTTATATCCGTGCAGTTCACGACAGGCAGTAACGAACTCATGATAGCTTCGTCAGACGGCAAGTGCATCCGCTTCTCCGAAGAAGGTGTGCGCGCCATGGGCAGGGACACCGCTGGCGTCCGCGCCATGAAGCTTGCAGAAGGCGACGTGCTTGTGGATATGCTCGTTGCGGACGAAAGCAAAGATATCCTCACCGTTTCGTCAAACGGCTATGGTAAGCGCTCCTCGCTCGAAGATTACAGGCTTCAAGGCAGGGCAGGCAAGGGCATAAAGGCTGGCGTGTTCAACGAGGTTACAGGCAGGCTTGTAAATTTGAAGCAGGTCACCGAAGAGGACGACATAATGGTAATCTCCGATGCAGGCGTAATAATAAGAATGCATTGTTCAGATATCTCACGCATAGGCAGGGCAACTCGCGGCGTGCGCCTCATGAAGCTCAAAGAGGGCTCTGTCGCCACCGTCGCCGTGACTGAACGCGACGACGAGGCAGAAACAGTCGCCCCCGAAGAGAGCGCTTCCGACCTTCCGATAGAAGAACAAACAGACGCCGAAGAATAAATTGCAGGCACAATATGTTGCAATGAATTGTCAAACTAAGTGCAACAGCAAGAGATAAAATAGTGAAATAAATCGACAGGTTTATTGAAACCTAAAACTTTTTTGGGTCTGGCGTTAATAAGCGCCAGATTCTTTTTTAGCGTAGCTTCGCT
>CBCPNG010000005.1:0-38865 GCA_965120485.1 uncultured Clostridia bacterium
AGTACTAGTACCGCCAATAGTACCGCCTTCCATGGTGAATGTGCCACCATACACATACACGCCGCCGCCAATGCTTGCCGTGTTACCGTTAATAATAGCATCTTCTTTCATGGTGAACTCACCGTACAAACCTACACACACGCCGCCGCCAAAGCTTGACGCTGTGTTACTGATAATAGTACTACTGCTCGAAGACATGGTGAAGGTGCCTTTTGCGCCCACATACACGCCGCCGCCTTCAATTGCCGTGTTACTGGTCATTGTACCGCTGTTCATGGTGAATATGCCTTGTTGCGTGTCGGAGGTGCCAGCCACATACACGCCGCCGCCGTTGGTTTTTGCCGTGTTACCACTAATTGTACTACTCGACGCCATGGTGAAAGTGCCACAGTATACATACACGCCGCCACCATTGCTTGCTGTGTTAGTGGTAATAATACTACTCGACAACATGGCTAATTCACCGCTGGTGGAAACGTACACACCACCGCCATTGCTTGCCGTGTTACCGCTAATTTTATTATCGTTAATAGTAACAATACCGCCAATAGTACCGCCAGACATAGTAAACTTACTGTTGTCAGCTACATAAACACCGCCGCCGTCGGTTGCCGTGTTACCGCTAATTGTACCGCCAGACATTTCGAACGTGCCTATTGACTCGGAGGTGCCAACCACATACACTCCGCCGCCATTGCTTGTCGTGTTACCGCTAATTGTACCGCCTTTCAAGGTGAACGTGCCAACCACATACACGCCGCCGCCGTTGGTTGCCTTGTTACTGGTAATATTACCGTTTTCCATGGTGAATTTGCCTTTTGTATCCACATACACGCCGCCGCCGTTGGTTGACGCTGTATTATTGATAATAGTACTACTGCTCGACGACATAGTGAACGTGCCTTCATAAACATACACGCCGCCGCCGTTGGTCGCCTTGTTAGGGGTAATTTCAGTACCGTTAATAGTACCAGTACCGCCAATTGAACCGCCTTGCATGGTGAACGTGCCAACCACATACACGCCGCCGCCGTTGGTTGCCGTGTTACTCGTAATTTTACCGTTTTCCATGGTGAATTTGCCTTTTGTGTCCACATACACGCCGCCACCGTTGCTTGACGCCGTGTTATTGATAATAGTACTACTGCTCGACGACATGGTGAACGTGCCTTCATAAACAACATACACGCCGCCGCCGTTGGTTGCCTTGTTAGGAGTAATTTCAGTACCGTTAATAGTTCCAGTACCGCCAATTGTTCCACCATTCATGGTGAATGTGCCTTTATACACATACACGCCGCCGCCGTTGGTTGCCGTGTTACCAAAAATAGTACCGTCAGTCATGGTGAACTCGCCATAGTACACACACACGCCGCCGCCCACGCTTGCCTTACCAGAACTGTTGCTTGCAGTGTTACCGAAAATGGTACCGCCAGACATTTCGAATTTGCCATTTTCATACACCAACACGCCGCCGCCATAGCTTGTCACATCACCAGAACTGTTGCTCGCCGTGTTACCGGTAATTGTACCGCCAGTCATGGTGAACGTGCCCTTTTGCGTTGAGGAGGCGCCCTTTACATACACCCCGCCGCCCAAGCCTGCCCTGCTGGAATCGCCGCTCGCTTTGTTATCAGAAATAGTACCGCTAGACATGGTGAACGTGCCACCGTACACATACACGCCGCCACCACTGGGTGACCCAATAGAACTGCTTACTGTGTTATCAGTAATTGTACCGCTTGTAGTAGTACCGTCCGTAGCAGTAGCTTTTTTCATGATAAACTCGCCGTACAAACCCACATACACGCCGCCGCCATCGCCTGTTGTGTTACCAGTGCTACTATTGCTCACCGTGTTACCTGAAATTGTACCGCCAGTCATGGTAAACGTGCCTTTTTTCAAGGAGGTTCCATTCACATACACGCCGCCGCCGCTGGCAGACGTGTTATCAGTACTGCTGCCCGCTTTGTTATCAGAAATAGTACCGCCAGACATGGTGAACGTGCCACCGTACACATACACACCGCCGCCAGCGCTTACCGCCTCCACTCCACTGGAACTTCTGCGCGCCATGTTACCGATAATTTTACCGCCAGTCATGGTGAACGTGCCCACTCCACCCTGGATGCTGCCATTTACATACACCCCGCCGCCCAAGCGCGCCGTGTTACCGGTAACTTTATTACCGTTAATAGTAACAGTACCGCCAATACTACCGCCAGACATTTCAAACGTGCCCTCTTCATACACAAACACGCCGCCGCCGCTATAACTAGTCGCAGTGTTACCGGTAATTGTACCATCAGTCATGGTGAATTTGCCTTTTGTGTCCACATACACGCCGCCGCCAGAGTTTGACGCTGTGTTACCGATAATAATACTACTGCTCGAAGACATGGTGAACTTGCCCACTCCATCCTGGGTACTGGCCGTTACATACACGCCGCCGCCATTTTTTGCCGTATTACCGGTAATTTCAGTACCATTAATAGTAACAGTACCGCCAATTGTACCGCCAGTCATTTCGAATGTGGTTGTTCCTACAGATTTTTCGTTGCTCGCAAAAACGCCGCCGCCGTTTTCGGTTGCCGTGTTACCGGTAATTGTACCGCCAGTCATTTCGAATGTGGTAGTGTCTACAGAAGAATTTTTGTTGCTCACAAAAACGCCGCCACCGTTTTCGGTTGCCGTGTTACCGGTAATTGTACCGCCTTTCATGTAGAACGTGCCTCCGATTACACACACGCCGCCGCCGTTTTCGGTTGCCGTGTTACCTGTAATTGTACCGCCTTTCATAGTGAAGGTGCCTTTTGCGGCCACATACACGCCGCCGCCGTTTTCGGTTGCCGTGTTACCGGTAATTGTACCGCCCTCCATAGTGAACGTTGCGTAAATGCCTACTTTCACGCCGCCTTTGCTGTTGTTGCTGCTGTTGCTGCTGTTGTTGCTGCTGTTTGTAACTTTTCCAGTTTGATTTTCGCTGCAATCGCACAAGGTAAAGGTTGCATAATTATTAACATTAATAACATAAACATTACTTTCAGAGGCATCAAGGGTATAGCCGTTGAGGCAGAGGGTTACTGTTGCTTCTTTTGTTATTTCTATATAGGCTGTTAATGAGCCCGTGAGGTAGTAATTGCCTGATGTAGACAACCCCACATAACCTGTAGCTGTCAATGGTGTCCATGTGTTGTCATGGGTATGGTTGTTATCTATCGCGCTTGCCGTCTGCGAGGAGGAAAGCATGAAGCAAATAGCCAGCGCCATGCAGAGTGTTGCAAACACTGTGAACAGCACTATAAACAAAGTGCGTTTACCGAATTTGAGAGTCATATTATTCTCCTTTTAAAAATGCGTAAATTTTAGTCATACCGTAAAAACATATGCTTTATGCAAAAACTGTCTTAACTTTATTATTTCCCAGCATAAAATGCCGGGAAATAATAAAGTTAAGAGTACTTTATACCGCCGTAGCTTTAACCACGGCTTTTTGAGTATGGCAAACCGTAATTGAAACCTTTGCCTGCATAGCAGAAGTTACGGCAGAAACTGCCGTAACTTCTTTTTGCAGGTTTTGGTACAATTTTAATGATTTGCAAATCTGAAATAGCTACTAATAAATAATATCACCATATTATTAATACCGCTATTATCAGATTACAAGTTCATTAATTGTTATCCTTTCTTTTTTTATTGTATAACACAACGAAAACCATAACGAAAATTACAAAAGCTGCGCAACCAATTGCGATACCTATTATACCTACCTTATCGCTTGCAGATATACCTGAAACCAAAATAGTAATATCTGCGGTAAGAGTTTCGTAGTTATCACCTGCGGAATAGGTTGCCTGAACCTCGTACTCACCTGCACTGGTAAACTTAGTTTTACTGCTCCAAGTCCAACCTTCGGGAAGTTCGATATCTTCGAGAGAGTCGCCAACGTTAGCGGTGATACTTGACAGAGCATCAATAACATCAGACGAAAGCGGAACTTCTGCCTTTTCAATCACAAGGGTAGCAGTCAAGGTGCTTATTTCGTTGTAGTTATCGGTGTCAACACTGAATACAGCCGTTACGGTGTAGCTGCCTGCATTGGTAGGCGCATCTGTCGTTTTTTCGTATTCGGTGCCGTTTACGCCCTCGTAGTAGTAGGTAACTTCTACGCCAGTGGGCAGACCGCTTACAGTAAGCGCATGTGCCTCGCCGTCGTATGTAACAATGATGTTATCAAACGACAAGTCTTCCGTTTCATAGGTCGCCTTTTCAATCGTAAGGGTAGCCGTAAAACCGCTTATAGTGTTGTAGTTATCAAAGTCGCCGTTGAATTCAGCAGTAACTGTGTAAATACCTGCATTGGTAGGCGCAGTTGTCGTCTTGCTGTATGAAGTGCCGTCTGTGCCCTCATAGTAGTAAGTAACAGTAACGCCAGTGGGCAGTGTGCCGCTTACAGTAAGCGATTGTGCCGAACCGTCGTAAGTAACAGTCAGGTTTTTAAGCATTAAGCTGTCTGTATCGTAATTTGCTTTTGCAATCTGATATTCAAGCGAAACAGTGCCTGAATAGTTATTCTTGCCTGTAAAGGTTACGATAGCCGTACCTGCACCAGTGTTGTAGGTGTATTCTACGTCAAAGTCGTCCTCGGTAAGAACTGCGCTGTCCTCATCGGTATCCTGATATGTATAGGATGCATTCTGCTCCTCACCGTTATAGATATAAGTACCGGTTATGGTGAACATACTCGCATTGAGTTCCTTGGACTGAATTACTACGGTGAACGTAACTACACTTGCGCTAATTTCATTATCGCTGGATAATGTAATTATGGTTGCAGTTACCTCGTAAGTGCCAGCTTCGGTGGGGAGTTCAGTAGTGGTAGTGCCGTTATACGAATAAATTGTATAATCGGAAGCACTGCTCAAAGTTGAAGCATAACTCTGACCGTAAGTTTGCGTAATATTGCTAAATGAATATTCACCTTTGGTATATACAGCATAGGGATAATCTGCGCTGTAACCACTATCAGGCTGGGTGCCGATTACTGAGAGTAACTCCGTAAGGTTAACAAGAGAAGATTCGCTTGCTGTGTTGCTCTTTGCAAATTTGCTGTAAGCAGTTTCGTTGAAATATCCGCCGTATACGTTTGTTGTACCATCATTAGTGCCATAAGAACAGCTGTAATAGCCGCCTTTTATGTTCAACGTACTGCAGTTGTTCCAAATAAGCCCGTCGATAGTACCGCCCTCTATGTCGGCAGTGCACTTATAAATATATAAACCGTCGATTGTACCGCCTGTCATTGTGAAAGTACTGCCTTCGCCAACACATATACATGTGCCATCGTGGCTTGCCGTGTTGCCTGAAATAACACCGCCGTTCATGATAAACGTGCCGCTATTTACACACACGCCGCCGCCATCGTTGCTTGCCGTGTTGCCAGTAATTGTACCGCCGTTCATTATAAGCGTACCGGAACCTGTTACATACACGCCGCCGCCGTTGTAAGCATTGCCGCCTGTAATTGTGCCGCTGTTATCTTCGCCGCAATCGCAGAGGATAAGTGTTGCGCCGTCTTTAACGGTTATAACAGAACCGCTGCCGTTACCTGTGATGGTATAGCCGCTGAGGCAGAGGGTAACAGTACCGGAAGATACGGTAAGGTTACTTTCAAGCGTAACGTCGCCGATGAGGTAGTATTTGCCTTCTGATATAGTGCCGCCCAACTCGGTGATAAGGCTATCATATGTTGTGCCGTCGGCATGGGCAGCATGGGTTGATTCTGCTTTGGGCACTACAATATAAGAATATGTAGATAAGCCCGTAGTTACAGCCGTATAGCCGCTTTTTATGTACTTTGAAAGAGAGCTATAAGCAGAACTTGATAGATAACAACTGCCCGTTACAGACACTTTGCCATTGCCTTCTACGAGTAACACACTATCAGTGCCGTTGCTTGTGGCTGACAAAGTACCCCAAGACCAGCTAATTGTACCAACAGCATAATTGCCTATAAAGCCGCCATTTATGGTAATCGAGCCACTAAGGCGTACAGAAAGGTTGCCGCCACCCCCACTCACAATATTATTTGCGATAGTGCCGCCATTCATGGTGAACGTGCCATAATCTGTTACACGCACGCCGCCGCCGTATCTTGCCCAGTTATAGCTAATAGTACCATCATTCATAATAAATGACGCATCACCGGCTACATGCACGCCGCCACCGTATGTATAATAAGAGTCATTGCTGAAGTAATTATACGATGAAAAACCGTTACGAGTAATATCACCACCATCCATGGTGAACGTGGCTGTGTCGGCTATATATACACCACTACCCAAGCCAGTATAAGCGACCCAGTTATAAGAAATAGTACCGCCAGTCATGGTGAACTCACCAGTGCCTACTACACATACGCCGCCGCCGTGAGATCGACTTTTGTTCTTAGTATAGCCACTATTCTTCGTAATAGTACCGTCATTCATTTCAAACGTAGCACCTTTAGTTACATACACGCCGCCGCCGTCGTATTTCGCTTTATTAGACGAAATAACACCGCCATACATGGTGAACTTGGTAACATTATCTAAATAAACGCCGCCGCCGTATTGTGCCGTGTTACCGGTAATAGTACCGCCGTACATGGTGAACGTTGCGCCTTCATGCACGTACACACCACCGCCGCCATAGCTCTTCCTGCTGGCGCCCGTAACTGTACCGCTGTTACTCCCGCTGCAATCGCAGAGGATAAAGTTTGCGTCTTTTCCAACATCAATAACCACTTTAGCTGATTTAGCAGCTTTGAGGGTATTGCCGTTGAGGCAGAGTGTGACAGTTGCGCCAGATTGTATTGATATATTGGCTTTTACCGTGCCCGTGAGGTAGTAATTACCTGACGACAACGATGTTTTGCTGGAAGTCAGTTTCGACCAACCATCGTGAGTATGGTTGTTGCCATCTGCACTCGCCTGTGTCTTTGAAGTAGGCAGCAGGAAAAAGAATGCCAGCGCCACACAAAGAGCGGCTAACACTGTGAACAGCGTTATAAACAGAGTGCGTTTGCCGAATTTAAGACTCATAAATTCTCCTTTTAAATGTATTTTTGAGCATGACAGCCCCCGCATAAAAGCATATAAGCTTTTTAGTCGTGCCGCAAAGACCAAAAACCATAATTATATGCTTTATGCTGAAACCGTCTTTAACTTAATTTCCACAGGCAATATGCCTGCATAAGAACTTCTGTTTAGTCCTGTTCGTCGTTTTCAACGTCGCTTTCAACGTTAGCGCCATTTTCGCTGTCATTTTCGCTGTCATCTTCACTGTCGCTGTCGTTGTCGTTGTTGCTGTCTACATCGCCGTCGTTGTTGCTGTCGCTGTTTACGTCGCTGTCTACATCGCCTTCATTGTTGCTGTCGCTGTCATTGTCGCTGTTGATTTCTGACCCAAAGATTGAATCAAAGCTATCCTGCACGGACTGTGCAATCGCAGAATCAATTGAGTCAGAAGTTTCAGCAGTTTCAACTGCGTCAACAGTTTCAGCATTTTCAACACTTTCAACAATTTCGGTTGCCGCTTTTTCTTTTCTTTTTTTAACAATGTACATAAAAAGGACAACGGGAATACCAACCGCTAACAATAAATCACATGCCAAAATTACTATAGTTGCTATAAGATACGAGTTCATAAATTAAACCTCCTCCTTCTTTTTACGGAAAAACAGAATGAGCACCGAAACGAAAGCTACAAAAGCTACGCAACCGATTGCTATACCTGCTATACCTAATTTATCACTTGTAGAATAACCTGTAACCGAAACTTTTACAGCTGTGGTAACAGTTTCGTAGTTATCATCTGCGGAATATGTTGCATATACAACATAATCACCTGACGAACTGAACGTAGTCGCGCTGCTCCATTCCCAACCTTCGGGGAGCTCGATATCTTCGAGGGAGGCGCCAATCTTAACCGTGATTTTGAGGGACTGAACAGCCTCTTCTGAAACAGTTGCCTTTTCTATCGTAAGGTTAGCCGTAAGGTCGTCTATACTGTTGTAGTTATCAAAATCACCGCTGAATACAGCCGTAACTGCGTAAGTGCCTGCATCGGTAGGTGCATAAACTGTCTTATCGTAGTCAGTGCTGAAAGTGCCTGCGTAGTAAACGGTAGCTTCTACACCCTCAGGCAGACCAGTTACAGTAACAGCATGTTCCTCGCCGTCGTATGTAACGGTAACGTCTTCAAGTGTTAAGCTTGTTGTTTCGTAGCTTGCCTTTTCAATCGTAAGGTCAGCTGTAAGTTTGCTAATAGAGTTGTGGTTATCGTCGCCGCTGAATACTGCTATAACAATGTAGTAGCCCGCATTGGTAGGCGCTGTTGTCGTTATACCGTATTCAGTGCCGTTTGTGCCCTCATAGTAATATTCAACAGAAACGCCTGTGGGCGGAGTGCCGCTTATTTGAAGTGATTGTTGTGAACCGCTGTATGTTACGATAAGGTTTGTAAGCGATACGCCGCTCATATCGTAGTCAGCCTTTTCAATCTCGTATTCAAGCGTAACTGTGCCGTCATAGTTGCCCTTGCCAGTGAAGGTGACATAAACCGTACCTGCACCTGTGGCGTCGCTGCTGTATAATACATCAAAGTCGTTCTCGGTAAGTTCCGCTCCGTCATAATCGGTATCCTCAAATGTATAGTCGGCTTTCTGCTCTGTGCCGTTATAAACATAGGAGCCTGTTATGCTGAACATACTATTCGTAAGGGTCTTGGGCTGAATTACAATGGCGAACGTAACTGTGCTTGTGTCAATCGTGCCGTCCTTTGATACCGCAAGAATGGTTGCAGTTACCTCGTATTTACCCGCTATGGTGGGGAGTTTAATTCCCTCATATTTAACACCATCATAGCTGTACGAATAGATAACCTGTACAGAGGTATAAGTGCCTTTTACTGTAACAGAATAACTATCGCCGTAAGTTACCGTAACATTGTCAATCGAATAATCGCCTTTGCTAAATACAGCATAGGGGTATTCAATGGAATATGTACTGTAAAGCTGAGTGCCGCCGAATATTGAGTAGAACTCTTCAAGATTAATGGCAGAAGATTCGTCTGATATGCTGCCACTGAAAGAGGTGTAAGCAGTTTCGTTGAAATAACCGCCGTTTACAGTTAACGTACCATAATTATTGCCATAAGTACCGCTGAAATAGCCGTCGTTTAAGGTCAATGTACCGCGGTTGTTCCAAATTTGTGTACTGATTGCACCGCCCTCTATGCTGGCAGTACCCATATAGATATATACACCGCCATCAGAAATTGTACCGTCGTTCATGGTGAACGTGCTGTCCCTGTTTACATTTACATTGCCGCCAGAGGTTGCTGTGTTACCAGTTATAGTACCGCCATTCATAACAAACGTACCGCGGTACACATCTACACCGCCGCCGTCGTTACTTGCTGTGTTGCCTGTGATTGTACCGCCGTTCATGGTGAACTTGCCTGCCACATATACGCCGCCGCCGTCGTTACTTGCCGTGTTGCCTTTGATTGTACCGCTGTTCATTATGAGCGCGCCGCCGCTGCTCACATTTATGCCGCCGCCGTTGTAAGTACTGCCGCCTGTGATTGTTCCAGTTTCTTCTTCACTGCAATCGCAGAGGATAAGCGCTGCTCCGTCTTCAACGGTGATAACAGAACCACTACCGTTACCTGTAAGGGTATAGCCGTTGAGGCAGAGATATACCGTACCGGAAGATATTGTAATGTTGCTTTCAAGCGTAACGTCGCTGCCGAGGTAATAGCTGCCTGCTAAAATCGCGCCGCCCTTTTTGGTGATAAGGTTTTCATATGTAATGCCGTCGTGAGCGCTGTGCGAAATTTCGTAGTCAGATTCTTTCACAATAGCATAAACATATGTGCTGTAACCAGTAGTTACACCTACATAGCCGTCTGACAAGTACTTTGAAAGTATTGCATAAGCGCTTTCAGATAAATAACCGCCTGAAACGGTCAATGAACTGTAGTCCCTATTTACCGTAGTGTCAAGGAAGCCGCCATTCAAAATAAACGTACCGCTTGAAAACTGTATATCGTCGCTTCCTTGGTATGACGTGTTGCCAGCAATAGTACCGTCATTCATGGTGAACGTACCACCCTTAACGTACAAGGCACCACCCCAGCCTGCAGAGTTACCTGTAATAGTACCGCCATTCAAGGTGAAGTCACCGCCACTCACATACACGCCGCCGCCTAAGTGATGAGCGTTTGAGTTGTTACGGGAAGCTTTTGCGCTGTTATTGGAAATAGTACCGCCATTCATGATGAACGTACCTGCAACGTACACGCCGCCGCCGTCCTGTTTATCTGTATAGTTACCAGAAATAGTACCGCCATCCATGGTGAACGTACTGCTGCTATCCACATACACACCGCCGCCGTTGGCTGACGTGTTATTGGAAATAGTACCGCCTTCCATATTGAATGTGCTACTATAAAAAACATACACGCCGCCGCCGCAACTACGACCTGCCCAAATATTTACCCACTTACCCTCATTATCACTAATAGTGCCGCCAGTCATAGTGAACGTACCACTTTTCACATACACGGCACCGCCGTAAACGTAATCGTAGTTGCCGACAGCAGCCTTTACCGTGTTATCGGAAATAGTACCGCCATTCATAATGAATGTGCCGTCGTACACATACACGCCGCTGCCATTGGGATCATCATTAGACTCGCCGCCTATCGTGTTGCCGGATATAACACCGTCATACATAGTGAACGTTGCACCACTGCCTACATACACGCCGCCGCCGCATTTTGCCGTGTTACCGCTGATTGTACCGCCGTACATGTTAAATGTAGCCTTGCTGTTCACATATATGCCGCCGCCGCTTTTACCACCTTTTGCGGTAGGAAGAGTACTTCTTCTGCTGACGCCTGTAATTTTACCGCTGTTATTGCCGCTGCAATCGCAGAGGGTAAAGGTTGCGCCTTCCCCAACTTCAATAGCCACTTTACTCGATTTGCTAGCTGTAAGGGTATATCCGCTGAGGCAGATGGTGACTGTTTCGCCAGATTTTATTGTTATATTAGTTTCTATATCGCCAGTGAGGTAGTAACTGCCTGTCGACAAAGACTGCGACTTACTAGAAGACAATTTAGACCAGTTCCCATCGTCATGAGAATGGTTGTTGCCTTCTGCACTCGCCTGCGTCTTTGATGATGGTAGCAAGAAAAAGAATGCCAACGCCATGCAAAGAGCTGCTAACACTGTGAACAGCGTTATAAACAGAGTGCGTTTGCCGAATTTAAGGTTCATAAATTCTCCTTTTTAGTATATTTTAAGCAAAACAGTTACCGCATAAAAACACAAACTTTTGGGGTGGGGACGGCAAAGCCAAAAATTTGTGCTTTATGCCAAATAACTATAAACTTAACTGGTTTTTTGTGCTTTGTTATCTTTTATGCTTGTCCTTAGGTATATTATGCATATATTTTAACAGCATTGGTTAAGATTACATTCTTTTACAGGCTTTTACAAACTTTTACATATTTATACCACACAATTTATAAATTGTAAAGTATAAAACACAAAAAAAGTTTAGTGTTAACCAGCTTACATACACACGCATAAAGTAAAATTTACAACTTAATTTGTATATGTATCGAGTAAATTCGACAGCTTTTTCGGCTTATTGCAAAGGCAAACAAGCTTTGTGCAAATTTGCCGAAAATTAACTGTCGGCGCGCATAACATTTGGGCTAAAAATTTAAAATTTAAAACAATTTTTTGCCCAAAAAATTCTACTTGAAATACATACATTTGTATTAAATTTTACAACTTTACTAAATACGTATTGAGTAAATGTTGCTGTCACTTGCAAAAAATCACTGCCGCAAAACCGCCCCATATACCTTTATAAAAAGTTTGCCGCAATAGGGGGGTGTAAGTTTTTGCCTTACAGGCTTTTTGTACTAAATGCCGAAAGGCAAATTCTTCGCAAAAGACAAATTTTGCATTGATGCGCGTAAGATAAGCGCCGAAACAGTGCAAAAAAGTAAGTGATTTTCGCAATGTTTTTGTGTAAAAAATGCAATGTATAAAATGCACATAAAAAGTGATTTTTGCAATATAACACACTAAAAGTGCAATATACAAACCAACAAAACAGAAGCAGGGTCGGGCGGGTTATCCGCCCCGAACTTGCCGTTTTGAGCAAAAGCAGGGGGTGGCGAATAGCCACAAACTTTTATTAAACCCTTAAAGAAGGGGGTAATTTGCTCCGCCTACCGCCGCCGTTGCCGCAACCGGTTACCGCCGCTGTTAACTTTTGCCACCATCGCGTCCCCCGCCACTTTCGCCGCCGCCGCTTTGGACGAATGTGGCATTTGGGGGAGCACGCGGGCTCAGGATTTGAGCTTTAATGGCGGTCAAGCCTGTACTGTTTGATAATAAAGTCTACCATATCGCATGCGGCGGCAAAGAGCTTATCGTCAATTATGCGTATTTCAGTTTCCTTTTCTTTAATGCCGTTGTTTGTTTCGACATTGTAGATAAAGTCACGCATAGCTTCACTTTTTACCTTAAACGAAGCAATGGTAGTTTTGCGACGGATTCTCAGCCTTAAAATGGGTCTGTTGAGCATTGTCACACAAAGTGAGTTCTTGCTCTCGTTCAGTTTTGCGCCATTTTTAGCCAAGGCGTATTTCAGCACGCCGTCGAAGTACTTCTGTTGCTTTTTGCTGAGCGATTCACGCTTTTCCTTTAAAGGCATTTTATCAGCATTAAAGCCAACATTAAACACTGCGCACCCGTCAGCCACCGACTGCACGGCAGAGGTTGCCGCGTCTTCGGTATCCCTTTTTCCAGGCTTTATGTAATAATTTAGAAATGGAATAAAAGCCGCCAACACAAAACAACATGCCCATACTACCAATGTAGCTATCAGATACGGACTCATTAGTTATTTACCTCCTTTTTCTTCTAATTAATATTGTTGTAACAGCCGCGCCGATACCGGCAAGACCAATGCAACCAACCACTATACCAACTATACCAACTATATCGCCAGCAGAATAACCTGAAACTGAAACGGTGATTGTTTGAGTAACAGTTTCGTAGTTATCGCCTGCGCAATAGGTTGCTTCTACCTCATACTCACCAGCAGAGCTGAATGTAGCCGTACTGCTCCATGTCCAACCTTCGGGGAGTTCGATATCTTCGAGGGAGTCGCCCACATGAGCTGTGACATTTGTAATAGCCTCTACCTCTGCATTTGCCTTTTCTATCACAAGGGTAGCTGTAAGGCTGCTTATAGCGTTGTAGTTATCATAGTCACCGCTGAATTCAGCCGTTACCGTGTAGCTGCCTGCGTCGATAGGCGCAACGGTAGACTTTGCATATGTGGTGCTGAACGCACCCTCGTAGTAGTAAGTAACTTCCACACCTGCGGGCAGACCGCTCACTGCAAGTGCCTGTCCCTCGCCGTTATATGTGACGATAAGGTTTTCAAACGTTAAGCCTTTTGTGTCATAGTTCGCCTTTTCAATGGTAAGGGTAGCAGACATGTAGCTTATGGAGTTATAGTTTTTGTCGCCACTAAATTCAGCCGTTACAGTGTAAGTACCTGCATTGGTGGGAGCTGTGGTAGACTTTGTATAGTTGGTGCCGTTTGCGCCCTCGTAGTAGTAAGTAACTTCTACGCCTGTGGGCAGAGTGCCTGTAATTTCAAGCGCTTGCGCCGAACCGTTGTATGTAACAGTTTTGTTTTTAAGCGATACGTCGCTCATATCATAGCTTGCCTTTTCAATCGTATACGTAACCTCTACTGTACCCGTATAGTTATTCTTGCCTATAAAGGATAAGATTGCCGTTCCTGATTCAGTGTTGTAGCTGTATTCGGCTTCAAAGTCGTCTTCGGTAAGAACTGCACCGTCGGAATCGGTATCCTTAAAGGTATATGACGCGTTCTGCTCCTCACCGTTATATATATAGGTGCCGGTTATGTGGAACATGTCCTGTTTAAGGTTTTTTTGCTGGATTGCTATGGTGAACGAAGTTGTGCCTGTGTAAAGCTTGTTGTCTTGGGATAACGAAATCACAGTTGCAGTTACAGTGTAAGTGCCTGCTTCGGTAGGAAGTTCCGTGCCTGTAACTCCGTCCCACGTATAGATGACATACTTATAAAGGTAAGTGCCACCCACTGTCACGGTGTAGCTTTCGCCGTAAGTTTTTGTAATGTTATCAATCTTATAATCGCCTTTGGCATATACAGCATAGGGGTAATCTGCGCTGTAACCTTCGTCAGGCTGACTTCCGTATAACGAGTAGAACTCACAAAGGTTAATAACATCAGATGCGCTTGACATACTGCTCTTGAAAGAACTGTAAGCAGTTTCGTTGAAATATCCGCCGTATACGGTTAATGTACCGCTTGTATTACTGTAAGTACCGCCGTAATAGCCGTTATATATGGTCAACGTACCACTGTCGTTGTAAATCTTATCGCCGATAGTACCGCCCTCTATAACGGCAGTGCCCTTATAAATATATATGGCAGTAACCGAGTTGTCGGTAATTGTACCGTCTGTCATGTTTAACGTGCCAGTGCTGTTCACACGCATGCCGTCACCTGCCTTGCTTGCCGTGTTACCCGAGATAGTACCGCCGTTCATGTTGAACGTACCACTCACGGATATACCGCCTGCGTTGATAGTAGCCGTGTTATCAGAAATGGCACCACCAGTCATGGTATATACCACACCACTAACAATATGTACACCGCCGCCATAGCTTGCCGTGTTATCGGAAATAGTACCGCCAGTCATAGTAAACGTGCCGCTATCCACACACACGCCGCCGCCGTGGCTGCTTGCCGTGTTGCCTGAAATAGTACCGCCAGCCATAGTAAACGTGCCGTTATTCACACACACGCCGCCGCCGTTGGAAGCATTGCCGCCCGTAATGGTACCGCTTTCCTCTTCACTGCAATCGCAGAGGATAAGTGTTGCGCCGTCTGAAACGGTGATAACAGAACCACTGCCGTTACCTGTAAGAGTATAGCCATTGAGGCAGAGATATACCGTACCGGAAGATATGGTAATATTACTTTCAAGGGTAACGTCGCTGCCGAGGTAATAGTTGCCTGCTGAAAGCGCGCCTCCTACTTCAACGATAAGATATTCAAAAGTTATGCCTTCGTGATTGCTGTGCAAAGTTTCGTATTCGGTTTTAGACATTACAACATAAGAATATGTTTCTAATCCCGTCTTTACAGCCACATAGCCGCTTTTTATGCACTTTGAAAGCGAACTATAAGCGGTGTCGGTTAAATAACCGCCTGATACGGATATTGTACCTTTGTTATTATAGACCGTCCCATTAAGAGAGCCGCCAGTCATGGTGAACCCGCCATCATCTATCGTAAACACGCTTCCGCCATAACCACTACTTGCCGTGTTATCAGAAATAGTACCGTTCTTCATGGTAAGCACACCACTTTCACCCACATACACACCGCCACCATAAATTGTCGAGTTGGCAGAAATAGTACCACCTTCCATGGTAAACGTACTTTTGTATACATAAACACCACCGCCGCAGGCACCGCCATTGCTTGCCTTGTTTTTGGTGATTGTACCGCCATACATGGTAAAAGTTGCCTCATTGATTAAATACACACCACCACCGCCGTAGATAGAAGCCTTAGCTGTGTTACCAGAAATAGTACCGTCATTCATAGTAAATGTAGCACCATTTTTTACATACACGCCGCCGCCGTAGTAATTTGCCGTGTTACCAGAAATAGTACCGTCATTCATAGTAAATGTAGCACCATTTTTCATATACACACCGCCGCCGTATCCTGCCTTGTTACCGGAAATAGTACCGCCGTTCATTGTGAACGTAGTGGTGCCGCCGAGTACATACACACCGCCGCCATCACTTTTACTTCCTGCATTGTTATCGGAAATAGTACCATCATTCATGACAAAAGTACCATTGTAAGTTACATACACGCCGCCGCCGTGATTATTTGCTTCGTTATCAGAAATAGCACCGCCATTCATAATGAATGTTGCATCACTATCTACATACACGCCACCGCCATAGCCTACCGAGTTACCTGTGATAGTACCGCCGTACATAGTGAACACTGCGTTGCCATGTACATACACGCCACCACCGCCGTAACTACTACTCCTGCTTGCGCCTGTAATTTTACCGCTGTTATTACCACTGCAATCGCAGAGGGTAAAGTTTGCACTCTCTGCAACGTCAATAACCACTTTACTTGATTTTTTGGCTTTGAGGGTATTGCCGTTGAGGCAGAGGGTAACTGTTGAACCAGACGGAATCGTTATATTAGCTTTTAACGTGCCCGTGAGGTAGTAACTGCCCGATGATAGCGACACCGTACCAGTAGAAGTCAGTTTTGACCAACCATCGTCACTGTGAGAATGACTGTTGCCTTCTGCGTCCACCGCCTGCGTCTTTGATGAGGGTAGCAGGAAACAGATAGTCAGCGCCACGCAGATGGCAGCCAACACTGTGAACAGCACTATAAATAAAGTGCGTTTTCCAAATTTAAGATTCATATATTTTTATTTCCTTTTGTAAGTATTTTTTTGGGTGGCATCGTTTAGCTTGTACAAACCGCACACGCTCAACAGAATGCCCTTTATAAATGTTACGACAGTCCCCGTTTAAAAGCACAAGTTTCAACTCATGCGGCAGTAAACACAATTTATGTTACTACGGAACTATCTTACTTGTATACGAATTAAGTTAACATTACAACTTACTTCCATAAGTGTCAAGTAAATACGCATTAAACTATTGTTTTGTTCTGTAAAGACTATATTAAGCGTTCTGCCGCCGCCGTCGTCGCTTTTGGAGAAGATTTAAGAAATTACTTCCCAATATTACTAATGTCGCTATTAAAAAGAGAATCATTTATTGCCTCCTTTTCTTTTTTTAAGGAAAATAACAACGATAGCTCCAACAACAGAAGCAAAACTTAAACAACCGATTACCGTACCAACTATACCGGCAACATCGCCTTCGGAAAGGCCAGCAACCGAAACAATAACAGACTCGGTAACAGCTTCGTAGTTATCACCTGCGCAATAGGTTACCTCAACCTCATACTCTCCGGATTTGGTAAACGTTGTCGAACTGCTCCAAGTCCAACCTTCGGGGAGCTCGATATCGTCAAGGGAGTCACCAACATTAGCGGTGATACTTGCGATAACCTCAACATCCTCTGTCGAAAGCGAAACAGTTGCCTTTTTAATCGTAAGAGTAGCAGTTAAGTCGTCTATAGCGTTGTAGTTAGCATCGCCGCTGAACACAGCCGTAACCGTGTAAGTGCCCGCGTCGGTAGGCGCTGTGGTTGATTTTTCGTATAGGGTGCCGTTTGTACCCTCATAGTAATAAGTAACACTCACACCCTCAGGCAGACCGCTTACTTCAAGCGAGTGCGCCTGTTCATCATATGTAACAGTTAGGTCAGAAAGAGTTAAGCTTTCTGTATCGTAGCTCGCCTTTTCAATCGTAAGGGTTGCAGTTAAGCTGCTTATAGTGTTGTAGTTTACAGTGTCGCCGATAAACACAGCCGTTACAGTGTAGGTACCCGCCTCGGTAGGTGCTTTGGTCGATTTTGAATATGTAGTGCCACTTGTGCCCTCATAGTAATAAGTAACACGCACACCATCGGGCAGACCGCTTACAGCAAGTGAGTATGCCGAACCATTGTATGTAACCGTGAGGTTTTTAAGCGTTAATCTGGATGTATCATAGTCCGCCTTTTCAATCTCATAGTTAAGTGCAACAGAACCAGAATAGTTCCCCTTGCCTGTAAAGGTAACAGTAGCCGTACCCGCGTCATTGTTGTTGCTGTATGTTACGTCAAAGTCGTTCGATGTAAGAACAGCGCTGTCATTATCGGCATCCTTAAATGTATAGGTCGCATTCTGCGCATCATCGTTATAGGTATAGCTGCCGGTTACACTGAACATATCCGCCGTAAGCGCCTTTTTCACAATTGTTACGGAGAAGTCCGCCGTGCTTGTATAAAGCGCCCCGTTGCTGGATATGGAAATTATGGTTGCAGTTACGCTGTAATTGCCCACATCGGTGGGGAGTGCAGTACCAGTAGTGCCATTCCATGTATAAAGCGCGTACATATAAGCGTAAGTGCCACTCACAGTCGGCGTATAACTTTGTCCGTAAGTTACCGAAATATCCTTAATCGAATATGAGCCTTTGGCATATACGGCGTAGGGATAAGCCGAGTTATATTTTTCGTCAGGCTGGAAGCCGTATTCTGAGTCAAAATCAGAAAGATTAACGGCAGAAGATTTACTTGATAAATTGCTTTTGAAAGAGTTGTAAGCAGTTGAGCTGAAATATCCGCCGTATACCGTTATTGTACCACCATTGTTGTAATGAGTACCATTGATGTAACCACCATTTATGATGGCAGCACTCCGATATATATACATAGCGGTGGGCGAGTTGTTGGTAATTGTACCGCCGTTCATTGTAAACATACCAGTGCTGTTCACACGTATTCCGCCACCTTCACTGCTTGCCGTGTTGCCTGAAATAGTACCGCCGTTCATGGTGAACGTGCCGCTTACCGATACACCTCCCGCGTTGCTACTTGCCGTATTATCGGAAATAGTACCGCCACTCATGGTGAACGTGCCAGCTGTATGCACGCCGCCGCCAATTTTTGCCTTGTTAGCAGAAATTGTACCGTCAGACATGATGAACGTGCCGCTATCAATATTCACACCGCCGCCGTTGCCGCTTACCGAGTTGCCGGAAATAGTACCGCCAGTCATGGTAAACGTACTGTTGTTGTATACACGCACGCCGCCACCGTTGCCTGAGGTCGCTTTATTATTGGAAATTGTACCGCCCGTCATGGTAAACGTGGCGCCATCGCTCACATTTATACCACCAAAGTTGGTTGACGAGTTGCCAGTGATAGTACCGTCCTCCATGGTAAACGTACCACCATATACGCGCACGCCACCACCGTAAGTTGACGAATTACCAGAAATAGTACCGCCATACATTGTGAACGTGTTGCCACTACTCACATTTACACCGCCGCCGTAAGTTCCCTTGTTTCCGTAAATAGTACCGCCATACATTGTGAGTGTGCCCTTGTTCACATTTATGCCGCCACCATAGGAAGCATTGCCGCCCGTAATTGTGCCGCTGTCATCCCCGCTACAATCGCAGAGGATAAGCTTAGCACCGTTTGAAACGGTAATAACAGAGCCACTGCCTGAACCTGTGAGGGTATAACCGTTTAGACAGAGATATACCGTACCGGAAGAAATGGTAATGTCACTGTTGAGGTATAAATCGAAAACGAGGTAATAGCTGCCAGCTGAAAGCGTGCCGCCCTCAACAAGGACAGTACTAAAAGTTGTGTCATCATGCTTGTGAGAAGCTTCGGCATTGGACACTACGACATAAGGATATGTACTGCTGTTCGTTTTTACAGTCGTATAACCGCTTGCTATGTAACTTGAAACCGAGCTATAAACGGTTTCGGATAAACAACCACCCGATATGGTTACCGTGCTGTTACAGCTTATCGAATCAGCAATATAGCCGCCCGTCATAGTAAACGTTGTACTGCCAGCCGTATATACACCGTTAGCACCTTGACTTGCCGTGTTGCCGGATATTACACCGCCACACATGTTAAACGTGCCAAGATTATACACGTACACGCCGCCGCCGTAGCCAGTTGTCGTGTTACCAGTTATGGTACCGCCATACATAGTGAACGTAGCAGTAGTGTATACCCTCACGCCGCCGAATGCATTACTACCGCCCGTAATTTTACCACTGTCATTACCGCTGCAATCACAGAGGATAAAATTTGCGCCGTTTGAAATAGTGATAACAGCGCCGACGCCTGTACCTGTGAGGGTCTTACCATTGAGGCAAAGCGTGACAGTACCAGACGATACTGTTATATTGCCCGACAAGTTTTCGTTGAGGTAATAGTTACCTGCTGACAACGTCGTATTGCTGGAAGTTAGTTTTGTCCAGCCAGTATGGGAATGGTCGTTACCTTCTGCGCTTGCTGTGCGCGTCCGCGAGGTTGGAATCAGGAAAGATATAGCCAACACCGCACATATAACAGCCAAAACTGCAAGCAATGCTGTAAATAGAGTACGTTTGTCTATTTTAAGCTTCATATAATTCTCCTTTTAAAAGTATTTCTTATGTGGGATTCCGTTAAGTCGTGCGCAAACCTGCGCACAACATAACGGAGTCGCCCTTTAAAATTGTACGTATTAATCAAAGCACATAACTTATATTAATACGTATTAAGTAAACATCGCAACTTACTTGCAAATTTTACTATCAAAAATGAATTTATTATTCTGCCCCCTTTTTTCTTTTACGAATAAACACAACAATAACTGCAACAAGAATTACAAATGCCACGATAGCAATTACAATTCCGGCAATCTCACCGCCAGAAAGACCAGACCCGATAACCGAAACAGTTATAGTCGCAGTAATAGTTTCGTAGTTATCACCTGCGGAATAGGTTGCCTCAAACCCAAACTCACCTACTTTGTCAAGCGTAGCCGAATCGCTCCAACTCCAACCTTCGGGGAGTTCAATATCGTCAAGGCTATCACCCACTTTTGCCGTTATACCCGTAACAGCTTCTACCGAAAGAGTTGCCTTTTTAATTGTAAGTGTAGCGGTAAGGTCGCTTATATCGTAGTTATCGCTTGTAAACACAGCCTTAACCGTATATGTGCCCGCATTCACAGGCGCCTCGGTTGTAGTTGTGCCGTCCTCACTTATATAGTAATAAGCAACAGTTATACCATCAGACAACTTGCCACTGATTGCAAGCGAGTGCGCTGAACCATCGTATGTTACGGTACTGCCAGAAAGCGTTACGCCATCCAAAGTACGGCTCGCCTTTTTAATCGTAAGGGTAGCAGACACCTCGCTTATATCGTAGTTATCGCTTGTAAACACAGCCTTAACAGTATACGTACCCACGTTGATAGGCGCCTCAGTTGTAGTAGTGCCGTCCTCACTTACATAGTAATAAGTAACAGTCACATTACCATCAGTGGGCAAACCACTTACAGTAAGCGATTGCGCCGAACCGTTGTAAGTTACAGTTTCGCCGCAAAGCGTTACTTGTACGGTTGCCTTGGCAATCTCATACGTAACATAAACAGTACCCGTGCAGTTACCTATACCTGTAATAGTAACAGTAACCCAACCTGCATTAACAGTATCACTGCTGTATGATACGGTATAGTCTTTGTCCTTGCTAAGCCCAGTAATAATACAGCTAATTTCCGCCTCTTGCTTTGTGCCGTCATAGGTATAGTCACCAGTTACACAGAACATATCACTCGTAAGCTCTTTTTGCTTAATGGTATACGAAAACTGAACAGTACCGGTATAGTTATTTATGCCTGAAACGGTAACAGTAACCGTACCTGCGCTAACAGCGTCACTGTATGTTACGGTATAGTCGCTGTCCTCGCTAAGCCCACTAGTGCAGTTAATATCTGCCTTATGCGCTGTACCGTCATAGGTATAGTCACCACTCTCTAAACAGAACGCACCGCTTTCAATCGACTTGGGATTAATCGTTATATTGAACGTAGTCGTACCTGTATAAATATTGCTTTTGTCACTCGATACAGAAATTATAATCGCAGTTACAGTGTAGCTGCCTGCATTAGTAGGAAGCGTTAAGCAGTTGCCATAATCGCTGCACCACGAATAGAGCACATACACCGTATAGTTGCTCCCGCAATAAGTGCCGCTCACATCAGGCGCACCACACTCATTGCCGTCGTAAGTTTCTTCAATATCACTAATCGAATAGTCGCCTTTGGAATACACAGCATAGTAATCTTCCACCGACCTTTTGCTTCGACCAGAACTATATGCAGTACTATATGCCGTGGTAAATTCAGTAAGATTAACACCTGCACAGCTACTATCTATGTAATCACTGATATCTTCATAAGCCTCCGCGCTGTAATATCCACCAGTTACGGATATTGTACCGCTACTGACTTTGTATACCTCATCTTCGATATCGCCCCCCTCTACGGTAAACGTACCTTTACTATTTACATACACACCGTTGCCTTTGGTTGCGGTGTTCCCGGAAATAGTGCCGCCAGACATAGTGAACTTGCCACCCACGTACACACCGCCGCCATAGATTGCATTGTTGTCGGAAATAGTACCACCACTCATGGTGACCACTCCCGTGCTGTTCACACGCACGCCGCCGCCACCACCTTCGCCACTATTGCTACTTGTTGACGTATTACTGGATATAGTTCCGTCTTTCATGGTAAATGAACCACTCACGTTTACACCGCCGCCGTTACCGCCGCTGCCGCTTGCCTTGTTGTCGGAAATTTTACCGTTATTCATGGTAAACCTCCCACCATTAGCCACAAACACACCGCCGCCGCTATTTGCCGAGTTGCTGGAAATAGCACTGCTGCCAGACATGGTAAATGTGCCGCTATTCACATACACACCACCGCCGTTGCCCGAGGATGCCGTGTTACCGGTAATAGTAGCACCACTCATGTTGAACACACTACTGTAGCCGGAGTTGGATAAATACACACCGCCGCCATTACCGCTTGCAGTGTTGTTGGAAATAGCACTGCCGCCATTCATAGTAAACTCGCCGCCGATTACATACACGCCGCCACCGTTACCACTGCTTGCCGTGTTACCGGAAATAGTACTATCAGACATGGTAAATGTGCCGCTCATATACACACCGCAGCCGCTCGCAACGAGCAGCCAGCTGACATACACACCACCGCCAGAGCCTGCCTTGTTACTGGAAATAGTGCCGCCAGTCATTTCAAACGTGCAGTAGACAACCACACCGCCGCCATAGGAGGTCGCCGTGTTACTGGCAATAGTACCGCCAGACATATTGAACTCACCTGTTTCGCTTACATACACACCGCCACCTTCATTGCTTGCCGTGTTACCGGAAATTGTGCCATCAGACATGGTAAACGCGCCGCTATTCACATACACACCGCCGCCATTTTTTGCCGAGTTTTGAGAAATAGTACCTTTCGACATTTTAAACGTACCGCTGTTTACACATACACCGCCGCCTTGACCGCTGGTTGCCTTGTTACTACTGGTTATAGAGCCGCCAGACATTGTGAACGTACCACCGTTTACATACACGCCGCCGCCACTACCACTAGTTGCCGTGTTACCGGAAATTGCGCCATCAGACATGGTAAACGCGCCGCTTGAATACACACCGCCACCATTACTGCTTGCCGTGTTCCCGGAAATAGTGCCGTTAGACATGGTAAACGTGCTGCTCGAATACACACCGCCGCCATTACTGCTTGCCGTGTTAGTGGAAATAGTGCCGTTAGACATGGTAAACGTACCGCTATTCACATACACACCGCCGCCATTACTGCTTGTCGTGTTAGTGGAAATAGTGCCGTTAGACATGGTAAACGTGCCGCTATTCACATACACACCGCCGCCATTACTGCTTGCCGTGTTAGTGGAAATAGTGCCGTTAGACATGGTAAACGTGCCACTATTCACATACACACCGCCGCCACTGCCACTAGTTGCCGTGTTACCGGAAATTGTGCCCCCAGTTATGGTAGCATTACCGTTGCTACCGTTTACATACACACCGCCACCATTACTGCTTGCCGTGTTCCCGGAAATAGTGCCACCATACATATTGAACGCGCCACTACTGCCTACATACACACCACCGCCGTCACTACTTGCCGTGTTCCCGGAAATAGTGCCACCATACATATTGAACGTGCCGCCGTTTACATACACACCGCCGCCCACTTTTGCCGCATTACCGGAAATAGTACCACCGTACATAATGAACGTGCCGCTACCTTTGCCCACATACACACCGCCACCATAAGTAGCAGAGCTACCGCCTGTAATTTTACCCGACGAGCCGCAGTCGCAGAGGATAAGGGTTGCTTTGTATCCAACAGAGACAACATAATTACTGCCGCTACCCGTAAGGGTATGCCCGTTAAGGCAGAGGGTAACATTAGCCGAAGAAGAAATAATAATTTTGCCCGACACGTCGCTGCCAAGATAATACTTCCCTGATGTCAACGTTTTACTACTGGAAGAAGAGAATGTTTGCCAGCCGCTATCATGGCTGGTATGACTACTATCGTCAGCGCTTGCCGTAAGCGTCTGCGAAGAGGGAATCAGAAAAGAGATAGCCAACACCGCACATATAACAGCCAAAACTGCAAGCAATGCTGTAAATAGAGTACGTTTGTGTATTTTAAACTCCATAAAATTCTCCTTTTTAAAGTATTTCTTATGTGGGGTTCCGTTAAGTCGTGCGCAAACCTGCACACAACATAACGGAGTTACCCTTTAAATTGTACGTATTAAATAAAGTTCAAGACTTATATTTATACGTATTAAGTAAATATCGCAACTTGCTTGCAAATTTCACTATCAAAACCAAATTTATACTACTGCCTCCTCTTTTCTTTTAAGAACAAATACAACAAGAACCGCAACAAGAATTACAAATGCCGCACCAGCGATTACAATTCCGGCAATCTCACCGTCAGAAAGACCAGTCCCGATAACCGAAACAGTTATAGTCGTGGTAACAGTTTCGTAGTTATCACCTGCGGAATAGGTCGCCTCAAACTCATACTCACCAACTTGGTCAAGCGTAGCTGAACCTTCCCAGCTCCAACCCTCGGGGAGTTCGATATCTTCAAGGCTATCACCCACATTTGCCGTAACATCTGTAACATCTTCTACTGAAAGAGTTGCCTTTTTAATCGTAAGGGTAGCAGTCTTACTGCTTATTTCGTTGTAGTTATCATAGTCGCCACTGAACACAGCCGTAACCGTGTAAGTGCCTGCATTTATAGGAGCATCAACAGCATTGCCATCTGAACCCACATAGTAATAAGTAACAGTCACACCTTTGGGCAGCTCGCCGCTGATTTCAAGCGATTGCGCCAAACCGTTGTATGTAACGGTGCTGTCCGAAAGCGATATACCGCTCATATTGTAGTCCGCCTTTTTAATCGTAAGGGTAGCAGACACCGTGCTTATATCGTAGTTAGCACTGGTAAACTCAGCCGTAACTGTGTACGTACCTGCATTGATAGGCGCAGTAGTTGATAAGCACATAGCGCCGCCCTCACCCACATAGCTATAAGTTATAGCCACAGTCACACCACCATCAGTGGGCAAACCGCTGACAGTAAGCGAGTGCTCTAAACCGTCGTAAGTAGTTTCAGTTTCGCCGCAAAGCGATACTGCTACGGTTGCCTTGGCAATCTCATACGTAAACGTAACTGTGCCGCAATAGTTGCCCTTGCCTTCAATGGTAACAGTAACCTTACCTGCGCTTACAGTGTCACTGTATGTTACGGTATAGTCGTCGTCCTCGATAAGCCCACCACTCTTGCAGTTAACGTCTGCCTTATGCTCATCGCCGTTATAGGTATAGTCACCGTCCTCTAAACAGAACATATCGCCTTCAATCTCCTTGGGGTCGATTGTTATCTTGAACACAACCTTGCCAGCATAAACTGTTTGACTGTCAGCAGATACGGAAATTATAGTGGCAGTTACAGGGTATTCACCCGCGTTAGTGGGGAGCGTTAAGCAGTTGCCATAATCGCCACACCACGAATAGAGCACATACACAGTATATCCGTCCCCGCTATAAAGACCGTTCAACACAGGCTGTCCACACTCACTTCCACTGTAAGTTACCTCAACATCATTAATCGTAAAGCCACCGTCGGTAAACACACCATAGTAATTTTCTACCGACCTTTTACTGCGACTGGAACTGTATGCGGAATTACTACTATATACCGAAGTAAATTCAGTAAGATTAACACCTTCATAGCCATTATCTATGTAATTACTGATAGAGCTATAAGCGCTATCGTCGAACATGCCGCCCTGTACGGTAAATGTAGCACCATCATTGTAGCAAGAACCGCCGATGTAACCGCCCTTTATAGTAACCGTTCCATTAGAACTTCCTTTACATACATAAATAGCAGTTTCCGAGTTATCACTTACCTTACCGTCGCTCATTGTGAACGTACCACCGCTTACATACACGCCGCCACCGTTACCGCTGCTCGCCGTGTTGCCGGTAATAGTACTTTCACCAGACATTGTGAGTGTACTCACATTTAAGAACACGCCGCCGCCGTCACTATTTGCCGTGTTACTGTCAATATCGCCGCCGCTCATATCGAATGCGCCTCCACCAGTTACATATACACCGCCACCATATTTTGCTGAGTTAACGGAAATAGTACCGTCTGTCATTGTAAACGCACCTCTACCACTTACGTATACACCACCACCATAGGTAATGCCGCTTTTATTGGTTACCGTGTTACTAGAAATAGTACCACCACCCATGGTGAACGCGCCACTTTCCACATACACACCGCCACCATTACTGCTTGCCGTGTTATTGGAAATAGCACTGCTGCCAGACATTGTGAATGTGCCGCTCGAATATACACCGCCGCCATTAGCTGCCGAGTTACTCTCTGATATAGCGCCGCCGGTCATCTTAAACGTACCACTGCTGCTTACATACACGCCGCCACCACTGGTAGTTGCAGTGTTACCAGAAATAGTACCCTTTTCCATGGTGAACGTACCATTGCTGTTTACATACACACCGCCGCCACTGGTAGTTGCAGTGTTACCAGAGATAGTACCGTTAGTCATGTTAAACGTGGCTTTAGAGTATTTGTATACACACACACCGCCACCGTTGGCTGCCTTGTTATTCTGAATAGTACCGCCACTCATTTTAAACGTGGAGGCACTACTGCTACCACCGTATACAAACACACCGCCGCCGTATTTTGTCGCTTCGTTATCAGAAATAGTGCCGCCAGTCATGGTAAACGTGCCACTTTTCACATACACACCACCACCGCTGTCACTTGCCGTGTTTTTGGTAATAGTACCACCGCTCATGTTGAACGTGCCGCCGTTTACCAATACGCCGCCGCCATCGGAAGCACTGCCGCCCGTAATTTTACCGCTGTTACCGCTGCTGCAATCGCAGAGGATAAGCGTACCGCCCGAAACGGTTATAACAGAGTCACTGCCTGTACCCGTGAGAGTATACCCATTGAGACAGAGATATACCGTACCAGAAGAAATGACGATGCTTTCGTTAAGGATACCGAGGTCGAGGTCAGAATAGAGGAAATAATTACCATTACCTGAAATCGTGCCCCCCCCCCACAAGAACCTTATCAAATGTTGTACCGCTACACGTTGCACTACTACACGTGTGGGTAGTACTGCCCGATGCCACCACAGCATAAATATATGTACTGCCGTTCGTGCTTGTAGTCGTACAGCCGCTGTTCGATACGAAAGTTGAAAAGAAGCTACTCTTGTAAGCGGTTGAGCTGAAATATCCACCCGTTATAGTTACACTGCTGGTATTTGAACTTGCACCAATCGCACCATCAAGATAACCGCCAGTTATGTCAGCGGAGGAACTGCCGTTTACATACATGCATGCGGCGGCTTTTGCCGTGTTACCCGAAATAACGCCATCAGACATAGTGAATTTAGTACCACTACTGGTTACATACACACCGCCACCTGCACTGGATGCCGTGTTACCGGTAATAGAACCACCAGACATCGCAAACGTGCCGCCTTTTACATACACGCCTCCGCCCATCCTGTTGTCTGCCGTGTTTTCAGAAATAGTGCCGCCAGTCATGTTGAAAGTTCCGCTATACACATAAACACCGCCGCCGTCGCCACCTGACGTGTTTTCGGAAATAGTACCGCCATTCATGGTAAACGTACCGTCTTTTACATACACACCAGCACCACCGCTACCACTGCTGACAGTTGCCGCGTTATTGGTAATAGTGCCGCCAGTCATAGTAAACGTACCTGCAACATACACACCGCCGCCGTAGCCTGCCGAGTTATTAGTAATAGTACCACCTTCCATGATGAACGTTGCACCGCTGTTCACAAACACACCCGCACCGTAGCCAGTATCGCTATCTTTGGTGGTGCCTGAAATTGTACCACTGCCTACGCAATCGCATAAGGTAAGACTTGCACCATCCATAATTATAATAACAGCACTTTGTGTTGAACTTGAAGTAAGAGCCTTGCCGTTGAGGCAGAGGGTAACATCACCCGAAGAAATGGTAATGTTAGTCGACACGCCGCTGTCAAGATAATACTTTCCTGATGTCAAAGTTGCACTACTGGAAGAGAACATTTTCCATCCACTACTATGATTATTATGACTACTATCGTCAGCGCTTGCTGCCCTCGTCTGCGAAGTTGGAATCAAGAAAGATATAGCCAATACCGTACATATAACAGCCGCAAATGCGAGCAACGCCGTAAATAAAGTGCGCTTTTCAAACTTGAAAGTCATAAAATTAATTCTCCTTAAATGTGTTTCTTTTGAAAAGTTTTTTGTGAGGTGGTATATTTCACGCTCAGCCGCTTTCCGCCCGTGCAAACAGACCAAAAAACGGTTATGTATTAACAGTACTTTACCACTTACTCAATACGTATTAAGTAAAGTTTGCAACCTTATTTAATACGTATTGAGTAACTTTTAAATAAGTTTAGCATTGAGGCGCTCGCGGCGCTTCTGCTCGTGTTGTTTAACCATAAGGTCAACCATATCGCAGGCAGCGGCAAAAAGGTTGCCGTCTGTTACGCGTATTTCAGTTTCCTTTTCCTTAATACCGTTCTCTGCCGGGTATGCAAAGTCGCGCATAACGTCGCTTTTTATCTTAAATGAAGCAATCGTAATTCTGCGGCGAATTTTCAGCCTTAAAATCGGCTTGTTGAGTATTGTCACAGAAATTGAAAGCAAACTTTCGTTTAACCTTGCTCCGTTTTTAGTCAAGGCGTAGTCGCGAAGACCGTCAAAAAACTTCTTCTGCTCCTCGCTGAGCGCCTCGTACGTTTCTTTAAAAGTCTTTTTATTTGCATTGAATCCAACATTGAACCCAGCTTGTCCGTCAGCCGCCGCTACCGCAGGTTCTTGCACCTGCACGGCTGGGGGTGCGGCAACTACTGCCGCAACTTTATTTACCGCCGAACTTGCAGCCACTTCTACCACAGGTTCCTGCGCCTGCACGGCAGGGGTTGCGGCAACTACTGCCGCAACTTTATTTACCGCCGAACTTGCAGCCACTTCTACCACAGGTTCCCGCGCCTGCACAGCCGGGGTTGCGGCAACTACTGCCGCAACTTCCTTTTCAGGCGTGGCAACGGAAACTACCGCCGCCACTTTTCTTGAAAATTTGATTAAAAATTTCACAGCAGGAACAACGCCTGCAAATATTAAATTACACCCAACCATTACTAATATCGCTATCAAAACCGAATTCATTCTTCTACCTCCTCTTTTCTTATAAGAACAAACACAATAAGCACCGCTACAAGAATTACAAATACTGCGCCAGCACTTATAATTCCAGCAATCTCACCGTCAGAAAGAGCAGATTCAAGCCCCATAACTGAAACAGTAATAGTCGTGGTAACGGTTTCGTAGTTATCACCTGCGGAATAGGTTGCTTCAACCTCATACTCGCCTGCTTCGGTAAACGTAGTCGTACCTTCCCAGCTCCAACCCTCGGGGAGTTCGATATCTTCAAGGCTATCGCCCACGCTTGCCGTAACATCTGTAACATCTTCTACCGAAAGAGTTGCCTTTTTAATTGTAAGGGTAGCAGTCATACTGCTTATTTCGTTGTAGTTATTATAGTCGCCACTGAACACAGCTATAACCGTGTATGTTCCTGCATTAACAGGCGCCTCGGCTGTATATGTAGTGCCGTCC
The DNA here is from genome assembly GCA_965120485.1 of uncultured Clostridia bacterium. Lineage (GTDB taxonomy): Bacteria > Bacillota > Clostridia > Christensenellales > Borkfalkiaceae > Coproplasma. The sequence continues at coordinate 29,952 of CBCPNG010000005.1, forward strand.
TCGCTCAGATAGTAATAAGTAACAGTCACACCATCGGGCAACTTGCCACTGATTACAAGCGAGTGTGCCGAACCGTCGTATGTTACAGTGCCGCCAGAAAGCGATACACCGTCCATATTATAGCTCGCCTTAGCAATCACATACGTAAGCTCTACAGTACCACAATAGTTACCCTGACCTTTAAAGGTAATGGTGACCGTACCTGCGTTGATAATGTCACTGCTGTATGTTACAGTATAGTCACTACCCTCTGAAAGACCCACTTTGCAGGTATAGCCTGCTTTGTGCTCTTTGCCGTCATAGGTATAGCCACCGTCGGTTACACAGAACATATCATCGGTAAGCGACTTTCTCTCAATTGTTATAGTGAACTCAACTATGCCAGCACAAACGCTACTTGCATCTGATACAGAAATTATGGTCGCAGTTACTTTGTACTCACCTGCTCTTGTGGGAAGCGTTAAGCAGTTGGTATTTTCTTCACACCATGTATAGATTATGTATACCTCACCGCAAGCGTTGCCCACTTTGACCTCATACTTATCTCCGTAAGTTACATCAATATCATCAATATCATAATTACCGTCGGAATATACAGCATAGGTATAACCTTCCGCAGACCTCTTGCTGCGCCCAGAACTATATACGGAACTATATGCCGTGGCAAAATCAACAAGATGAACACCTACACTGTCCTCATCTATGTAACTTTCGACAGATTTGTAAGCACTCTCGCTGAAATATCCGCCAGATATAGTCACTTCTCCGCCGTTTATGTATACATCGTCAGTCAGGTTGCCGCCGGTCATGATAAACGTTGAGCTACTGCCGCCCACATACACACCGTTACCACTGCTTGCCGAGTTATCAGAAATAGTACCGCCACTCATAGCGAACGTACCACTTTCCAAACACACACCGCCGCCGTAGTTTGCCGAGTTTTCGGAAATAGTACCGTTTTTCATAGTAAACGTGCCTTTACTGCTCACATCCACACCGCCGCCGTTGCCGCTGGTTGCCTTGTTCTCGGAAATAGCACTCTCGTCAGACATGGTAAATGTACCACACGAATACACACCACCGCCGTTACCGCTTGCTTCGTTACCGGTAATATCACCACCAGTCATGGTAAGTATGCCGCCGCCGTTTACACACACACCGCCGCCGTTGCCGCTTGCCTTGTTACTGGAAATCGTGCCACCACTTATAGTTAACGTCGCACTGTTGCTGTTCACATACACACCACCACCATCTTTTGCTTCATTACCTGTAATAGTACCGCTACTCACAGCGACCTTCGCACCACCGTTCACACGTATGCCGCCGCCTTCGCCACTTGTTGCCTTGTTACCGGATATAGTACCGCCTTTCATATTAAACGTACCACTCACAGATACACCACCAGCGTTGATAGTTGCAGTATTAGTTTTTATTTCGCCGTTTGAGGACAAGGTAAACGTGCCGTCGCCATACACCTGCACACCGCCGCCATGTTTTGCCTGATTACCAGAAATAGTACCGCCAGTCATATTAAACGTGCCGCTACTATACATACATACACCGCCGCCAGCGTAGGTTGCTGTGTTACCAGAAATAGTACCACCACTCATGGTGAACGTGCCACCGTTTACATACACGCCGCCACCGCCGTTGCCGTCACCGCCGCCGTTCGCATTGTTACTAGAAATAGTACCGCCAGACATGTTAAACGTACCACTGCTGCTTACATACACACCGCCGCCGTTTTTGCTCGCCGTGTTACTGGAAATAACGCCGCTTTTCATGGTGAACGTGCCGCCGTTTACACATACACCTCCACCATTGGAAGTACTGCCGCCCGTAATTTTACCATAACCAAAGCTGTCACAATCACAGAGGATGAGTTTACCACCATTAACAGTAATAACGGAGCTGCCGCTTGCACCTGTAAGAGTATGTCCGTTGAGGCAGAGATATACTGTACCAGAAGAAACAGTAATACCCGTATCGAGGTTAACATCAGTAGCAAGGAAATACTTGCCCCCCCCCGAAAGCGTTCCACCAACAACAAGGGCAGTACTAAATGTTACACTATCATGCGTGTGAGCAGAAGTGCCTGACACTACAGCACAAGGCCAGTTAGTATCGTTCGTGCTTACAACCCTATATCCGCTCAAGCAACTTGAAATCGTACTAGACGCAGTCGAGCTGAAATAACCGCCCGTTATTGATATTTTACCGCTGTTTTCGCTGTATACACCATCAGCAACATATCCGTCAGACATGTTAAACTCGCCATTACCACCCTGAACAAACACACCGCCGCCGTTGCCGTTGGTTGCCGTGTTACCAGAAATAGTACCGCCAGTCATCGTGAAGTAACCATACGTATACACACCGCCGCAATGTACTGCCTTGTTCTCGGAAATAGTACCGCCAGACATTGTGAAATTACCACTACCAGTTACAAACACACCGCCGCCACACGCGCTACTTGTTGTTGCCGTGTTACCGGAAATAGTGCCGCCTTTCATGTTAAACGTGCCGGCAACACACACACCACCGCCACCATTGCTTGTAGTGCCTGTCGTGTTATTAGATATAGTGCCGTCATACATGGTAAACGTAGTCCCGTTGCCTACATAAACGCCACCACCACCTACAGTCGTACCAGTTGCATCGTTAGAGGAAATAGTGCCGTAGTACATATCGAACGTGCTATCACCCTCTAAATACACACCGCCACCCCAGTAACTAGACGTGTTACCGGAAATATAACCACCATTCATGGTAAACGTGCCGTCTTTTACATACACGCCGCTACCGCCGCCTTCACCGTCACTGCCGGTTGCCTTGTTATTGGATATAGTGCCGCCGTTCATAACGAACGTACCTTCCACATACACACCGCCGCCGTACTTTGCCGAGTTACCGGTAATAGTACCACTTTCCATAGTGAACTTTGCACCGCTGTTCACAAACACGCCTGCACCGTAACCACTACTCTTTGTGGTGCCTGTAATTTGACCACCACTACTGCAATCGCATAAGGTAAGACTTGCACCTCCCTTAATTATAATAACAGCACTTCCCGAAGATTTGGGTTTAAGAGTTTTTCCGTTAAGACAGAGGGTAACATCACCCGAAGAAACGGTAATATTAACCGACACGTTGCCGCTAAGATAATAATTGCCCGATGTCAACGTTGAGGTGCTGGAAGTCAATTGATTCCAACTGTTATGGCTAGAATGACTACTACTATCCGCGCTCGCCGTAAGCGTCCGCGAAGAGGGAATCAGAAAAGAGATTGCCAACGCCATACAAACAGCAGCCACAGCCGCGAGCAACACTGTAAACAAATTACGTTTGTTTAATTTGAAAGTCATTATTTTTTTCTCCTTAAATGTATTTCATTTGAAAAAGTATTTTCTCTGTGAGTGGCGTTAAGCCGTTTGCAGACCCGCGCACGCCATAACGGAGTATATTATATAGACAGCACTTACCCCTTATCAATACGTATTAAGTAAAGTTCACGACCTTATTTAATACGTATTGAGTAACTATCACGATAGTTTACGCATAAAGCGTAAGTTTCCACCCATGCGGCAACAGCCGCACGCGATTATGTATTGCTTTAAAATTATTTTTACTCTATACGTATTAATCATAGTTCGCGACTTAATTTAATACGTATGCGCATTGTTTGCCTTTTTTTAAGTGTTTTTATCTGAATTGAATGAAGTTAAGCCACTTCCGCCACAGATTCTTTTTCAGGCGAGGTTACAGCTACTTCTATCGCAGGTTTCTGCACCTGCTCGGCAGAGGTTGCAGCCGCTTCTGCCACTGCTTCCTGTGCCTGCTCGTCTGAACTTGCGGCTACTTCTGCCAAAACTTCATTTTCAGCCGAGCTTTCAGCAACTTCCGTCGCAAGCTCCTGTGACTGTACTTCTGAAGTTTCAACTAATTCAGCCGCTACTTCTTTTTCAAGTGAAGTTTCAGCCGCTACCGCCTCAGGTTTCTGCACCTGCACTTCCGAGGTTACGGCTGTTTCTGCCTTAACCTTTTTTGCAAGTGAAGCCTCGGCAGCTTTTGCCTTGGCTATTGCAACAGCTTTCGCCTGAGCTTTTGCTTTGGCTATTGCCGCAGCTTTCGCCTGAGCTTTTGCCTTGGCTATTGCAACAGCTTTCGCCTGAGCCTTTTTAGCCTTAACTGCTTTTGCCTCTGCTTTTGCCTTAGCTTTTTGCGCCTTAACTATTTTTGCCCTTTCTTTACTCCCGGGTTTGAATAAAAACTTCACCGCAGGAATAGCGCCTGCCACTAATACATCGCATACTATTATTATGGTTATCGCTATCATTACCGAACTCATTTTTCTACCTCCTTTTTTATTAAAACTTACCACATACTCGATACGCATTAAGTAAAGTTCAAGACTTTATTTCATACGTATGAGCATTGTTTGCCATTTTTTAAGTGTTTTTAACTTCTTTTTCAGGTGAGGTTGCGGCATCTTCTGCCTTAACCTTTCTTTCCCGTTTGTATAAAAACTTAACTACGGGAATAGCAACTGCTAATAACACATCACAGCCTACTACTATAAATGTTGCTATTAAAAGTACACTCATCCTTCTACCTCCTCTTTTCTTTTTCGAATAATCATAATAATAACTATAACAAGAAGCACAAATACTATGCTTGCTATTATAAACCCGATAAGCTCGGCAGAAACACCGCTACCCGACACAGCACTATCTGAGCCTGAACCTGTAACAGTAACAGTAATAGTTGTTGTAACAGGTTCGTAGTTATCGCCTGCGGAATAGGTTGCCTCAAACCCAAACTCACCAACTTCGTCAAGCGTAGCCAAGTCGTTCCAGCTCCACCCTTCGGGGAGTTTTATATCATTGAGGCTATCGCCCACTTTTGCCGTTATACCTGTTGGAGTTTCAACTGAAATAGTTGCCTTAGCAATTTCATACGTAACACTAACAGTGCCAGTATAGTTACCCTTGCCAGTAAAGGTAATAGTAGCCGTACCCGCATTAATGTTATTGCTGTATGATACAGTAAAGCCGCTACCCTCGGTTAGCCCCACTTCGGTGCAGGTATAGGTTGCATTCTGCGCTGTACCTGTATAGGTATAGCCGTCGGTCGTCACGTTGAACATACTACTATCAAGCTTTTTCTGCTTAATCACATATTCAAGCTTGGCAGTGCCTGTATAGTTACCCTCGCCCGTAAAAGTAATGGTAACTGTACCCGCGTTAGTAGCACTGCTGTATGATACAATAAAGTCTACGCCAACTTTAAGCGTTCCGCAATCATAGTCCGCTTTCTGCTCCTCGCCGTTATAGGTATAGTCGCTGTCTTTTAAACAGAACATGCTATCCGTGAGCGACTTCGGATTAATTGTTATACTGAACGTAGTCGCACCGGCATAAATAGAGCCACTCCCTGATTGGGGTACAGAAATTATGATAGCTTGCACCGCATAGCTGTCCGCATCAGTGGGGAGCGTTAAGCTGTTGCTATAACTGCCCCATGTATAGAGAACATACACGTCATAATTGCCACTGTAATCAGTACAGCTCACGTTAGGTGAATACGTATCACCGTAAGTTGAATTAACAGTATTAATCGTATAATCACCCTCAGCAAACACAGCATAGGTATCACCTGTATCAGACCTTTTACTGCGACCAGAACCATATGCCGTAGCGAAATCAGTAAGATTAACACCGGTGCAGTTACTATCTATGTCGCTTTTGATATCCTCATAAGCGTCCTCTCCGAAATATCCGCCTTTTACAGATACTGTGCCGCTACTGCCTTTACTTACCTCATCTTGAATATAGCCGCCAGACATGGTAAACGTACCACCATTCACATATACACCGCCGCCGCTACTTGCCGTATTGTCGGAAATTTTACCGTTGTTCATTGTGAATGTACCGCCTGCCACATACACACCGCCGCCAGAGGTTGCCGTGTTGCCGGAAATAGTACCATTTTCCATGGTAAATTCACCACTTCCCACATACACACCACCGCCGTCATTGGTAATGCCTGAAATATCGGGAATAGTAATGCCGAACGTGCTTACTGAAACACCATTGCCTGTAATTTCACCGCCGCTCATTGTAAACTTACCACTGCTCAAACACACACCATTGAAGTATTTTGCTGTGTTATAGGAAATAGTGCCATTTTCCATAGTGAACTCACCATCGTTCACCCACACACCGCCACCGTAGCCATTACTTGCCGTGTTGTTAGAAATAGCGCCATTTTTCATGGTAAATTCACTGCTTTTCACACACACACCACCGCCGCCACCATAGCTATCGCTTGCCGTGTTGCTAGAAATAGTGCCATTTTCCATGGTAAATTTACCGCTTTCCACATACACACCGCCGCCACTACCTGCCATGTTCTCAGAAATAGTACCATTTTTCATGGTAAATTCACCACCATACACATATACACCGCAGCCATCAGTGTTTCCTTTAATAGTACCACCGCTCATAGTGAACGTACCGCCGTCCACATATACACCACCGCCACTACTTGACGCGTTATTGGTTATATCGCCGTCATTCATAATGAATACACCATCACTACCTACATACACGCCGCCACCTCTCGTTCTTGCCGTGTTACCGGTAATAGCACCACCATTCATGATGAACGTGCCACTCACATACAAACCTCCACCATCCGCAACATACCCACTTCCGCTGGTAATAATTTGACCGCCGCCTGCGCAATCACAGAGGATAAAAGTTGCGCCGCTTGAAACAGTAATAACCGATGCGCCGTTTACACCTTTGAGGGTCTTGCCATTGAGACAGAGGGTGACAGTACCCGAAGAAATGGTAATATTATCTTTGGCGAGGTTTAAGTTACCCTCAAGATAATAATATGTACCCCCTGACTCATCCCCTGTAAGACTGCCACCGGTAGGCAATGTTTGCCAACTGGCACTATCGTGGTCGCATGAATCTGTATGTACGGAAGTCGCCCCCCCCTCCTCCTCATCCGCGCTTGCGGTTTGAGCAGAGGGAATCAGCAAACAGATAGCCTGCGCCATACATATAGCAGCCATGGTTGTAAGCAACGCTGTAAATAAAGTGTACTTGTTTAATTTGAAAGTCATATCGTTTTTATCCTTAAAAGTGTTTCTTCGGTTATGAATTACTAAAACTTACCATTTACTCGATACGTATTAAGCAAAGTTTAAAACTTGCTTTTTACGTATTAAGTTAACTGTTGCAATAGTTCCTGCTCAGCCGTTCGCTTTTGCCCGTTTTCTGCCTATGCGGCAGTGGCTACAAAGTCTTTGCTTTGCCAAAATTTGCCATTTACTCGATACGTATTGACCAAACTACATGAGTTTACTTAACACGTATTGAATAACTACCAGAAATTTACTGTACACGTATCATATCACATGATTTTTGGTTTGTAAAGCAAATTTTATGAAAAAATTAAAATTTTTTTAGAAAATTTTTTTAGATTAGGATATTTTATCCAATACGTATTGAGTAAATTGCGCGACTTTATCTAATACGTATTGAGTAAAACCACAATATAAGCCGCCCCAAAGCGGAGATTTTTGCCTATTTTGTGGTAAACAAATGTTTATATATTTTGGCAGAATCTGCCACTTACTCGATACGTATTCAGTAATTTTTTCTAAACTTACTTACATACGTATTAAGTAACCACCCTTTCAATCAGCGCACTTCACCCTTCGCAGCAGCTCAAACATAGGCGCGCACCTCCCCTACGCGGTCAGCCATAGCCATGATAGAAGCACCATTTCCAATGGCGACAACATACCAAAACAACCCATGCTGCTCCCCACACACTCCTCTTAAACGCCCAAATTTCTACCCATTAATTCTAAACAAATGTTTATATTTAATACCAAAATCTGCCACTTACCCAATACGTTTTAAGTAAATATCACAAATTTTACTCGATTTTGTTAAGTAACTACCCTTTCAATCGACACACCTACCTCTTCGCAATAGCTCCAAACCCCTACTCTCTACACGGTTAGCCGCGACCATGACAAAAGCATAATCACCCAGCGGCAACAACATAGCCAAACCACTGCAACAACACCCCACACACCCCTCTTAACCCCCCAAATTTCCACCCATTAATACTAAACAAATATTTATATTTTATGCCAAAATCTACCACTTACCCAATACGTTTTAAGTAAATATCATAAATTTTACTCGTATAACGCCGTAATAACAATAAAAAATCTATCGCAACAAAGCCCCACTAACTCCTATTAAACACTCATGCTTATACCCATTAAGTAGTAAACAAATGTTTATTTAATTTGTAAAAACCACTCTCGCTCTTATACATATTATATAATAATACAGAACTTACTTGTATACGTTTTAAGTAAATACCCTTTCAAACAACACAAACTCACCCTCTACGATTGCTCAATACCTATAACCTCCTACATTTCGCTTCGCACCCCTCTTAAACATATACATTATTATAATATAGTGGGGGGGGGGGGGGGGGGGGGGGTGGGCTTCGATTTGGGGAGGGGGCTGCCTTGTGGGAGGGGGGAGCACATGGGGGGGGGATGGGGTGGCACTGCGGCCCCCGATGTGGGACCCCCCCCCCCAAAATGGGGTCACATTTCGCAGTGTAAGGACTCACAGCAGCATGAGGACCTTTCCCCCCCCAATGTGAGACCACCCCCACTATGAGACCCCCACCCCCAAATAGGGGACCCCCCAATATGGGACCCCCCCTCTATGAGACCCCCACCCCAATAGGGGACCCCCCCAGTGTGAGATCCCCACCCCCCAATAGGGGACCCCCCACTATGAGACCCCACCACCAGTCTGGGACCCCCCAGTATGAGACACCCCCCCCCAATAGGGGACCCCCCCAC
>CBCPNG010000006.1:0-9935 GCA_965120485.1 uncultured Clostridia bacterium
GCCGCCGCGCAAATATGCGCGGCGGCAAGTCAAAGTTTTATTTCAGGAGAGTGTGAGCAATATAAAATTCCGCCTGCTTAAAGCGCAATTTTTGCGCAAAGCCTCGGCTCAATTTGCGCGGCTGGCAGCGCCCTTTCCTGCGGGCGCCTCTGCCTTTTTGGCGGCGTGTTCGCCGCGCCTGTCTGTTCCCGTAAAAAACAGGGCTATCGACCCGGGACCCACGTGCGCGCCGCTCACTATGTCGTAATACTCCACGGTTATATCGGTTGCGCCCAGTTCCCTTATCATATCGGCAAGCGCCTCGGCTTCTTCTTCGCAGTTGCAGTGGCAAATCGCCGCCGTCTGTCCTTCGGGGAATGTTGCAAATTTTTTATAGCAGTCGGCAAGTTCGGCTATTGACCTGCGCCTTCCGCGCGCCTTGCCGCACATAGAAATTCTGCCGTTGCCGTCGGCTTTCAAAATGGGCTTTATGTTCAAAAGCGTGCCGGCCAGCGCCACCGCGCCTGAAATCCTTCCGCCCTTTTTAAGGTACTTCAAATCAGCCACGGTAAAGTAAGAATTCATTTTAAACCTGTTTTCCTCTATCCACTTAAAGCAGGTATCCAAGCTCTCGCCCATGCCGCGCAGTTTTGCGGCGCGCACGGCAAGCAGTCCCTCGCCTAATGAAGAGTTGGCAGAGTCTGCAACAAGCACCTTCCTTTCGGGGTACTTATTTTTAAGCTCCTCTGCCGCCATGCACGCCTGACGGTACGTGCCGCTCACCTGTGCCGATATGGTCACTACAAGTACGTCACGCCCCGCCTTCAATGTCGGCTCTGTTTCCGTTATAAATCTGCATGCAGGTATCAGCGAGGTCGAAACTTCCGCGCCGCCGCTCATTTCGCTATAAAACTCCTTTGCCGACTGCGCGAACGACCTGCCGTCTTTATAGCAGACAACCTCCCTGCCGTTGCAGGTGCATATAAATGATATAACTTTAATGTTGTTTTCCTCAATCATCCTTTCGGTGAGGTTTGCCGAAGAATCGACGAAAATTTCAAATGACAATATAAATTTCCTCCTGTCACAGCGTTTTTTTTTGTTCGGCACGCAAATTAGCCGTGTTTTAAATTCCATTTAATGGGGCGTAAATAAGATTAACTTTGCCGCCGCTATGCGCGCTCTTTTTGTTCTGTACTAAAATTATACACCTGCACGCTCTTAATTACACCCTATTGTTTGCGCCATTCGGTCTACACATTTAAATTCGCGCTATACCGCACAAAAAATCAACTCTACTGCAAAATTTTCACATTCTACTCATGGTAGAGTTGCCTGTAATTGTTGATTTTATCGCAGTAATATGCTAAAATTTATATATGTATGAACTTGACGACGTAAAAGACGTCATTGCCGAAAATCTTGTGCGGCTGCGCACCAAGGCAAATCTCACGCAGTTACAGCTTGCGGAAATTTTAAATTATTCCGATAAAGCCGTCTCCAAGTGGGAGAGGGGGGAGTCCGTTCCCGATATACGCGTGCTCATGCAGATTGCAGGCGTATATAATATCGGTCTTGACGACATAGTCTGCCGCCCGCAGGAAAAGGAGGTAAAGCCCGTACTCAACAAGCGCAAAAAGCGCCTGCTTATCACACTGCTTGCCTTCGGGCTCGTGTGGTTTATTGCCACGGGCATATTCGTAATACTTTACCTCATACCGAATTTAGAGCGCGAATGGCTCAGCTTTGTGGCGGCGGCGTTCGTTTCGTCCATAGTTCTCACCGTATTTTCGGCTATGTGGGGCAACAGAATTACAAACGCCGTAACATGTTCGCTGATACTTTGGTCGCTCGCCGCGTTTTTGTATCTCTTGCTATATCTGTTCGTCCCCAGAATAGATAACCCCTGGCTTATGTTTGTGGCGGCTTCGCCTTTCGAGGTGCTTATAATCCTTTGGTTTATCTTCCGCAGGGTAAAATAACCTGTTTTCGGGCGCAAGTTTTATCGGTAAGGCATATTTGCCTTTTGCGGCTATAATTATAACGGTATGGGAGATACTCACACCGAACAAACTCTGTTGCACATACAGCGCGCGGTAGGCGCGGCCGTCGCCCTTGCAGGGGGATTGCTATCATGCGGCGGTTCAGTGGGAACAGCCGAAGCCTGCGCCCGCGATGTCTGCAAGGCATACGGCGCAACCGACGTTCAGGTCAGCGCCGTGCCCAATATGTTTGCCGCTTCGGCTTGTTGCGGCGACTTAACGGTCACGCGGTTGACACGCATATATGCCGCAACTAACGACTTATTTTTACTTGAAGAATACGGAAAGCTCCATCGTTCCGTCCTCGGAGGGATGTCATTAGACGCTCTACTCTGCGAACTTTCGCGCATCCGTTCGCTTTCTCGCGGAGGGTTCTTGCGCGCGGCGTTCGGCGGAGCGCTGGCTTGCGGCGCGTTCTGCGCGTTTTTCGGCGGCAGAGCGCCCGAATTTGTAATGTCTGCGCTAGTCGGTGCGGCTATAAACGCACTTTCTCTGTTGCTCTCCGCAAGGGGAGGGGGCGGAGTTGCGCGCACATTTCTGCTATCCTTTTGCGCAGGGGCGCTCTCGCTTCTGTTCTGCGCGGCTTGTTCCTCGCTCGGCATAGGTTGCAGCGGCTCGCTCGTAATGCTCGGCTCGGTAATGATACTTATTCCGGGGCTGTCGCTGTGGAACGCCCTCAAAGATATACTCTCGGGCGACCTGTTTTCAGGTATTTACCGCATAGCAGGGGGTCTTTCAGCCACGGCGGCGATTGTCGCAGGCTATGCCCTCTCCGGCAAACTACTGCTCTTTGCAGGCATTGGCGGCTATGTCGCCGTTCCAGCCGAATACGGCGAAGCCTTTAAATTATTTCTGTGCGCCGCAGGTTCGGCAGGTTTCTGCATAGGCATGAACGCCCGCCCTGCGCGCGCCGCAGGCTGTGCGTTCGCCGCTCTCGCAACCTATGCCGTAAGCCTTGTTGCAGAGGACTGGGGATTGTTTGCAGGCTGTCTTGCGGCGGCGTCAGCGGCGCAGATACTCTCGTCGCTCATGTCGGCAGTGCACGGCGCGCCTGCGGGCGTATTTCTCACCTCTGCGTTAATACCTCTGCTCCCGGGCGCTTCACTGTATCTTGCGGCAGAGGCGTTGCTCTCGTCAGATTTCCAATCGGCGCTGGTCTACGGGGCAGACGTTGCGTACATACTGCTCTCGCTTGCGGCAGGGCTTGCGGCGTCTTCCGTCGCGGTGCGCGCCGTGCGCCTGATTGCAAAGAGGTTTCGCGCAATTTGTAAAAGAAAAAACCGCCGTCGCGGCGTTCAAAGGAAGAGAATATGAATCTTGAAAAACTCGCCCAAAGACTTATCCCCGATAAAAACCTGCCCGATATATCGCAGTTAGACGCCGCATATCCGCAGAGGAATTTGAAGGAGGGGGCAGAGGTAACGCGCCTTGCGCCCTCGCCCACGGGTTTTATACACCTCGGCAATCTGTACAGCGCGCTCGCCGACGAGCGCACCGCTCACACCACGGGCGGCGTGTTTTACCTGCGCATAGAGGACACCGACGAAAAGAGGAAGGTAGAGGGCGCGGTGCAGTCTGTAATACGCTCGCTCGACTACTTCGGGCTTAAATTCGACGAGGGCGCCGAAATCGCGGGCGAAAACAAATACGGCCCTTACTACCAGCGGCAACGCGCCTCCATATACAGGGCGTTCGTCAAAGACCTCATTCGCCACGGACTGGCATACCCCTGCTTCTGCACGGCGGAACAGCTCGACGCCGTCCGCTCTGAACAGTCAGAAAAAAAGCTCGTCACGGGCTACTACGGCGAATACGCCAAGTGCCGCAACCTCACCGAAGAGCAGATTTACGCCGCGCTTGATACGGGCAAACCGTTTGTAATAAGGCTTAAATCGCAGGGCGACGTAAACGTAAAGCACACCTTCCGCGACGAAATAAAGGGCAATATCACCGTCACCGAAAATAATCAGGACATAGTAATTTTAAAGTCAGACGGCATACCCACCTATCACTTTGCCCACGCCATAGACGACCACTTCATGCGCACCACGCTGGTCATCCGCGGCGAAGAGTGGCTTGCCAGCCTGCCCATTCATTTAGAGTTGTTCTCCGTCCTCGGCTTTAAGCCTCCGCGCTACGGTCACACCTGCTCGCTCATGAAGACGGAGGGCGGCACAAAGCGCAAACTTTCAAAGAGGAAGGACCCGGAGCTCTCGCTCGACTTCTACCGCGCGGCTGGTTACTACCCTGCCGCCGTAATAAAATACCTTATGACCATTCTCAACTCCAACTTTGAAGAGTGGTCGGCAAAGAACCCTCAAAAATCCTACGCCGAATTTCCGTTTTCGGTATCAAAAATGGGCAAGAGCGGCGCGCTGTTCGACCTTGATAAACTCAACGACGTATCGAGGGAAGAGCTCTCCAATCTCTCCCCCGAAGATATGTATGCCTTCCTGCTCGAATGGGTGAACGAGTTCGGCTCGCAGAAAGATAAGGAACATTTCAAAGACGGCGCATATATAGTAAAGATACTCGCCCTGCTTATGGGCGCAGGTCAGAAAAAGCGCCGCAAGGATATAGAGCGCGCCGAACAGGGCGTGCGGCTGATGGACTACTTCTTTGACGACAGTTTTGCGCCAGACTACACCTTCCGCTACGGCGGTGCAACGGTAAAGGCGGTGCTATCGGCATTTGCCGCCTCGTACAGCGAACAGGACGACAACTCCGCATGGTTTGCCAAACTTAAAGCGGCAGCGGCTTCTGCAAATTTCGCCGCCGAGATGAAGGAGTATAAAGAGAACCCCTCGGCTTATATCGGCAGTGTGGCAGACGCCGCCGAAATCGTGCGCATAGCCATAACGGGCAGTCCTAACTCGCCCGATTTGTGCACCGTAATGGGCATACTCGGCAAAAAACGCTCGCTCGCCCGTCTGGGCGCGGCGGCAGAGAGCTGTAAATAAATTTTGCGGCAAACGCAACTGATATAACAGGTTAAAAATTCTCAAAAAATCAGCCGTGAAAATTCACCATACAATTATGAAAATCTGTGAAAAATCAGGCGATATTTTGAGTATCTGAACAGCAGTTTATATGCCGTTTATAAAAAACTGATATTAACGTGTTGTAAATCTATGCGCTCCGCTCGGCGCATTGTTTAAATACACGCAGATAAAGTTTTATTAAGGAGATGAGTAATTGTTACAACTCAAAGACATTAAAAAGAATTATAAAGTCGGCGACGGAGAGGTAAGCGCCTTAAAGGGAGTAAACCTTGCGTTCAGGCGCAACGAGTTTGTATCCATTCTCGGTGCGTCAGGGTGCGGCAAAACCACCCTTTTAAATATCATCGGCGGGCTCGACCACTACACATCGGGCGATTTGGTGATAGACGGCGTTTCCACCAAAGATTTTAAAGACGGCGACTGGGATACCTACCGCAACCACCGCATAGGTTTTGTGTTCCAGTCTTACAACCTTATTCCCCACCAAACGGTGCTCGGCAATGTAGAGCTCGCGCTCACCCTCTCTGGCGTAAGCGCAAAAGAGCGAAAGGAGCGCGCCAAAGAGGCATTAGAGCGTGTAGGCCTCGGCAAAGAAATCAATAAGCGCCCCAACCAGCTTTCGGGCGGACAGATGCAGAGGGTGGCAATAGCCCGCGCGCTCGTCAACAACCCCGAAATTCTGCTCGCTGACGAGCCGACAGGCGCGCTCGATACCAACACCTCTGTGCAGATAATGGAGCTTATAAAAGAGATTGCTGGCGAGCGCCTCGTTATAATGGTAACGCACAACCCCGAACTCGCACAGCAGTACTCCACAAGAATTGTAGAGCTTAAAGACGGATTTGTTATAAACGACAGCGCGCCCTACTCCGCAGAGGAGGAGGCGGCAGAGGTTGCAGAGCACATTCGCCGTCAAAACGAACTTTCCGCAAGGGCGGCGGCAGGGGGCGCACCCTCTCACAGCGCAACCCCTTTGCGCAAAAAGAAAAAGACGAGCATGTCCTTTGTCACGGCGTTTGCCCTCAGCGGAAAGAACCTGCTCACAAAAAAGGCTCGCACCATAATAACTTCCGTTGCAGGCAGTATAGGCATAATTTCGGTGTGCCTCGTGCTGGCGCTCTCTAACGGTTTCAGCAATTACATAAAGCAGACCGAAGAGGATATGCTCTCTTACTACCCCATAACCATAAGCGAAACCTCGCTCGACCTCACTTCGGTAATGTCCAGCTTTATGGGCGGAACCAGCCTCAATCTCGATAATATAGAGGATAAGGTATACGTCAACTCTCTTCTGACACAGCTTGCGAAGGGTATGACCACCTCTAACGATATATCTTCAAGCAACGTAGCCAACATTAACGGCACCGCTACCACATACCTCGATTATATCGAAAGCATGCCTGAAAATCTGTACAACGCCATACAGTACAGCTACGGAGTTTCGGTATCTGCAAACCTGTTCACCGATGTCACCATAGGTTCAAGTACTACAACAACAGTAGATTTACAGGCAGGGACGGAATGTAGCATGTCGTTGGAATTCCTAAGGGAATACTACACCTATCTGCTCACCGAGCAGGCTTCGCAGTATTCCAGCCTTACATCGTTTATATCGTACTTCACCGATGTTGTCTCGGTAATGCCCGACAGCAAAGAGAGCAAAAACGGTTTTGATTGGGATAACAGCTATATCTCTTCCCAGTACGACGTAATCGCAGGCAGTATGCCTTCCTCTTCCGACGAAATCGTGCTCGTAGTGGGTTCCAGCAATGACGTTTTAGACCTCACCCTTGTACAGCTCGGCTTACTTTCAGAAGAGGAGTTCTTAAATCTCTTCTTATCTTCTGAAAGCGGCGAAACCTCAACTTCTGAAATAGATTTTGAAGACATTCTTGGCAAGGAGTACACGCTGTACTATAACGACGCTGTATTTACAGAGAAGACCGATACAAATACAGGCACAAAAACAGGCAGTGATAATAAGTGTTATCAGTATACAGGCTATAAGTCGGCGAACACAACTGTTTCCGATAGTGATGGTATTACCTTAAAGATAAGCGGTATTTTAAAGCTCAAAGATGAGCTTACGTACGGTTGCCTTGAAGAAGGTTTGTGCTTTACCGAAAGTTTGCTCGAAAAATATATCGAGGCAAATATGAAATCAAAAATAGTTCAGATGCTCAAATCTGCCACAGATTCGTCTGCCGCGATAGAATCTATATACGATTACACTATCACCAGTAGCGGTTTGCAGTCTACTCAAAGATATTCAACCACTTCCACAACGCTTGATGCTGTAATACGCGAACTCGGCGGCGACAACACTCCCAACGGCATATCTATATACGCCCGCGACTTCAACACAAAGGACGAATTGCTCTCCTACCTCGATAAGTGGAACACATATGTCGCGGAGGCTCGCGCCGACTACGAGGCAAACGGCACAAGTTCTCAATATGCCGACGAAAACGGCGAATATAGCGGACCCACCGAGGTCACCTATACAGATACCGTGGGCACGCTCATGAGCCTCGTAGATACCATATTAAACGCCGTCACGTATGTGCTTGTCGCGTTCACGGCAATCTCGCTCGTCGTCTCCACGGTAATGATAGGCGTAATCACCTATGTTTCGGTAGTGGAGAGGATAAAAGAGATAGGCATACTGCGAAGTATCGGCGCGCGAAAGAGGGATATACGGCATGTATTCAATGCCGAAACATTCATTGTCGGCTTGTGCGCAGGACTAATCGGCGTAATAGTGGCGTACCTGTTGCAGGTGGTCATAAACCTCGTCATAACGCCGCTTACGGGCATATCCAACCTTGCCGCTCTGCCCGTATGGGAGGCATTCATAATGGTGTGCGTAAGCGTGGTGCTCACACTTATTTCGGGACTCATTCCTGCCTCTACCGCAGCCAAAAAGGACCCCGTAATCGCTCTGCGCAGTGATTAACAAGTTAACCAAACACCCAAGCGCCGAAGCCTTGCTCGGCGCTATTTTATTTGCCTTTTGCCTATGTTTATGTTATAATAAAGTCACATTATGAAGCTTAAAACCATTCTGTGCGCCCTCGCGGCGGCATTCACAATTTTAATAAGCGGCTGTTCGTCGAAAGAAGCAGAGTTTGCGCATTACTCCAACATATATTATGTGTTCAACACATACGCCGTTCTGTCCCTATACGACTACTTTGAAGAGGGCGGCGAAAGCTACAACGCCGCCATAGAGCTCGACAACGAGGTAAATTCACTTTTATCCGAACTCGAAAGCTCGCTCTCCGCCTCGGAAGAGAGTTCCTATGTCTACAAGTTCAACGCGGCGGAGGCGGGGGCTACGGTAGAAATTGACGAACATACCTACAATGTTTTGCAAATTGCCTACGATATGTATGAAGAAACGGACGGCTACTACAATCCTGCGGTGTATTACAGCGTAGATTTATACGGCTTCACCGCCCGCTTCAACGGCTCGGCAACGGGCGAGGTTATGCCCTACGACAGGGACGACCCCACAACACAGCTCCCCGAAGAAAAGTATATAACCGCCTTTAAACAGCTCGCCGAACATTTCTCCGATATAAAGATTTACGAAGAGAACGGCGCATACTACGCCGAAAAGCCCACAGCCACAGTGGAGGTAGAGGGGGTAACATATTCCCTCGCCCTCGACTTGGGCGGCATAGGCAAGGGGTACGCCGCCGACCTTGTGGACGAGCTGATAGATAGCTACGGCTTTGAAAACAGCTACTTTATTTTCGGCTCGTCTTCTATGAACATAAACGGCTCGGCAATCTCCACAGACGGCAAGTGGGAACTCAACGTGCAAAATCCGCGCGGCGACGACTACTTTATGTCGGTGCGTGTGCGCGACGCGGCGGTATCCGTCAGCGGCGACAACAACCAGTACTATGAACTCGGCGGCAAGCGCTACTGCCACATAATCGACCCCACCACGGGCTCGCCCATAGATACGGGCATAATCACTGCCGTGTGCATAGGCGGCACCGCCGCAGAGGGCGACGCGCGCACCACGGCAATCTGCGCCATGGGCAAAGATAGGGCGATAGAATACATGCAAAAGTCAAGCCTTTCCATTGCTTTTTTGTACTATGACGGCACTGACTACTATCTGTATACAAATATTCAAGATATTACAATCGACCTCGATTATGAGGTTATGGAAGAGGGAGTTTACAAAATCACTCTCGAAGACTGACGTAGTTTACGGCAAAAATTACCGCGCGGAGCGGCGCACTAAAAGGGCGGTAAAATGTCTTTAAAAAAAGTGCAACAAGTAAAAGAGGACAAGCTGTTCAGGCTGTGGGATATCCTCGTTTACGGCGTCATTATCGCCGTAATAGTCGTGCTGTTTGTCGTCTTTGTGTTTTCGTCAAGCGGCGGCACTGCCACGGGGATTGAGGTCTATTACGACGGCGCGCTCGCCTTTTACTATTCCTTTGAAACGGACAATTACGAAATTTCCCTCAAAGATAATATCGCGGTATTGGAAAACAGCGACGAGGTACTCACCGTAATATTCTGCACCGACGACGGCAACCTGCAAGACCCTTTAAACTATAATATAATCAAAATAGATAAAACCGCCTGCAATGCATGCGTAACGGAGGCGGACTGCTCTTCAAGCAAAGAGTGTGTAAACAGCGCCGCAATACCAAACAGCTTTAACCTGCCCATAACGTGCGTTGTGCACCGCCTCGTTATAACCTCAACCGACTACACCGACGACGGTCAGACCCTCCCCATAGGCTGAAAGCGGAGGCGCAACAGTCTTTTATAAACATAATTATAACAGGGTGGCGGGGGGGGGGGGGGGGGGGGGTGGGACGGGGGGAACCCGCGACAGAAAAAAAAAACCAACAACAAACAAAACCAAGCTCGGAGAAGGGGG
>CBCPNG010000007.1:0-55787 GCA_965120485.1 uncultured Clostridia bacterium
ATTCTTTACTCGTATTAACCAATTAATCTGTAAATTGCCTTTTGTACTTGTCTTTTCTTCTCTATGCAGTTGTCAATCTTCGCGTTACGCAGACAAAAATCTGCGCGTTCTTCTCCGAAAAAGCGGACAGAAAACTATGCTGTCTTAAAAACAGCTCATATATCATATCAAAATGACGCCGATAAGTCAAGCAAAAATAAAAAATTTTTTAACCTTTTATAATTTTTTGCATCACTTTTAAGCTAAAAAACTGCGCCACAGCTTTGCACCATTCACAGACAGATTATTGCGCGGAATAGAATGACATTATAGTATGCATTGTGTACCGCGGTCGTTGCCCGAACGGCAGCGGCACGATTAGCAAGATTTCAGATTTTCTCTTCGTCCTCAGAGAAATATTGTGCCAGTCGGTAGACTATTTCTCTGTCAGCTATATGTACAACGGGCGCCATGACAAAAGGCGGAGCAGTTCCGCCTGATTTATTGCACTCCTCTCCCCACGGCGACCCGCACTTATTTTTGCCGTATTCGGGCGGATTATTTTTTGAAAATTGATTGTTTGAGGCATATGTACGGGTATTTTCAGACCGTCGTTCGGAATTGGAGCAGGCTCCGTCCATATTTTCGCCTTTGCAAAATGTATCATCCTCCTGTTTTGCGCCGTTTTGCCCGAAGCCGCCGATACTGCCGAGAGCGGCGAGCACGCCCTTGAATTCCTCGGCACTTTTAAGTGCGTTTTTGATATCGTCGCCGCCGACGCATTCGAGTAGGGGCTTCACATTTTGAAAAAACGTATCGCCGCCATTGCCCGAGGCGAGAAGCATCGCAATAAGCAAAATAAGTTGCATAATTTTTTACCTTCGCATAGATTGATATTACACTACCCATTATATGCGGAGGACGGAATGAAAGATTTTAAAAGTTACAATTCCGACAGGAACGATGACTTTGAGAACGACAAAGGCGTTAAGCTTGTAAAGGACGTGGCTTCTTCGATGAAGGGCAAGAGTCAGTCGGAGATATTCAGCGCGGTGATAGCCGAAGCCGAGCGCGGAAAGCGTGCAGGCACGCTGACAAACGCAGACCTTGACAACTTTTACAACCTGATGGCGCCTTCATTAGACGGGTTCAAACGGCAAAAATTGAAAGGAATTATAGCGCGGCTCAAAAATATTTAACGGGACACATATAAATTACCCCATATATATGCCGTAACTAATTAAGGTTTTTATCCTTGCGCTATTGTCTGCATTGCAGATATAAATAGCTGAACCTCTCTTTCGCTGTTGAAGGGCGAGAGCGACGCGCGAACAAGACCATCTGACGAAGTACCCAGAGCCTCGTGCATGAGCGGAGCGCAGTGCAGTCCGCCGCGAACACATATGGCAAACTCTTCACAAAGGCGTGAAACGACTGATTCCGAGGGCATACCCTCAACAGAGAAAGCCACTATTCCGAAGTAATTGGGGCAGGAATATGCCTTAATTAACGGTATTTTTTCTAATCCTGCGAGTGCGAACGATGTGAGGTAGTATAATCTGTCTTTATCTTCGTTGAAGTGCGACTTTAAATAGAGCACTCCCTCGGCAAGCGAAACGATGGCTGGGTAGTTAAGCGTGCCAGATTCAAGCCTGTCGGGATAGAAGTCGGGCATTCTGAGACTTAAACTTACACTGCCAGTGCCGCCGTAAGTGAGCGGAGAGGGGTTGAGCCTTTCAGAAAAGAGCAGGGCGCCGCTACCCTGTATGCCGTGCATACCCTTGTGCCCTGCCACGGCGAGAGCGTCTATACCCTGTGCGCGCATATCTATGGACACGTGCCCGCAAGCCTGCGCGCCGTCGCAGATTAAGAGTGTACGCGGCGGAATGGCAGAGCGGAGCGCAGAAATATCGGGCGAGGCGCCCGTCACGTTGGAGGCAAGTGTTATGACAACCGCCCTTGTATCAGCGCGGACGCGCGAAGCTATTGCTGTAATATCGAACTGTCCGCCTATGCCGAGTGGCGCGATGTCTACCTCTACCCCAATATCTTCCAGCTGTTGCAGGGGGCGAAGAACCGAGTTGTGCTCTGCCATGGTTGTGACCACCCTGTCGCCCGGGCGCAGAACTCCGAAAAGCGCAATGTTTAATGCCTCGGTACAGTTTTTAGTGAAAACAGTGCGTTCGCAGGAGTAGCCGCCGAAAAATTCCATGAGCGCCCTGCGGCAGGCATGGACGCGCTCTGAACAGGCTATGGACAGGGCATGTCCGCTTCGCCCAGGATTGGCGCACAATTTTAGTGCGGAACTAACCGACGACAACACGCCTTCCGGCTTCACGCCGCCCGTGGCGGCATTATCAAAATATATCATAATGGCACAGCCCCCTTTACTTTCATAATATGATATAAACCGCGGACGGTGGGCGCAGATGCACCCGCTGTCGCTCTTTTAATAAATATACGGCAGAGGAAATGATTTATGACGGAAATTTTAGCGGTCTTTCGCTCGCGCACGCAAGCGCTTGATTGCAGGGCGAGGCTGAATGCACACGGCATACCTGCCAAGGTGGTTGCCACCCCGTCGCAGCTGAATATAGGGTGCGGGTATTCGGTTAAATTTGCAAAGAATGTGGAACGGGCGGTAAAAAATGTGATTAATGCGGCTGGATATGGCTCGTTTTACGGATATGTGAACGTTACTCCGCGCACAGTCGGCAGATGATTTTGCCGCCCGTCCGACAAATGACGGGCGGCATTGTTGCGTTTACATAAATATTGTGGTAAAATGAGTTATATGGAAAGGGATACAAAGGATAAAATTTTGGAGGAACTCGCGCGGATTTACCCTGACGCCCGCCCCGCGCTTGAATATGGCAGCCCTTACGAGCTGCTGGTTGCCGTTATACTTTCGGCGCAGTGCACAGACGAGAGGGTAAACAAGGTGACTGCCGAACTGTTTAAAGAACACAATACGCCTGTAACTATGCTTAAACTTTCGCAACAGGAGCTGGAAAGATATATTTTTTCGTGCGGATTTTACCGCCACAAGGCGGCGCACATACTTTCGGCGAGCAGGGATATAATTGAAAAGTACGGCGGCGAGGTCCCCTCCACTCTTGAAGAGCTTAAAAGCCTTGCAGGCGTGGGACAAAAGACGGCGAACGTAGTGTACTCCGTAGCCTTCGGCGGTGACGCCATAGCTGTGGACACACATGTTTTCAGAGTTTCGAACAGACTGGGACTGGCACACGCAAAGACGCCCGAAAAGACAGAGGACGGGCTGAAAGAGGTGATACCGCAGAGAGATTGGTCTAAGGCGCACCACTGGCTGATATACCACGGCAGGCGTGTGTGTCATTCGCAAAGACCTGACTGCACAAACTGCACACTGAAAGAGCTGTGTGAGTTTTACGCCGCAACCTCCACTAAAAATGATAAGTAAACTTTTAAAATAAAAGATAATGCACACATAATTTAGTATACAATGGTATGTTATCGAAGTTAAAGCGCCCGTGTGCCGATACTCGGCACACGGGCGCTTTGGTTTAGTATATAAGTGATTATCCTTACTTGAAATCTAACTTATCTGACAAATCCTCATTACGCAAATTATTATCTTTTTTTCTGGTAAGATAAAGATATATTTTTTCACATCTCAATATCATTATCAAAAAAATGATAGAAGCAACCATACATATAAAATAAACCACTATACAAAACTTACGCCAAAACTCTTCGGCAACCTGCATATAAACCAATACCGCACATACCATAGATATTAATTTAGCCGAGGTGTCAAAAATGCCGTACTTATAAAATTTTTTACCTTTGAAACGTTTACCCCAAATTTCAGTTGATAAGGCAATTATAAAAATGGGAATAATAAATAAAAATCCCTCAACCCCCTCCATAACACCTTTTGCGTCAATGTAAAATAGCGTGAAGGTATTTATTGAATAATATAAAACGTTCCAAAGAATAGTGCGCTTAAATATGTTCATTTCATTCCTTTCTTGTGAATACCTCCGCTATAAACGTGCCGATTAAGTTCAACACTTTAAAGGAGGTATTTGACATAGAAAGGTTCTGTTCGCTGTAATTGCCACACTCGGCAGGGCTTGCACCTGAGATATTGCCCTTGTTTTCTGCTATATACCTGCACTTATAAACATAATAGAAGTTAAGTCACTATTTTTACACTTAACTAATAATTCACCGCTTTATGCTATACCCCACCCAGTCATTGCACAGAAGTTTGGTTACTTCGATATCGCCGTTAATAGCTATGCGCTTATATCCTTTGGCTAAAAAAGTGCGCTCACTTTACACAGGATATTCAAAGCGAGGGTTTTGGGTGAGTTCGGAAAGATAGCGCGAAATATAGAACTTTGCCATAGATAGGTTCTGTTCGCTGTAATTGCCGCACTCGGCAGGACTTGCGCCTGGGATATTGCCCTTGTACTCTGCTATAAAGTTGCACATATCGGTGACGAGCCCGAGGACGTCGCGGCTTTCGAGCTCGCCGAACATGACTAAATAGCACCCTGTACGGCAACCCATGGGACCAAAATAGATTATGCTATCTTTTGAGGCGCTGTTGCGAAGATATGTAGCGCCGAGGTGCTCTATTGTGTGCAGAGCAGGCATATCTATCACTGGCTCGCGGTTGGGCGCCGTCATGCGCAAATCGAACGTGGATACCGTGCAGTCGCCGAAACTATCTCTGCGGGAGAGATACAGTCCAGGCATAAGTTTTAAATGATTTACCGTAAAACTTTCAATCTTTTTCATAATCAGTTTAAAACGGCGCAAAAGGTTGCGCTTAAAAAAATACAGGGCGGGAAGATTTCCCGCCGCTGTCGTTTTTAATGTATTACCGCACCAAAGAGCGGTAAATATTTAACTGCCTCTGCGCCGTACTGACTGCACTGACCCGAGGGGAAACCTGCCCATAACAAGCTGCCCGACGAAAGCGTATGTGCGGCAACGCCGTGCGGCGCAACGCAAATTAAAATTAAAGTACCTTAGAGACAACGCCCGAACCTACTGTTCTGCCGCCTTCGCGGATAGCGAATTTAAGCTTTTCTTCTACGGCAACGGGCTTGATAAGCTCTACGCTGATAGTTACGTGGTCGCCAGGCATTACCATTTCGGTGCCCTTAGGCAGTTCGATAGAACCAGTTACGTCAGTAGTTCTGATGAAGAACTGAGGACGGTAGTGGTTGAAGAAAGGAGTGTGACGGCCGCCTTCCTCTGCTTTGAGCACGTATACCTGAGCTTCAAACTTGGTAGACGTTTTAACGGTGCCGGGCTTAGCCAAAACCTGACCCTTTTCGATGCCCCTACGGTCGATACCACGAAGGAGCGCACCAATGTTGAAGCCTGCGATAGCTTCGTCAACGCTCTTGTGGAACATTTCAAGACCAGTTATTACGGTGCTTATGGGCTTATCGATAAGACCTACGATTTCGGCAGGGTCGCCTACGTGAGCAATACCGCGCTCTACACGACCGGTAGCAACGGTGCCGCGGCCAGATATGGTGAATACGTCTTCCACGGGAAGAAGGAAGGACTTATCGGTATCGCGCTGGGGAGTGGGAATGTAGCTGTCGATTACATCCATGAGGTCGAGTATGCACTTGCACTCGGGAGCGGCAAGAACATCTTTATCGGCAGCGCCGCTGGTAGCCTTTTCAAGAGCTTTGAGGGCTGAACCGCGGATGATGGGCGTATCGTCGCCAGGGAAGTCGTACTGGGTAAGTACGTCCCTGATTTCCATTTCAACGAGTTCGAGGAGCTCGGGGTCGTCCATCTGGTCGCACTTGTTGAGGAATACTACAATGTAGGGCACACCTACCTGACGGGCAAGCAGAATGTGCTCGCGGGTCTGGGGCATGGGACCATCAGTAGCGGCAACCACGAGGATTGCGCCGTCCATCTGGGCTGCACCTGTAATCATGTTTTTAACGTAGTCGGCATGTCCGGGGCAGTCAACGTGAGCGTAGTGACGCTTGTCTGTTTCATACTCAACGTGAGCGGTATTGATTGTTATACCGCGCGCCTTCTCTTCGGGCGCCTTGTCGATTTCGTCGTATCTCATCTTCTGAGCCTGACCTTTGCAAGCCATTACCATAGTGATAGCTGCTGTCAGAGTTGTTTTGCCGTGGTCAACGTGGCCGATAGTGCCAATGTTAACGTGAGGCTTACTGTTGTCGTACTTAGCCTTTGCCATTTTTGTTTTCTCCTTTTAATTTTCTATTTTAAATGATAACTTTTTTGCCCGTATGGGGCTACGCAGCTATCTATCATTTATGCTGCTACAAATGAAGATGACAAAAATCATCTTTAACATTATATCTTAAAAATTTTAAAATTACAATCAAAAAAAGGTATATTTTAAAATTTTTTGCCACCGCCGCCTTTTAGACGGCGGATAAAGTATATCTTATTTTACCAAAGCATTACACATTATACATTACGCATTAATCATTACGCATTATGCATTATGAATTGCGCTTTGAGCGTTCGCCTATTACCTTTTCAGCTACCGACTTGGGCACTTCTGCATAGTGGTCGAACTGCATAGTGAACTGTCCGCGACCCTGCGTGCGCGAGCGGAGGTCGGTGGCATAGCCGAACATTTCAGAGAGGGGAACTTCGGCGTCTACAACTTTTACGCCAGCGCGGTCGTCGGTAGAAACTATCGTGCCGCGGCGGGCGGTTACGTTGCCCATTATATCGCCGAAATAGTCGTCAGGGGTGATGACTTCCACCTTCATGATAGGCTCTAAAAGAACGGGTTTTGCCTTGGCAAGACCGTCTTTGAGCGCCATAGAGCCAGCTATCTGGAATGCCATTTCGGAGGAGTCTACCTCGTGGTAGCTTCCGTCGTATACCTGCACCTTAAAGTCTACAATTTCGTAGCCTGCAAGGTAGCCGTTTTTGGCAGCGCCCTGAATACCTTTATCTATGGCAGGGATATACTCCTTGGGAATAGAGCCGCCCACCGTTAAATCTTCAAACGTATAGCCCGAACCGGGTTCGCCGGGAAGAAGGTGAATTTTACAGTGACCATACTGACCCTTACCGCCCGACTGCCTTTTGTAGAGCCCTTCGGCGTCCACTGCCTGGCGTATTGTTTCGCGGTAGGCAACCTGGGGCGCGCCCACGTTTGCCTCTACCTTGAACTCACGCAACAGCCTGTCCACAATTATATCGAGGTGAAGCTCGCCCATGCCTGCGATTATGGTCTGACCCGTCTCCTGGTCGGTGTATGTCCTGAAAGTGGGGTCCTCTTCGGCAAGCTTTACGAGTGCCATGGTCATCTTGTCCTGCCCCGCCTTTGTCTTGGGCTCTATGGAGAGCTGGATTACGGGGTCGGAGAAGGTCATTTGCTCCAAAATTATGGGATGAGCTTCGTCGCACAGCGTATCGCCCGTGGTGGTATCTTTAAGCCCGACTATGGCGCAAATATCGCCAGAGAATACGCGGGGGATTTCTGTACGGTTGTTTGCATGCATCTGCACGAGGCGACCTACCCTCTCCTTCTTGCCCTTGGTAGAGTTGTAGACGTAGGAGCCGCTTTCAAGCACGCCCGAATAAGCCCTGAAATATGCCAGCCTGCCCACAAAGGGGTCGGTAGCTATTTTGAATGCAAGACCAGAAAAAGGTTCGTCGTCTGCCGTCTTGCGCTCCTCTTCCTTGCCCGACTTGGGGTTTACGCCCTTGACATGGTCAATGTCTACGGGGGAGGGGAGGAAGTCTATAACGGCGTCTAACAGCATCTGTACGCCCTTGTTTTTGTAGGATGAGCCGCAGAGAACGGGACAGCACTTCATGGCTATGGTCGCCTTGCGGAGACCGCGCCTTATCTCTTCGGGGGTGAGTTCCATAGTTTCGAGGAACTTTTCCATGAGCTCGTCGTCGCCGTCGGCTGCCGCCTCCATAAGCTTCATGTGCATTTCTTCCGCCGCGGCGCGCATATCTGCGGGAATTTCGTCCTTGTGATACTTTTTGCCGTCGTCAGAATCGTAGATTTCGGCGTTCATTTCGATGAGGTCGACTATGCCGCGGAAAGTGGATTCCTTGCCGATGGGAAGTTCTATGGGAATGGGGTTGGCGTTGAGCCTCTCCCTCATCATGCGTACGGCGCGCTCGAAGTCGGCGCCGTTGATGTCCATCTTGTTTACATATGCAATTCTGGGAACTTTATATTTATCTGCCTGGCGCCAGACGGTTTCTGACTGGGGCTCTACGCCGCCCTTGGCGCAGAAAGTTGCAATTGCACCGTCGAGTACGCGGAGCGAACGCTCTACCTCTACGGTGAAGTCAACGTGTCCGGGGGTGTCGATAATGTTTATGCGGCACTCGTCTGATTTGGCTGCGCCCGTGCGCGTCCAGTGGCAGGTGGTTGCGGCGGAGGTTATGGTGATTCCGCGCTCCTGCTCCTGCACCATCCAGTCCATGGTTGCCTGACCATCGTGCACTTCGCCTATCTTATGCGTTCTGCCTGTATAGTACAGAATACGCTCGGTAGTAGTTGTCTTACCAGCGTCGATATGCGCCATAATTCCGATATTGCGGGTATGAAGTAAATCGTATTCTCTTGCCATATATTACTCCCGTACGCGGTTTCAGAATCTGAAATGAGCGAACGCCTTGTTGGCTTCCGCCATTCTGTGCGTATCTTCTTTCTTCTTTACTGTGCCGCCAGTGTTGTTGTAGGCGTCCATGAGCTCTGCGGCGAGCTTAGAGCTCATGCCGCGCTCTGAACGCTTTCTCGTATTGAGAACCAGCCAGCGTATTGCGAGCGTCTGCCTTCTTTCGGGTCTGATTTCGATGGGGACCTGATAGTTGGCGCCGCCCACTCGCCTTGCCTTTACTTCCAATACAGGCATTATGTTTGCCATTGCCTGGTTGAATATTTCCATTGCGTCTTTGCCGAGCTTTTCGCTCATTATGCCAAACGCGCCGTAAACGATATTCTGTGCCGTACCCTTGTTGCCGTCGTACATTATCTGGTTGATGAGCTTTGTTACAACCTTGGAATTATACACGGGGTCGGGCAGCACGTCCCTCTTGGGGACATTGCCTCTTCTGGGCATAACTTAACTCCTTTTTCGTATTTTTCAAATAAGCCGTCGCTTGCCTTTATACATTATATAATATATAAGGTAGCAATCCTTCTCCACAGCGGCGCATGTATAGCCCTGCGAATACTGCCTACTCTTCGGTTAAGGGTAAGATATATTCCGAAACAAGTAGGATGATTTTTTTTGCGCCGTAAGGCGCCCTTTTAAGCCTTGAAGATTAATCTTTGGGCTTTTTAGCGCCGTAGCGCGAACGCGCCTGCTTGCGCTTTGCAACGCCCGCCGTATCCAGTGCGCCGCGGATTATGTGGTAGCGCACGCCGGGGAGGTCTTTAACCCTGCCGCCGCGGATGAGCACGGACGAGTGCTCTTGAAGGTTGTGCCCCTCGCCAGGAATGTAGACTGTACCTTCCTGCTTGTTGGTGAGGCGAACCCTTGCAATCTTTCTTATAGCAGAGTTGGGCTTTTTGGGGGTAGTCGTAGTTACCGAAAGGCAAACGCCGCGCTTTTGGGGGCAGTTGTCGAGAATGGGTGACTTTGACTTATAGACCTGCTTTTCTCTGCCGTGCTTGATGAGCTGATTGATTGTAGGCATTTTTTTCCTCCTTGATTTACTCGGTCTCGAAAGACCTGCGGAATATATCTTTGCCCATATCATCCCTTAAACTGATACGAACGAAAGGTTTTTTGCTGTATAAGCCGTTTTTGAGTATAACAACCCAAACTAACCATAACAGCAAGCGATATTTTACCAAAGCTGTTTGGTTTTGTCAACAAATTATACAAAAAATTATAAATTTGCATAGCTTTGGGGCGGAACGGCGGCGACAAGTGTTTTTAGTGCGGAAAAGCAAGACAATATGTGGCAGACGAAACGCTCATATACGAGGCGGCGACGGCGCGCATGCGGATATTATTGATAATACCGCCGCAAAATTTTGCAAAAAATTGTGCAAAATTAACATGTAGTAGCACACATAAAGTTCGGGCTTTTTGTACGCTTGACTTTTTTGCCCGAAAAAAATAAAATATAGTTACGATTTAGCGCACATAATTATTGAAACAAACACAGCCGCAGGCGGTGACTAACGCACAACACCCGATCGTGTTTTTTTGCGCTTTTTTCAGAGAGTAACAATTTTAAGGAGAAATAAAATGCCCAAAAATCTGTTTCAGGAAATTATATTTTCCGTAATAATGGTCATAGTTATGGTCTACGCCATGATTTGCTACAATTTAGCTTGGAATATGGGCGGACTAACGAATAAAGTATTTGTAGAAGCCTTTAAAGAGATGTGGGAGGCGCTTATAGCTTTGGCGGTAGAAATGATTATAGTAGGCCCCATTGCAAGAAAGCTGACTTTCCGCATTATCGACCCCAAAAAACACGCGCCTATTATAGTTACGTGGACTATGTCGGGAATAACCGTTGCATTTATGTGCCCTATAATGAGCTTTATTGCAACGCTTATCTTCAACATATCGGCAGAAAACGGTATATTTGCCGCATGGATACTGACCGTGGCGCGCAACTTCCCCATGGCGCTTTGCTGGCAGATATTCTTTGCAGGACCGCTTGTAAGGCTGATATTCCGCGCAATATTCATATACCCCAAACAGTATAAGGAAAAGAAACTGCAAAAAGCCGCTGCCGCCGCAGGCGAGGAAGTTGCGATGGGTGAAGTGCCTGCCGAAACAGTATCTGCCCCCGTTGAAAGCGTTGCTCCCGATAAAACGGCTGTAATTGAAGAAGCCGCAACTCCTGTTGAAACGGCTGCCGTAGGACAAACTTCGGCGCAGAAAAGTAAAAAACGCAGTGGACAGACAAATAAAGAGAAAATAAATAAATAAATTTATATCCGCTACATAAAGGTGCGGTCGCAAAAAATTGCGACCGCACCTTTAATTTTGCCGTTCAGTTTAAAACTACGTCTTGCAGGCTTTTGTAGCGTTCTAATGCGGCTGCGCGCAGTGAGGAAATATCGTAATTCCCCGAAAAAGCCTCGTCAGAGAGTGCCTTGGCTGTAAAGATTACGCTTGCAGGGAACTTTAAGTTGCGGATTTCTGTAAGCACGCGGCCGCTCTGTCGCGTGCCCATAAAGTCGCCGCCGCCCCTAATCTGTAAGTCGGCTTCGGCGATTTCAAAGCCGTCTGTACTATTCTTTATAACGGACAGCCGCTCGCGCGCCTGAGGGGTATCGGAACCCATAAGCAAAAAGCACCAACTCTTTTCGTCGCCGCGCCCCACCCTGCCCCTCAATTGGTGCAGTTGCGAAAGCCCGAAGCGTTCGGCATTGTATATCACCATTACCGTTGCCGAGGGAACGTCTATGCCCACCTCTATTACGGTTGTGGCGACGAGGCAGTCGTACTTTTTATCTTTGAAGTCCTGCATTACCGCGTTCTTTTCCGCCTCTTTCATTTTGCCGTGCAACAGAGCAAGCCGCACGCCGCGCATCTTTGCCTGCAAATCTTCGTACAGCTCGGAGGCAGACATAGCTGTGCCCTCTTCGTCCCCCTCTATCCTGGGGCAGACAAAGTAGGTCTGCCTGCCGCACTTTGCCTGCTGTTCGATATAGCGAAGCATGTCGGCATACTTATGCGCGGAGATGATTGCCGTGGAAATTTCCTGCCGCGCGGCAGGCTTATCTTTTATGGTGGTAATATCGAGGTCGCCGTAGAATATAAGCGAGAGCGTGCGCGGAATGGGCGTTGCTGACATTATGAGCACATCGCACCCCTCTCCCTTTTCGGCAAGCGAGGCGCGCTGTGCCACGCCGAAACGCTGTTGTTCGTCGCACACCACAAAGGCGAGGTTTTTAAAAACTACGTCCTTCTGTATTACGGCGTGTGTGCCGCACACGGCGGAAATTTCACCCGATTTTAGCGCCGCCTTTACGGCGCGCTTTTCGGCGGCTGGCGTAGAGCCGACGAGCAGGGCACAGCCAAATTCGGGAAAGTACTTCTGCATTAGGGCAAAGTTTTGCCGCGCGAGCACCTCGGTGGGGGCGAGCATTGCCGCCTGATAGCCCGATTTCAACGCCATATACATGCCAGTGAGCGCCACAGCCGTTTTGCCGCTGCCCACGTCGCCCTGCAACAGCCTGTTCATCTGCGAGGGCGAATGCAAATTATTGTAAATTTCGCGCACGGCGGCTAGCTGACCGTCAGTGAATTTGAAAGGAAAGCGCGATATAAAGTCGGCAGTATGCTTTTCAGTGACGGAATAACTGTTGAGGCGCACCCTGTCGCCGTAGCCCTTTATTACGCGGAACGCCGAGATGAGCAGAAAATACTCCTCTAATGCAATACGCGCCGACGCCTCTTTTATGTCGCCCTGCGAGCGCGGCTCGTGCAACGCAATGTAACTTCGCGAAAGGGGAGCAAGCCCGAATTTTTCGGCTATGGGGCGTGGTATGCGCGAGGCTGGCACAGAATTTTGCAATGCCTGCGCGACCGCCCCACGCACCATCTTTTGCGTGAGCGAACCTGACAGCGGATATACGGGTATTATGCCCTTTAACTTCCTGTTTTTATCGGCAGGCTCGAAGCTGGGGTTTACCATAGAGGCGCCCATATCGTATTTGTTGCTCACTCTACCATAAAAAAGATAGCCGCCCGTTTTCAGCTTTTGCGCAACATACGGCTGGTTGAACCATATGGCATGGAACATGGCGTTTCCCTGACTGCACAGTGCCTTTACATACGGTCTGCGCGAAAAGCGGTTTAATTCCACATTGAGCACTTCGCACGCAACGAGCGCGAACGAATTGTGCTCCGCCTCCGCTATGGGGGTGACGCGCGTTAAATCGAGATAGTCGCGCGGATAAAGGCGCACCAAATCTTCGCAGGTGTACACGCCGAGCTTATTGAAATCTTTTTCACGCTTTTCTGATATGAATTTAAGTTCGGTGAGTTTCATATCCCCTCCGTACAAGTTGCCGCCGCGGTTTTGCTCCGCCGCGACATAAACGCGGCATATGTGCGGCTCTTTTAATTGTTGCCGCGCTTTTAAGTATAACGGGGAAAGGCTATGCCTTCCCCCTGAATTTTTTCGTCCGTTGGTTATTTTTACTGCCGCAGAGCACTCTCCCCCCCTTGCCGCTATTGTCGGCATACAAGGGAGCATACGCGCTAAATTTTTGTGAGCCTAATCTACTCCATAGATACCATATAATAGTACACGGGCTGGCCGCCGTAGTGAATGTCTACGTCGCAGTCGGGGAACTCTTCGCCGACCTTGGCGGCAAGCGCCTCCGCCTCCTCTTGCTTTACTCCCTCGCCGTAGTAGAGAGTTATCATTTCGTGGTCAGAGGTCTTCATGCCGTGAATGAGTTTTAGTGCGGTTTCCTCTATGTCCGCGCCCTTGGCGAGAATCTTTTTAGAGTTTAGTCCGATTATGTCGCCCACTTTGAGCTTGAAGCCGTTCATGGTGGTGTTGCGCACGGCGTAGGTTACCATGCCGCAGGCAACGTTATCTATGGCTTGTGTCATGTTGGTTTTGTTGACCGCCACCGAAGATTCGGGGTTGAAAGCAAGCGCCGCCGCAAAACCCTGCGGCACGTTTTTGGTGGGTATTACATGTATGGTGCGGTTGGAAACGAGGTCTTTTGCCTGCTCCGCCGCCAAAATTATATTAGAGTTGTTGGGGAACACAAACACGTTAGAGGCGTTTATCTTCTGCACGGCGCTGGCTATATCCTGCGCAGAGGGGTTCATAGTCTGACCGCCCTCTATCACCCTGTCGCACATGAGGTCTTTGAAGATTTCGCTGAGTCCCTCGCCCGAACATATGGCAAGCATACCCATCTCTTTCTTTTCCGCCTCTAACTTGGCTTTGAGCTGGCGGTTTTCTTCGAGCATGTTCTCTATCTTTATTCTGTCTAACTCGCCGAGCTCCAATGCATAAGAGAGAGCTATGCCCGGCGTGTTTGTGTGAACATGCACCTTTACGAGCTCTAAATCGCCAATGCAGATTACGCTGTCGCCTATCTCCATGAGCTTTTCTTTGAGCCTGTCTATGTCGGCGAGGGTGGTCATCTGCTTTAAGTGAACGATAAAGTATTCTGTGCAGTAGGCAAACTCTATCTCTCCGAGGTCGAGGTTGATTATGTCGGAATTGTCGCCGAACTCCGCCTCCTTCTTCTGCTCCTGTGCGTCGGTGGGGATGTCGTCAGTGCCTATCTCCTCGCCCGAAACCGCCGAAAGGAAGCCGCGCATTATGGTCATAAGCCCCACGCCGCCGCTGTCTACCACGCCCGCCTTTTTTAATACGGGCAAAAGCTCCGGCGTCTGCGCGAGTGCCTCGTCGCCGACGGCGATAAGCGCCGTAAAGAATTCGACGAAGTCTTTATTTTTAGAGGCAAGTTTAGACGCCGACTCGCTCATAAGTCTTACGACGGTAAGTATGGTGCCCTCTTTGGGCTTTGAAACGGCGCTGTAAGCAACTTTTGTGCCCGCTTCGAGCGCCTTTGCAAACATCTTTGTGTCGATACCCTGCTGACATTCGCGCACTACCGAGCATATGCCGCGGAATATCTGGCTGGTTATAACGCCCGAATTGCCGCGCGCGCCGCGAAGCGCGCCCTTGGATACGGCGTCACATAATTCCTGAAAGCGGTTAGACGAGCAAGCGTTCATTTCGGCTATTGCCGACTGCATTGTGAGCGACATATTTGTGCCCGTATCGCCGTCGGGAACGGGAAAAACGTTAAGGGCGTCTACCTTCGCCCTGTTTATTTCTAACATTCTGGCACCGCTTGAAACCATCTTTCTGAAATCGGTGCTGTTGATGACTTTTAGCATAGAACTCCTCAAAATTCAAAAAAGCGCCAAAAAAAGCGCATTAAAAAGTGGGGTTCAGAGCTTGACCCCCATTATGTTGACGTTTACCGTATCCACTATCATACCGGAAAAACGCTCAACCTTGTACTTTACCGCCTCTTTCAGAGATTCGGCGACGGCATTTATGGAAACGCCGTACTTTATTATTACGTAGACGTCTATGAAAATACGGTCCCCGTTGGTTACAACCTTTATGCCCTTGCCTGCCGTCGGCTTTTTGAACAGCTCTGAAAAGCTTTCTTTAAAGCGACGTGAGACAAGCTCGACTATGCCGTAACATTCGAGTGCGGCGTATGCCGAAACCCTGGCGAGAACCTGGTCGGATATAGATATTCTTCCATACACGTTACTTGTATTGACTGACATAATTTCTCCTGTCAATGTTATTTTATACTATTTGTAGGCAATTTGCAAGTCTTTCCCCCAAAAAATATACCATAAACAGGCGGTTGGTAAAAAGTTTTGCACAAGACAGCAAAAAAAATTGAAAAATACAAGGCTTTTTGATTGATTTTTTTGCCTTTGGGTGCTATATTATTATAGCCGTTTTAAACAAGCGGCTTTTATTTACCCCTTGAATTTCACCACGGAGGTGTATTGATTTATGTCGAGAGTTTGCAGTGTATGCGGAAAGGGACAGATGTCCGGCAACAATGTGAGCCATTCTAAAAGGAGAACGAGGAGAACGTTTAAAGCCAACGTTCAGAAGATAAGCTATGTTGACGCAAGCGGCAAGGCTGTAAAGGGCTATGTTTGCACGAGGTGCATGAAGACCGTTGAAAGGGCGTAAACCTTTTGCGTAAATTAAAGCTAAAACTTTTGAGCGGGCGGCATGAGCCGCCCGCTATTTTTGCGTTATAAAATTCACGTTGCAAAATAAATAGTTTTATCGAACAAACTGAACTTTCCGAGCAAGCCAGACTTGTCGAATGAGGGAATGGGATTGTCTCCATTTTGTATTAACCGTCAAAGCATAACGCAAATGCGCCGCATTGGCGTAAAAAGCTGGGAGCGTCGCGGAAAATTTCCGCGCCGCTCCCATTACTTTTTGCATAGTTATTCAGCCGACAACCTCTTTGAACACGCGCATAAAGTTGCCGTAACAGACCTTTTGTGCAATATTTGCGCCAAACTCTTTGCAGACAAGCTCCTCTATACGGGAGGCCTCAGTGCAGTCTTTTGCGCCACGCTGGGGAGGCATTCCGTCAAGGTCGCCGCCTATGGCGGCGCAGTCCTCTCCGCCGACAGAAATTATATGGCGGATATGGGCGAGTGCGCCCTCTGCCGCGTCTTTGCCGCCGAGGAAGCCGAGGCAAAAGTTTACCCCCACAACGCCGCCGCAGTCGGCAACTGCCCGTATCTGCTCATCGGTCAGGTTGCGGCAGACGGGATGTAGAGAATATGCATTTGAATGGCTGGCGACGAGCGGTATTTTTCTGCCGCGCAAAAGCTCGTCCGCGCCGCCGTCTGAAAGGTGCGATATGTCTATTATAATTCTGTTTTTATCCAAAAGTTCGGCTATATGCCTGCCTGTTTTTGTAAGACCGCGCTCTTCACGCAAAGAAAAATCGGGCTTGCCGCCGCGCAATACAAGGTTGGGAAAGGCGAGCGCGTTTGCTTCGTTCCACACGAGCGAAGCCATGCGCACGCCAGCGGACTTTAATTTTAAAACCTCTTCTTCTGTACGAACGAATCCGATATTTTCGGCTGTGAGAATACAGCCGAGCTTGCCCGAAGTTACTGCCGCATAAAAATCAGAATAACACAAAACGGGCACACATATGTCGCTGTTAAGCGAAACCTGCTCTTCAAAAAAGCGGGCATAGCGAATAAACTCTTTGAATGTGCCGCCGCTCATAAATATGGCAAAACATTGCGCGCAGTAGTCCGCCGCTTTAAGGCGTAAAAAGTCTGCCTGTAAGCCGTTGCTGCGCATGCCGAGGCGCAGACTTTGCTCACACGTCAGAGTATCGCAGTGCATATCCGCAATCATATATCACCGCGCAGAGCCCCTACTTGCGGAGCACCGTCTTTAAAACTTTTTGCACCAGTTTAGGCGGCTTTACACACACAACAATCATCACAAGTCCCCCAGATTGACTATGATGAGGACTGTATCCCCCTCCGCCACGTCTATATAGGCGCAATGCCCCGTGACTATGTTAGAAACACCGCGACATTCGCCGTAGCAGAGCTTTGGCGGATAGGGGTATTTTAGTCCTCTGCTTTCCATTATATGCACGGCGGACGAAAAGGGAAACACCGAGAATGTTTTGCCAGCAAACCTATCTAACCGCACCCTGCCTGAGGCAGGAAAGATGAGGCAGTCTTGCGAGACCATTTTTATGCGCGCCCCGTGGGAGTGAGCCTTATACAGAAGTTGCAAATTGCCGATAAAGTGGTCTTGCCTGCCGCCGAAACCGCCGTAGACGGTTATATCGTCTATTCCGTCCGCCAACATTTTGCAGAGGGCGATTTCGCCGTCGGTAAAGTTCTTTTCGGCTGGGTAGACCTCTTCGGGCGGCGGAGACGGAGTATAGCCGAGGCTGTCGAAGTCGCCCACGTTTTTATCTATACGCACCCTGCCGCGCGCCCAGTCATATGCGCCGTCGCAACAGTACACTGCCGCGCCCTCCGACTGAATTTCACCCGTATACGGACGACCGTTCAAAAGGAGTATGCCGCGCTTCATCTGCCTTTGAGCCTCTGTATGGCGGCGGACATATCGGGTGCGGAAAAGAGAGCCGAGCCTGCAACGAGCACATTTGCTCCCGCCTGCACGCACAGCTTTGCCGTCTGCCCATTTATGCCGCCGTCTACCTCTATATCTATATCAGGTTTGCCGATTGCCACGGCATATTGCCGCGCCTTTTTGATATTTTTAAGGGCGGCCTCTATAAACTTCTGTCCGCCGTAGCCGGGGAATACGCTCATGATAAGCACCATGTCGCACAATCCGAACACGGGAAAAATCTTTTCTATATCGGTATCGGGGTTGACAACCGCGCCGCACTTTATGCCGTGAGATTTTATGAGCGACAGAGTTTCTTCGAGGTAGGTGGGAGATATTTTAGAGCACGCCTCGTAGTGCACGGTGATAATATCTGCGCCCGCCTCGGCAAAAAATTTAATCTGCGTTTGGGGGTGCTCTATCATAAGATGTACGTCGAGAGGAAGCCGCGTGTGCGGACGTAGATTTTTGACCATCTGTCCACCGAAGGTTATGGGGGCGACAAATGAGCCGTCCATAACGTCGCAGTGAATGAGGTCTGCACCGCTGTTTTCGCACAGCGCAATCGCCTCTCCCATTCGCGCAAAGTCGGCAGAGAGTATCGAGGGCGCTATTTTTATTTCCATAATCTGTTCTCCGAAAAGTAGATTTATATTAAAAACAAATTAATGCGTATATATGCCGCGACCGGCAACTTACAATACCGCAAAAAGCCGTAGGCTCGATAAAGTATTGCACCGTCCACAAATATTTCTGAATGAAGCCGTAAGCGCGGCACAGCAATGCGCCGCTTATATGAAGTTATAAAGAGTTATTGAGATACCCAGCCCTCAACTGTCCGCACGCACCGCCTATATCTGCGCCCGTTCTGCGGCGCAAAGTGGCAGATATACCGCAGGCTGTAAGCGTATTTAAAAACTCGTGTGCAGTACGTTCGCCCGCCGCCAAAAGGTGGCGCTCCTTTACATCGTTTAAGCGTATCAGATTTACGTGGCAGGGCTTACCCTTTAAAAGCGCCGCGAGGGCGCGGGCGTGGGATAAATCGGAATTTTCACCCTCTATGAGTGAATATTCAAAGATATACCGCCTGCCCGTCTTTTGGAAGTAATTTGTGCACGCCGCTAAAATTTCAGCAATTTTATACTTTTGTGCGATTGGCATTGTGCGAGCGCGCTCTTCATCGGTTACGTTATGCAGGGACACCGTTAAATTTACAGGCAGTCCCTCCTCCGCGAGGGCGTACATTTCTGGCACCAGTCCGCAGGTGGACAGGCTGACGTTGCGCGGAGATATGTTGATACCCCCCTCCGCCGACATATCGCGTATAAACTTTACTACATTCTTGTAGTTATCGAGCGGTTCGCCGCTGCCCATTAGCACTACATTGGTGACCACTCGCCTTTGCGGAGTGCCGCCGTGCAGGGCGTTTACCTTTAACACCTGCGAAAGCATTTCACCAGAGCTTAAATCGCGCAACCGTCCGCCGAGCGTTGAGGCGCAGAACTTACAGCCCATGCGACAGCCCACCTGCGTAGAGAGGCACAGCGTGCAACCGTATTTATACCGCATAAATACGCCCTCTATCACATTGCCGTCTGCAAGGGAGTAGAGGTACTTTTCGGTGCCGTCGGAAGAGCGCAGAGTTTTAATTATTTTAAGCGCGCAGTTATCGAACTCTTCTAAAAGGCGCGCCGCAAGCGGCTTGGGGAGGGCTGGGATATCAGATATATCGTGTCCGCGCATCGCGCCCGAATAAATCTGGCTGGCGCGGAAGGGCTTTTCGCCCATATCCTGTACGATATTTTTGAGTTCCCCTGAATTGTAGTCTGTTAAAATTTTCTTCATAATTCTATATTTCGCGGATAGTTCGGGAAGTTTTTAATATTTTCCGCCGTATTTGCGGCGAGGTGAAGCGTTCAGCTTTTCCGTTTCATGCGTGAGATATAGAAGCCAGCACCCAGCGAAATGTGCGGCAGAAATTGCAGACCGAACTTTGTCTGCCTTGCCGCTAATGCGCACTCGGCAGGGACAACGGAAAAGAGGTCGTTGCCCTGCAAAAAATTGCAGACGGCTGTATCGTTTTCTTCGGGAAGTATTGAACATGTGGAGTAGAACAGTTCGCCGCCTGGCTTTACGTAGCGTGAGCAGTTGGCAAGTATTGCCTGCTGAATATGCATGAGCGAAGAGATATCTTCTTCCTTTCGGAACAGTTTTATATCTGGGTTTTCGTTGATTACGCCGCTGCCCGAACAGGGGACGTCGCACAGCACAACATCGAATGCCCCCTCGTATTCGGGATTGAACGCCGTTGCGTCCCCCTGCACGGCGGCAACGTTTTTTACGCCCATGCGCGTGCAATAGGAGGAAATGAGCGCAACGCGGTGGGGGTGAAGTTCCTGAGAGGTGACATTAGCGCACTTTTTTGCAAGCAATACACTCTTTCCACCTGGTGCCGAACAAGCGTCTAACAGCCTTTCGCACGGGGGTATTACCGAACAAATGGCAACAGAGCCCACCGACTGGAAGGTGTAGTCGCCCATATCGTAACCACCGTCGCGCACAAAGTTTTTGAAGATATACACACCGCCAAAAGGCGTGGCAATATGTTGGTTTGAAAGGTAATTTTCCTCTCCCCTTTCAAAGCGCACGCACACGCCCTCCGACGGGGCGGAAAGAATTGCCTCTGCCTCCCCTTTATAGCTGCGCCGCACCCTTTTTGCCAGCCAGAGCGGCGAGCTTGCCGCAACAGACAGCCGCTCGTCCGCAGTAGCAGGCAGGGGCGGAATTTTATAGGAGCGCAGAAAGGCGTTTACAAAGCCTGCCGCGCCGCCCTTGCCCAGCTTTTTTAACAGCTCTACTGCGCAGTCGGCGACCATGTAGCTGTGCTTGCCCATAAATTCCAGCATATACAGGGCTATTTTGAGCACGAGGCGTACGGAAGTTTTGGGCGTCTTTTGGCAGTTTGCCGCAATTACGTGCGTGAGATATATATCCTTTTCCAACACTCCGTAACAGATTTTTGAGGTTCGCGGGCGCGCGGAGGGCTCTATGGGGCTTTCGGCGAGCGACTGTTTGAGATATGCTCCGCCCGAATACACCTTGGAAAGCACGATGTAGGGGTCGGTGAGCGGATTATTCAAGCATATCCCCCGTGCAAATTTTTCTGCCGTTGCGTATATCTGCCGCCGAGAGGCGCTTGCCGCCCGCAAACTGCGCCTCGGTTATGCATATAAATCCCTGACCGCACTTTACTATTACGCCGCGAGGCGAAACTTCGGCAACCTGACCGCATTTCTTCGTTGCAAAGTCAGCCTCTGCCTCTTCGGCGCGGTATATGTTGAGGGGAGCGCCCTTGAAAGTGCAATATGCCGCAGGCGAGGGGCTCATGGCGTTTATCAGGGCGCGCACTTTTGCCGCAGGGGCAGTGAAATCTATGCGCGCGTCCTCCTTTTTTATCTTTTTGCAGTAGGTTGCCTCCGAATCGTCCTGCAACAGCAGGTTTATATCGCCAGCCGCAAGTATATCCGCCGCCTCGCACACAGCTTGCGCGGAGAGCGCGGAAAGCCGTTCAGACAGCTCGCCGCACGTTTCGTTCGGCAATATGTCGCACCTTTTTACGAGCAGTATGTCGCCTCTGTCGAGCGCAAGCTCGGTTCTCATAATGGTCACGCCCGTAAATTCTTCTCCCGCAAGCATTGCCGCCTGTATGGGGGACGCGCCGCGGTACTTGGGCAGAAGTGAGGCGTGGGCGTTCCACACGCCAGACGGAAAGCAGTCGAGCACGCCCTGCGTGAGCAGCTGACCGTAGGCGCAGGTGAACATAACGTCGGCACCGAGCGCCGTTATTTCAGGGATATGCTCACCTATTTTATCGAACTGGAACACGGGTATGCCCAGCTCATGCGCACGCAACTTAACCTGCGGTGGAGTCAATACGCCTCTCCTGCCGACGGGGCGGTCTTGCTGTGTGATTACGGCAACGACATTGTGCCCTGCGGCGACGAGCGCCGAGAGCGGCTGTACGGCGTACTGCGGCGTACCTGCGTAGAGTATCTTCACTTGGCATCCTCCGTGGATATATCGCGGATATTTGTGGCTAAATCTGTATAAAGAACGCCGTCGAGGTGGTCGCACTCGTGACAGACGGCGCGCGCGAAGAAACCTTCCGCCGTGAGCTTGTGTTTTTTGCCCGTTCTGTCGCGGTATTCCACCTTAACCTTTTGCGGACGCACAACAGTGCCCTGTTTGCCCTTTACCGAAAGACAGCCCTCTTCGCCGACCTGTTCGCCCTTGCGGTAATATATTACGGGGTTTATAAGCTCGAAAAAGCCCTCTTCCACGTCAATTACCACGGCGCGCAAATCTACGCCCACCTGCGGCGCGGCAAGCCCTGCGCCGTTTTCAGCGCGTACCGTGACCTTCATGTCGTCGAGGAGGGCAGAAAGCTCTCCGTCGAATTTTTTAACCTCTCTGCATACTTTGCGGAGGACGGGGTCGCCCTCCTGCACAACAAATCTCCGTGCCATTTACTTCTCCCGTTTATATAAAATTGAGCGCAATTGCGCGATTTAACACATTCTTAAAGCCGCTCTGCGGCAAATTTATGAAAGATTTGCAGGGTTTTCTTCCACATAGGCGAGAACCCGTGGCGTAGAATACTGCGCCGCGAGGTCGTACAGCTTTGGAAGAAGCCTTCCGCTTTCCAGCCGCATGAGCACCTGATAGCGCACCCTGCCCTGTATTCTTTTTATGGGGGAGTGCATTTTATTGAGGAAGATAAATTCCTGCGGATATTTGCCGCGCAGTTCTTCCGCGCCGAAGTACACTCCCTTTAACGCCTCTAACGCGGAGGCGTCCTCTTCCGCCGTAACCATTATGCGGCATATCAGCGAAAAGGGCGGAAACTTTGTAGTTTTGCGAAGCTCTATCTCGTTATTGAAAAAGCCCTCGTAGTCGTAGTTTACTGCGTAGCGCAGTATGTAATTTTCAGGCGAGTACGTCTGCAAAACAACTTTGCCCGCCTCGCCAGCTCGGCCGCTCCTGCCAGATACCTGCGTTATCAGCTGAAAGGTGCGCTCGCCTGCGCGGTAGTCGGAAAAGTGCAGGCTCATGTCGGCGTTTAAAATGCCGACGAGGGTTACGGAGGGGAAGTCGTGCCCCTTGGCTATCATCTGCGTTCCCACAAGAATATCCGCCTGCTTTTCGCCGAACTGTTTTAAGATTTTGTAGTGCCCCTCTTTGCCGGAAGTGGTGTCGTTATCCATGCGCAGAATCCGCGCCGAGGGGAACTGCGCCTTTAAGTCTGCCACTACGCGCTGTGTGCCCGTGCCGCCGTAGCGCAGGTGCAGTCCGCCGCAATCGGGACAGGCTCGCGGCAGGCGGTATTTTGCGCCGCAGTAATGGCATTTGAGACAGTTTTCTTCGCTGTGGTAGGCGAGCGATACGTCACAATTTTCGCACTTTGCAACATAGCCGCAGTCCTGACAGATTACTGTGTGAGAGTAGCCCCGTCTGTTTAAAAAGATAATAGCCTGGTTGCCCTGCGAAAGCGTTTGTTCGAGCTCTTCGCGCAGTGTAGCCGAAAAAGCTGTGTTGTTGCCTCGCCGCACCTCTTTGCGCATATCGGCAATCTCTATGTGCGGCATTGGCTTGCCGTTTATGCGCTGTTTTAAGGTTATAAGTCCGTATTCGCCAGACATTGCGCGGCTGTAAGTTTCTATCGAGGGGGTGGCGCTGCCCAGCACCAGCTTACAGCCGTTGTAGCGTGCACGCGATTTTGCGATTTCTATGGTAGAGTAGCGCGGAGCGCTCTCTGAAAAGTAAGAGCCGTCGTGCTCTTCGTCAATTATAATTGCCCCTATATTTTCCAGCGGAGCGAATATCGCAGAGCGTGCGCCTATGGCTATCTTTGCCTCGCCCGTGCGCAGTCTCCACCACTCGTCGAAGCGTTCGCCGGCAGAAAGTCCGCTGTGCAGTATAGCCGCACTTTCGCCGAAGCGGCGGCGCAACTGTGAGAGCATTTGCGGCGTGAGCGAGATTTCGGGCACGAGGAATATTGCCGTTTTGCCGCGTTGGAGCGCGCGCTGAATTACGTTTAAATATATCTCCGTCTTGCCGCTTCCCGTAACGCCGTGTATGAGATGCACGGGGAGCGGTGAACTTTCAATCTGTTCAAGCGCCGCACTCTGCGCCGAGGTGAGCTCCTTTTGCAGTTCTTCACCGCCCTCCTGCGGCATGGGACTGCGGAGGGCGCGTACCCTCTCTAACGCGGCGCCGCCCTTTTGAACCACGGCATTTACCGCGCTCCTGCCGAACCTTTCGCACGCGGCGGTGTAGTCGCACCTGACCGCCTCCTTTAAATAGGCAAGAAACTCTGCCTGCTTTTTTGCAGAATTGGGCAGGGTAATATCAGCGGCATATACCGCAACCTTTTTATAAATTTCGTGTACCTTGCCCAAACGCATTTCCGAAGGGATAAACAGCCGCAGGCACACCGCCTTTGGTACGCGGTAGCGCGAGGAAAGACCGTTCATGAGCGCAAAGCACTCTTTGACAAGCGCTGGCGGCTCGTCCGAGACGGAGACGACGGGCTTTATCTTTTCAGGCGGAAAAGAAGTGCTTTCAGAAAGCCCCACTATAAACCCGTCTACCACCCTGCCGCCGAACGGCACCTTTACGCGGCAGCCCGCCTGCGTTCCGTCTGCGCAGGAATATTCAAATATCTTGTCCACATTAGAGTGGGCTATGTCTACAATCACCTGTGCATACATCTGGCGCGTGCGGGCTCCTTGATAAATAGTTGCCGCATATTTGCGGACATTTGCGAAATGCTCACCGCGGCGGCGCGCGGTAAAACCAAACAAAAGCCCCGCGCGCGGCGGAGCTCTGCGATAAAAAACTAATCTTTGACGCTCATCACCTTGCCGCTTTCAATCTCGTAGCAGGCGAGCGTGACTTCTTTGAGGTGCGGAGGAATATCCCTTCCGTCATTTTGTTCGATTATCTGGCGCGCGCGCTTTGCCGTAACAACGCACAACTCGTAGCGCGAGGCGGTGTGCCCGTCTGCCGAAAGTTTTTTCAAAAGTTCGTCTACCGCAGGTTTATTTATCATATAATGCCTCCTTTTCTTTACAGATAATGCCGCATATCTCTTGCGCGGCGCGCTCTACCTCGTCGTTGACGACGACATAGTCGTAACTGTCGATTTTAGAAAGTTCGTAGTCCGCGCGAGCAAGTCTGCGCGCCGCACTGTCGCCGCTCTCGGTGCCGCGTTTTTTGAGCCGCTCTTCAAGCGAAGCCATGTCTGGCGGAGCAATCATGACGAGCACGGCCTTTGGATACGCCTTTTTTATGTTGAGCGCGCCGTCTACATCGATTTCAAGCAGAACGTCGCACTCTTTAAGGCGGCTCTCCACAAATGCGCGCGGCGTGCCGTAGTAATTTTCAAAGTGTTGCGAATATTCTAAAAGTTCGCCGCGTTCTATCATCTCTTCAAAGCGGGCGCGGCTTACAAAAAAGTAAGATTCACCCTCTCTTTCGCCTCCGCGCGGTGCGCGTGTGGTGCATGATACGCTTTCGCACATGGCAGAGTGAAGCTGCATTACACGCTTTAATACCGTGCCCTTGCCCACGCCCGAAGGACCCGAAACGACGATTAGCACGTTGCACTGTCTTTCTTTCACTTTAAAGGTTCCTTTACTCTACGTTTTGTACCTGCTCGCGGATTTTTTCAATCTCGTTTTTGAGTTCCAGCCCACAGCGCGTTATGGTTATATCGTTGCTCTTAGAGCAGATTGTGT
This sequence comes from uncultured Clostridia bacterium, assembly GCA_965120485.1. Classification (GTDB taxonomy): domain Bacteria; phylum Bacillota; class Clostridia; order Christensenellales; family Borkfalkiaceae; genus Coproplasma. The sequence continues at coordinate 25,443 of CBCPNG010000007.1, forward strand.
TGACCTCTCTGTTGAACTCCTGCACGAGGAAGTCGAGCTTCCTGCCCAGCACGGAAGAGCGGCAGATTTCCCTGAACTGCTCTATATGCGAGCGCAGACGGGTGAGTTCTTCGTCTATATTGCTCCTGTCGGAAAACAGCGCGACTTCGGTGAGCAGTTTGCCCTCGTCTGCCTGCACGCCGCCGAGGTATGCCTCTATCTTCTCTTTAAGCTTTGCGGCATACTCTTTTGCAACGAGCGGAGCGCGCGTCGATATTTCGCCCACCAGCCGTTCGATAGCGTCCATACGCGATAGCATGTCCGCCTTTAACTTTTCGCCCTCTTTAAGGCGCATGGCGTTGAGGCTGTCCAGCGCGGAGAGCAGAGCACTATCGAGTGCGGAAATAAGCTCTTCGTCTGCGCCCTGAACCTCTTCGCGCACCATTACGTCGGGAAGGCGCAGAAGGGAAGTGGCGTCGTAGCCGAATTTAATCGCGGGCGCACTCTCTTTGGAAAGCTGCGCCAGCCTCGCCGCGGCGCGGATATATGCCGCCGCCACCTCTTCGTCGAGGCGCAGTGAGCTCTGCCTTTCGCGCTTGTCGCAATAGCTTACGAATATATCGGCATGTCCGCGCGTGATTTTGCCGCGGACGGAGGCGCGCATAGCCTCTTCATAGGCGGTAAAAATGCGCGGCGCCTTTACAGAAATATCTAAATAGCGGTTGTTTACCGTCTTTATTTCCACGGTCAGCTCTATACCGCCGCTCTTGTATTCCCCTCTGCCGTAGCCAGTCATGCTGAGCATAATCGGCACACCTCCGTACGCGTGTACCGCGCTACTTCTAATTGCCATACATTATAACAGAGATGAACAAAAAATACAAGCGGTTTGCCGTCAACTTACGCCGCCTATGGCATTTTTTTTGGAATACGGGGCTAATAATCTTCCCTCTCTTCACGGGTAAGTCCGCGCCAGCGCGTAGCCACGAGGCGGTAACCGTTGCGCCCGTCTGTTTCAAACAGGGACAGCGGACGGTTAGAGCAGGCGACCTCGCCGGAAGTTTCGGCAAAGTAGGCAAGTTTGCCCGCGCACATAACTATGGGCACGCCGTACAAAAAGGCATAGGCGCGCGCAAGCAGAGGCTGGATTACCGAGCACGTCTTTTCGCACAGTACGGCTATGGCGTTACAGCCGCAGGCAGACAGGGCGCGGATTCCTTCGGGGAAGCAGAGGTCGTTTTCTATGCATACCCCGACCTTGTAGCCGCCCACTGAATATATGCCGAGATATGCGCCGCTTTTGTATTCTTCATCGTCGAGTACGTGGAGCATATCGGATATTCCGAGCAGTTTGCCCCTGTCTGCCACCGCCGCCGACCTGCGCACCGCGCCGCGCGACAGCGTGGTGCAACCGCACACCACGCCGCACCCTGCCGAAAGGGACAAGCGCGCCGCCTCTTCAAACTTTTCGCTCTTGCCTGAAAGTTCGCTCTGGTAATCAACTTCGCCCAGCCAGAACGGGGCTATCAGAGCGAGGTCGCACTGCGGGAGAGCCTGAAAGGCGCCCGTCACCACACATATCCTCATACCCTACCATTGTATTGCGGGAACGCAAAAAATGTTAAACTTGCTGTCAAGAAAGGCGTATGGCCAGCATACAATATTTTGCTATGAAAAAGTTTATCGCATTTGCCATTGTTGCATGCTCCGCCGCCACACTGCTGCCTGCGGCGGCGTGCAGTAAAACAGAAGACGACGCGCGCACCGCGTACAAAATAACCTGCACTTACGACGGCGAAAATACGCTTACGGCAACCTGCACCGTGGACTATGTCAACGATACGGGCAGTGAGCTTGGCGAAATAAAGTTCAACCTGTATGCAAACGCCTACCGCGAGGGCGCGCTGTACAGCCCCGTATCCGACACGCTTTCGTCGAATACATACTATAACGGCAAAAGCTACGGCGGCATGGAGATAACCTCGGTTACAGGCTGTGAAAGCTGGGAGATTGGCGGCGAGGATGAAAACATACTTGCCGTCGCCCTTTCCTCCTCCCTTTCAAACGGAGCACACACCGAGATTACCATAGAATATACGCTTACGCTTGCAAACGTTAACCACCGCACGGGCGTCACAAGACACACCGTCAATCTGGGCAACTTTTACCCCGTTGCCTGCGTGTGGGAGGACGGCGGATTCCTCGAAGAGGTTTATTACAGCGACGGCGACCCCTTTGTAACCGAATGCGCCGACTATGAAGTGAGTATAACCGTGCCCGCAGGCTACATTGCGGCGGCAAGCGGACAGGGAATGCAGTCAACGTTCAGCGGCACACTGACTTACAGCTATTCGCTGGAAAACGCCCGCGATTTCTGCATAGTGCTCTCTGACGAATTTTCGGTTGTTTCCGCCGAGGTGGACGGAACGACTGTAAATTATTACTACTATGACGACGACAATCCGCAGGCAAAACTTGACGCGGCAACGGAGAGCCTGACTTTCTTCTCTGAAAAGTTCGGGGAGTATGTATACCCCACCCTTTCGATAGTGCAGACAGGTTTTGCCGCTGGCGGCATGGAGTACCCTGCACTTGCGATGATAAACGACGGGCTGGACGATTTGACGACCATATATACCATAGTGCATGAAATTGCACACCAGTGGTGGTATGCCATGGTGGGCAGTGACCAGATAAACAGCGCATGGCAGGATGAGGGGCTTGCCGAGTACAGCACACTGCTGTTTTTTGAAAACCACACCGAATATGGCTTAACGAGAGAGGGGCTTGTGCTTTCGGCAACGACCGCATACAGGGCATACTTCACCGTATATAACCAACTGTTCGGCAACGCCGATACAACAATGAACAGGCACCTTAAAGACTTTATCAGCGACTACGAATATGTGAACATCGCCTACAATAAGGGGCTGTTACTCTTCGACACCCTGCGCAACTCCATAGGCGACGACAATTTTTACGAGGGTTTGCAGACCTACTATAAAAATTATTTGTATAAGATAGCTTCGTCAGATGATATATGCGCATGTTTTGTATCTACGGGCACAGACCTTGAAAGTTTTTTTGAAAGTTTTATCGAGGGGAAAATAATTATATAGCGGCTAAAATAATAGCGGCAAAAAAGTACCTCTCTTTACGGCAAAGCTTCCGCTTTTGAATGAGCGGCAACCGTACGCCCTGCGCACAGCGTTGCGCCGGGCGTACTTTTTAAATTTTGCCAGCCGCCTTGACATTTTACAGAAAGATGCTTTACCGCCCCGAAAACCGTGCAGAGCAACAAAAAATCTGCACTCAATGCTTGCAAAAAACAATATAATGCATTATAATAAATGTGTCTGCGGAAGATTAAACAAAAATTTTGTCCGCAGGCGGAGACTGTTTATGGACCCATATTACAGTTGCAGGACTGAAAAAGAGAAAATTTCCACAAAACGATAAGTGAATGATTCCGTACCACTCGCCTTGGGGCACGGGGTTATTCTCCGTGCTTTTTTTATTAACGTTAGGCGGTAAAGGCAATGGTACAGTTTTTTTGCAAAGCCGAAAGGCATACTTTAAAACAGCTTGAAAAATTTCAGCCGCGTTGTTGGGTAGACATGATTAACCCGACCGACGACGAGCTTGAAGATATATCTGCGGCAACGGGCATAAGCGAAGACATGCTCGCCTCGGCACTCGACGACCAGGAGCGCGCACGCGCCGAAATAGACGACGGCAACTATATGTTTATAATCGACTGTCCGATAATCGAAGATGGCGACTCCGGCGACGTATACAGCACCCTCCCCCTCGCCATAATCTACAACTCTAAATGCGTGGTTACGGTATGCTTGAAGGGCAACCCCGTTTTAAAGGACTTTATAACGGGCAGACAGCAGGTTGCCACCGAAAAGCCCGTGCTGTTTACCTTAAACTTTATGCTGGGCAATGCAAAGCGGTTTTTGAATGTGCTTACGCAGATAGACAGGAAGTCGCGCCGCGTACAGGCAGAACTGAGCAGAACGCTAAAAAACGAAGAGATTGCACAGCTGTTGGAGCTGGAAAACTCGCTGGTGTATATATCCACCTCTCTTAACTCTAACTTCGGCGTTCAGGAAAAACTTTCGAAGGCAGTGGCAGTGACCACGCGCGAGGACTACCGCGACCTGTATGACGACGTTGCCATAGAGAGCCGACAGGCAATAGAGATGTGCAACATATATAAGGATATACTCACCGTGACCATGGACGCCTACGGCTCTATGATTTCCAACAACACCAACGACAGCATGAAGAAGCTGACCATTATCACCGTTCTGCTCGCCATACCCACAATGATAGCAGGGTTTTGGGGAATGAACATGACCGTGCCGTGGCAGACTTCTTCTGAAAACACCTCGCAGATATGGTTTTGGGTTGTAATACTTATAACCTTTGCCATAACGGGCGTTGTGGCGTTTGTGCTGGTTAAGTGGTTCAGCATAGGGATTGCGCGCCGACCTAAACGGCAGAAAAGGCGCAGAGAGAGGGATAAAAAATAATGCCCCTGTTGCAATACAAGTGCCCCTGTTGCAAAAAGCAGTTTGAAGAACTGGTAAAAAGACACGACGAAGAGGTTAAATGCCCCGACTGCGGCTCCGCCGCCTTGCGCGATTACAGCGGAAAGGTATATTCGGCGACGGGTATGCCTGCAAAGAGGTGCAGCGGCAACTGCAAAAATTGCAGTGGATGTTAAATTTTGCGCTCTGCGCAAATTCAGTTATGATTTTAGACAAAGCCTAAACGTTTACAGTGATTAGCAAAGCTACTCTGTAAGTGTTGATACGACTACAACTTGCCGAAGGCAACACCACGCGTTTTGCCTTGCAAAACGCTTATCACTTATCTTGCGTAATCAACCATCACCGCCGCCCTTTCGGGCGGCTTTTTTTATAACAGGTATAAATTATTTCCCAACTGTCAATACCTTCCCCCGAAATATATCGGGGGAAATTTTTTTATGCGCTTTTTAAAACTCGGCGCCCTTATGGTTTCGGCACTAATAGTTACGGCATGCTGTGCCGCCTTTAATACTTCGCTGTGTTTCGACGAGGGTGAAAGCTACACGTTTTACTGCGGAAATACCTCGGCAGACTGCACGGTGGTCACCGTAAACGGCAACGCAGCGCTTAAAAAGCTTACCTTGAAAGAGATATGCGGCGAAGCCACCACCTATACGCAGTTAGAGATATCCGCCTTTTTACAGAGCGTGGGCGGCGAAGTGCTGTTTGAGGAGAGGCTGTCCGACAGTGTTAATTACTACTGCTCGGCAAATCTCCCCTACTCGGTGCGGCTTTACGGACAGGAAGTAAACCTTCACATTTGCGTAAAAGATACTGGTGTTATGGTGGCGTCGCCCATAATATTCGGGGGATATTGACGGGGCAATTGAAGCTAACCCAGCCACATAAAAATTTTTTTGCGGTGCGTATAAACGGCCGAATACGGGGCAATAAACATTTTACAAGGCGGGAAAACGCCTACATAAAAGGAGTATAAAAAATGAACGAACAAGAACAGAAACCTAAAAACAAAAAACTATTGACCTACTATCTGATATTGGGGGCATGCATTCTCGTGATAGCGGCGGTAGCGATAGCTGTGACCTTGACGCTCACACTCGGCGGAAGTGAAGATATTACTGCCGACGAGGACAACACCACCGTAGACTCTGACGAAAGCGAAGTAGAAGAGGAAACCCCCGACGAGAACGACAGCGAGGCGACTGTTGCAGAGACCACCTTTTATATGCCCGTTGCAACGGTGGAAGTGATAAACACCTTCGGTTTTTACCACAACACCACTCTCAACAATTATTATGTGCACAAAGGCATTGACTTTGCTGGCGAAGTGGGCGACGAGGTATACGCCGTGCTTGACGGCACCGTGACAAGCATAGTGCTTAACAGCGTCCTCACGGGCACCACAATCACCCTGACCCACGACGACGGTCTGGTGACCGTATACACCTTTGTGGACGTAGTGGACGGACTCAGCGTGGGCGATACTGTGTCGCGGGGAGATGTGATTGCCTACATTGCCGAGGCGACGGGCAACGAGTATAAGGACGGCGCACACCTTCACTTCGAAGTCTACCTCAACGGTACGGCTGTCGACCCCGAGGACTACCTCGAAATATCTGAAAAGTAATAGTTTGTACTGCGCCCCCACAGCCTCTGTAAAAATGACGCGGCATATAGCGGAATTATTACTAATTTTGCACGAACATTAAAAAGTAAAACTGACGGCGGCAGGCGGCAAAACTTGCCCGGCAAATTTAAAGCCGAACACATGCGAAAAAAGAATTGAGCCGAAAAAAAATTAAATGACATACTCATTTCCCTCTTTGCAGGGCGCGCGGCAAGTCTGCCGCGCGCCCTGCTTTTTTCACGATGTTACACCCCCACCGCTTGCACTACCCTCTCCGTTTACACTACCCCCTCTCTGCTTACCAAAAAAATACTATCCCTTCACCATGCAAGGCATGCGCCTAAACTTTTTAAAATTTGTTGTATTATTCGCGGCGGCGCTGTATAATTGAATTACCAACAATTTACAGGAGGTTTTGCAATGAACGTAACCGAAGCAATACGCGCAAGGCGCAGCATAAGAAAGTACAGGGACGGGGAAATCCCGCAGGAGCATTTAGACCTGATTTTAGAGGCGGCAATGACGGCGCCGAGCGCAAGGAACACCCGACCGTACGAGTTTGCCGTGGTGAAGAACATGGATATGCGCGCGAAGATTGCCGCCATAAGTCCCAACTTTGGCATGATAAAGCAGGCTTCCGTTGCCATAGTCGTGTGCGGCAGACCCGACCTTGCCGTAGGAACGGCGCACGAATTTTGGGTACAGGACTGCTCCGCCTCGACACAGAACATACTTTTGCAGGCAAAAGAGCTGGGCTACGGCACGTGCTGGTGCGGCACCTACCCCGTGCACGAGCGCGCCGAAGCCGTGAAAGAGCTGTTGGGGTTACAAGCGCCCACCGTCCCCTTTGCCGTGATAGCGCTCGGCGTGCCCGACGAAAACCCTCCGTCCAAGGGCTTTTACGATAAATCGCGCGTAAAGTATTTTTGATTGAAAAAAGTGCGGAAATATTTTTTGACTATTTAAATTGATTATCTACATAAAAATTTTGTATGAACAAAGTATAGCGCGGCGGTCGCCGCGCTATACTTTATTGTGCCGCCGCGCGGTTTTCCGCGCGGCGGCTGCCCTTATTTCAGCAGACATTATTGTATATGCGGCGGCTTTTTACCTGCTGATACGCGCAAAATACTTATGCAACAAAGCACAGCTCCCACCCCCACAACAAAAAGTTTGCAGGGGCTTTATTTTTCCACTTCCCACACCTCCGCAATTTGCGCGTAAATAACTCTGGCACGTATTGCACAAAGATTTATCTGTTTAAATGCCGACCTAATGAGTTATAATTTAAACAAAAAGACAATTTGCGGCAAAACAAGCGCCGCATAGACAAAGACAACGTTTCGGCGACAAGCGCCGCAAAGGAGAAAAATTATGGATGGCAACCGCCTTACAAAGAACAGCATAAATGCAATAAACAACTGCGAAAAGATTGCAGGCGAATACGGCAACACCGAGCTTGTGCCCGTGCACCTTTTATACAGCCTTACCGAGGGCGACGGGCTGATAGCGCGCATACTTTCACGGCAGGGGACGGATTCCGCAGGACTTCATTCAGCGGCGGCGGAAGAGATACAAAAACTGCCCCGCTCTTCTTCGCACGGAAAAGTATTATTATCGCTTGCGATGAACAGAATTTTTAACAGCGCAGAAAAACTTGCCGCGAGAATGAAGGATGATTATATCTCGGTAGAGCATCTGTTTTTGGCTTTGATAGAGGAAAACGACCCCGCATGCGGCAGACTGTTTAAACTATTCGGCGTGACAAAGGACGGATTTTTGAAGGGGCTGAAAGAGGTGCGAGGCAACACCAACGTCAAAACCGACAACCCCGAGGACACTTACGAGGCGCTGGAAAAGTACGGCACAGACCTCACCGCCGCCGCAAAGCGGCACAAATTAGAGCCCGTGATAGGGCGCGACGAAGAGATACGCAACGTTATACGCATACTTTCGCGCAAGACAAAGAACAATCCCGTGCTGATAGGCGAGCCTGGCGTAGGCAAGACTGCCATTGCCGAGGGGTTGGCGCAGAGAATTATAAAGGGCGACGTGCCCGAGGGGCTGAAAGACAAAACTCTTTTTTCGCTGGATATGGGCGCGCTGATTGCAGGCGCGAAGTACCGCGGCGATTTTGAAGAGCGACTTAAAGCCGTGTTGCAGGAAGTAAGCAAATCGGAAGGGCGCATTATACTGTTTATAGACGAGTTGCACACCGTGGTGGGCGCAGGCAAGGCAGACGGAGCTATGGATGCAGGCAACCTATTAAAACCCATGCTGGCGCGCGGCGAACTGCACTGCATAGGCGCCACCACTTTGGACGAGTACCGCAAGTATATCGAAAAGGACGCGGCACTGGCAAGAAGGTTTCAGCCCGTAACTGTGGACGAACCTACCGTAGAGGACACCATATCTATATTGCGCGGACTTAAAGAGCGGTTTGAAATTTTCCACGGCGTACGCATACACGACGACGCATTGGTTGCCGCCGCAACCCTTTCAAACCGCTATATTACCGAACGTTTTTTGCCCGACAAGGCGATAGACCTTGTGGACGAGGCGGCAGCTATGATTCGCACGGAAATAGACTCTATGCCCTCTGACATGGACAATCTGAACAGAAAAATTTTACAGCTGGAAGTTGAAGAAAAGGCGCTGTCTAAAGAGAAAGATAACCTTTCAGAGGCGCGGCTTGCGGCGCTTAAAAAGGAGCTTGCCGACTACAAAGAGCGCTTTGCAGGAATGAACGCCAAATGGCAGGACGAAAAGAGGGCAATTCAGGACGAAAAACAGCTGAAAGAAAAGATTGACGCCATGCGAGCCGAGATAGAGCAGGCGACGAGCGGCGGCGACTTTGAAAGGGCGGCACGGCTGAGGTACGGCGAATTGCCCGCGCTGGAAAAAAAGCTTGAAAAGACAAAACAGCAGAACGCCGAACGCGGCGGTGAACTGCTTCAAGACGAGGTGACGGAAGAGCAGATAAACCTTATAATTTCGCGCTGGACGGGCATACCCGTGGCGCGCCTTAAAGAGGGCGAGCGCGAAAAGATACTGCACCTGTCGCAATCACTGCACAGGCGCGTTATGGGGCAGAACGAAGCTGTGGAAAAGGTTGCGGACGCCATACTGCGCTCGCGCGCAGGAATATCAGACCCCAACAGACCGATAGGCTCTTTCCTCTTCCTCGGCCCCACAGGAGTGGGCAAGACCGAGCTTGCAAAGGCGCTTGCCGAAAACCTGTTTGACGACGAAAAGAACATTGTGCGCATCGACATGAGCGAGTATATGGAGAAATTTTCGGTATCGCGCCTTGTGGGCGCGCCTCCCGGATATGTCGGCTATGAAGAGGGCGGCACGCTGACCGAGGCGGTGCGCAGAAAGCCATATTCCATAGTACTCTTTGACGAGATAGAAAAGGCGCACCCCGATGTTTTCAACATACTGTTGCAGATACTCGACGACGGCAGGGTGACCGATTCGCAGGGGCGCACGGTAGACTTTAAAAACACCATAATAATTTTAACCTCTAACCTCGGCGCAAGCGAAATTAGCGAGGGCATAGAGGGCAATGAAATTTCACGGTCGGCGCAGGACAGGGTGTATGCAATACTGCGGCAGTCCTTCCGCCCCGAATTTTTGAACAGGCTGGACGAGATTATAATGTTCCGCCCGCTTACACGCGAAAATATAGGCGGCATAGCTGTAATACAGCTTAAAAGGCTTGCCGAAAGGCTGAAAGGTGAAAACCTTGACCTTGTGGTGACGGACGCGGCGAAAGACTATATCGCCGAAAACGGCTACGATAACGTTTACGGCGCGCGCCCGCTTAAAAGGTTTATACAAAAGAACGTTGAAACACCTATTGCGCGCTATATTATAGCCAATAATCCGCAGGCAGGCAAAAGTATTACCGTAGACCTGAAAGACGGCGCAATATGCTTGAACTAACGCACGCTTGCAATTAATCCAATAAAAACATACTCTGTGCAACTGCCGAATAACAGTCATAAAATGGTGACCGCCGCAAATTTGCGGCGGTCATCGTTTTATAAAGCTTTTTTTGCACGTATTTGCGAGGCGGATTGTTAACGCTTCATCAACGTACTCCTTGCGCGCACAGAGGCGCGTTTAGCACTCTTACTCATTCCCTTTTCAGTGTTCCCGTGCCATGGTATGGCGTAGATTGCCGACTCGTAGGGGCGCAGATTTATGACCAGACGGTAGGGTCTGCCGTCACACTCTTCCTTTATTGTGGTTACATCAGCCTCTGGCTCGTCTGCGTAGGTAGAGAATATCCTGCGGTATTTGCCCGATACGGGCACGCCGATTTCGATGGGACTGCGCTCTACGGGGGCAAAGTTGCACACAAACACCAGAGCGTCGTTATAGTTCCACGGGTTGCGCCTTATAAAGCTGAACAGATTGCGCATATAGTCGCCGCTGTTTATCCACTCGAATACGTTCTTTTTGCCCACATCATTGTGAAGAACGGAATACTTGGAATAAATATGCAGCAGCTTGCGGTAGCACAACAGCACATCTCTGTGCCCGGGGTCGTCGCACTGTTCCCATTGAAGTGCGCCTTTGTAGTCCCACTCCGCCTCCTGCCCGAAGTCCTGCCCCATAAACAGCAGTTTTTTCCCGGGGTGACCGGTCATCATGGTGTACGCCGTCTTTATTGCGCCGAATTTATCCTGGTGACTGCCAGCCATTTTGTTGAATACCGAGCCCTTGCCGTGCACCACCTCGTCGTGCGAGAGCACGAGGATATAATTTTCGTCGAACACGTAGTCGAATGTGCCCGTCATCAGGTGGTGCTTGTGCCTGCGGAATACAGCGTCCTCGTTATAGTAGCGTATGGTATCGTTCATCCAGCCCATATTCCACTTCAAACCGAAGCCAAGCCCCTCCTCTTTTGCAGGCGCGGTAACGCCGAGCACGATTGAGCTGTCCTCTGCGATTATAAACGCCGAAGTGCGCTGTCTGAGCACGGTGTTAAGGTGGCGGAAGAACTCGAAGCTCTCTAAATTGAAGTCGGTGCCGTACCTGTTGGGTCGCCACTCGCTTCTGCCGAAGCTGTTATAGAGCATGGCGGCAACGGCGTCGGCGCGCAGGGCGTCTACGTGGTAGACATTTACCCAAAAGAACGCCGAGGCAATGAGAAAGTTACAGACCTCTGGCTTGCCCAAATCGAACGCCTTTGTACCCCACTGCGGATATTCGGCGCGCAAAGGGTCGCCGTATTCATACAGCGGCGTGCCGTCGAAACGCTCCAATCCGAACTCATCCTTTGGAAAGTGCGCGGGCACCCAGTCTAAAATTACGCCTATGCCGTTTTTGTGCATGTGGTCGACAAAGTACATAAAGTCCTCTGGCTTGCCGTAGCGCGCCGTGGGCGCGAAGTAGCCTGTGACCTGATAGCCCCACGAGCCGTCTAGGGGGTATTCGCAGATACCCATTACCTCTATATGGGTGTAGCCCATCCACTTTACGTACTCGCACAGTTCGTGCGCCAGCCTTCTGTAATCGAAGAATTTATCTTCTTCACACGTATTTCCCAAGTTCTTCTTCCAACTGCCGAGGTGAACCTCGTACACAGCCATGGGCTTTTCAAGAAAGTTTTCCTGCTTTTTTGCCTTGCGCCACTCTTCGTCGCCCCATTCGTACTTTTTCAGGTCGGCTACAACCGAGGCATTGGCAGGGCGGAGTTCTGAGGCGTATGCGTAGGGGTCGGCCTTCATCACCTCTGTACCGTCTGCGCGGACTATCAGATATTTATACTTTACCCCCTCGCACATGCCAGGCACGAAGAGCTCCCATATGCAGTCGTCCACTTTCTCCATAATGTCGCGCCGCGGTGTCCAGCCGTTGCCGTCTGAAACAACGCACACGGCGCGTGCAGAGGGAGCCCACAGCACGAAGTGCACGCCGCGCACTCCGTTTTCTTCCACAATATGCGCGCCCATCTTTTCGTACAGTCCGTAGTGTACGCCGCGATGGAAATAGTATCTGTCTAAATCGGTGAAGTATCTGTTCACTTCATTCCCCCAATAATATTTTATGGTAAGCGCAATTGCCGCACAAGGTTTTACATTTTTATTCCGTTAAATAGACATATTTCCAACCCAATCAAAAAATGCTTATCAATTTTTATCCGTTGCCGCATCTGTTTTTCGGGCAAAATCTGCGCCGAACACAATAGCCGTTTTGGCAGGCACGTCTATATTCAGAACGCCATTATTTATTTTACTTTCTTCTCCGCACGCAAGATTGTGAGAGGTGTTTAAAAGCACCTTAATTTTGCCATCCGTCACAACGCCAGCCTCCCATACGGGAACGCAGAGCTTCAACTCCTCATCGCGCACGTTTACTACCACAACTGCGCAGTCTGCGTTATCGAAACGGGCGTAGACAATATAGCCGTGACCTGCGTCCAGCTTTTTCAATGAACCCATTTTCAGACAGTGTACCTTGCGCCTGAGCGAAGAGAGGTCTTTGTGCAGGGCTATCATAAGCTTATCTTCACTGCCCCACGGGTAGGTGCGGCGGCAGTCGGGGTCCGTCCAGCCTACCTGCCCAGCCTCGTCGCCATAGTAAATACCAGGAGAGCCAGGCCACGTCATCTGAATGACTACGGCAAGTGCCATTACGCGCATGTCTGTGCCATACCCAGCCGCCTCAGGTCCGAGCGTCTCCGTCCTGCCGACGGTGCGGTTGGTGCGAGTGAGAAAGCGCGAATGGTCGTGGTTGGAGAGCTGATTGAGCGCCGAATCGAGCGACGGGCGGAGAAACTTGCTCATGTTCCTGAACATTACCTCGAAGAAGCGTATGCCGTCGCCGTAGAGAGAGTCGTTGCGATAGTCGCTGTGCTTTTCCATGCCCGTAAGAAACCACGTGACGGGCTCCATAAACGCGTCGTAGTTCATAACAGTGTCCCACTGCAAGCCGTCGAACCACTCCGAGGGGTCGCCGTAATATTCGGCGAATATGAATGCTTCGGGGTTTGCCTTGCGCACCCTCTTTCTGAACTTGCGCCAGAATGAGTGGTTGAACTCTTCGGAATGTCCGAGGTCGGCGGCTACGTCCAGCCGCCAGCCGTCTACGTTGTAGGGCGCGGACACCCACTTTTCGCCCACCTTCATAATTTCTTCCACCAGCTCTGGCGACTGTTCGTAGTTGAGTTTGGGCAGTGTGACGAAGTTCCACCAACCCTCGTAATCAGAGTAATTTTCGTGAGGGCGGTTAAAGCGGAAATAGTTGCGGTACGGGCTGATTGCCGATTGATATGCGCCCACTTCATACCCCTCTTTGCCGAGGTAAATTCCCTCTCTGTCTAACCATTTGTTGAAAGAACCGCAGTGGTTGAACACTCCGTCTATAATTATTTTAATGCCGCGGTCGTGGCACTTTTTTACGAGCTCTGCAAAATATTGGTTGGACTTTTCGAGATTGACGGCAGAGGTCACGCGCTTTATATACCTGCGCGCGTAGCCGTTGTGCGTTTCCCAGCCCTCCATGGCGCAGACTTCGTCCTCCTCTATCACCGCAAGGTGGGGGTCTATGTGGTCGTAGTCCTGCGTGTCGTACTTGTGGTTTGAAGGTGATACGAAAATGGGATTGAAGTATAAAGCCTCTACGCCGAGCTCTTTGAGGTAGTCGAGCTTTTGTTCCACCCCCTGCAAGTCGCCGCCGTAGAAGTTGCCTACGTCGAGCTTATCGGGATACTTGCCCCAACAGGTAATTTTGCGGCTGTGCGCGCCCGTATAGTAATATTCGTTGTTTTCTACGTCGTTTGAAGGGTCGCCGTTGCAGAACCTGTCTACAAATATTTGGTAGACGAGCGCGCCCTTTGCCCAGTCGGGCACTTTGAAACCAGGGATAAAGGTAAAATTATACTCCGCCAGATTATTCTCTGCCCAGCCGAGCTTGTTGTAGCATACCTTGTCGTCATCGTCGCAGATAACGAAGTAGTAGTTTACGGGGTCGTCTGTGCAGGTAAACTCTAACGAGTAGTAGTCAAACATGCCGTCTGTGCGCGATTTTTCCATTTCGTGTTCAAGACCGTTGATAACGGCATATGCGTGGGTCACGTCGTTTGATAGCGTGCGCAATGTTATCTTTACCGTATCGCCCTTTACGGGTTCGTAGGGGGTGCGGTAGCACTCCGTCTCGTCGCTGAACAGCGCCATTCTGTTAATCATACAAAAAAATTCCCCTTATAGTCAGGGCGCGCGAACAGGTGGTGCGCCAGGAAAATATTACCATGAAGCGGCATTAAAGTCAATATGCAAATTTTTGCAAAAACAGCGAGCGAAATACATGCCGTTAAGCCCCGTATATCACGTGTTTACCACAATATTATGACGGCATAGAATTTATTATCCCGAGAAATCCCTTAAATCAAAAAAATAGTCAACACCCAATAGGTACAAAATTGTAGCCGCAATGTGGCGACCAGCCGATTAAAAACCGTTTTACGCGGCATATTGCCGAGCCAAATTGCCAGCAATAAAAAACGGCCGCGCATTTATATGCACAGCCGAACTTGCTTTAATTACTCTGAAATATATGGACTGAAAGCACTTATTTTTTCGCGTTTATTATACATGATAGATAAAACCATTAACAATAAGCCGAATACCATTACCGTAACAGGTATTGCAAGCGAAGCCTTATATCCTTCTTCAATATAGTCTAAATATACCTGCGTGCAGGCAATCATCATTGCACCGCATATAAGTGCGAATAATCCTGCAAACATAGCACACTTTATTGCCCTCGGCGATATCACGCCACCCCTTCCGCTGAGAATTTCGGAAAAAGCGCGGGTGAATAATATAAAGAAGCCAATCGCCGCTATAACCAGCACTATTGCGAGACCGAGTTCTGTCGAATACATTTCATTGAATGCAATATTTCCCGTGGAATTATTCTGCAACGTAGGGGCAATTCCAGCTATGCATTCAAAAAGAATGCATAATCCAAATGTAACGGATATTGAACTATCTGCTTCATAGCTGAATATGCCTTTCGCCATAATTCCAACGGCAACAAAGCCAAAGACAAGAATTAAAGCTCCGAATACGCAGTTAAACGCGCAATGGCGTACGCCGCCAGCTTTTACATTTGCTAATATATCTGTGACGACAGAAATGGCAAGAAATACTGCCCCGAGCACTATGCCCACTATGGGCAAATTGCCAAGCGTATATTCGGCTTTAACTCCACTCACAGTAATGTTTGCGGCAATACACATCATAAACAGAGCTACCGTGAACACAAAAGAAATAAACGCGGCTGCACAGGGGGCAATGTGGCTCTTTTCGGATTTGCCGCAGATTATTTTAAAAATCCGCACCGCGGCGACCAAAAAACATATTATAGTTACAATCATTCCTACAGCGCAACACACGGTTCCGAATACCGTGCCTGCGGTAAGGGCGTCTTCGGCATATGTTGAAATACTTGAAGAGATATCGTTTATATAATCGTATGCGTCGCCGAAGAAATAGAATATATTAAGTACCGAAGTTATATCAAAATCATATCCCGAACTAACGCTTTCCGAAATTCCGCCAGCACTTGCAGAGACAGAAAAGTCGATAAGGAACACAAAGATTATACCCATAAGCGCGGCAAGTGCCGAAAAAAGAAAGGAAACTTTTTTGAGCAAGCCTCTGTATTTTTCCAGCACAAATTCTCCGCCTGCGTGTCCCGCGGCGACGTCGGCAGTTATCGCGACGGCGGCGGCTTCTGCCATGACGGCTTCTCCCGCTTCGCCTAAGGTTTTGCTTGCCGCAACGGGTGCGCGCACAGCATTTTTATCTGCGCCGCAATATATGCAAAATTCGCCGTCGGCAGGGGTGAGCTTGCCGCACGAGGGGCACATAAACATGCCGTCTATTCTTTTGCCGCAATTTTTGCAAAAAGTGGCTTCGTCAGGGTTGTGCGTGCCACAATTTACGCAAATCATATATACCTCCTATGTATTTTGCGGCTTTAACGCCTCATTATTTTATAGAAAAATATTATACCCCCCCCCCCCGACTTTTTGTCAATGATATATGTACATATTAACGGCAAAATTTTTTTGTAACGCCGCGCCGCCCATAACATACACATTGCGTAGCCGTTTCGCCATACTACACCCCACGCCGCACCGCACACAAAAAAAACGCGCGGAATTTTCCGCGCGGTTTATTAAGCGAATAATTAATTTCTCATTTTACATTACGCATTATGCATTACGCATTACGCATTACCCATTACCCATTACCCATTACGCATTGTGCATTACGCATTACGCATTGCGCATTGTTTTACAGCAGGCTTGAAAGCACCGCAAGGTTGGCGGCTACATCTATATTGCGCACCACAACGCTCTGCGGAGCGCGCAACTGCACAGGCGTGAAGTTGAGCACCCCCTTTATGCCTGCGGCGACCAGTCTGTCGCACACCGCCTGCGCCGCCGACGACGGCACGGTGAGTATGGCGAGCGAGGGGGAAAATTGTGCCGCGCCGAGTTCTATTTCGCTTATGTTGCAAATCTTTTTGCCCTCTACCACGCCGCCCACCTTGGCTGGGTCGTTATCGTATGCCGCCACTACGTTTATGCCGTACTTTGCAAAACCGCCGTAACACAGCAGTGCCCTGCCAAGACTGCCTGCGCCCACGAGTATGGCATTTTTTTGCGCGTTACAGCCGAGGTACTCCTCTATCGCCGCAATTAGTTCTGAACGCAGATAGCCCACCTTCGGCCGCCCAGATGTGCCGGTATAGGCGAGGTCTTTGCGCACTAATACCTCGCCCATACAAAGCGCCTGCGCAATTGCGCCCGAAGAGATATACTTATAACCTTCGTCTGGCAGAGAGCGCAGGTAATTTAGGTATACAGGCAGTCTTTGCAAAGAAATTTCGGGGATTTCCTTATTCATTTTATCACCTCATGGCGAGTACTGCCGCGCCGTACATGCCAGCCTTGCCGCCCATGGCTGCCCTTACTATCTTTACGGGGGCGTATTCAGTGCCGCCGAACAGTTCTTCGTTGACCAGCTTTTGCAGGGGGACGGTGAGCCGCTCGCCCTCTTCGCTCACGCCGCCGCCGAGCATTATGACTTCGGGGCGGAATATGTTTGCAAGGTTTGTCAGCCCGCACGCGAGATACTTTAAATACCAGTCCACTACCTCTTGGGCGGCGATGTCTTTATCGCAGAACTCAAACGCCGTCTTGCCCGTGGCGGTATCGGCGGTGTATTTCGTCCACATGGCAGAGCCTGTGTTTTCTTCCATCTGCAACTTGGTGCGCCTTATCAGCGCAGTGGCAGAGCTGTAAGCCTCAAAGCACCCCCTTCTGCCGCAGGTGCAGTGGTCGCCGTGGCGCTCTATTACCATGTGCCCTATTTCGGCGCCGGCAGAGTTGTGCCCCTCGAACAGCTTGCCGTCTATGATTATGCCGCCGCCCACGCCCGTGCCGAGGGTGACGAGGATGCTGTCTTTATAATTTTTGCCCGCGCCAAAGACGGATTCGCCCAGTGCCGCCGCGTTGGCGTCGTTAGTGACTTTTACGGGTATGCCTATGCGCTCTTCCACGCCCTTTGCGAGGGGAAAATTTTTAAGGCGGAGATTGCCTGAAAAGACTAAAATTCCGCGCTTGCTGTCTATAACGCCTGGACAGCCCATGCCTGCGGATATGTCTTGACTCTTCGCGCCGCACCTTGCCATGACGGAGTTTGCAAGTTTTGCAATCACATCGCACAGCGCGTCGCCGCCCTCAGGCGTAGGCGCACTGTCCTCGCCGAGGGAGCGCCCTTTGCCGTCGAGAATGATAGCCTTTACGCTCATTCCGCCTATATCTATGCCGAGATAATATTTTGCCATAACCAACGCTCCGCAACAACGCGCGCCACCGCTTAAATAAGTATTTTATTACGCAAGTAAGTTTACTATTGTTTAGTGCATATTGTCAAGCATTTTAAAATTTCCCGCCGCAACAAGGCGATATACTTCGCCGCTTACAAGCCGTGCCCTGCCTTTTGCAAAAGACGCAAAATTAAGGCGTGAAACCGAAAGATTTCACGCCCTAAAATTAATTTATTATATTATTTCCCTATACGGCTTACTTGCCCGTTGAGCCGAAGCCGCCTGCGCCGCGCGCGGTGGACGAGAGCGTTTTACGCTCTTCAAACTGGGCGGTGATGTAGGGCGTAATTACAAGCTGTGCAATGCGGTCGCCGCCGTTCACTGTGCATGCCTCTGACGAATGGTTATGCAATGCAACGATAACTTCGCCGCGGTAGTCGCTGTCTATAACGCCAACCTTGTTTGCAGGGGCAAGTCCCTGCTTTGTTGCAAGACCGCTTCGGGCATAGATTAGCCCCACATATCCCTCGGGCAATTCGAGCGCTATGCCCGTGGGGATAGGCTTGGTGCGCCCAGGCGCAATGTTGATTGGAATATCTAAACAGGCATAGAGGTCTGCACCCGCCGCAAATTCACTGCCGTAGGAGGGCAACTTTGCCTTTGAATTGAGTTTTTTTATTCCTACTTTCATCTTTTTTCTCCTTGTGAATATTATCGTTAAATTATTATAGCACACTTTTTTGAAAAACGCGCCACAATTTGCACGGAAATTATTTGGTCTTGAAATATGTGTTCAACACATATCCGCCCTCTTCCGTGGGCAGTCTTTGAATTCCGTCTGACTTCATGCCGAGACTCTTTAAAAATTTTGCCGCAATATCGTCGCCGCAACGAATTGTGGAGACTACCCTTTCGGCGGATAGTTCTGTGAAGGCATAGCAAAACAGAGCCGAGGCAGTCCCGTAGCCGTAGCCCTGTCCACGGAAACCTTCGTCCACGACGAAGCCCGTTGCAAACACCCTTTCTTGGCAGGGTATTAAAAACGCGGCGGCAACAATTTTTCCGTCTGACTTGCGCTCTGCGGCAAACAACATACCCTCTGCACCGCCCGTAGCAACAATGCGGCTGACCCCCTGCGGCGAAAAGTTTAAACCCGTGCCCCCGAACGCAGTAGTTCCGTCTAAAATAGCAGATATTTTGTCAACGTCGGATGAAACGATTTTGCGCAGGTATAGTTCGTGAGTTTCGGCAACCATTTGCACTACCTCGCCCCGAGCGAGCGACTGTTGCACGAGTATGAGCCGCTGGTTAGACGAGCCGCGGAACATGAGTTGCGGATTCTTCAATTCCTCTTCAAATCTGCCGTCCACAAGCACATCTATACATTTTAAAAGGCGCATAGTTACGGAGAAATCCCCCTTTTTGCCTGCAAGAAGGTCTGCCTCATAGTCGTAGCCAGTGTACGCCCAAACCGTTTTATGCGGAAAACGGGAGCGCAGACGCTCTATAAAGCCGACGAGGGCAAGCTGGTTTTCTGGCTCGAACGGGTCGCCGCCGAGCAACGAAAAGCCCTTGATATAGTCGGGCTCCATTGCCTTTAATATGCCGTCTTTGGTTTCTGCCGTGAAAGGGTTGCCGTAAGAAAAACTCCACGTTTCGGGATTGAAGCAATTTTTGCAACGGTTGCGACAGCCGCTGACGTACAGCGAAACGCGCACGCCCGGTCCGTTAGATATATCGCAATACTTTATAGTGGAATAATTCATAAGACGCCTCTTTTAATTCGCCGCACAATATGCGCAATTTAACAGCATTGCGCGGCGCGCAATTATTTGCGCGCCGCGCAGATTAATTTTACTTTATATTCCTCATTTCTCTTGACTTTATAGAAGCAAGTAAGACAAGGAGCGCGAGAAAAACCAGAGGGAGTTTACACGGACGTAAATGACCGAGGGTTGCCGCAGTGCGACACAGTATTACGCCGCTTATATGAAGTTAAAGGTGTAGAACCCTTGACTTTATCTCCTTCGTCTTACCCACATTCCAGAAGTTTTCGCCCAGATAGCCGCAGGTGCGACGGGTTACGTTCATTTTGCGCTGGTCCTTGTTGTGGCACACGGGGCACTCCCACTCGAAGTTGTCGTTTATAACAATCTCGCCTTCGTAGCTACATTTGTGGCAGTAGTCTGACTTGGTGTTAAATTCGGCATACTGAATGTTATCGTATATGAATTTTACCACATCCTCCATTGCAGTGAGGTTGTTGCGCATGTTGGGAATCTCTACATACGATATTGCGCCGCCCGAAGATATCTTCTGGAACTGACTTTCAAACGTGAATTTAGAGAATGCGTCTATATTTTCGCGCACGTCCACATGATAGCTGTTGGTGTAGTAGCCCTTATCGGTGACATCTTTTATGGTGCCAAAACGCTTTTTATCTATGCGTGCGAAGCGGTAGCAGAGCGACTCGGCAGGGGTGCCGTAGAGCCCGAAGCCTATATTCGTCTCTTCCTTCCACTTGTCGCAGTGGTCGCGCATACACTGCATTACTTTGTGCGCGAAAGCCTGCCCCTTTTCGGTGGTGTGAGACTCGCCCGTCATCAGCTTTGTCACCTCATACAGCCCTATATATCCCAAAGATATTGAGGAATAGCCGCCGTAGAGGTACTTATCTATCTTTTCGCCCTTATCGAGGCGCGCAATTGCGCCGTACTGCCAGTGTATGGGGGAGACATCAGAGCTTACGCCCTTTAAGGCGTTGTGGCGCACCATGAGCGCCTCGAAGCAAAGTTGAAGCCTCTCTTCCATGAGCGACCAGAACTTCTTTTCGTTGCCACGGGCAATGATGCCTATTTGGGGGAGGTTTAACGACATTACGCCCTGATTGAATCTGCCCTCGAACTTATAGTTGCCGTTTTCGTCCTTCCACGGTGCAAGGAATGAGCGGCAGCCCATGGGCGAGAATACATTGCCCTCGTAATTTTCCCTCATTTTCTTTGCAGAGATATAGTCGGGATACAGTCGTTTGGACGAGCACTTTACAGCCAAGCGCGTGAGGTAATCGTACTTGCCGCCTTTGAGGCAGTTGTTTTCGTCGAGGACGTACACCAGCTTGGGGAACGCAGGGGTTACAAATACGCCCATCTCGTTCTTAATGCCCTCGTAGCGCTGGCGCAGAATCTCCTCTATTATCATGGCGTTTTCTTCGATATACTCGTCGTCGTCCCTCAAATACAGAAACAGCGTTACAAAGGGCGACTGCCCGTTTGTTGTCATAAGCGTGTTTATCTGGTACTGAATGGTCTGCACGCCCGCTTTGAGCTCGTCTTTGAGGCGCATATCTACTATCTTTACCTTTTCTTCTGCGCTGACGCCGTTGCCAAGCTGTTCGTCGCACTGCCTCATATACTTCTGCCTTGTGCGGCGCAGATATTTGCCGAGGTGCGACATATCTACCGACTGTCCGCCGTACTGCGAAGAGGCAACGGAGGCGATTATCTGCGTGACCACCGTGCAGGCGACCTGGAAGGACTTGGGACTCTCTATCATCTTGCCGTTCATTACCGTGCCGTTATCGAGCATGTCCCCTATGTTTATGAGACAGCAGTTGAATATGGGCTGTAAAAAATAGTCGGCATCGTGGAAGTGAATAACGCCTTCGTCGTGCGCCTTTGAGATGTATTCAGGCAGGAGTATCCTTCGGGTAAGGTCCTTTGAAACCTCGCCTGCTATAAGGTCGCGCTGGGTAGAAGCTGTGCGCGCATTTTTGTTGGAATTTTCTTCCATAACGTCTTTGTTGGCGTTGCGGATGAGCGAAAGTATGCTTTCGTCGGTGGTGTTTGCCTTTCTGACAAGAGCCCTCTCGTAGCGGTAGAGAATGTAAGACTTCATGAGTTGGTATTTTTGAAGCTCCATAAGCTTCTCCTCCACCATGTCCTGAATATCCTCTACGAGCAACCTCGACCTGTGACGGGACGATATGTCGTCTACGATGGCGGTTATCTGTTCGTCGGCTATCCTGTCCCGGCGTTCTACCGACTGGTTTGCCTTTTGAATAGCGGTGAAAATTTTACTGCCGTCGAAATCGGTTGTAGAACCGTCCCTCTTTATGACCTTCATTCATTCCTCCTGAAATAGACTGCGCCGCCAGAAAGCTTTTGTATCACTCCGCGTTCAATGCATAAGCATTCTTGCGGCGAATGCTTATATTATATAATGTATATTGTGGCTTGTCAATAGCCACGGCACAATATATTGTATAAGAAAATATTATGCCCCCGCATGACGGCATTATAATTTTTTTGTCACAACTATAAGTATAAGTTGCATACAGATTGCATGTCAAGCGCGGCGGCACAATATATAGTATGTTATTTTGTGACAAATTTCAGCCGCAAAAGACTGCGCCATTTTATTTGAAAGTGCGGCAAAAAAACAGCTTGCCGCACAGGCTGTTGAAAACTTTTAACAAATGAAAAGATGAACGAGCCGCGCGCCATGCATAGAGTTACATGGCGCGCGGCGCAGTCAAGACGATGCAGTTTACACCGATACTTATTAAAATATTTTATAAAACTTATTTTCGCGGTTCTGCCGCCTGATACAGCATTAACGCTACGTTCATTTAACCGCCGAGTTTGCAGAGTGAAAAAATTTAATAGTCCTTTCCGCCTTTCAGCCTGTGTGGCTATATATCGTAAAAAAGTTAAATATATTCAATCAATTTTGAAATATCGAGCGACCACTCGGGCACTTTGTTGCGGCGGCGGTGGGCTTCGTTTGCCTCGCCCAAGGCGCGGCGGTATTCGGCGTAGGTACAGCCGTTCACCTTCATAAAATGCTCCTCGGCGGCGCGCACGTCGCCCTTTAACTGCGTTCTGCCGATGTGTATCACAGCATGGCAGTCGGGACACACCGCCACTATCGCCGCAAGACGTTGCACAGCGCGCTCTTCGTCATACTCCCACCGCTCGTGCGCCTCTAACCGTGCAGACGGCGCGCCGCAGATTGTACACCTGCCGCCGGCGAAAGAGCGCACCTTTTTACTGACAGAATACCACTGCTGTTTTGAAAGGACGCTGCGCAGGTTAGAATACCAACAGCTGTCCGGCACCAGTTCGAAGTTGAGTTTATAGTCCATAAAAATCCCTTAAAAATTATATATGCGGATATATGCCGCAATTAACCGCGGTGTGACGAGGATAGCTTGCCGCCTGCCGCAAGCCCCTGCCGCGGACAGACGAACGGTTATGCCCTAAACCGCCGCAAGCAGATTATAATATACCTTAATAGAAATGTCAACGAAGAAATGGCGCGCACATATTGCCGCCGCGCTGATTTTTTACAGTTAAATTGTACATTATATAATTGACGGCGGTTGCGCGGAGAGCGCGCCACGACAAGCGGAGAATGAATGGAAGCTAAAAAGTACTTTTTACGGGCGGAGAGCGCCAACAGAGAAGAACCTCGACTGCCGTTGACCATATTCGGCTACGATTTTTGCTACTTTTTTGTGGGAATGATTGTCTTTTCATTCCTCGGCTTCTGCACGGAAAACGCCGCGAAGATTGTTGACGCGCAAATATTTGACTGCCGACACCAAATTCTGCCATTTTTGTTTGCCTACGGGCTGGCATTGCTCGCCATATACGCGACTATCGGCACCCCCGACGATTTGCGGTTTTTCAACATACGCATATTCAAGCAAAAGACAAAGAGCAAAAAAGTACTTTCGCACCTTATCTATATTGCAATAATCTGTGCGCTTATATTCGGCGGCGAGATTGCCGTGGGTATGGTATACGAAAAAGTTGCAGGCGTGGTGCTGTGGGATTACAGCGGCATACCCACGCACGTAACGCGCTACACGAGCATTATCACCACTGTTCTGCTGGGCGGCGGCGTATACCTTTTAATGAATTTTGCATTCCGCCCCATGATGAGGCTTATTGAAAAGATGGGCACAAGGGCGGCGATAATAATAGACTGCACGCTGGGCGCGCTGATAGTTGCAGACTTTTTGCTTATGATAATATACACTTTTGTTACGGGCGCCGCACCATATTTTTGGGCGGTTTCGTGGTGAAATGGCGGCACATATGGCTTAAATACAGGGCAGGCGGCACTTGCCGTCACCCCACATATCGCCAATACGGACGGGGCGTTACTGTGTCGCCCCGTATTATGTGAACAGAATATGAGCCTAATGTGCAGGGTAGTTAAAATCGAATGCCGACATCCGCCCCTTTCAGGAAATTTAATGAAATTTAATGATATTTATACTTCATACTTGACTTTTAGCCCCGTTCAAATGATATAATGCATGTAGAAAACGCCCACACGCCGTGCAGGGTTTATAGAATTTTTCCCTGCTACGGTATTTATATAACCTCCTCTCTGAAAAGGGAACGCCCTGCGGCAAATGCCGCAGGGCGTTCTCGTTTAATTGAACGGCACATATTGCCGCTTTACCGTAGTTTTTGCGCGGAACAGCCGCACGGCGGCAGACTATGCCGCCTTTTTTGCCGCAAAACGACTGCAAAGCCTGAGCGCAAGTTTTACGAGTTCTGAAACTATTATCACGCTGAAAGCCATGGCAACTACTTTTAGCCAGTCCTGAATATTTAAACCGCAGGTGTTGAACACTTCGCCGCCAAACTGCGTTATTATCACCTGCAACACTAACGTGCCGCCGAACACGGTGAGCATTATATGGTTGTGCAGGATATTTTTTAATATACTGTTATTTCCGAGCTCGCGCGAGTTGAAGGCGTTGAACAGCTGGAACAGCACAAACAGCGCAAACACCGCAGTTTCATTGTGCCCGTCCTGTATGCCGAGGAAGTTGAGGTTGTTCTGCAAAATTACAATCACCGCCATATATACGCCGTTTACCACTATGCGCGAGAACATATCTCTGGTGACGATGCTTGCGTTCCTCGGTGTGGGCTTTCTGTCCATCAGTCCGCCGCGCATGGGCTCTAAACCGAGGGTGAGCGCCGGCGGACCGTCCATTATAAGGTTTATCCACAGCATCTGCAATGCTGAAAAGGGCGAACCCTCGTTCATAAGCACGCATACGAGCACTATGAGAACAGACGATATATTTACCGTAAGCTGGAACTGAATGAAGCGCTGGAAGTTTTCGTATATGCCCCTGCCCCACTGCACGGCGGTAACTATTGTGGAGAAGGAGTCGTCAAGCAGTACTATGTCGCTGGCTTCCTTTGAAACTTCGGTGCCTGTTATGCCCATGGCGACGCCTACGTCGGCGTTCTTTAAGGCAGGGGCGTCGTTTATGCCGTCGCCCGTAACCGCAACTACGTTGCCCTGCGCTTTGAGCGCATTTACCACGCGCATCTTTATTACGGGCGTAGAGCGCGCTATTACGCTTATGCCCGAAAGTTTTTTTGCGAATTCTTCCTCTGAAAGCTCCTCTAAATCTTTTGCCTCTACGGCGATACGCCCCTCGCCCGTGATACCGAGCTGCGAGGCTATGGCGCGTGCGGTGATTATGTTGTCGCCAGTGAGCATCTTTATATCTATGCCGGCGTGGCGGCATCGCTCCACAGCGTCGTAGACTTCGGCGCGCAGAGGGTCGGAGATTACCACAAAGCCGTCGAACGTCATGCCGACCTCTATATCGGCGCGGCAGTTTTCAAAGTCGCACTCACCGCTTACGGTGCGGTGGGCAAACCCTATCACCCTGCCCGCCTGCTGTTGGTAAGAGGCGATAGCCTCCTCCGCCGCAAACCTCTCTTCGGCAGAGATATTGCACATGGCGAGAATCTTTTCGGGACTGCCCTTGGTGTAAGCTACAACCTCCCCGTCCCTGCGGGTGATTGTCGTCATGTTCTTGGTTTCGGAGGAGAACGGATAGGAGCAGACCGTTTTATACTTTGCGCGCATATCCTCATAGCTCACGCCCGACTTGTGCGCAGATACCAGCATGGCGCACTCGGTGGGGTTGCCTATGAACTCGGCAGAGCCGTCGGCGGAAATGCGCACGTCTGCCGTGGAGTTGAGGCAGAAGTTACGCATCATATGCCCCTCTGACGGAAGAGCTTCGGGAGATATGCGGCCGCCGTCCGACAGTACTATATCGGTGACGGTCATTTTGTTTTCGGTTAGGGTGCCAGTCTTATCAGAACAGATTACGTTAATACAGCCCACCGTTTCGCATGCGACAAGCTTTTTTACAAGCGCGTTCTGTTTAGACATCTTTATAATATCTATGGCGAGAGTTACCGCCACTATCGTGGGCAGACCTTCGGGAACGGCGGCGACTATTAATACAATGCTATCTATAAAGGCGTCTGCAATTGCGCCGAATATAGCCGTACTGCCAGTGGGAAAACCGTTAATGGCGAGCTCTATTATCTGTATTATAAATATGAGCGCCGCGGCGAACGCGCCGAGCGTGGTTATAAGCTTGCCTAATCTTCCCAACTTTTCCTGCAAGGGGGTACTGCTCTTATTCTGGTTGGTAAGTTCGCGGGCAATCTTGCCGAATTCGGTAGCGTCGCCCACGGCAGTAACCACCGCCCTGCCGCTTCCGCCCGTGACAAAACAGCCCGAATAGAGCATATTGTGCCGCTCGGCGACGGGGGTATTTTCTGACGGGCAGATAAACGATGCGTCCTTTTGCACGGGCGCACTCTCGCCCGTGAGCGCGCTCTCGTCCGATAAAAGCTGCGTGCACCCGATAATTCTGCCGTCGGCAGGCAGTTTTGCGCCCGTCTCTACGCATATAATATCGCCCACAACAACCTCGTGGCGAGGGATGAGCCGCACCTCGCCGCACCTTATGACCTTGACGAACGCGTCCTCTCCTATTTTAGACAGCTCTTCAAACGCTTTGGCACTGCGCCCCTCCATGACTACCGTTATTGTCACCGACAGCACAATGGCGACGAATATGCCAGCGCACTCGTAGAACTCGCTCTCGCCCGTGGTGACCTCGTTTACGATATTCACTGCGAGCATGATGACGAACGCCACCACCAGTATGAGCAGCATGGGCTCGCACGCCGCCTCCCATATGCGGCGCAGGACAGACTTGGGCTTTTCGCGCGTGAAGCGGTTTTCGCCGTTGGCTTTGCGGCTATCTTCCGCCCCCTCTTCGGTGAGCCCCCTTTCAGGGTCTGTACCCAGAAAAGAGAGAACTTCAACCGCCGACTGCATATACTCCCTCATCAAAAAACCTCCGTTTAAAGTTAAATAAAAAAACCGCAAGCCCCTTTATACAGGCTTACGGACAATAAAAAACTCGCCGTATAATACCCTTATTAAAAGAGGTTATACGTGAGTCTGATAAATTAAGGCAGGCCAGGCTATAAAGCCATGATGTTGAACTGCCGCGAGCAAGAACTTGCGCGCCTACTACTCCCCCACGGGATTGAATTGTAAATGAATATTACCAAAATTTTTACAGACTGTCAACAGATTAAGCGCCGCTTATGGCAAATTTATGTAAAACGCCGCACAGCACTTACCCACCGCGCTGTATTATTGACCTGCGTATGAACTCGGCGGCACGTTTGCAGCCTGCCACATACCTGACTTTGCGCCTTCCGCCCCCGTCTGAAAGCTTGAATACCAGCGTACCGTAGCCGTGTTTGCCTGTGGATACCAGCCCTGCAAGCATAAACCCGAAGTGCACGGGGCGCGCCTTTACCGCAATTATACGGTCGGCATTAAACCGCTCTTCTGAACCATCGGCATAAAAAAGTATCAACTCGTTACCCTGCATAGCCACCGTGTATGGCGGAGCGGAGGCATTTGCGCGCGCCTCCCTTAAAGCGAGGCGGAAAATAATAGGGCACAGCGCAACGTCGGCGGCTATAAGCAGTGCTACAAACGTCCAGAACAGCGCAGGGAGCAATTCGCGCATAAAAATAACAGCCACCTGCACGAACAAGAGAATGACTATATTAATGATTATAACGATGAGTACTGAACCCGTCACCGCGTCCCTTACAGTGGGCGACGTCCGCCCTGCGAGCGGAGTAAATTTATTTTCTTCCATATCTTCGGCTCAATTTTATCATGGCAAAACAAATATGTCAAACGGAAAAATTCACGCTTTGGCTTCAAGCACTACATTATGCCGTCTTCGAGCTCGTCCAGAGAGAGCAAAAAGGCGGGTATAAAGTTCTTCACAAAGTAGTCGGCTTCGGGTATGCCGCGCGAGAGAATATCTTTCCGTATGCTCTTTTCAGCCTTTTCAAATTCCGTGTTGCCGCAGCGGCGCTCTTCGAGGCACTTTATATAGGCAGAGAGCCTGTCCGCCACTTTAACCAGCCGCCACTCTATGCTGTCTGTATCAGGTTTGACGCAGAGCGCAAACTCTTTGCGAAGCTCCTCAGGCAATGTGTCAAGCAGTTTTTCGTTGGCGACACCCTCTATATCTTTATACGCGCCCGTGATTGTGCGGTTGAAGTATTTTATGGGTGTGGGCAAATCGCCCGTGAGGACTTCGGAACACTCGTGATAGATGGCGTACAGCGCGCATATGCCAGCGTCTGCCTTGCCGCCGAACACCTTGTTGTTTATCACGGCGAGGGCGTGCGCCGTCATGGCGACCTGTTGGGAATGCTCCATAATGTTTTCTTCGCGCACAGAGCGCATGAGCGACCACCTTTTTATATATTTCATTCTGTCCATAAGGGCAAAAAAATTATACGTCATAGCTAAATCTCCTGCTTGCGCCTGAATATCGGGGCGCTCCCTTAATTATAATACATTTTATTTATAATTTCAATTGACTTGGGGCTACGTTTTACATATAATTTAAAAGAACGGCGAAGAACCGTAACTGACATTTAAATACCGTCGGGGGTGCCGCAAAATTTTGTTGTGTGCTGAGATTATACCCTTTGAATCGGCAAGGTAATACTTGAGCGATAGTACAAAGACCTTATAATTAGCAGGTCGTCCCCTTTTCTGCACAGATTGGGGGGCGGCTTTAATATTTTCGGCGGTAGAGGGATATTGTTTATGAACTTTTCACTTTTAAGCTCCTACATAAGCGGAAGTGACGACGGCTACCTGTATGAGGATGTGTGGACGGAATACGCCACCACTCTGTTTACATACGTATTCCTGTTCCTTGCTATCGCACTCGTAGTAATTTTGCTTGCCGTGGGGATTGCGGTAAAACTTAAAAAGCCCGAAGGCTTTGGCGCGTATGTAAAACACGCATTGTTTATTGCAGGCGGATTTGTGCTGACGGTGATTGTCACAATGTTTTCGCTTGGGATAGCTGAAATTTTTGAAAAAGGCTACACCTCTTACGACGGAATACTCGGCTACGTGTTCATTCCCTCGATAATTCTCGGCGCGGTGGTAGTGATAGGAATTATAGCGAGCTACGTTACCTCGCTGTTTGGCAAAAAGTCCTTTAAAATAGCTCTTATATCCTTTGCGGCTGCGTTCGGCGCAACTCTGGTTGCCCTGCTCGCATGTCTTGTAGTATACCTCGCTTCGGGCGAAGCCGAATACAATAACGGCGCAGAGATTTCTACAAGTGAAAACGTGATGCTTTATGTGTGCGCAGTGGCGATTATAGCCGTAGTTGCGGTACTCGCATGGCTGTTCGGCAGGGGCGAAAAGAAGGGCTTTAACTCTAAATCGCTGGCGTATGCAGGCATTTGTATTGCAATGAGCTTTGCGCTCTCCTATATAAAGTTCTTCGGGATGCCCTATGGCGGTTCGCTTACTCTCGCCTCTCTGCTTCCGCTGATGATATACTCCTATATGTACGGCGTGCGCAAGGGAGTGCTTGCCGCCTTTGCATACGGCATATTGCAAGCCGTGCAGGGTATATGGTTCATTCACCCCGCACAATTCCTTTTAGACTACCCCATAGCATTTTCGGCAATAGGACTTGCAGGCATGTTCTCGCGCGTGAAGAAACTGAAAAAACTGCCGCAGGTAAAGTTTGCGCTTGGCGCAATAGCGGCAAGCGTACTGCGCTTTATCTCCCACGTGTTTGCAGGCGTATTCGCCTTTTCGGAATACTCCACAATGGACAACGTGTGGATTTACAGTCTTGCGTATAACTCCTTCGTGTTTGCTGACATTGCAATCGCCATTGCCGCAGGCGCAATAGTATTTTCGGCAAAATCATTTATAGCGCATGTTACAAAAATTCAGGCAAGCGCATTTGTAAACAGCCGCTATTCAGACAAAGTTGATTCCCTGCCAACAGAGACTGCAACAGAAACAGATAATGCGGACGGCAACTAAAACAGCCGCATTAAAATATTTAGTACAAAGAGAGAGCGCCGCAATATTGCGGCGCTTTAATTTTTA
>CBCPNG010000008.1:0-42938 GCA_965120485.1 uncultured Clostridia bacterium
TAATAAACCACAGCGCCGACTATGTGCTCGAAGATATATCACCGCGGAATGTAATTTACAAAGGCTTTCACCCCGACATACTTTTCAGTGAGAAGGGTGCGCGCCCCTATGTGTGGAACTGCGCATACCGCACAGATTTTTTGCGGCAAAACAGCATTGCCTTTGACGAAGAAATTTCTCTCGGCGAAGACAATCTGTTTCAGTTCACCGCCTATCCTATTGCAAAGGTAACGAAATTTATCTCTGATAAGCTGTATTGCTACAACTATTTAAGGTTCAATTCGGCTATGTCACGATTTTTGAGCGACAGCGTACTGCATTGCCGCAATCACCTTTTGCTTTTGGATAAGATAATCTCCGTTCTTAAAAAGAATACCAACTTTTCTGCCATAAAAGACGAATTTTCGGTGTGGGAATATCAATTTTTAAGGAATGATTTTTACGTTTTAAAAGGCAACAAATTAAACGAACTTTCCTGTGAATTAAAGGCAATTCACAAAAAACACGGCATAACTATAAAAAAACTCAAAGATAAAAAAACAATGATTAAATTGTATGCATTTATGCATCCATGTATCCAAAAAATTATCAAAACAATGCGAGGTGTAAAATGAGCAAAAACTTTTTATTCTCTGTGGTGACAGCCGCCTATAATGTCGAGCTCTATCTTGCCGAAGCGATAGATAGCGTCATAAAGCAAACCATAGGTTTTAAAAAGAATATACAGCTTATATTGGTGGACGACGGCTCCACAGACGGCACTGGGGCAATTTGCGATAAATACCAAAAAAAATACCCTGAAAATATCGTTGTCATCCATAAAGAAAACGGCGGTGTTTCCTCTGCGCGCAATGCAGGTATAGAGGTTGCTACGGGCAAGTACATAAACTTCCTCGACGCCGACGACAAATTTTCGCCTGAGTCTTTTGATAATGTATATAATTTTTTTGAACAGCATTACGATGAAACAGATATTGTTACAGTCCCCCTGCATTATTTTGAGGGAAAGACTGGCGGACATTATTTAAATGATAAATTTAAAAACGGCAACAGAGTTATTGACTTATTTCAAGAACCTAAATTTCTTTTAAAAAATGTAAACAGCAGTTTTTTTAAAAGAACGGCAATCAATAATATAAAATTCGATACTTTATTGCAAATCGGCGAAGACGTAAAGTTTTGTTCTGAATTTCTTGCAGGTAAAATGACTTTGGGCGTAGTTACAGACGCTATATATTATTATAGAAGCAGAGCCGCTGGTTCAAGCAGTGCTACGCAATCTTCCAAAGATAATGAAAACTATTATTTTGCTGTGGTGGATAGGCTCTATAATTATCTGACCGAAATAACAGATAATTACGATATAAAATTCAATGATTATTATCAGAATTTGCTACTGAATGAATTATGCTGGCGGTTAAGGGCAAATCCTGAAAAGCCTGATTTTTTTGACGATGAACAATGGCAAAGATATCAGGAATTACTTTTTGAACCTGTAAAATATATCACAGATAAAAATATCATGTTCCATGATTTGCTTTTTGTTGACCATAAGGTATTTTTGCTTGAAAAAAAATATGGCAGACTGCCTGATTTAATCAAAGCAAAAGGGAATATTTGTTTGGGTTATAACAAACGAATATTTCATAGGGTTTCATGGTGGCATACCAAGATTGAAATTATTGAATTTCGTGGAGATATGTTGCATATCGAAGGATTTATGAGGTTTCATGGTATTCCAGATAATATGCCGATAAGGATTTATCTTTCAACGGGAAAAAGAAAAATTTATTGCAGGATATTTGACCGCAATAATGATAAAAGGTTAAGATACGGCATTCCCGTATATAGAGATGTCGGATTTAAAGGTGATGTTAAATTATTCAACGCGCAGACTAACATAGAGTTTTTTTGTATATTAAAAAAAGTTAAAATTGCAAGGAATAATATATCCTTTGGGCAATATGCGCCAATCAGTACAGAATATAAAAATTCGTATTATTCAAGCGGCAATAGAACTATTTGGTATGAAAATAAAAAACTGCATGTAATTCCAAGCAGTTTTTTCAAACGCCTTTCATTTGAACTGAAATTTCAGGCAGAGCTGATAAAAAAACATAAATTCAAAATAGGACTTATTCGTCTTTATTACTGCTTTTATAAATTATTCAAACATAAAGAATATTGGCTTGTCTTTGACAGGGTAAATAAAGCCGACGATAACGGCGAAGCTTTTTTTGAATACCTGCGTAAATACAGAAAAAGGGAGGTTAAAGCAGAATTTTTAATACATAAAAACACCCCCGATTATAAGCGAATAAAGCGGTGCGGCAAGGTCACAGATATTTTAAGCGCAAAACATAAACTGCATTATGTGAAGTGTGATAAAGTAGTAGCGTCTAATGGAGAAGAATTTACAATCAGACCATTGGGGGGAATAACTGCTTTAAGGGATATTTCTGTAAAAAAGAAGTATGTGTTTTTGCAACATGGTGTAACGAAAGACGATGTTTCTGATTGGCTAAACAAATATAATAAAAGTATATATCGACTAATTACTGTAACAAATGCAGAATATCAGTCATTCTTGAACGGCAATTATTTTTATGATAAACAAAATATTGTACTTACAGGCTTTCCCAGATACGATAAATTATATAACGCTCCGAAAAAACAGATTGCCATTATGCCGACATGGAGGCACTACCTTAACGGCATAAATGACGGCGGCGTGTGGACGGCGATAGAACACTTTGATGAAACCGACTACTTTAAATTTTATAATTCACTGCTCAATGATTCAAGGCTTTTAAACGCCGCAAAAGAGCACGGCTATAAAATAGTTTTTTTGCCACACCCCAACATATATCAGGCATATATCAAGCAGTTTAATATACCTGCTGGCGTAGAAGTTTTAGACATGAATACCAAATATAGCGGCGTGTTTGCAGAAAGTAACTTGCTTTTAACCGATTATTCTTCTGTGGCGTTCGATTTTGCCTATTTAAGAAAGCCCGTCGTCTATTGCCAATTTGATAGCGAAATGTTTTTTAGCGGAGCGCACTCATACGACAAGGGCTATTTCGAGTACGAAAAAGACGGTTTTGGCGAAGTCTGCACCGATTTAGACAGCACGGTAAAAACCTTAATTTCCTATATAAAAGACGGCTGTAAATTAAAGGACGAATATGCAGAAAGAATAGAAAACACGTTCCCCTTCAACGATAAAAACAACTGCGAAAGAGTATTTAATGCTATTTATAAAAAATAAACACGGAGGAAGATTTTAAATCTATATGGGCGAGAGGTTATTTGTCCGCAATAAAGCGGACTGGGAAAAGGTAGTAAATACTAATTATCATATAGAAAAGTTGCCCGAAGTTTTTGAGGTGCAAAACGGAATAGTGCTTCCTTGCAAGGGCACTTCGGGCGGCGTTTGCGACAGCGAATTTAATTTTAAAGGTGGGCTTTTTAGGGAATATAGAAATCCTCCTGGTTGGGGTGGCATAGGTTCAGCTTATACCGTAGATAAAAGCAGTCTTAAATCTATTGACGAAATAGTTGTTTTCGG
Source organism: uncultured Clostridia bacterium (assembly GCA_965120485.1). Taxonomy (GTDB): domain Bacteria; phylum Bacillota; class Clostridia; order Christensenellales; family Borkfalkiaceae; genus Coproplasma. Next base: position 3,572 of record CBCPNG010000008.1, read on the forward strand.
CGGTGTTCTTCTGCCGCATTTTGGACACATGATACTTGATTCTTTGACAAGGCTTTGGTGGCATGTAGAAAATCCAAACAGCAAATTGCGGTTTGTTTTTGTATTAAATGTGTGGGGGTGGAAAGATTACTTATGGGAATTTTTCGACCTCTTGGGCATAGCAAGGGAACGAATTTTATTTATAGAGCAACCCACGCAATTTGCTAAAATTATCGTGCCCGAAGAGGCCGCCCACAGTTGGGTTGGCTACACAGATAAATGGGAATGTGTGTATAACTTTATTGTAAAAAATGTACTTGCCCATTGTTCAGGCGAAACTCTTCCTAAAAAGATATACATATCCAAAAGTAATTATAATAGTGGTGGTTCACTGTCTATAAATGAAAGTTACTACGAAGAATGGTATAGACAGCATGGTTATGAGGTAATAATTCCCGAATTGTTGCCGCTGTATAAACAGATTGCTCTTGTAGCTAATGCTGAGGCGATTGCAACTACTTTGGGAACAACAAGCCATTTTAATCTGTTTGCAAAACCTAATACAAGGATAGATATTATAACACGAGTAGACCATCAAACAATTCGTCCTCAGTGCTTAATAAATCAGATGAAACAGGCCGACTATTATTTTATAGACGGCTCTCTAAATTTTTTACCATGTGAAAGAACTATTGGAAACTATTTCCTTGGCATCACAGACTGTTGGAAAGATTATGTAAAGCAAATTTGGAGCGAAGATTTAGGTGACAAAGAAACGGATGCTGAACTCTATCTGAAATATGCTGTGGAGTGGACAAAATTTTTCTGTGATAATCCAAACAAATTTAAACATCCCTATTTCCAAGACCTTGATTTCTTTGATATTTTAGAGCGAATGGCGCGTATATTGCTTGGGCGTAAAATTGAAAGGAAACAATATAACGATATATCTAAAAGTCAACTGCGTAAAGAAAGGGATGAGGCGTTAAAAAAATTAGGAGAAGAAAAGGATAATGGAAATAAAGAGATTGCGTGGTTTAAAGGTGTAACGGATAAGCTTCAAGACGAAATGCAGGTTGCGAGGCTAACCTATTTAAAAAATGAAGAGCAATTTAAGATTGCGCTTAAAAAATCAGAGGACAAATTGCACCAAGAGAGGCAGTCACGTTTAAAATCAGAGCGCGAAAAAACAAAACTGTTAGGCGACTATTACACTCTGCGCAATTCACTATCTTTTAAAGTGGGAAGAATGATTACTTTCTTTCCTCGAAAATTACGAAATTTATTCAAGAAAAAGAAGGCGTAAAAAATGAAGGGAATAATACTTGCAGGCGGCAGTGGCACAAGACTGCACCCTATAACCAAAGTGGTAAGCAAACAACTATTGCCTGTTTATGATAAACCGATGATATATTATCCGCTTACAACGCTCATGCTGGCGGGGATAAAGGATATTCTTATAATTTCCACCCCACAGGATTTGCCCAATTTCGAGCGGCTTTTGGGTGACGGAAGCCAATTTGGAATTAATCTTACATATAAAGAGCAACCCTCGCCCGACGGCCTTGCGCAGGCATTTTTAATAGGTGAAGAATTTATCGGTGGCGACCGTTGTGCACTTATTTTAGGGGATAATATATTCTATGGCGCATTATTGACTGCGCACCTTAAACGTGCCGTTGCAATTAAAGATGGAGCTACCATATTCGGATATATGGTGCACGATCCTGAACGCTTTGGCGTAGTCGAGCTTGATAAAAATGGCAAGGCAATATCCCTTGAAGAAAAACCTACTGCTCCCAAATCGAATTTTGCCGTAACAGGTCTCTATTTCTATGATAAAAAAGTATGCGAATACGCAAAAAGTATAAAGCCCTCTGCACGCGGAGAGCTGGAAATAACTGACCTCAACAGGAAATATCTCGAACAAGGCATTTTAAATGTGATTACTTTGAAGCGTGGTTATGCCTGGCTGGATACGGGTACAATGGAATCGCTCGCCGCCGCAGGGGAATTTGTTAGGGTTATAGAAACAAGCGTAGGTAACCTTATAGCCGTACCCGAGGAAATAGCCTATAACCAAGGGTGGATTGGCAAAGACAAAGTGCTTGAAGCTGCCAAGCTCTACGGAAAGTCGCCCTATGGCAAACACCTTTACGCATTGGTTAACGATAAGGAGTAAGTATTATGAAAATTTTAGTTACAGGCGGCGCAGGATTTATCGGTGGGAATTTTGTGCATTACATGCTGTCCGCACACGCCGATTACCGCATAGTATGCCTCGATAAACTAACTTATGCTGGCAATCTTTCCACGCTCGATGGCGTGCTTAAAAACCCGAATTTTTGCTTTGTAAAGGGCGATATTGCCGATAAGGAAGTAGTTGACGGGCTTTTTGCAAAGGAGAAATTCGATATAGTAGTTAACTTTGCTGCAGAGAGCCATGTAGACAGGAGCATAGAGAATCCACAGCTCTTTCTTGTCACCAATATCCTTGGCACGCAGACGCTGTTAGACGCGGCAAAAAAGTACGGCGTGAAGAGGTTTCACCAAGTGTCTACCGACGAGGTGTACGGCGACCTTCCGCTCGACCGCCCCGACCTTATGTTTACCGAACATACTCCGTTGCACACTTCCAGCCCGTATTCGGCGAGCAAGGCCTCGGCAGACCTGTTGGTTCAGGCATATTACCGCACCTATGGCATGCCTGTGACCATATCGCGGTGCTCAAACAACTACGGCCCGTACCACTTCCCCGAAAAGCTGATACCGCTCATGATAACGCGCGCGCTGGCAGACGAAAGCCTGCCCGTATACGGCGACGGCAAAAACGTGCGCGACTGGCTGTATGTGGAGGACCACTGCCGCGCCATAGACCTGATTATACATAACGGTAAGGTCGGCGAGGTGTATAACGTCGGCGGGCACAATGAAATGGCGAATATAGATATAGTCAAGCTGATATTAAAAGAACTCGGAAAGCCCGAAAGTCTTATCAAGTATGTTGCCGACCGCAAGGGTCACGACAGAAGGTATGCCATAGACCCTACTAAAATACATAGAGAACTGGGCTGGCTTCCCGAAACAAAGTTTGCTGACGGCATTAAAAAGACTGTGCGGTGGTATCTCGAAAACAGGCAGTGGTGGGAAGAGATAGTAAGCGGTGATTATAAAAACTATTATGCTAAAATGTATGGAGGGCGATGACCATGCCGATAAATTCTACCGAAGAAATTTTTTCATGGGTGCTTAATCTGAATAAAAGTATCTATGTTTCCATAAATAAAATTGGGTTAGAGCAATCTGGTTTTTGGTTTTATAACGATGAAACAGGGTGTATAGAAAACAAGAACAGAAGTTTTTTTCAGATAACGGGTTTACAAAAAAAGCTTGACGGAAAGGTCATCCTCGAACAGCCCGTAATATTGCAGAATGAGATAGGTTATCTCGGCATTATTTGCAAAAAATTTTACGGGGAAATGCACTATCTTATGCAGGCGAAAATAGAGCCCGGCAACATAAATAAAATTCAGATTTCCCCGACTATTCAGGCAACGAAATCAAATTTTACAAAAAAGCACGGGGGGGGGTGCCTTCATATTTAAATTATTTCATAAATGCCGAAAGGTACAGAATTATTGTGGATCAGATACAGTCTGAACAATCGTCCCGTTTCTTCGGCAAAAGAAACCGCAACATAATAATTGAAATTGACGAAGAAATTGAAGTATTGCCTAATTTCTGCTGGATGACGCTTACGCAGATAAAACAGCTCATGCACCACGATAACTTTGTGAATATGGATACGAGAACCGTACTCTCCTGTATACCTGCGTCGTGGATGACGCAGGCGGGCAATTTCAAAGATATCGCGCTGTACCGTTCGGCGATGGAGGGTAACGGGCGCGATAATTTCAGCGCAGTGTATAACTATATAAATAATTATAAGATGTTTGAAGAGAGCGTTACGGAACTCGTTCCCTTAATGTCATTGACGACATGGCATATGAAGGGCGATGAGTTTGTCCGCGATGGTGGGTACAGCTTTAAAATTGTATTTTGTGATATAGAGATAGAGGGCAGGGAGGTTAGCCGTTGGAGCCAGCCGCTCTTTGAAGCTTCGGGACCCGCAACTTTTGCGCTTTTTACAAGGGTACATAATGGCGTAAAAGAGCTCCTCGTGCGCGCCACGGGTGAAGTGGGGTGTTTCGATAAAATGGAGCTTGGGCCTTCCGTTCAGCGCGAGTATTTCAATGAAGAGAAAAATACTTGCGTAGATGACTTTTTTGATGAAATCATTTCTTCTGGCAAAGGAATTGTTTTTGATACAATGCTCTCTGAAGAGGGCGGCAGATTCTATTGCGAGCAGAACAGAAATCTTATAATCGAAGTAGATGATTTTTTGAATGAACTGCCTGAAGGATATTTCTGGGTAGATTATAAAACGCTCAATAAACTTGTACAGGTGAATAATTGCCTTAATATTCAGCTCAGGAATTTGTTATCTGTAATGGAGTGGTGAAAATGGCGAAAATAAGATTAGGTGTGATATGCCCTGCTGAAATAGCTTATCGCAGATTTATGCCTGCGTTGCAATCGTCAGAAAATTTTGAATATATAGGTGTGGGGCATGTAGGCCAATCTGAAGTGGAAGGCGACAAAGGTGTAAAAGATAAGGTCGTTTCCGATGCAAGTTCAAAGGCATATCAATTTTGCGAAACATATGGCGGCAAAGTTTTTTCATCTTACAAAGATGTTGTAACATCTGATGAGTTGGACGCAATATATATACCCTTGCCTCCTGCGCTTCATTATAAATGGGCAAAAATCGCTCTTGAAAACGGTAAACACGTCTTTCTTGAAAAACCGTTTACCACTGAACTCGCCGATACCGAACGGCTAATTTCTTTGGCGGCGTCGAATAATCTGGCATTACACGAAAATTATATGTTTAAATTCCACAAGCAGATAAGTGAAATTAATGCTATGGTCAATAACGGAGTTATCGGCGATGTCAGATTATACAGAATAGCTTTCGGTTTTCCCAAACGTGCCGAGGGTGATTTCAGGTATAACAAACAGCTTGGCGGCGGCGCTTTGCTTGACTGCGGCGGCTATACACTCAAACTTGCAAATATGTTGCTCGGCGGAACTGCCGAAGTAAAAACAGGTCGCCTTAACGTGCCTGCTGGTTACACAGTAGATTTATACGGCAACGCCACTTTGGAAAATGACAGCGGCGTTGTCGCGCAGGTCGCATTCGGTATGGATAATTCTTATAAATGCGAGCTGGAGATTTGGGGAAGTAAGGGTATAATCCGCACAAACAGAATACTTACGGCTCCGGCGGGATTTGTCCCTTCGGCCGAGGTGATAATCGGTGATGAGCGTAGCGTTGTTGAATTGTCTGCGGACGATAGCTTTAAAAAATCTATCGAATGTTTTTATAAATGTATTACAGACGAGTTGGCGCGCACTGCAAATTACGCCGACATAAAAAAACAAGCGCAACTTTTAGAGGCCGTAAGGAGGTAAATTATGGCAGAGCTTAAAATTACAGAGTTGGCAATTCCGGAAGTAAAAATTATAGAGCCTACTTACTTTGAAGATTTCAGGGGTTATTATTGCGAAACATATTCTGCAAGAACAATGGCCCAGCATGGCATAAATACCGTTTTTGTGCAGGATAATCATAGTTATTCTTTAAAAAAAGGGACGATAAGGGGAATACATTTTCAAAACAATCCCAAGCCCCAGTTAAAACTCGTGCGCTGCGTCAGGGGCAGGGTAATGGACTATGCCGTAGATTTAAGAAAGGACTCCCCTACATTCAAGCAATGGGTGGGAGTAGAGCTGTCTGCCGAAAACAGAAAGCAGATTTGGATACCTTCTGGATTTGGACATGCTTTTATCACGCTTGAAGATAACTGTGAGATTTTGTATAAGGTCGACGAATTGTATTACCCTGAACTGGATAGGGCAATCGCCTGGGACGACCCGGAAATAAATATAAATTGGGGTATCACTAACCCTATAATTTCTATTAAAGATACAAAAGCGCCCACACTTGCTAAAAGCGACGTGAATTTTTCTGTTGGTGTAAACAGGTGATGGCATACATATGAAGAGGTAAAATATGAAAATATTGGTTACAGGAGTAACTGGGCAGCTCGGCTACGATGTGGTAAATGAGTTGACGAAGCGTGGGCATACAGCTGTTGGTGTTGGCAGAGCCGAAATGGATATTACGGATGCGAAGACTGTAGACAGAGTAATAAGTCAAACCCAGCCTGATGCGGTCATTCATTGCGCGGCGTGGACGGCGGTAGACGCCGCCGAGGACGAGGAGAATATACCAAAAGTGCGCGCGGTAAACGCAGACGGCACGCGCAACATGGCCGAAGTCTGTAAAAAACTCGGCTGCAAGATGATGTATATATCCACCGATTACGTGTTCGACGGGCAGGGCACAGAGCCGTGGCAGGCTGACTGTAAAGATTACAATCCGCTCAGCGTATACGCCAAAACCAAGTTAGAGGGCGAACTCGCCGTAGCTGAACTGCTCGAAAAGTACTTCATTGTGCGTATAGCGTGGGTATTCGGACTTAATGGTAATAATTTTATAAAGACAATGCTTTCGGTCGGGAAAAAATACGATACGGTGCGTGTGGTAAACGACCAGATAGGCACGCCGACGTATACTTACGACTTGGCGAGGTTGCTTGTGGACATGATACAAACGGAAAAGTACGGCTATTATCACGCAACGAATGAGGGCGGATATATAAGTTGGTACGATTTCACCGTAGAAATTTACAGGCAGGCAGGGTATGCGACCAAGGTTGTTCCCGTAACCACGGCGGAATATGGCCTTTCAAAGGCCCGCCGCCCGTTCAACAGCAGGTTAGATAAGAGCAAGCTTGTGCAAAACGGCTTCACACCTCTTCCCGATTGGCGTGACGCCTTAAAAAGATATTTGAAGTTATTGAAACATTGAAAAATCCGCCCTGCCGAGGAAAAACCTTGGCGAGGCGTTTTAGTTTTAGTCTTAAACAATGTTGATAATACCCAGCTTACGGCGCTACATAAGGAAACTGGCTCAATAAACCTTAGTTGTTGGTCAGTTTGCTTTATATGAAGAATATTGCCGTTATAATATTATTTGCCGAATAGCGTTTACGAAGGGATATTCTTGCGCAGATAGCTGTTTGAACGCTATTCTTTGCTTTGAGAGGAGAGGGGGGCTAACCTAAGATTACGCATCCGTAGGCAGGTGGGCGCGCGGCGCGAGGTATATTGCCAAGACAACGAGCTGTCATTCGGTATTGCCGCCCTACCCTTAGCTTTATAAAAACTTTATTATAAAAGGCAAAATTGCTTGTATTTTTTCGATTTGTCCTATATAATATGTGAGTAATGTTCGCAGGGGGTGTGCCTAAGCGCACCCGATGGGCGTTAAATTATATTGGGGCGTCGCCAAGCGGTAAGGCAACGGACTCTGACTCCGTCATTCGGGTGTTCAAATCACTTCGCCCCAGCCACTTTGGAATAATTCGAACTTCCTCACTATTCGTAAGACGTTCGAATTATTTTTATTATTGGATAATTTAGTTGCAGGAAAACAACATGTCGCGCGAGCATTGCCTGCCGAAGGTTCTCTCTGCGGGAAACGACAGATAGCGCCTTATTCATAGACACGCTTTTGCGCACGGCAAAACCACAAGTGTATCATTTACGCAAATAAAAAGATATTTCAAAGATGTGTTTGAATTGATTAAAATAATAGATACTGTTGTGACTTAATATTGTAAATGTTTTATCTTATTTAGTGGAGTATAATAATGATTAATTATTTGCTTAATTTTAATTTCGCATCTCACATTCAGCAAAATATACAAAATAATAGTACCCCTATTAATAATAATGCATGTCCAGACCAATTAGTCGGGTACTTGGATAAAGGCATTTTCCATCCTGACAAAACAAGAACAAATATTGATTATCTACTAACGAATAATTATTATAGTATAAATAACAGCATTCAAAGAAAGATTGTGGTTATTTTGGAAAGTCCTCATACTAATGAATATGATCCAATTACAGGGCAAGCACTTGGTCTAGCTTTAGGAAAGACAGGTAAGCTCTTTGCTGAACACTTTTCTTCGGCATTAAAGAATTCTAAAAAATTTCGCGCTCTCAGTAGTTCGAACAATAAGTTGGCCGTTGTCTTAATAAATTCTGTTCAATATCAATGTAGTTTAGGGCGTTTCCTTACTTTATCAAAAAATAAATCTTTGCGTAATCGTAATTGGCGTAGCTGTTTCAATGGTGGAGCTAACGATTTAAACTTACGCCTGGAAGCATTAAATCCTGATTATATTATAAATCTTTGTACGAAAAATTTAAGAAGCGATGTAACTAACTATATATCAAGAAGCACTGTTTTTTCTATAAATAATAACCAGAACTTTACCGAAGGAAATCATCCTGCAAGTTGGGAGGATTCAAATAAGAGAACTATAAATTAATAACAAATCAAATGAAAGCGGTAGTATGCCCGCTATTCGGGTGATAATACATATATTGCGATAAGGTAGTGCGCTCATGACTTCATACGCGGAGACAAGCAAGAACGACAAAGTTTACTGCTACTATATATATAAAGGGCAAGGAAATTTCTCCTTGCCCTTTTTATAAAATTACTTCAATTTTAAAAAGCCTATTTTGAAGGCGTTGTGGAGACCGAAAGTTTTTTCGCCGACGGAGAAGGCTACGTGTATGTACGCTCTGCGCTTATCAATCTTCACGACTTTTCCCTCGCCGAATTTGGCGTGAATAACCGTGCCGCCGACAACAACCGCAGTCAGGTCTGGCTCTTTATCATCGTTGGCGAGTTTGGCGACTGTGGTATATACAGATTTTGCAAAGGAAGTGCGCGCGCCGCCCTGTGCTGATTGTTGAGCGCTGCCTTGCGCCGCTCCTTGCATTGATTTGTCTGCGCCAACCTCGCGCTTGCCGCCTTTCACCACTCCATGATTCAGACTGTCCTCAAACTCATGTTCCTCTTGTTCCGTATCAGTAAAAGCAATCTCGTCTGCGGGGTCAAAATCTTCGGCAAGCGCGCCAAAGTCGGGCGCTCGCATGGTTGCCTGTTGGTTGTAAAATAGTCTTTCGTACTCCTCGCGGCGTATCACCGTGTCCCAACCGCCGATTTCGTCGGAAATCTGTTTCTGTATGCCCGTATAGGAAAGACTGGAATCTTCGTATCGCTTAAATTTAAATATTGCGTCGTTCATGAGCGGCGCATTGAATACGCCGAGCGAACACAACAGCTCAAAATCCTTCACGTTCAGTCCCGTAACCTTTTTAAACAGACCTGGCTCTAACTGCGTAATCACATCCTTTAAAGACATTTCGCGGTAGTCGGTCAGGTACATAAACACGGGCACACGCGTTGCAAACTTTATCAGCTTTTCCTGTATCTCCTTGCGCTTGGACTTATATTCTTTTTCGGCTTCCGTAAGCTCTTTCTTTTCCTTGGGCGTAAGTTTTTCTTCGCCCTCTTTTTTTGCCTTTTTTACGTGTTCAGACTTATTTATTATCGTTTCAATGTCCTGATTCAGCGAGCGGAAGCCCTCTATCTTCATCAGCGCGTCGAGCGCGTCCTGGTTGCTCATAAGTCTTGAAAGAGTTTGGTTATCAACGTTTACAAGCAACGCCGATTCCCAACGCTTGGCAAGCAGGGTTGCACTTGTGCCTGCCATGGCTATGTCTAAAACGTCCTGCGCATTTATCTGTTTCATGGTGCTGCCGTCGTAGGCAAGCACGGGCAAAAAGTGAATGAACTCGGCAACTTTCTTTTCGGGGTTGCTCTCTTCCACGTTGAGGCGGCAGGAATAGTCGGAAATCTGCCGAAGCGCCCTGTCGAGCGCAAAGTCGAACACATAACACTCCTGCTTGATAATGCGCCTGTTGCCGTTGTCGTCGATAACTTCCCACGGACTTTGCACGCGGAACGCCGCCTGAAAGTAAGTTTCGGGCGACTTCAAATTGCGCAGCATAAATATACCCGTCCACGGGCGGAGGGTAACTCCCGTTGTAAGCTTGCCGCACGAAAGGGTGATAGACTTGCTTTTAAGCGGCTCGCGCATAGCCGCCTGCACGGGGCGCAGCGCGTCCATGCCTATGCCTGCCTCCGCGCCCGCGCAGACGTTTATGCGGTAGTCGTGATAAAAGGTATTCTGCCGCTGTTTTAAAAGGTTAGCCATTGCCTGACAGCTTGCCACGTTGGGCAAGAACCACAGCGTGTGAGTGAGTACGTTCAAAAGGCGCACGTCAGAATAGGGCATGGGCGGACGCTTGTCCTGTCCGAGCTTTAAGTCGTCCACGCTCGACGGAAGATAAGAGCCGCGGATAAGGTCGAGCCACTTCTGCACATAGCTTTCGTATACAAAGTGCGCGTTCTCACCCTTGCCCGTTGCCGAAAAGAACACGTTCAGGTCGAACTCGTCATACTCGCCCTGCACGGCAATCTGCCGTATGCTTTCGGGTATGCGGTAGGTCATAAGCACCATGCGCGGCAGTGCAAGGTAGGGGTTGTTTGAGCCTATCCAGCTCTCCTTTGCGCGCTGTTCGTCTGAATACGTCCAGTTATATATTTGGTCCTCTATAAATTCGCCGCTGTTTATCGCGCGGAATGGCGTGCCCGAAAGGTAGAGGTAGTAGTTTGTGGTAATCGGCAGAAATGTTTCGTTAAAGGCGTTGTCTGCCTCGTCGCGTTTATATTTTTCGTAGTCAAAATCGCTGTCTGCCTCTTCGTCGGGGTTTTCAAACAGCTTTTTCGCACTCTCGCGCCACGCGCCGAAGTGGTACTCGTCAAAGATTACTATATCCCAGTTGTCGCTGTGAATAAACTCGTTCTTTGCCTTAATGCCGCCGTTTTCATTGTTGCCCAAAAGGTCTTGAAATGAACCGAATACTATGATTGGGCGGCTCTTATCCGCTAGCGCGTACTGTTCGTCTATGTTGATTTTTTTATCGTGCGCGTCTTTGTTGGATATAAACTGCCACCCCTCAAAGTCGACGTGTGTTAAAAGGTCCTCGCGCCACGCGCTCTCTACCGCGGGTTTGAATGTGAGTACAAGCACGCGCTTAAAGCCCATCTTTTTTGCAAGCTGATAGGCGGCGAACGTCTTGCCGAAGCGCATTTTTGCGTTCCACAAAAACTTGGGCGCTTTGTTCGGCTCGTCCTCTTTCGCCTTGGCGAAAAAGTCCATTGTCCTCTGTACGGCAACCACCTGTTCGGGGCGCATTTTAAAGGTATTTGAGCGCCCTTCGTCTGTATATATGCCGTCGCGAACGGCGTTTATCGCCTGCTTTACAACATCTGCCGTACACTTATACCACTCGTTTGTGTCGGTGCCCTCGTTCAGAGCGTGAACGCCGCGCGATTTAAGGTATTTATGTATGTCGTGGTCGGTAAGACAGCTGCCGTCGTTGCGCATTGCGCTCTCGGTGAGTACTATGCGGTACGCCACGGCGGAAGTATGCAGTTGTTCCTTGACGCGCGTTTCGGCATCCCTGTCAGTATAGCCTATCTTCAAATAGCCCTTGTGCGAGGGCACGTCTTTAAGTTCGTAGGCATATATGGTGGGGTTAACCTGCGGTCTTTGAGTAAAAAATTCCTGCGGCATGTGGTCAATATCCCATTATCATTTTTATAGTAGTGGCGGATTTTTCTGCGTTGGCAAAGATATTTACAAGATTGTGCAGTTGAAGATTTAGCTGCGAAGAGCCGTAAGTAAAGCAATCAACCAAGTCATGTGCAAGATTTTTCTTCTCTTCACCGTTAATGTATTCGATAGCATAGCGCTGAAATGTACTATCCATTATCATATATCCTCCTTTATTTATTTTTGCAATAATATTATAGCAGAAAAAGTTGTCGTCTAAACGACAACTTTTCTCAAACGACTTGACCAAAGCGCACTTGTCGCAATATAAGTATAGCAGATTTTTTTGACAGTGAACTGTCATTATTGTAAGGGCAAAAATATACTTACTCCATGGGCTTTATTATGCTTTCAATAAAGTCAATTTCTTCTTGTGTTAAATCGTATTTTTTATATAACTCTTCATCTGTCAACGGTTTTGAAAAGTCTTGCATTGGTACAAAACAAAATTTTTCTTTTGATATATTTATTGAAGTCAAGGTTTGAAGCAATAAAAATCTAAAAAATTTTGTTCTTATATAATTACATAAATTATTTGCGTATTCAACGTTATCAAATACTTTCAAAATCAAATATGTTTCGGTGCATACTTCATAAGGGTTTAAAACTTTTATCGTTGACACTACTTGGTAGCTCCCGTCCGATAACGGTTTATTTCCACCCGACATTGCTTTTGTCATTATAACTTTATATTTTGGTAAAATATTATCTCTATCAGATAATTTGTTGCGTTGTATGTATAAAAATCCATTCAAGGTATACATTTTTACATCATGTAATGTTTCTTTGCTATGCCCTTTTTCACTACTGATTAAACCAAAATAATTACGCGAAAAAACCTCGCTGTCAAAGCTATTAGTTGAAATTGATTTTACTTTTCGTATAATGTTAATCGCGATATTGTCCCTTACAAATATGCTGAACTCGTTTAGTTTTCTTTTTGCCGTATTAGATATTTCATTTTTTATGTTCTTAACAATACAATCGCCTGAATAATCTTTTTCCCAAAGAAAATAACTTACACCGCCCGCTATTGTAACACCGGGAAAGCAGTCTGCACTGTTTGGATAATCAACTAATTGCGAGATATGTCTGTCATTGAGCATTTGCTGTCTGAATTCATCTAACCCCTTACCGCCGGCAAACCATCTCGATGGAGTTATCATAATCAGAAATTGCGGTTGTAATTTTTTCGCTTTTGAAACAAAATGTTGATATATTGGAATTGCGCTTGACCCGGTTCCGCCACCGTCGCTTAAATGATAGGGCGGGTTGCCTATTATTACGTCGAACTTCATATCAAAAATCTTCTCCGCGTTGACTGTGTGTATAAATTCGTAGGCGTGAGTTTCAAGCTCTTCGCCGCGCTCGTATTCCTTACGGCTCGCGCCGCAAAATACACAGCGACCGTCCTTCCATGTGTGGTTTATGCGTTTATAGCGGATATTGCCCTCCGCCGTGTCGAACCGGCTCACTGAAAATTCGCTGTTCGGGTATTTGCTGCAATATATGCCGCGGCGTGATAGCAGGCTCGTTAGTTCGGTTATGGCTATGCCAAACAGCTGTTTGTGGAAGATATGGTCTATTCTCTCCTGTAAGTCGGGGAATTGCCGCTCCAGCCCCTTTATCAGTCGTTTGGCAATTTCGCGCAGAAACACGCCCGTCTTGCAGGCAGGGTCTAAAAAGGTGGCGTCGGGATTTTCAAACAGTTTCTGCGGCAGCATATCGAGCATTGCGTTAACAATTTCGGGCGGAGTAAATACCTCATCGTTAGAAAGATTTGCAAGGCAAGACAGCACATCGGGGTTATAAAATTTGTCAAACAAACTTTCAGCCATTTTGCATTACCTTTTTGTAGTGGGTTACATTTTTATTTCTGAACACGCCCTCGCCGTCGTTGCGGCGGTTGAGTGATAGCAGGTCGTCTTTATCTTCCTGTAAAAGTTCTGCAAAGGTGTAGTCGCTTCGTTGCAGCATACTGCCCGTTATAAACGCCCATTCCGAAAAGACGATAGGCTCGTCCGTATCTTTGCCGCTTTCGTCCACACATTTAAGGGTGAGGGCGTTGCCGCACACTATATTGCGCGAAAGGATAAAGCGCACCGCCTCGCGCGTTTGGTCGTCGCACTCCTTTTTGCAGACGGCGGTGTATTCGCCGTTCCATATGTCGAACATACGCTTGCGGCAGGCGATAACGTTGTCGAGCAAAATATCCACGCCGTATATACTGCTTGCGGCAAGCAGAGAGTTTTTTTCGTAGTCGAGCGAACTTTTGCCGTACTTTTTGCGCACTACTGCAAGTTTGCGTTTTAGAATTTCGGCAAGGAAGTTGCCGTCGCCGCAGGCAGGCTCTAAAAAGCGGCTGTCTATGCGCTCGGTTTCGTCCTTTACAAGGTCGCACATTGCCTTTACTTCCCTTTCCGCGGTGAACACCTCGCCGTGTTCGCGTATCCGCTCTTTTGATTTGGTTTGCCTGCCGTATTCCATATACAAATACCTTGTTGTATAAAAAAATGTGCATTGCACATATTAATCTTGTGTAACAATAATTATAATGTGTATTACACATATTTGTCAATGTGCAGGGCACATTTTTGCTAAAATATTTTTAATGAAGTTTGGGAAATTCTTTAAAGAGTGCCGCAAGCAGAAAGGGCTGTCGCAAAAGCAGGTTGCCAGCCTTTTGGGAATATATCAATCAAATATCAGCGATTGGGAGAATGATGTTTCCAGACCGACATACGAGCTACTGATTCAGCTTACAGAGGTCTACGAGGTGAGCCTTTACGACCTTTTGGGGGTGGAAGAAAAAATCTTTCGCTAAACGGAGAGTATATATTAACAAAACAGATAATTTAAACGCAGCGGAAAGTGTGGTAGAGTTGCACGCAGAAAAAGACGACAAAGAGTTATCCGCCGAAGATTTAAGTGCGGTGGAAGGCATAAAAAAGATAAGCGCGATTGATTTGAATATTGCGAAAGGTACAGAAGAGTTAACTGCAACAGAGTTAAAAATGTTACAACATTTCCGCAAACTTTCCCCCAAACAGCAACAAGATTTGATAGAAGTTTTCGAAGAAAAAAATTAATCCCACGGAAAGCAGATTGCTTTCCGTGGGATTAATTTTTTAAGACTATGTCAGCACAATATTTTCTCGTTAAAAAAACTTGACAAGTTGATTGATATATATTATAATCCTTGAAAAAGTTGGTTGTTAGATATATGATAATGTAAGTAAGCCGTGATAGGGGGTTATTATGAAAAAACAGCTGGGTGATAGTATTGCTGCTTTACAGCTGAAAAGGCTATACCCAAAAGTGCAGTCTTTGGGAAAACTTATGGTTAAAAATGTTGCAACATTTCCGCAAGTTCTTCCCAAAATAGCTGCTGATACGTGTGGCATAATTATAAAAAATATATAGGAGAAGATTTTATGGGTAAAATTTCTGAATTTATAGGTAATTTGGTTTCCCCTATTAATAAGTTAATTGATTTGATAGGGCGAGCTTGCGGAAAAATATATGAACCTATCCATATAAGGCGAATGGCTAAAGCTATTTCATACGCTAGGAAACAGCAGGGGCCAATAGAGATTTCTCCCGCATATTCTGCAAATAATAATGTTATGCATTTTCTTGAAATACATTTACATATAATGCAGGATAATCCGATAAATTCTATAACTATAATTATATTCTATTATTTAAGAATATAACGGATGAGGAGCAAAAGTTAACGTTATAAGACTCAAAAATAAGTGGGGGGAATCGTGGATTAAATTACGCCCAAGAAATTTATATTAAACGCGTGAGAGCCACCTTATACCCCTTAATTTTATGGCAAAAGTTACAAAAATTTATAAATAACAAAAAATTTTGCTTAATTTGTTGATAACTGTTTTAATTTGTGATATAATTACACAAAAAGTCCGTATTGTTCAGCTTTCTGCTATACGGGTGAGGTGCAAATGATGAAAATTAAGTTTCTGCTTCTCATAATAGCCGTCGCTTTTTCAGCGTCGGCGTTTTGTTTATTCTCGTGCGCAGACGAGGTGGAACTTCTCAGCGTGGAACAGACGCAGACCGATTCATCGGAGAATGTTTCGGAGGACGATATTGAGGAAGATTCCACAGTCACTGTGGAAGATACCGACAGAGCAGAAGAGGATAACTCGCAGAATACTGGCGGCGTAGTGAGTGGCGAGGACTCAGCGACAGAAGAAGAAACCACTGGGGAGAGCACGTGTGTTCACAACCTTGAACATGTGTCTTATGTTGCGGCAACGTGCGTAGCTGACGGCAACGAGGAGTACTGGTATTGTGCGGTATGCGGTGGGTACTTTCTCGACGCGGATGCGACCAAAGAGGTTACCGCGGACGATATAGTCATTCCGGCAGACGGCTCCTCCCACACGGGCGAATGGGTGGTCGTGTCTCCGTCGAGTTGCGTTGAGGCTGGCGAGCTTAGGTTAAATTGCACGAGTTGCGGAAAAACATTTTTTGAAAAAACTGAGCCTTCCGAACATTCCTACGGCGAGTGGGTGGAGGTTACGCCTGCAACCTGTGTAAGTGAAGGGAAGAAAGAGCGAAAATGCAAATATTGTAATGAAGTTCAGGCAGAAATAATTGAAAAATTGCCCCATGAATATGAGGCAATTACTGTTCAAGAGGCTACCTGCACTGAACAAGGGGAAATAATTTACAAATGTGTGTGCGGCGAAGAATATATTGAATATACAGAGGCACTTGGCCACGATTTAAGCAAAGTTGCCGCCAAAGAGCCTACCTGCATAGAGGTTGGCTGGGAAGAATATGAAACATGTTCGCGTTGCGGCTATTCCACATATAAAGAAATTCCTGCCACGGGGTTGCATAGCTATACTTCGACGGACGGCGTAACATACACTTGCGAAAATTGCGGCTATACCTACACCGAGCAAAAATTGACATATACCCTTACATATGAGCTGACGAGCGACGACACGGGCTATATAGTTACGGGGCTTGAAAAAGGCGGCGAGTGTACCGACCTTGTTATTCCCGATAGATATTGCGGACTGCCCGTGACCGAAATAGCGGCAAATGCGTTCAGCGGCAACACAGACATTATTACTGTAACAATAGGCAATAATGTCACCGCTATCGGGGCTTCGGCGTTTTACGGGTGCACCTATCTTACAAGCTTATATATCCCCGAATCATTGCAGACTTTCGGCATATATGCTTTTTCAGGATGCACCAAAATTACCGAGATATACTACAACGCCGTTGCCGCTTCCGTAGAGAATTTTGCCACGGGAACTTTCCGCAATGCCGGGCGGGAGGCAGAGGGCATAACACTGTATGTGGGCGCATCAGTCACCAAAATACCTTCCAATTTGTTTTCTTATACCGATGGGCAAAATTCAAGCACAGCTGCCAATATAACACAAATAGTATTTGCCGAAGATAGTTCGCTACAAACCATAGGCTCGTCCGCATTTGCTGGGTGTAACGGGTTGCAGAGCGTGTATATTCCTCCGTCCTGTACGAACATATATAGTATGGCGTTTGCATACTGCACTTCTCTCACATATGCCGAAGTTCCCAAAACTGCGAGCGTCAGCGTCAGTGCATTCAGCAATGTAGCTTCGGGTTTTGAATGTGTAACCTACTCTGTATGACGGCGCATATGATGCAACTAAACGGGAAAAAAATAATTTTTTCGGCGGACGGCGGTGTAAATTTTATGCCGCCCGTTTGCATTTTTTTAAAGAGGGTTATATAATAGTGTGGAAAAATAAAATCAAAGTTTAAAAGGAAGTAATCTGAATGACAAAGATTGATATTTTTTCGGGTTTTTTAGGGGCTGGCAAAACTACTATAATCAAAAAGTTGATTATAGAGGCATATGCTGGGGAAAAACTTGTTCTGATTGAAAACGAGTTCGGCGACATAGGAATAGACGGCGGATTTCTCGCCGAGGCAGGCATAAAGATAAATGAGCTCAATTCGGGATGTATATGCTGTTCGCTCGTGGGTGACTTCGCAAAGGCGTTGAAAAGAGTGTACGAAGAGTACAAGCCCGACAGAATTCTTATAGAGCCCTCTGGCGTGGGCAAACTTTCAGACGTAATCCGCGCGGTATACAGCGCGGAGCTTGCCGACTGCAAAATCAACACTTACACGGCGGTGGTAGACGCCGCAAAGTGCAAAATGTATATGAAGAACTTCGGCGAGTTCTTCAACGACCAGATAGAAACAGCCAACTGCATAATTTTTACGCACACCGACGCGGCTGGCGAAGACAAGCTAAAAAACGCTGCACAGCTCGTGCGCGAGCACAACGCAAAGGCAACGCTCGTCACCACTCCTTGGCAGGAACTCAGCGGTGCAGACCTACTCTCCGCAATGGAGCACAGCGATACCCTTGCAGGTCAGCTCAAACAGCTTAAACACGCCGCCGAACACCACCACGGGCACGACCATAAACACCGCCATGACCACGGAGAGGAGTGCAGTTGCGGAAATCACCACGGGCACGACCATAAACACCACCATGACCACGGAGAGGAGTGCAGTTGCGGACATGACCATAAGCACGACCATAAACACCGCCATGACCACGGCGAAGAGTGCAGTTGCGGACACCACCACGGGCACGACCATAAACACCGCCACGACCATGGCGAGGAGTGCAGTTGCGGACATCATCATGAGCACCACGGACATCACCATGCCGATGAGGTATTCGAAAGCTGGGGTGTGGAAACTGCCAAAAAGTTTTCTGCCGAAGAGCTTAAAGATATATTTTCAAAGCTTACAAACGCGGTCGAATACGGCACCATACTGCGCGCAAAGGGCATAGTTGCCTGCAAACAGGGCGGCTGGCTGCACTTTGACTACGTCCCCGGCGAGCCCGATGTGCGCACGGGTTCTGCGGCGTATGCAGGCAGGCTGTGCGTTATCGGCAGTAAGATAGACAAAGAAGAACTTGCCTCTCTGTTCGGCGTGTAAGTTATTTCAGAATGATTATTTGTGGCATATCGCCGCCCCAATTTGAGTTGGTGCGCACCACATAAGTTGTTTGCGTACAGAATACGGGCGGCGTGCGCCGCCTCAATTTTATCAGGAGTTTTTTGTGGCAGAAGAAGTTTCGGTATATCTCTTTCTCGGCTTTTTAGAGTCGGGCAAGACAAAATTCATACAGGAGACATTGGAAGATGAGCGCATGGAAAACGGCGAAAGAACCATGCTGCTTGTCTGTGAAGAGGGAGAGGAGGAGTACTCCCCTCACCTTTTCAAGGTAAAAAATGTGGCGGTGGAGTACCTCGACGGTGCAGAGCGGCTCACGCGGGAAACCCTTTCCGCGCTCGCCCAAAAGCACCGCGCTCAGCGCGTCGTCGTGGAATATAACGGCACATGGTTGTTGCAGCAGTTCTTCGACGCAATGCCAGAAGACTGGGTAATCAACCAGATGATGACGTTCTTCGATGCCGCAACGTTTTTAAATTATAATGCCAACATGCGCCAGCTCGTGTTCGATAAGGTACAGCTCACGCAAATGGTGGTGTTCAACCGCTTTAAGGGCGAGTTTGAAAAGCAAGAGTTTCACAAGGTGATACGCGCAATCTCGCGCCGCCCCGACATAGTTTACGAATATGTGGGGGGCAAAGCCGAGTTTGACGACATAGAGGACCCGCTCCCCTTCGACGTCAACGCCCCTGTAATAGAGGTGGAGGATTCCGATTACGCGCTCTTCTACCGCGATGTATCAGAAAAACTGCCCGAATATGTCGGCAAAACGGTGCGCTTCAAGGGTATGGCGGCCGTCAATAAAAAGGTGCCAGCAGGCTACATAGTGCTGGGCAGATATATTATGACCTGTTGCGAGGCAGATATCGCCTACGACGGCTTTGCCGTAAAGTGCGGGCAGGCGGCAAAGGGGGTTAAAACTCGTGACTGGCTGTATGTTACGGGTAAGATTACGTACGAATACAATTCGGTATACCGCTCTAAGGGACCCGTACTTATCGCCGAAAAGTTAGAGCCTGCGGAGAAGCCTGAACAGGAAGTCGCTACATTCTTCTGAATAAATTCCGTGCAAACTGTTGCGCGGAATTTTTTTAAATTTGCTGTGAAGTATTATTGGCGGCATTAGTTTTGCTATATGTGGGGACTATGCAGAATTTTGAATAATCGCGTAATATAAGCAGGGCAATTTTAATTGCTCCGCTTATATGCTTTGTCTGAAAAGTTTGCCGTAAATTGTAAACGCCGCCTGCGCACTGATGTGCACAGGCGGCGTTCTTAAACAAATAACCGCTGTAAAACAGCTCGATTTATGCAATCATTCCCCACAGAGCCATTGACAGTGTGAGAATACACGGCACGGTTACTATCGAAATTAAAGTATTCAATAAATACGGTATTGTTGCCGATTCCACGTTCTTTTCGTAATGTTCAGCCATTGCAACTACGGTGGCAGCCGGCGACATTGCCATTGCGATTACGGGGGCCAAAAATATATAGTCCGTCTGCATATCTGCGGATATGGTGTCTGCAAGTATAAGGTAAAATATGATGGAGATGCAAAGAGTGAGCATTGGAGCAACTATCAGTCTGACCGCTCCTGCAAGATATGCGCCTTTGTCTGTAAAGATTTTTTTAATAGGCATGGTCGCCATGGATATGCCGACGATAATCATAGATAAAGGTGCAGTCATATATGCCAGATACTGCGGAAAAATCTGTATTATATCGAGGCCGTCGAACATAAAGAAGTTAATTTTTGGCACGAAAAACAGCAACAGGGCTATGGCGGTGGATATTATCGAAGGGTTCAGCACAACTTTTTTAAAGCTTATATTCTTGGTCGAACCTGTAATCAGATATACTCCGAGCGTCCAAATCGTCAGCGTAAATACCATATTGAATATCATCAGGTACAGCACCGCGAAAATATCGTTGTTCGTCGCTATCTGAATGAATGGCACTCCCAAAAAGGCGCAGTTAGAAAATATTGCAATATATGTATATAAGTCTGAAGTTTCTTTATCTTTCAATCTTATAAACAGTTTTGCAAAAGCCACTTTGCATATTGCAAAAATCAATGCAATCGCAATTATGGCAATAGCGGCGGTTATGGCAAAATTTTGCAGAATAGAGAGCTTGCTGCAACTCTGCAATTTTTCCCAATCGGACTCGTCGAAAATGCAGAAGGAATTTATTATAAGCGCAGGCTGGCATACGTATAGCAAAATGTTGCTCAACGTGCCTTTCGCGTCAGGCTTAATAAGTTTTATTTTAGTAAGCACATATCCAGGCACAATAAAGGCCAGCAGAATAACAATTGTTACAATCATGACGTAAACATTCATAAGTCATATTCCTTGAACGCGAGTTTAGTCATAAGCTCTTTTAAACAAAAAGATTATAGTTCTTTTAAATAAAAAAAGCAAATATAAATGGTGTGCTCTGTGTATCTTTTTTTTGGTAATTTATTTTAAAAAAGCCGCCGCGATTTACTTCGCGGCGGCATTAATTGCGCATATATATGAGGCAAAGTAAAATTGAATATTTGCGTTATATAAGCGGAGCAATTTGCATACAAGTTCTTTATAAAAGCTCTTTAATTTTTGTTTCAACGTCTTCCATAGGGTCTGTCGGCTCGAAACGTGCGGCAATATTGCCGTTGCGGTCGATTAGGAATTTTGTAAAGTTCCATTTGATATTGCCGTTGTTTTTATAATCTTTGTCCATTTTGCGGACAATCGGTTTTAATAAAAGCGCCATCTTTCCTTTAAATCCGCTGAAAGTAGTGTTTTCGGTCAGGTATTTGTAAAGGGGAATGGCGTTCTCGCCGTTCACGTCTGCCTTTGCAAACTGCGGAAATGTAATCCCGTATCGCGTTTCGCAAAACTTGTGTATCTCGTCGTCACTTCCAGGCGCTTGTTCGCGGAACTGGTTGCAGGGGAAGTCAAGGATTTCCAGCCCGTCTTCTTTGTATTTTTCGTACATTGCCTGTAACCCTTTGTATTGCGGCGTAAAACCGCACTCTGTTGCGCTGTTTACTATCAGAAGAACTTTGCCGCGATAGTCAGAGAGCGGTATATCGTTCCCGTCCTGTCCCTTAACTGTAAAATCGTAAATATTCATGATATCAGCTCCTTTTTTTGTTGTGGTTACTATTATATATCACCATTATTTATCTGTCAATTTGCGCCGAATTATTCTTGGGACGGCGGAGAGCCTGAAAGTATTTACAACAAAATGTTATATGCTATATAAACGATAGGTATAAGTAAATTTAATATCAAAATTTTATTCTATTTATACTCCTCTGCGGAGAGCAATTTTGCCTATATCGCGTTCCTGTATAAGCCTGTATATTGAATTTATTTGCACAGACGCATCTATATCTTGTATATCGTGCGGTATTCGGGAGCGCATGAAAAAAACAAGGCGCATAAATGGCGAAAAACTGCCTTAAACGGCATAAAAAACCGCAAAAAACCTGAAAAATCTTCATAAAATTTATCTCACAAACGCTTGACAAAATTTTACTGTTTTAATATAATAGTCAGGCGCGTCTGAGAAGTGCGTATGGGTTGAGGCGTAAAGTTACTGCAAAATCCGTCGTTAAGCCTGACGGAACAGATAATTTCCGCTGACAAATGTCGGGGCAAGACCCTGGCGACTAACCGTGGCTTTGCTTTGAAAGAGCCGAATTTTCTCGGCCTTTTTTATTGCAAAGGCGCGATACACACGGATAAGTTGACGGAACGCAATTACAGTACGAGTTAGTATAAAAGGAGAAAAATATGGCAGGACAGAAAATCAGAATCAAACTTGCGGCATACGACCACGAGCTCGTAGACCTCGCTGCGTCGAGGATTGTGGAGACCATGAAAAAGAGCGGCGCTAAAATTTCGGGGCCCATTCCCCTTCCCACTGAAAGGGAGATAATAACCATTCTCCGCAGCCCCCACAAGTATAAGGATAGCCGCGAACAGTTCGAGCAGCGCACCTACAAGAGGATAATCGACATATACACCCCCAATGCAAGGCTGTTGGACACGGTTCACCTGCCTGCGGGCGTCGATATAAAAATCAAGCTCTGATTGCCTTAACGGCAAAGACGGGCGGCGCTCAAATTCCTATACCATATATTATATAAGTCAAAATACTCTACGCGTTCAAGACGACGAAGTCCGCCGCAGCAATGTAAGAGCGGATTACGGCGCGACCTGAATGCGCGGTATTTCCATAAATAAAATCGGAGGAACTTTATCAATGAATAAAGCAATCATCGGTCGCAAGGCAGGCATGACGCAGGTCTTTACGGCAGAGGGCAAGGTAATCCCCGTAACCGTAATCGAAGCAGGTCCCTGCCCTGTTGTCCAAATCAAAACTGTTGAAAAGGACGGCTATGCCGCTTTAAAACTCGGTTTTGTTGAGACGAGCGAAAAGAACTTAAACAAGCCGGAACTCGGTCAGTTCAAAAAGGCGGGCGTAAAGCCCTGCAAGGTGCTCAAAGAGTTCAGGCTTGACGACCTGTCTTCCTACAACGTGGGCGGCGAAGTCAAGGCAGACGTGTTTGCCGCAGGCGACAGGGTAGACGTGCACGGCGTAACCAAAGGTCACGGCTTTTCGGGCGTAATCAAAAGGTGGAACCAGCGCAGGCTCAAAGAGACGCACGGCGTAGGCCCCGTTCACAGGGAGCCCGGTTCAATGGGCGCAAACAGCACCCCTTCAAGGGTTTTCAAAAACAAGCGCCTTCCAGGTCACTACGGCGTAGAAAACGTAACCATACAGAATCTTGAAATCGTAAGAGTAGACGTTGCAAGAAATTGCATTCTGATAAAGGGCTCGGTACCCGGACCCGAGGGCAGCGTCGTAACTATTAACGACACCGTTAAATAAGGAGGACGATACAGATGCCCAAAGTAAAGGTATATAAAATGGACGGCTCGGAAGCCGGCACCATAGAACTCAGTGAAAAAGTATTCGGGGCGGAATACAACGAGCCCCTCATTCATCAGGCGGTAGTCACCCGCCTCGCCAACGAAAGGCAGGGCACAAAGTCTACGCTCACCCGCACCGAAGTGCGCGGCGGCGGACGCAAGCCTTGGAGGCAGAAGGGCACGGGCAACGCCCGTCAGGGCTCTATAAGGGCGCCCCAGTGGATAAAGGGCGGCGTGGTGTTCGCACCCAAAAGCCGCGACTTTTCAAAGGACATGAACAAGAAGGCAAAAATTGCCGCGCTTTTATCGGCGCTCTCTAAAAAGGTATCCGACGGCGAGCTTATCGTAGTGGACAGCCTTACGGTAAGCGCTGGCAAGACCAAAGAGATGGTAGCCTTCAAAAATGCGCTCGGTCTCGACAAGAGCGCCGTCGTAGTTATGGACAATAACGACGACAAGGTAATCAGGGCGGCAAGAAACATTCAGAAGTTTTCCACTCTCCCCGTGGAGCAAATCTCCACATACGAGGTGGTTTCTAACAGCAAGGTTGTTCTCACCAGGGAAGCCGTTAAGAAGATAGAGGAGGTCTACGGTAAATAATGTTAGCGGAAGACATCATCATAAAGCCCCTTCTTACAGAGAAGGGCTACGACGGCATAGCCGACAAGAAGTACACCTTCATAGTTGCAAAGTCGGCAACCAAGACCGAGATAAAGATGGCGGTAGAAAAGCTGTTCGGCGTAAAGGTTGCAAAGGTAAACACCCTCAACTGCAAGGGCAAGTTAAAGAGGATGGGCAGGAACCAGGGCTACACCCCCGACTACAAGAAGGCGGTCGTTCAGTTGAACGCCGACTCTAAGGCGATAGAGTTCTTCGCCTCGTTATCGTAAAGGAGAATGGAAATATGGCAGTAAAGAGATATAAGCCCACATCACCTGCACGCCGCTTTATGACGGTAAGCACATACAGCGAGCTCACTGGCGATAAGCCCGAGAGGAGCCTTTTGCAGGATAAGCGCAAGACGGGCGGCAGAAACAACACGGGCAGGATAACCGTGCGCCACATAGGCGGCGGCAACAAGACCAAATACAGAATAATAGATTTCAAGCGCAATAAAGACGGCGTGCCCGCAACGGTAAAGTCCATACAGTACGACCCCAACCGTTCGGCGCACATAGCCCTGCTCGCCTATGCCGACGGCGAAAAGAGGTACATCCTCGCTCCCGTAGGTCTTACCGTAGGCGATAAAGTCATTTCAGGCAAGGGCGCCGACATAAAGGCAGGCAACGCGCTCGCACTTGAAGATATCCCTGTCGGCACTGTGGTTCACGCCATAGAGATGCAGCCAGGCAGGGGCGCGCAGATAGCCCGTGCGGCTGGCATATCCGCCCAGATAATGGCAAAAGAGGGCAAATATGCCACACTTAAAATGCCTTCGGGCGAAATGAGGCTCATACCCGTAAAGTGCAGGGCGACAATCGGTCAGGTTGGCAACGTAGAGCACGAAATTATACACCTCGGCAAGGCAGGCAAGACCCGTTACCTCGGCGTAAGGCCTACCGTCCGCGGCTCTGTAATGAACCCCAACGACCACCCTCACGGCGGCGGCGAGGGCAAGTGCCCTGTCGGCCACGCAGGTCCTATGACCCCTTGGGGCAAGCCTGCGCTCGGTTATAAGACGAGAAAGAAGAAGAATACCTCTTCCAAGTTCATATTAAAGAGGATAAATTAAGGAGGATATAGGATATGTCGAGAAGCGTTAAAAAGGGACCTTTCGCCGAAGCACGCCTTCTTTCGCGCATAGAGGCTATGAACGCGAACGGCGAAAAGAAGGTCGTTAAAACGTGGTCAAGGGCTACCACTATATTCCCCCAAATGGTAGGTCACACCATAGCGGTATACGACGGACGCAAGCATGTGCCTGTATACATCACCGAAGATATGGTAGGCTGCAAGCTCGGCGAATTTTCGCCCACCCGTACATTCAAGGGACATGCGGCAAAGACCGCCAAGAAGTAAGGAGATAAGTTATGGCAAGCAACATGAATAAAAAGGTTGAAAGAATTGCCGCAACGAGGGACATGCGCCCCTACGCCAAGGCAAGATATATAAGAATCTCTCCCTACAAGGTGAGAACGGTACTCGCGCTCATCCGCGGCAAGTCCGTAGACGAAGCCGAAGCCATACTTACGTACTGCAACAAGGGCGGCAGCGACGCAGTAAAGAAGGTTCTTCTTTCCGCCGCGGCCAACGCCGAGCACAACAACGGCATGGACAGGAGCGACCTGTACGTAGCCGAGGCATTCGCGGACGGCGGTCCCCATCTCAAAAGAATGCAGCCCGTTTCCAAGGGACGCGGCAGGGCAATTTTGAAGAGAACAAGCCACATCACCGTCATTTTAGACGCGAAGAACATTTAAGGAGAGTAAGTATGGGACAGAAAGTTAATCCTCACGGTTTAAGGGTAGGCATAATAGCCGCATGGGACACCCAGTGGTATGCTGACAAGAAAGATTTTGCAAAGAACCTCAAAGAGGACAACGTAATCCGCACCTTCCTTAAAAAGAAGTATTACGACGCGGCAATAAGCAAAATAACGCTCGTGCGCGCTGCCAACAAGGTGGAAGTTACCATCTACACGGGGCGCCCTGGCGTGCTTATCGGCAAGGGCGGCGCAGAGATAGACGTTATAAAGAAGTCGCTTTCCAAGCTCACCCACGGCAAGGCGATAATTATCAACGTAAAGAAGATTGATAAGATTGACCAAGACGCCCAGCTCGTGGCGGAATCGGTTGCCGCCCAGCTCGAAAAGCGCGTGTCTTACAGAAGGGCTGTAAAACAGCAAATATCCAAGGTATCTAAAACAGGCGTAAAGGGCGTTAAAATAACCGTATCGGGCAGGCTCGACGGCAGGGAAATCGCAGGCAGTGAAAGCTATCACGACGGCTCCATTCCCCTTCAAACCATCCGCGCCGATATCGACTACGGCTTTGCAGAGGCGCACACAACGTTCGGCGTGCTCGGCGTCAAGTGCTGGATATACAAGGGCGAGGTGCTCGCGGGCGCCAAAAAGCTCATAATCTCGGACGGAGGCGAAGAGTAAGATGTTAATCCCCAAGAGAGTAAAAAGAAGAAGGCAGCACCGCGGCAAGATACGCGGCCGCGCGCAGAAGGGCAATAAGGTAGCATACGGCGAGTACGGCCTTGCCGCCGAAGAGGGCGGCAGGATAACCTCTGCGCAGATAGAGGCGGCTCGTATCGCCATGACCAGATTCATAAAGAGGGGCGGCAAGGTTTGGATAGACATATTCCCCCACAAGCCCATCACAAAGCACCCCGCAGAATCCCGTATGGGTTCGGGCAAGGGCGCGGTAGAGTACTGGGTGGCAATAGTAAAGCCAGGCAGGGTCATGTTTGAAATGGCAGGCGTTCCCGAGGACATTGCAAGGGAAGCTATGCGCCTTGCCAGCCACAAACTGCCCGTAAAATGCAAGTTTGTCAAGAAAGAGGCGGCGGCAGAAGCGGCTGCCAGAGGCGGTGAAGCTAATGAAAGCTAAGGAAATAGTCAATTTAAGCGACGCGGAACTCGCCGCAAAACTTCAAGAATTAAAGACAGAGCTTTTCAATCTGCGCTTCCGCCATGCCAGCGGCCAGCTTGAAAATCCCCTCTCTATAAACCTCGTCAAAAAGGATATAGCAAGGGTAAACACGGTTATTCGCGCAAGGCAGCTGAAAGGTTAAGGAGTAGAAAATGGAAAGAACTACGCTCAGAAAGGAAAGAACGGGGCTTGTTGTATCCGACAAAATGGATAAGACGGTTGTTGTAGCCGTTACCGAAAAGAGCAAGCACCCCCTCTATAAAAAGACCATAACCAGAACCACCAGATTCAAGGCGCACGACGAGGAAAATGCTTGCGGCGTCGGCGACAAGGTGAGAATAGTTGAAACGCGCAAACTCTCCAAAGATAAGAATTGGAGGGTGGCGGAGATAATCGAAAAGGCAAAGTAATCTGCCTGTGCAGGCGTTTGCGCCACAGCCTTTTCAAGGACAGAGTTTTAAAATCTTACGTAAATTTTCGCATTAGTTCAAGGCGAAGATTTCGTGGATAAATAATGTTTTTTCAAGATTGAATCTCGCCGACAACGTGTCCCCGCAGCTTCGCGCTCCGCGGTAAAAGCCGCGGTCAAGGCATCAGGCAGAGCAATCCGCTGAAAAGATTCACACTCCTCGCCAGCCATCAAAAACTTCACATAGCCGTCGCCATGCGGCGTTGCGTATACGGCTCCGCTCGGTCATTTACGTATTTGTAAACTCCCTTGCGGCATTCCGTACGCGCCTTGCCTCGCTCGGCTCTACGAAGTTTTAAACGGTAGAAAAAGCGAAAAATTTAGTGAGAGCAGTCGTGAATTAAGTTGTAAGTTCATAAATAACAAGGAGAATATTTATATGATACAACCGCAGACAAGGCTCAAAGCCGCCGATAACAGCGGCGCCAAAGAGCTTATGTGCATAAAGGTGCTGGGCGGCAGTTTCCGCAAGTCGGGCAATATAGGCGATGTAATCGTCTGCTCGGTCAAAACGGCCACCCCTGGCGGCGCCGTTAAAAAGGGCGACGTCGTAAAGGCGGTAATCGTGCGCAGCACAAAGGGAATAAGAAGGGGCGACGGCACCTACATCAGGTTCGACGACAACGCCGCCGTCATCATAGGACAGAACAAGGAGCCGAGGGGCACCCGTATCTTCGGACCGATAGCAAGGGAATTGAGGGAAAAGAACTATATGAAGATAATCTCCCTCGCACCCGAGGTTCTTTAAGGAGAGGTTTTAGCTATGAACGTAAAATTGAATGATAATGTGCTCGTTATCACAGGTAAGTATGCGGGCAGGCAGGGCAAGGTTATCGCCACCTCTCCCAAGAGCGGCAAGGTTACCGTAGAGGGCGTAAACATACAGCATAAAACGCAGAAGGCGCGCCGCGGCAACGATGTTTCAAAGATAATTGAAAGAGAGGGCGCCATAGACGTATCCAACGTAATGGTCGTGTGCCCCTCATGCGATAAGGCAGTCAGGGTAAAGAGCGGACTTTCAGAGGCAGGTAAGCGCGTGCGCGTGTGCCCCAAGTGCAGTGCCGTTTTAGATAAGGCGTACGCTGGCAAGAAAGGTAAGGAAGAAAAGAAGGAAGAGCCCAAAAAGCGCACCAGAAAGCGCGCCGCAAAGGCAGAGGCAACCAAGACCGAAGAGGTTACAGAGAACTCGGTTGCCGAAGAGTCGGCAGAGGCTAAGTCCGAGGAGTAAGGTGAACGAATATGGCAAATAGTGCACAAAAAGTAAAAGAATACAACAGCAGGGTAGCCAAAAGCTACGCAGAGGAAGTCGTTCCCTACCTCGTTAAAAAGTTCGGCTATACCAATGTAATGCAGGTACCCAAACTTGTTAAAATAGTCATAAACACTGGTCTCGGCGACATAAAGGACAATGCAAAGTCTATACAGACCACGCAGAACGAAATCAAGCAGATAACTGGTCAACAGCCCGTGCTCACCAAGGCAAAGAAGTCGGTAGCAAACTTCAAGGTGCGCGAGGGCATGACGATAGGTATAAAGGCAACACTGCGCGGCAAGATGATGTACGACTTCTTCGATAAGCTCGTATCAATCGCCCTTCCGCGCGTGCGCGACTTCCGCGGCGTTCCCACCGACAGTTTCGATGGCAGGGGCAACTATTGCATGGGCGTAAAGGAACAGCTAATCTTCCCTGAAATCGTATACGACCAGGTAGAAAAAATCCGCGGCATGGACATATGCTTCGTCACCACGGCAAAGACCGACGAAGAGGCAAGAGAGCTTTTAAGGGCCATGGGAATGCCCTTCAAGAGGTAAGGAGATAAGATTATGGCAAAGAAAGCAATGATAAACAAGCAGCAGAAACCTGCAAAGTTTTCAACACGCGCCTACACCAGGTGCTCTATATGCGGCAGACCGCACGCAGTTCTGCGCAAGTACGGCGTGTGCCGTATATGCTTCCGCAACCTTGCATACAAGGGCGAAATTCCCGGCGTAAAGAAGTCGAGCTGGTAAGAAGGAGGAACAAAATGACCGACCCCATAGCAGATATGCTTACGCGCATAAGGAATGCGCTTATGGTTAACAAAGAGACGGTGGAAATTCCCTCTTCCAATATGAAGAAAGCCATCGCAGACATAATGCTCGCCGAAGGTTTTGTATCAGAAGTAAAGCTCGTTCAAGACGGCTACAACGGCAAGCTGGTAATAACGCTCAAATACATTGGCAGAAAGCAGTCCGTAATAAACGGCCTTAAAAGGGCTTCCAAGCCCGGCCTCAGGCAGTATGCAGGCGTTGCCGACATGCCAAAGGTTATGAACGGCATGGGCGTTGCGGTACTTTCCACCAACAAAGGAATAATGACGGACAGGCAGGCAAAGGCCGCAAACGTAGGCGGCGAAGTGCTCTGCTACATCTGGTAAGGAGGTTAGGATATGTCGAGAATAGGTAAATTACCCGTATCCCTGCCCGCAGGCGTGACCGTCAACTTCGACGGCAGCACCGTCACCGTAAAGGGAGCCAAGGGCACCCTCAGCCAGAAGATAGAGGGCGATATAGATATTAAGGTAGAGGGCAGTGAAGCCCTCGTGGTAAAAAAGCGCGACGTCAAGGAGCTCGAAGCCATGCACGGGCTTTACAGGGCTCTGCTCAACAACATGGTTGTGGGCGTTACCGACGGCTATAAAAAGACCTTAAAGGTAAACGGCGTCGGCTGGAAGGTCGCCAAGCAGGGCAACAAAGTTGTGCTCAATGTGGGCTATTCGCACCCCGTAGAGTTTGTCGAGCCCGAGGGCATCAAGCTTGAATGTCCCTCCGCCAACGAGATAGTAGTTTCAGGCATAGACAAGGCGCTTGTAGGTCAGACGGCGGCAGATATTCGCAGGATAAGGCAGCCCGAACCCTACCACGGCTACGGCATCGCTTATAGCGACGAAGTGATAGAGCGTAAGGAAGGCAAGACGGGAGGCAAGGGCAAGAAGTAATTTCGGGTAATAGCTCTCCGCCATGCGGAGATATCCGAAGGAATTGCCGCCCCGTGCGGCAGATTGCCCGAAGGAGATATTTATGATTAAGATGATAGACAAAAACACCGAACGCAAGCGCCGCCATGCGCGCGTAAGGAAGAAGATTTCGGGAACGGCAGAAACTCCCCGTTTCAACGTATACCGCAGTCTTAACCACATATACGTTCAGGTGATAGACGACGTAAAGGGCGTAACCATCGTATCGGCTTCCGATATGGAAAAGGAAGTAAAGGCGCAGACCGAAAATATGAGCAAGACGGATGCAGCCAAGCTCGTAGGCAAAAAGGCGGCAGAGCGCGCGCTTAAAAAGGGCGTGAAGGAAGTCGTTTTCGACAGAGGCGGTTACCTGTATACCGGCAGGGTGCAGGCGGTTGCCGAGGGCGCAAGGGAAGCCGGACTTAATTTCTAAGGAGCAGTAAAAATGGAAGAAAGAAAAGAAAAATCTGCAAGAAGGGAGTCCAGGTTCAGGAGAGCTGAGGACGACGGTTACATCAAAAAGCTCATACAGGTAAACAGGGTATCTAAAACTGTTAAGGGCGGCAGAAACATGCGCTTTGCGGCGCTCATGGTAGTGGGCGACGGCAAGGGTTCCATAGGTTGCGGCGTAGGCAAAGCCAAGGAAGTCCCCGAAGCTATTGAAAAGGCAACCGCGCAGGCAAAGAAGAACATGTTTAAGGTAAACGTAAAGGAAACTTCCATTCCCCACACGGTTACGGGCGTATTCGGCAGGGGCAAAGTTCTTATGATGCCTGCCTCGGCAGGTACAGGCGTTATTGCAGGCGGTCCCGTGCGCGCCGTAATGGAAGCGGCAGGCATAAAGGATATCCGCACCAAGTCGCACGGCACCAACAACCCCATAAACTGCGTAAAGGCAACCATAGAGGGCTTGAAGGAGCTTAAAACGGCAGAGCAGATAGCCGCCGCCCGCGGCAAGACCGTAGAGGAAATATTAGGTTAACGGAGGGACGCAATGGTAAAGGTAACTTTAATAAAGAGCCCCAGCAACGAGGTTGCAGGCGTAAAGGCGACTATTGCCGCGCTCGGGCTCAAAAAAATCCGCTCCGAAAAAATCCTTGAAGAAACGCCCGCAAACATGGGTCAGATTAAAAAGGTAGCCTACCTTCTTAAAGTTGAAAAGGTATAAGGAGTGAGCCATGAGAATTGATACATTATCCCCCGCAGAGGGTGCAAGAAAGCCTGTAAAAAGGCTTGGCAGAGGTATAGGAAGCGGCACTGGAAAGACGAGCGGCAAGGGTCACAAAGGTCAGTGGGCTCGTTCGGGCGGCGGCGTACGCCCCGGCTTTGAAGGCGGGCAGATGCCCATCGCAAGGCGCGTTCCCAAGAGGGGCTTCCACAACAAGTGGGCAAAGTCCTATCTGATAATCAACCTCTCGCAACTCGTAAGCGTGCCTGCGGGCACGGTGGTAGACTACGACTACGTAGTCGAAAACAGTCTTGCCAAGTTCGTAAAAAACAACGTAGGGCTCAAAGTGCTCGGCGATGGCGAGCTTAAAAACGCAATAACCGTTAAGGCGGCTAAATTTTCGGAGACCGCCAAAGCGGCAATCGAAAAGGCAGGCGGCACGGCGGAAATCCTTTAATTTTTTACTCGGCGGAAACGCCGTAAAAGGGGTTCAACATGTTTGAAACAATAAAGAATTGTTTTAAAATCAAGGAAATCCGCAGAAAAATCTGGATAACGCTGGGGTTGCTGCTGATTTTCCTCGTAGGGTGCTACATCCCTGTACCAGGCATAGATTCAAGTACGTTTGGCGACGCGATAGACGAATATTCTTTCCTCGAACTGATGTCGGCTATAACGGGCGGCTCGCTGCAAAACGCAACGCTGTTTGCGCTCGGCATAAGCCCTTACATCAATGCGTCGATTATAATGCAGCTTCTTACAGTCGGAATACCCGCCTTAGAGCGTCTTTCGCGCCAGGGTGAGGACGGCAGAAAGAAGATTGCCCAGATAACGCGCTACGTTACAATTCTTCTCGCCGTTGCGCAGTCAATAGGCGTTATAATCAACATAGCCATAGAAGGCGACGCCATAACTGCGGTTATGTTCGGCGGCGGCGACAGCGGCTTCATCAGCAACACAACTGCTGTGAACTGGATAGCCGGCATATTCCTCGTTGCAATATACACGGCGGGCGCAATGCTCGTAATGTTTATCGGCGAAAGAATAACCGAACACGGCGTGGGCAACGGCATATCGCTGATAATCTTCACGGGTATCATCTCTACGGCTGGTCAAACGATAGTAGGTAAGTTCAGCGACCTGTTCGGGGGCGACCTCAACTCGCTTTGGGAGCTGATAGGCTTCTTCGT
The DNA here is from genome assembly GCA_965120485.1 of uncultured Clostridia bacterium. Taxonomy (GTDB): domain Bacteria; phylum Bacillota; class Clostridia; order Christensenellales; family Borkfalkiaceae; genus Coproplasma. Next base: position 36,650 of record CBCPNG010000008.1, read on the forward strand.
ACTTACCATCATCGAATTCCTTGCAATTGTTACGGTTGACCTGTCGGAAAGGCGCATACCTGTGCAGTATGCAAAGCAGATAAAGGGCAGAAAGATGTATGGCGGACAGTCATCCGTCATACCCATAAGGATAGCTGGCGGCGGCGTAATGCCACTCATATTCGCATTCGCCATAATCAGCTTCCCCTCAATGATAGCCAGCTTGTTCTTCACAGGCACAGCCTTTGAAACGGGCGTTACAAACTACTTTTCTGGCTCGTCGCCGTACTGGTGGGCACAGCTCATATACATGCTTGTGCTCTGCCTACTGATATTCGCGTTCTCTTTCTTCTACTCTTCGATGCAGTTCAATCCGGAGGACGTATCTCGAACTATTCAGCAGAACGGCGGCTTTATACAGGGCATACGCCCCGGCAAACCTACCGCCGACTATTTAAAGAAGATTTCTTCGAGGATAACGCTGTTCGGTGCGATATATCTCTCGCTTGTAGCTTTTGTGCCATCCGTACTCGGCATGATTCTCACGGCGCTCGGCGCATCAGATATAACCCTCCTCAGCGTGTTCTCTACAACGGGTATACTCGTTGTCGTGTCAGTTGCGCTCGAACTGGATAAGCAGTTGCAGTCGCAGTTGATGATGAAGAATTACAAAGGTTTCTTAAAGTAATACCGCCGCTCCGTTGCATATATTGTATCTATGCAACGGTTATGGGCGAATAACACGAAGTAAACTCATTCGGGTTATCCTCGCGCGCCTTGTCTTGCTCGCAACACTGCGAGCGGATAAGGCGGAGGAAGAAGCCGTCGCATATATACTTTGCATTACATTGTAGTGCCTGTATCTATACAACGGTTGGATTACATCAGAAGCCTTTGGGCGGTGAAAACAGTATTGGAACTATATAGGCGGAGAGTTATGAACATAGTTTTACTGGGAGCGCCCGGCGCGGGCAAGGGAACGCAGGCGGCGTTCCTCGCCGAAAAGTTCGGCTTTACGCACATATCCACGGGCGATATATTCCGTGAAAACATAAAGGGCGGCACGCCTGTCGGCAAGCTCGCCAAGAGTTATATAGACGCCGGCAAACTCGTCCCCGACGAAGTTACCTGCGAAATCGTCAAAGACAGGCTCTCGCAGGGCGACCTTGCAGGCGGATATTTGCTCGACGGCTTTCCCCGTAACATATATCAGGCAGAGGTGTTAGACGGCTTTGCTCACATAGACGCGTGCGTCAATATCTCGGTAGACGGCTCGTTGATAAAAGACAGAATCTGCGGCAGGAGAGTATGCCGTTGCGGCGCAAGCTATCACGTATCCACGCTCGGTGGAAAGACAACTTGCGAAAAGTGCGGCAATCCCCTTTATCAGAGGGAGGACGACAACCCAGCCACGGTGGAAGCCCGTCTTGAAACTTACCAAAAACAGACTGCACCGCTTATAGACTACTATAAGGCGCAGGGCAAGCTGATAGATGTGGAGTGCGGCAACGCCTCCCCCGAAGAGGTATTTGCAATGATTTGCAAAGAGCTTGATAATTTCGGCAAGCAAATATGATAAACATAAAGACTCCGCAGGAAATCGAGCTAATGCGCGAACCCTGCAAAATAGTAAAGGAAACGCTGGAATTTGTCGGCAAAAACATAAGGTCGGGCATGACTACCAAAGAGGTAGACGAACTTGTACACAGGTACATCACCTCGTGTGGGGCATACCCTTCCTGTCTCGGTTACGAGGGTTTCCCTGCAAGCGCCTGCGTTTCGGTAAACGATGTGGTGGTGCACGGAATCCCTTCGTCAGATGTCTACCTCAAAGATGGCGACATAGTTTCGGTGGATATTACCGCCGAAAAGAACGGTTTTAACGGCGATGCGGCGCGCACCTTTCTCATCGGCAACGTGCCCGAAGATAAGGCAAGGCTGGTGCGCGTCACCGAAGAATGTTTCTTCAAGGCGATAGAAAATCTCCGCGCCGGCACACCGCTCTACGATATAGGCTTTGCCGTACAGCAACACGCCGAAGCCAATGGCTACGGAGTTGTGCGCGCCCTTACAGGGCATGGCATAGGCAGGGATATGCACGAGGAGCCCGCTGTTCCCAATTATGGCAAACGCGGCACGGGCATACGCCTCAAAGCAGGCATGACCATATGTATAGAGCCCATGATAAATATGGGCACGTGGAAGGTATGGCAGGACAGGGAGGACGGCTGGACTATCCGCACGGCAGACGGTCTGCCCTCCGCCCACTACGAAAACACCGTGCTCATCACAGAGGACGGAGTGGAAATTTTAACGCTATGAGCGCGCGGCAACCGCGCGGCGCAGGTGGTTATGAATAAGACGGAAGCCGTTCCCGGCGGCGTATGCGTAAGCTCGCAGGGCAGGGACGAGGGCAGATATTACCTCATTAAAGAGGTGCTCGGCGGCGGCTTTGTGCTTGTGGTAGACGGCAAATATAAAAAGCTTGCCTCGCCCAAAAAAAAGAATTTGAAGCATTTGAAACTTCTTCCCGAAAAGGCGGAAGATATTGCCGCAAAACTGACATCGGGCGGCAAGGTGTTCGACAGCGAGGTATACACCGCGCTTAAAACATACAACGCCGCAAAGCCCGCGCATGCGGACAAAAAATTTAGCGGAGGATAACGGTTTTGTCTAAAAACGACGTGATTGAAGCCGAGGGCAAGGTGATAGAGTGCCTTCCCAACGCCAATTTCAAAGTTCAGCTCGCCAACGGTTACGTCATAACGGCATACATCTCTGGCAAACTCAGAATGAACTATATCCGAATTATCGAAGGCGATATGGTCAAGTTAGAGATGAGCCCCTACGACCTCACCAAGGGCAGAATAACCTGGCGCAGCAAATCGTAAACCGCCGCTCGGCGCAAAGCTTATGCAAAGGGGAACATATCCCCGAAAATCACTAAAATTTTTACGGACAATCTGTAAAAGCGGTGAGTAAATTTTTAAGGAGAAAGATTATGAAAGTCAGACCTTCAGTAAAACCCATGTGCGACAAGTGCAAGATAATCAAAAGGCACGGCAAAGTTATGGTAATCTGTTCCAAGAACAAGAGTCATAAACAGCGTCAGGGCTGATGGGCGCTTTTTACCAGCGCCCCGGCGGCTTTGCATGCGGGCGCGTCTTTCGCCCCCGATTTTAAAAATAATCGCGCCGTAAGCGTGCGGGCAACATTCCAACCATGCCCGCGGCACGGCGGTTGACATACAATCCCTATTCATATAAAAGTAAAAACGGAGGAATTTAAATCTTATGGCACGTATTGCCGGTGTGGATTTACCGAGAGAAAAGAGAATAGAAATAGGTCTTACCTATATATACGGTATCGGGCTTAAAACGTCGCAGAAGATTCTTGCCGCAACGGGCGTAGACCCGAACACTCGCGTCAAGGACCTCGACGAAACCACCGTATCCAAGCTGAGGGAATATATAGACCGTAACGTTACCGTAGAGGGCGAACTTCGCACCGAAGTATCCCTCAATATCAAAAGACTTATGGAAATAGGCTGTTACCGCGGCATAAGGCACAGGAAGGGGCTTCCCGTGCGCGGGCAGTCCACCAAGAGGAACGCGAGGACAAGAAAGGGTCCCCGCCGCACGGTCGCCAAGAAGAAGGGCGCTAAGTAATAAGGAGGACGCAGATATATGGCACAGGCAAAGAGAACTACCACCACCAGAAAGCGCAGAGAGCTTAAAAAGGTCGATAAAGGTCAGGTTCACATTCAGTCGTCTTTCAACAACACGCTTGTAACGGTTACCGATATGCAGGGCAACGCCATATCGTGGTCCAGCGCAGGCAGCCTCAACTATAAGGGCAGCAGAAAGGGCACCCCGTTTGCCGCACAGATGGCAACCGAAGCCGCCGTAAAAGCGGCAAAAGAGCACGGTGTGCGCTCGGTAGAAGTGTATGTAAAGGGTCCTGGCGCAGGCAGAGAGTCGGCGATAAGGGCAATAGCCGCCTGCGACGTGGAGATTACGCTGATTTCAGACGTATCTCCCATACCCCACAACGGTTGCAGACCCCCCAAGCGCCGCAGAGTATAAAGGAGGACATAGAAAATTATGGCGACTTATAGAGAAGCAAAGTGCCGCCTTTGCAGAAGGGAAGGCGGAAAGCTCTTTTTAAAGGGCGATAAATGCTACACGGGCAAATGTCCGTTTGAAAAGAGACCCGTAGCGCCCGGTGTCCACGGCGTATCGCGCAAGAAGGTTTCTGAATACGGTCAGCAGCTCCGCGAAAAGCAGAAGGTTAAAAGGATTTACGGCGTGCAGGAAGGTCAGTTTCGCATGTATTACGAAAAGGCTGACCGCATGAAGGGAATCACTGGTGAAAACATGCTTTCACTTTTAGAGCGCAGGCTGGATAACGTTATATACCGCCTCGGTATAGGCACCTCCCGCTCGCAGGCAAGGCAGCTTGTAAACCACGGGCACTTCACCGTGAACGGCAGAAAGGTAAACATCCCTTCTTACATTGTAAAGAAGGGCGACGTAATAGCCGTTAAAGAGGGCAAGGAAGGCAACAAATTCTTTGCCGAACTCAAAGGCTCTAAGCCTGCGGCAAACATGCCCAAGTGGTTAGAGTTCGACACGGAAAAACTCGTTGGAAAGATTGCCGAACTGCCCGCAAGAGAGGATATCGACAGCCAGATTGCCGAGCATATGATTGTCGAGCTGTACTCCAAGTAATATACCCCATAAGGAGGAGGTATCAACATGATCGAAATGGATATGCCCAAAATTGAAGTGGAAGAAAACGAAGACCAGTCTTATGCAAAGGTCTTGGTAGAACCGCTTGAAAAGGGCTTCGGTCTTACGATAGGCAACTGCCTTAGAAGAATACTCCTGTCCGCGCTCCCCGGTGCGGCAGCGCAGGGAATAAGATTTTTAGAGGGCAACGTCAAGCACGAATTTTCTGCTGTGCCTGGCGTAAAGGAAGACGTAACCGAAATAATATTAAACCTCAAAACGCTGGCAATCAAAACTAATATAACCGATAAAGATTACGTAAAGGTTGTTCGCCTCTATAAAGAAGGTCCCGCCGAGGTCAAGGCGAGCGATATAGAGCATGACGCCGAGATAGAGATAATCAACGGCGACCAGCATATCTGCACGGTAGACGAGGGCGGCAAGATAGATATGGAGATAACCATAGGCAGGGGCAGGGGCTATAAGGGCGCTGACCACACCCGTACCGACCTCATCGACTATATCCCCATAGATTCCATATATACGCCCGTAAAAAAGGTAAATTACAGTGTAGAAAACACCCGTGTGGGGCAGAATACTGACTACGACAAGCTCGTGTTAGAGGTGTGGACCAACGGCGCATTCAGCGCAAGAGAGATAGTTTCGCTTGCGTCGAAAATAATGCAGGACCATATAAGCCTGTTCGTAAACCTCTCCGATAAAATAAAGGGTATGGATATACTCGTAAAGAACGAGGATGACAAGCAACAGCAGGTGCTTGCCATGGCAATAGAGGACATGGACCTCTCTGTACGCTCCTACAACTGCCTCAAACGCGCAAACATACACACGGTCGAAGATTTGACCAGAAAGACGGAAGACGAGATGCTTAAAGTGAGAAACCTCGGCAGGAAGTCGCTCGACGAAGTAATCTTAAAGTTGCAGTCTTACGGACTTTCGCTCGCTAACAAGGAGGACTAAATAAAAATGCCAGGTAAATTAGGAAGAACTACCAAGCAGAGAATAGCGATACTCAGAAATCAGGCTTCGGAGCTGCTGTGGTACGGCAAAATAAAGACGACTGCGGCAAGAGCAAAGCAGCTTCAACCCTACGTTGAAAAGATAATAACCAAGGCGGTAAGGGTATATGACCTCAACGAAGAGATAGAGGTTACAACAAAGGACAAAAAGGGCAAAGACATCACCGTTAAATCGGTAAAGGATTCTCCCAGAAAGCTTGCTGTCCGCCGCAACATAATGGCAAAGCTGCGCGACTTGCAGGAGATTAAGGCGTTCGCCGAAAAGAAGTCTGAATATAAGGCTCGCACCAAAGATGTTCAGCACCCCCTTATGGAAAAGCTGTTCAATGAGATAGCACCTAAGTACGCCCAGAGGGCAGAAGAGCTCGGTCAGGGCGGTGGCTACACGCGCATATACCTTTTGGGTGAAAGGCGCGGCGACGCGGCCGAAGAGGCTATAATCGAATTAGTTTAATCAAAAAGCCTTATAGGTGTGATGCCCCCCATGCGTCTTAAATATTTAAATTTTTAAATCCCCGTCAAGCAGACGGGGATTTTTAT
>CBCPNG010000009.1:0-2719 GCA_965120485.1 uncultured Clostridia bacterium
AACTGCCTGTGCCTCGCCGTTGTATGTGACAGTTACGTCTTCAAGCGTTAAGCTTGATGTATCGTAGCTTGCCTTTTCAATCGTAAGGTCAGCTGTAAGGCTACTTATAGCATTGTAGTTTTCGTCGCCGCTGAATATTGCCGTAACTGTGTAGCAGCCTGCATTGGTAGGCGCTGTTGTCGTCTTTTCGTATGTGGTGCCGTTTGTGCCCTCATAGTAATATGTAACAGTAACGCCAGTGGGCAGTGTGCCGCTTACTGTAAGCGTTTGTGCCGAACCGTTGTATGTAACGGTTTTGTTTGTGAGCGATAAGCCGCTTATATCGTATTCAGCCTTTTCAATCTCGTAGGTAAGCGTAACTTCACCTGAATAGTTGCCCTTGCCGGTGAAAGTTACCGTAGCCGTGCCTGCCTCTGTGTTGTAACTGTATGTTACGTCAAAGTCGCTCTCGGTAAGAACTGCGTTGTCTTTATCTGTATCTACATATGTATATGTTGCATTTTGCGCCTCGCCGTTGTAGATATACGTGCCCGTTATGCTGAACATATCTTCCGCGAGGTCTTTTTGCAAAATTGCTATGGTGAACGTAATTATGTCTGCACGAAGCGTACCATCGCTGGACTCGGTAATTATGGTGGCAGTTACATCGTAAGTGCCTGCTTCGGTGGGGAGTTCATCGCCGATATAGTCGTCATATGCAAAGACCACCTCCACTTCAACATAAGTTCCGCTCACTTTTACGGTATAACTCTCGCCGTAAGTTACAGTGATATTGCTTATTGTATAATCACCTTTTTCAGACGAGATGTCAGTACTATCACTATCTGACAAGGTGCTGCTAGTTTGTATGCCAACTCTACCGCCGCTGAGATTGTAACTGCCTCCGCTACTACTATGCAAATCATTGGCAGTGAGGTTTTTATCGTCCTTGCCTATATAGTTACCTTCAACCGTAGCACCCCTGTATATGGTGAAAACGCCGTTGCTGGCAACACACACGCCACCTCCGTTGGAGGTTGCCCTGTTTTCATAGATACTGTTTTCATAAATAGTGCCGCCGCTCATGGTGAATGTGCCTTGCGTATCGGAGTTGCCCATCACATACACTCCGCCACCATTGCTTGCCGTGTTACTAAGAATTCTACCGCCGCCTTTGCCAGAAGACATTGTGAACGTACCCCCATAAACGTACACGCCGCCGCCGTTGCCTGCCGTGTTACTGGAATTGTTGATTGCAGTGTTACCGACAATTGGACCGGCAGACATGGTGAACTCGCCATAGTACACACACACGCCGCCACCGTTGCCTGCAGTGTTAGCGATAATACCACCGCCAAACAAGGTGAACTTACCATTGACGCCCACATACACACCGCCGCCATAGCTTGTCAAATCACCAGAACTATTGCTTGCCGTGTTGCCGTTAATATTACCGGCATTCATTGTAAATGTGCCCATTTGCGTGGAGGAGACGCCACTTATAAACACGCCGCCGCCATTGGCTTCTGCAAAGTCATCATCGGAACTGTTGTCATCGGAACTTTTGTTGGCCTCGTTATTGGTAATAAAACCAAAATTCATGATAAACGTGCCACCGTACACCAACACACCGCCTCCGTTTGCGACTGATGTTTCAGCAGAACTGCTTATTGCTTTGTTTTTGGAAATAGTACCATTGTTCATGGTGAACGTACCATTTACATACACATACACGCCGCCACCACTGTTTGCAGTGTTACCAGAAATTATACCATCTTCCATGGTGAACGTGCCGTTGGTGTTAACAAACACGCCGCCGCCCCTATCATTTTCTGCCTTGTTGCTGGAAATGTTTCCGCTCTTCATGTTGAGCGTGCCCCACACATACACGCCGCCGCCATAACTTGCCTTGTTTTCAGTAATTGTTCCACCTTCCATGTTGAACGTGCCTTTGTTTAACACATACACACCGCCGCCGTACATTGACGTGTTACCGGTAATTTCAGTACTGTTAATAGTAATAGTACCGCCGATAGTACCGCCAGACATGGTGAACGTTGCATTGGTTGACACATACACGCCGCCGCCATTACCTTCTGTGTTACTGGAACTGTTGCTTGCAGTGTTACCAGTAATTGTACCGCCTTTCATGTAGAACGTGCCGTAGGGCTCCACATACACGCCGCCACCGTTGGTGGTTGTTGTGTTACCAGTAATTGTACCCTTTTCCATGGTGAACGTTGCATTGGTTGCCACATACACGCCGCCACCGCCGCCACTAGTCTTTTTTGTGCCTGTAACTTTTCCAGTTTGCTTTTCACTGCAATCGCATAAGGTAAAGTCTGCGTTTTCTTTAACCGTAATAACGGATTGTCCACTATTAGAGGCATTAAGGGTATAGCCGTTGAGGCAGAGTGTTACTGTTGCTTTGTTTGTTATTTCTATATTGGCTGTTAATGCGCCCGTGAGATAGTACTTGCCTGATGTAGACAACTTCACAGTACCTGTATTAGTCAATTCTGTCCAGCCAGTGTGGTTGCCATGGTCGTCTTCCGCGCTCGCCGTCTGTGAGGATGGTACCATGAAGATGAACGCCAGCGCCATACAGAGTGTTGCAAACACTATAAACAGCGCTATAAACAAAGTGCGTTTACCGAATTTAAGAGCCATATTATTCTCCTTTATTCTCTTTTGTTAATATTAAGAGTTCTGGGCGACGTTGCTTTATTAAACCTTTTTC
>CBCPNG010000010.1:0-8344 GCA_965120485.1 uncultured Clostridia bacterium
TAAAACTCGGCAGTTTCAGTTCGCAAGGCGAATTTGCTATTTGTTCGGGCGACCATGTTTGTTGCAGTTTTTCGTTTATGTAACTTATTACTTCCTCATTCCAGAACATGCCTCTGTGACAGAACGAGCTGCGCAACAGGTATTTCTTTTGTGCTGTGTGCGGGTAGTAGGTGTTTATTGCGTATCTGTGGGTATAATTTCTTGCTATCTCACGACTTATTGTGCTCGGGTTTCTGCCGAGCAATCTCGCTATTTCTCTGTAACTTTTGCCTTCCAAATAATATTTTCGTAGACATGCACGTTCTTCTATGGTAAGATGGGTGTAGTTCATATATTTCTCCTGTGATTAGTTTTTGTTTGCACTTATATTCTAACACAGCCGATTTATATGAACTACTTTTTTTCTCTTCTGTTGCACTTGATAGTATAATTCAGCGTTGCAAATAAGGGTGGCGATTGCATAACGCAATCGCCACCCTTTTAAAATGCCCCGCGCGGTTGCGCGGGGCATAAGTCATATTTTTTGTATCAATACAAATTTTTTGTTGCCGCAGGCCAGCGCGCCACTGCTTACGTAATATGGCTTGCACGTCACAGCTAACGCACCACGATTTACGCGCTACGGCTTGCACTCCGCAGTTTACGTGTACAGCTTATGCGCCACAAATACGCGCCACAGCCTATTGCCTCTCTTTATCCTTTGAATTCTTTGTACCGGTAGATGACGGCAATAAAATCTCCATTGCCTTTATCGCCCATGCAGACAGCGGGAACGCCGCTTCCAGCACGACCACGATGACAAGTATTTTTGCGTAGTCCCAGTCGAGGTTGTTCCAACCCGAATACAGCTGTTTTGCAATCCACGGCACGCTGTAAAATACTATCGCCACCGTCAGCATACTTGTAAACAGCACAGAACGGTATACGTTGAATGGCTGGCACACGCGGTACATCATTACAAGTCCGCTGAACGTAAGCGCTATCATACACATTGCGTTGTAATAGTCGCCAAACTCGCTGTAATTTATAGACTGTGTAATATACATTGACATCACACACAGAATCATCACAACTGCGCCCGGTATCGAGCGACTCATTACATGCGTAATAAACTTGCCCTGCACACGTGAGTTGTTTGGTTGCAGTGAAAGGAAGAACGAGGGTATGCCGATAACGCAGAATTCCAAAAGCAAAACGTTATTAGGTAAAAACAGGTAGGGTCTGCTCATCAAAATGCACAGCACCGCCAATATGGTGGTAAACAACGTCTTCATCAGGTAAAGGGAGGAGGAGTTTTTAATGTTATTTATAACCCTCCTGCCCTCTGCAACTATCTTCGGCATAGAGTTAAAATTGTTGTCCATCAGCACAAGGTGGCTCACATTCCTCGCCGCCTCGCTGCCCGAAGCTACCGAAATAGCGCAGTCCGCCTCTTTCAGTGCGAGTATGTCGTTCACGCCGTCGCCCGTCATTGCAACGGTGTTGCCCGCCGCCTTTATTGTCCGCACAAGTATTGCCTTCTGTTCTGGTGTAACCCTGCCGAATACAGTATATTCGTTGGCTACGTTTTCAACTTCCTGGTCGTTCAAACCTTCAAGCGATATAAACTTATCCGAGCCGTCTATTCCCGCGCGCCGTGCTATTTCTGCTACGGTGACGGGATTGTCGCCTGAAATAACTCTCACGGCAACGTCGTTTTCTTTAAACCATTTTATCGTTTTAATGGCGTCCTCGCGTATATTGTCCGCAAGTGAAATTATGGCAACGGGACTCATGGCATGTGGTATCCTGTCGTCCGCGATAGGGGCGGAGGAGTGCGCCAGCACAAGCACGCGCAGTCCCATCAGCGCATACTGTTTTATAATGCGCTCTACCTTTGCAGGCAGGGGATTTAGTACAAATTCGGGCGCGCCGAAGCAGAACGTTCCCACGCCGTCAAACGTCACGGCAGAATGTTTTCTCTTGGAAGAAAACGGCAGAATAGTCTTAGGAGTAAGCGCGTTGCTGTATCCGAAGTGGTTTTTAAGCGCTATCGAGGTCTGGTTGTTGTCGTCAAGCGAGGCAAGCATAGACCCCATTACTTCGTCCATAGTAAGCGAACCCACGGTATTTAAAATAACGCAGTCGTTTACTTTCATCCGCCCGTCGGTAATTGTGCCCGTCTTGTCAAGGCAGAGCACATTTACGCGCGCAAGCATTTCAAGGGAATACAAATCCTGCACCAGCGTGTTATGCTTGGTAAGCCTTATAACGCCCACGGCAAGAGCAACGCTGGTCAGCAACAGCATACCGGAAGGTATCATGCCTATTATAACGGTGCAGGTGCGCTGTATTGCGTAGTTTATACGCGCCGAAAAAATCCAGTCGCCTATTGCCGCCGCCGAAGCCGCGTCATATTTTGCATATGTGGTAAAAAATATGCCTATGGCAATGGGGATAATAAGTATTGCTATAATCTTAATTATCCACTTTGTGCTGTTCATCAGTTCAGAGTTAGTGCGCTTATACTTCTTTGCCTTAGAAGTCAGCTTTTGCAGGTAGGTTTCTTTACCCACCTTTTCCACTCTGAACCTGCCGCTGCCGCTCGAAATAAAGCTACCCGCATACAGCACGTCGCCAGGCTTCTTTTTTATCGAAATACTCTCGCCTGTAAGCAAAGATTCGTTTACTTCAACACTGCCGTCGGCAAGAATACAGTCGGCAGGCACCTGGTTGCCTGTTTCAAGTAAAAGCACGTCGTCTAAAACTATTTCAGAAATAGGTATCTCGCACACCTCGCCGTTCCGCACAACTTTTGTAGTGTTGGCGGCCATTATAGACAGTTTGTCTATGGAAAGTTTAGAGCGTATCTCCTGAATAATGCCTATAACTATATTTGCCGTAGTAACAATAATTACAAGGTAGTTGGTAATCTGCGTGGTATGGGCAAGTATCAGCGCAATAAACGCAATCAGGCACAGCAGGTTAAAAAACGTGCATATGTTGCCCACAAAAATACTTGCATACGATTTAGAATACTTCTTGTTTGTATCGTTGAACAAAAACTGCGAAAAGCGCGTCTGTACCTGTGCAGTGGTAAGTCCCGTCCCGATATCGGGCGAAAATCGCTCCGCAGGCACACTAGCCGCCGCCTTTTTGGGGTGGCGGTAGAAGTACTTCAACAACTGTTCCTTGTCAAACGTCTCATTCTCGGTTGCGGCGCTTTCATCCGCCAGCACGTTCACCGCAGCCGTCTGTACGTCTGCCAATATCTCCGTTGCAGCTTGTCCGTCTGCCGCAGGTACGGCAGTCGCCGTCTCCGTTATCGCAGTCTCTGTTGCCGCAGTCTTAATTGCCGTCAGTTTCGATGCCTCAGGTTTCGATGCCAAAACCTTCGCAGTCGGCTTATCTGTCGGCTTCTTGATTGATTTCGGCATGGTCGTCATTGGCTTTGTTACCGTCGTTTTGTCTGTCGGAACTTTTGCAGCCGCTTTGCTAGCCACAAGTTTGTCTGACGGTCTCTTGATTGCCGCAGGCGTGGCTGTCGTCGGCTTTGTCCCTATCGGTTTGTTCGCCACATGTTTATCTGCCACAGATTTATCCGCCACAGGTTTATCTGCCACAGATTTCTCTGCCACAGGTTTCTCTGCCACAGGTTTGTCTGCCATAGGTTTATCTGCCACAGATTTTTCTGCCACAGATTTTTCTGCCACAGGTTTGTCTGCCACAGGTTTATCCGCCACAGGTTTGTCTGCCACAGGTTTGTCTGCCTGAGGCTTGTTTGCGTCAGGCTTGTTTGCGTCAGGTTCGTCTGCCGCCGTCTTTATTGCGTCAGGTTTTTCCGCACTATCTTTGGTTTTTTTTGAAAGTTTCTTACTGAAAAAATTTTTCCTCATAATAAATTCCATAAAAAAATGGGGCTGATAAGATTATAACATATCCGTCGCTTTTTTTCAACATAATATCGCGCCTTTGCCTTTTTTAATTGCTTTTGCCATTTTTTTGTTCTATAATTAGTTATATCCGCACAAAGGCGGCGCAACGGTGCGTCCGCAAAACCCATAAATGCGCTTTCAGGAGAGAAGATATGATAGATATCAACCTTATCAGGGAAAACCCCGACCTCGTAAAAGAGAATATCAAAAAAAAGTTTCAGGATAAAAAGCTCCCCCTCGTCGACGAAGTGCTTTCGCTCGATGCAGAAAAGCGCGCCCTTCAACGCGAGGGCGACGAAAGGAGGGCAAAGCGCAATACGCTCTCCAAGCGCATAGGTCTGCTTATGAAGGAGGGCAAGAAGCAGGAGGCGGAAGAGGTAAAGGCAGAGGTAAAGGCCAACAACGACCGCATTGCCGAAATAGAAACTCGCTCCGCCGAGCTCGACGCCGTGCTCAAAAAGAACATGATGGCAATACCCAATATAATTGCCAAAGACGTCCCCATCGGCAAAGACGACAGCCAGAACGTGCAGTGGAAAACCTATCTCGAAGCCAAACCCAAGCCCTTTGAAGTGCCCTACCACGTAGACATATTAGAGAGCCTCGGCGGTGTCGATTTAGACAGCGCCCGCCGCACCAGCGGCAACGGCTTTTACTACCTTACGGGCGACGTGGCGCGCCTGCACTCCGCCGTGCTCTCCTACGCACGCGACTTTATGATAGATAAGGGCTTCACCTACGTAATACCGCCCTTCATGATTCGCAGTGACGTAGTTTCGGGCGTAATGAGCTTTGAAGAGATGGACGGCATGATGTACAAGATAGAGGGTGAAGACCTCTACCTCATCGGCACGTCAGAGCACTCCATGATAGGCAGGTTTATGAACACCGTCATAGACGAAAAACAGCTGCCGCTCACGCTCACATCCTATTCGCCCTGCTTCCGCAAGGAAAAGGGCGCCCACGGTCTGGAAGAGCGCGGCATATACCGCATACACCAGTTTGAAAAGCAGGAGATGATTGTAGTCTGCAAGCCCGAAGATAGCGACTTTTGGTACGAAAAACTGTGGTCGTACACGGTAGAGTTGTTCGTATCCATGGGCATACCTGTGCGCACGCTCGTGTGCTGTTCGGGCGACCTTGCCGACCTCAAACACCGCAGTTTAGACATAGAGGCGTGGTCACCCCGTCAGGGCAAATACTTCGAGGTAGGCAGCTGTTCCAACCTCACCGATGCGCAGGCGCGCAGGCTGGGCATACGCTTCAAAAACTCAGCCGCCGGTAAGAATGAGTTTGCCCACACGCTCAACAATACGGTAGTCGCTCCACCTCGTATGCTCATCGCCTTCCTCGAAAATCATTTGCAAAAGGACGGCAGTGTGTTTATTCCCGAAGTCTTGCGCAAATACATGGGCGGCAAGGATTGTATCCTTCCGCGCAAAAAAGGTTAAAATATATGCAAATCCGCAGGGTAGAAGAGGCTCATCCCCTATAAAATTTATAGATAGCGGCAAAAGCCTCAACCCTGCGCCCGTAAAGACCTTTTATAATCTGTAATGCGCGGCTCCCCACCGCATAAAAAGCAAATTCATTTATGAACCTCGTTTTTTTTGATATAGAGTGCGCCAGCGTATTCAAGACGGTGGCAAAGATATGCGCGTTCGGTTACGTCGTCTGTGACGAAAACTTCGGCATAATCAAAAAGGAAGATATCCTCATAAATCCGCGCGGCTCCTTTCACCTCACCGACTCTAAGGGCGAAAGGGGGCTCGTTCTTCCCTACAAGTACGAAGATTTCAAAAAGCACCCCGACTTCCGCGCCGCCTACCCTGCTATAAAGGCGCTTTTAGAGGACAAAAACAACCTCGTCGCAGGTCATGCCACACACAACGACGTAAACTATTTAAACCTCGAAACACGCAGGTTTTCATTGCCGTCGTTCAATTTCTCCTTTACCGATACCCAGCTTATCTACATGACCATGACCGACAGCTTCACGCGGCAGTACGGTCTTGAATACATAACCAAAGATTTAAACATAGACTTCACGCCCCACCGCGCCGCCGACGACGCCTACGCCACAATGCGTGTGGCAGAGGCAATGTGCCGACACATGGGATGCGGCTTTGCCGAACTCGAACAAAAGCTGGGCATAACGCACGGCGACATATCAAACCACCGCATAAGAAAACCCACTTCTGCTGGCTTTGCCGCATATGCCGAAAGGCAGAGGGAGCGCAAAGAAGAGCGCTCTCGCACGCGCAGTGAATTTTATATATACCTCTCGCGCAAAAAGAGGAGGCAGTCGGGCGCGCTTAAAGGCAAAACATTCAATTTTTCACGTGCGGTAGAGGACAACCTCCCCCTCGCTCGCGCCCTTATAGACAGAATATACGAACTCGGCGGTCAGTACACACAAAAACTTGCGCAGTGCAACGTATATGTCGCGCCGGAGGGCGACAGCACCGCACGCACACGAGCGGCAGTCGACAAAGAGGGAGTGCAAATTATTTCAATGCCTCAATTGGAGGAACTGCTCAAATGAAGCTCCCTCAGGCGTTCCGCGAGCGTATGCAGGCAGTCCTCGGCGAAGAGTACGCCGCGTTCGAACAGTCTTACAGCCTTCCTGCGGCGCGCGCCGTGCGCGTAAACACGCTAAAATTAAGCGCACAAAAATTCAAAGAGCTCGCCCCATTTAATCTCGTCCCCGTGCCATGGTGCGAGGACGGTTTTTATATCGAAGAACCAAAGCCAGGCAACTTTATCTTCCACGATGCAGGGCTCTATTACGTGCAAGAGCCTTCCGCCATGTGTGCCGCGCCTCTGTTGGGCGACGTGCGAAATCTCGCCGTCCTCGATATGTGCTCCGCCCCTGGCGGCAAGGGCACGCAGATTGCGCAGGCAATGGGCGGCACGGGAGTGTTGTTTTTAAACGAAATAAACTTTTCGCGCGCAAAGGCGCTTTCACAGAATGTAGAACGCCTTGGTATAGGCAACGCCATAGTCACCGTGGCAAGCCCGAACTCGCTTGCCGCAGAGTTCCCTGCCTGCTTCGATAAAATACTTGTAGACGCCCCCTGTTCGGGCGAGGGTATGTTCAAAAAAGAGGCGGCTGCAATTGCCGAATGGTCGCCTGCCAACGTAGAGATGAGCGCGCGCAGGCAGGCAGAAATTTTAAACAGCGCCGATATTCTGTTAAAGGCTGGCGGCACACTTGTATATTCAACCTGCACCTTTTCAGAGGAAGAGGACGAACGTCAGGTGCAAGCCTTCCTTGAAACGCATAAAAATTACACTTTGAAAGAGTGCAAAAAACTGCTCCCCCACAGGGAGCGCGGCGAGGGACACTTTGCCGCATTGTTGCAAAAGAGCGGTGGAGATGAGGGCGCGTTCACCGCACCCCGTCCGCAAAAGATACCGCAGGAAGGGCTCTACCGCGAGTTCGAGGCAAAGTACCTTGCCGTAACTTTAAAAAATCTCTGCCTTGTGGGCGATACGCTATACAGCCTGCCGCGGGGCGCGCCGCACACATCGGTGCAGACTCTCCGCGCAGGAGTGCGCCTCGGCACGTTTGCAAAGGGCAGGTTTGAGCCTGCCCATGCCCTCGCCATGTACCTTAAAGAGGGGCAGGCAACGTTTTTGCCGCTCACACAGAGGCAGGCGGCTGACTTTTTTGCAGGCATGCCGATAGACTGCCCCCAATCATATAGCGGCTGGTGTGTAGCGGCGTATGGCGGATATCCGCTTGGCTGGTGCAAGGCGAGCGGAGGTACGGCAAAAAATCACTACCCCAAGGGTCTACGCAAGTCTGGTTTGCAGTAAATTTACACACAGTAAAAAAACCCGCCACGCGCGATAGCGCGTGGCGGATTCAACTTTTAGTTATTAAGCCTTTAAGTCTTTCAGCTTACTAGTCTTTTAATTATCAACTTTCGGCTTTCAGCCTTTAAGCTTTTCAACTTTCACCTTATCAGCCTTTAAGCTTTCCGACTTTCCAACTTTTCTGTCTTTCAGTCTTTCAGTTTTTCAGCCATTCAGTGAATTATTTTTCTTCGCCGTACGCTTTGTCCGTGCTGTCTGTGTTGTAATTGCCTTTCGCGCCGTTCATGCCGCCTTGTGCTCCAAACAGTCAAATAATCTTGTACGCGCTCGCTTTGCGGGCGAGTACAAAAATAACTGCCGCCCAAACGCCAACCAAAATGCTTCGCGCCGTTCGCCCCAAACACGCCCCCAATCAAAACGCTCCGCGCTGTTTGCCCCAAACACACCCCCCACAAAAAAACCCGCCACGCGCTATTGCGCGTGGCGGTTTCAACTTTTCAGCCTTTAAGCTTTCCGACTTTTAAGCTTTCCAGTCTTTCAACTAACAGCTTTTTTAAGCTTTTGAATTTTTGCCTTTCAGCCTTTCAACTTTCACCTTATCAGCCTTT
>CBCPNG010000011.1:0-50921 GCA_965120485.1 uncultured Clostridia bacterium
CAAGCTTTCTCTTGCGGCGCGACCTCTTCCACAAATCTCTGCCGATTATAGAAATAAGCGTGAATATCAGCACAGCCGACAGAATAATCGAGGTAATCAACAGCCAAGTGGTAACATCGCTGTCGTCGTCGGTGTCGTCGTCGTCATCGTCGTCGTCGACTTCGTCGCTATCGACGGTGACGTTGACTGCGCTGTAATCGAGGAATACGCACACAGTGCCCTCGCCGATTACCGTATCCGAGAAGTCGTAATAGCTGAGGTAAACCAGCGTTTCTTCGTAGTCGCTTATGTCGTAGCTATAACCCACAACACCGTCCTCTGCGGTATCTGCGTTGAAGGGAACGTAGTTCTCGTCGTCGTAGAGTGAGTAGGTGTAGTACAGCGCGGTGTACGAGGTGATTATTTTGAGGTACTTTTTGTAAGCACTGCCGCCATTGGTATTAATAGTTACCCACGAAATTATCTCACTCTCATACTGTTTAAAAAGTTTTTCGTAGTAAGCGATATTTTCTTCTGCCGATTTAACAGCGGATAAAATATCAGAGTTGCTCTTACTTGTGCCGTAAGCATACAGCAGTCTTACATAGCTATCAATAATCTTGCTTTCGTATTCAGAGCGCAAGTCGTCGAAAGTATCTTCAACGTCTGTTTCAATCGCGCTGTAATCGAATGCCACAAAGCTGCCCAGCACGCTGTCGGTAGTAACGGTGGTGGAGGTGCTACTGCTGTTGGTACTAAGAGTTCCAGTACTGCTTACAGTTACTGCAACTGTGTTGCTTGCAGTAGCGCCGCTCGAATACCTATCGCCGCTCCACAGTTCAAGGTAATAAGTCTTGTCTTCGTCGCCCGTCTGCACATAGAATGTAACAGTGGTCCACTTTCCGCCCGTCTTGTTGCCAGAGGCGTCATAGCCAAGGTCTTTTACATTTACATCGCTCAGCTCATTTCCTTGCAGCTGACTTGTCGAACTTGTAGAAGCTGTCGAACCTGTCGTATAGCTAATTGTTTTGCCGCCAAACAACTTACCGCTTGAATCATACCTTGCATCTATGCAAACGGAGAGCTCTTGCGAATTACTGCTGTTATCATACCTGAGGTCTGCGCCGCCGTTAGTGCTTCCTATTACAAAGTTATTTACAACGCCAGTGTAAGATTTAGTGGCATTGCCCTTTTTGTCGGTTCCGTAAACTATATAATAGTATCCATATTCGCCCGTGCCGTTGCAGTCGCCGTACTCGAATATCTTTTTAAAGCTGTCGGTTTCGTCCTCGTCGTAATAGCCAAGGTAGTGGGGGGCAATTGTCGTTTTGTCTTTGTCTAAATAATAAGTGGTGTCAGAATAGTTATCTATCTCGTCTAAACTCCACCCGTTGCCACTCTCGTCATAATAAACGATAGAACTGTCGTAATAATACTTTACATAGTTATAAAGGTTGGCATACAGCTGTGAGCCGTCTTTATTCTCATACAGTCCGTCGTCGCGCAGGTAGTAAACAATGTGCGCAGAATAGTCGTAAGTTTCGTCGTCCTCGTCGGGCTCGCTGTCTAAAACGTTGCCCACGTTGTCGTACCAGAAGCTATACTTCGGCAGGCTGAAACTGCTAATAGTGGTGGTGTCCTCGGTCAGGTACACATACGCCACCGCGCCGTTGCTCACAAACACCCTTATGGATATTGCCAGATAGTCAGAGGAAGAAACAGTGGTGGAGCTACTTGCGATATAGCCATAGTTCATTGCGTATACGCCGCTCGAATCGAAGTACTGCACCGTATTCACTATCAACAGCGGCTGAATGGAGGCAGAGCCGAATATGCTGTTCCATATATCCGACGCGTTTGCCACAGCAGAAATACCGTTAACTGCATGATAATACTTAATCAGCAAGTGCAACCAATAGTATGCCGACTCTGAGGATTCGCCTCCTGTAATTAATGATTTTACGTAATCCTCAAAATAATCAGCATTAATCAGACCTGCGGAAGAGCTCGAATTCCTCGCCCCGTAGCCGTTGCTGTCTGTGCTCTCCTGATAGGTAGTGTTTGCACTGCCGCCATAAACTCCGTTATAAGAAGAAGCGCTGTTGGTTATGTTCGTTTTAATATCCGAACTCGCCGTGCTTTTAACAGAGTCCATATAGGCGTTTTCGCGGTTGTCTGTGCCCTCAAAGCTGAACGAAGCCGCATAGTCGCCCGTAGAGGTAAGGTTATAAACCTCTTCGCTTACAGTGTGCGTGATTATGTTTGCAATGGCAACATATCCGCCCATGTAGTCTGATAGCGAAGTATCTTTAATAGTGGTGTTGCCGAAGCAGAACTCTAAATAGAACTCGCAGGCGTCATCCGTAGGGTTTTCTACGTAGAAGAAGCACTGCACCCAGCCGTTGTAAATGTCCTCGTAGTCGCCTACGTCAACCGTAACGTCTGTGCTGTCTACCGTAAGGGTAGATATAATCTCGTCGTCATCGTCGGAAACAATGTTTATCGTTGCCGCGGTAAAGTTGGTCATGTCAGAGGTCTTTACCCAGAACGATACCACCATATACTCGCCTGCTTTTACCTCAAAGATTGCGCTGTCTTTAATAGTGGCGGTGTACGCCGCGCCCCCCTCTGAAACAATCACAAGCGCAGTACTTTTAATGGGACTGCTACTGTTCGCGTCCGCGTCGGGGATGTCGTCTATAAAGTTAAAGCCAGCATCATCGTCTTTAAACAGCTTATAAATCGTATCGGCGTAGTTGCCTAAATTGCTATGATAATTGGTGCTATAATTGTTTATAAAATCAGATATAGTAAATGCCGCTATTACATCGTTTTCTGTGCTTATATTCAGGTCGGGGTTGAGGCGAGTGGAAGAGCCATCACTGCCTGAACTTGAACCCGTACTGCTTATACTCGGGCTTGTTACATTAACGCCGCATGTTTGACCTTTGAATTTGCTCGAAGTTACATATCCGTCGTCGTCCTCGGTAAACCTAACAGTTACCGTAACGGGACTTGTACTCGTACCCGAATTATACGAAGAGACAGTGGAAGGTGGACACTGCGTAGTTGTCAAGTCTACAAGTTGTGGAACGTTACTCCCCGAATCATAGTCGCTCAGGTCGATATAGTAGGTTCGATAATTCAGCCAGTTATTGCTGTTATCTGTACTGCTTGTACTTGAAGTTGTCTTTGAGCTACTGTTTGAGGTTGTATACCACTGATAGGTGTTGAACTCTTTGCCTGTATAATCTTTGCTTGTATTGCCGCTTTCCTGCAAAAGGTCGTCCAACGAGCAATAGGTTTTGCCGCTTTTTAATTTGCTAATAAAGTCGCTTGCCGAAGTTGCAGTTGTAGTGGTGGTGTCAAGAGTAGTGCCGCTGTTAGAAAAATCGTTGTTATCTTCTACGCAGTCCTCAATAGTGGGGTAAATGGTACATTCAACGTCGTCAAAAAAGGCATAGCCTTCTACCGTCTTTGCGGCGGAGCTGTCCTCCGAATTACCAAGCCCCAGCGTTATGGTGAAAGAGGTGCTCGCAAAGTCGGTCGCACGCAAATACACTGTGTACTGCACCCAGCCGTTGTTATCGGTAACGCCAGCCGTGTTTATACCCGTTATGCTGAACTCGCCTATCGTGGTGCTGTTTACCGACTGCTCTACCGAGATATACGCGCCAAGGTTGCCGTCGCTGTTGCTGTTCGCCGTTACGCTGTCGCCGTTTCTGCCGTAAACTAAATCAGATGTTTTAACCCAAACAGAAAAAACTGCCGCCGTGTTGGCATCAAGCTCGATAGTGGTAGAAGAGGTGTAATACTGCTCGTTACCCCAGCGCTCGCTGCCGTTCACGTAGTTGTGCAACATAAGCACGTGCGTGCCGTACTCTTGCGTCATGTCCTTATCGAGGTAGTAGTTTCCGTCGTCGTCAATGTAAAGGGTAACGCTTGTGCCCGTGTTGTCTGACTTTGTGTTGCCCGTAGCCGTGCCGTCGCCGTTATCCGTTATGTTGTATACATAGTTGTGCGTATAGGGGTTGTCTATCACCGTTTTGGCGTATACAGTTTGTTCCGTGCCGTCGCTGTCGGTGTAAGTATATTTTCCGCTAGTGGTGGTGTCGGCGGTTACATACTGTTTTGTGAGGGCGTCGAGCTCGTCCTCGTCCTCTTCGATTATGGCTTCATACTCGTTGGTATAAATGTAATAGCCGCCGTCGTCGCTGAATATGGTGTAATAGCCGGTGTCCTCGCTTATGGCGTTGTAAGTGTCTTTATAGGGAATGTCGCTTGCGGTCATGTCGTTGTAGTCGACGTAATCGTCGTCGCTACTGCTCAAAACGTTGTTATTTGCCAGCGTTAAGCCAAGCGAGGGGTCGGTCAAAGTTTCCCATGCCTCTTCGCTCGTATCTATAATGCCGTTCATTACAGAGTTGCTTGCATAGTTATAACCAGACGACCAATCGTCTGCATCGTTAATAATGTGGGCGTCGTCGTCGCCAGTATCAAAAAATTCAAAGTTACCGTTTGCAATGGTCTGCGTATCAACGGCGGTGGTGGTAGATTCGGAGTCGTCGTCATCTGAACTGCAAGCCGCCGCAAGCCCTAACGAAAGCACCATAACCGAGCTGAGCGCCGTTATGCCGCACCTCCTGAATAACGATAAGCTTTTAAATCTGTTTCTGGTCATAATACAATCACCTGCAAACTAATTTGTATAATGGACAAATAATATAATAAGCCCATACATCATTTTAATATAAATCAAGGTTATAAGCAAGCGTTTTTTCCGTCTATTAATGAAAAATCAGTTAAAATTCTTAAAAATGCACAAACTTGCTTTGCAGGAGGTGCAATATGCCCCAAAAGGTAAAGGGATTTGTGTGCGGAGCGGCGGTAGGCGCGGCAAACGGACTGTTTGGCGGAGGGGGCGGAATGATAGCCGTGCCCCTGCTTTCTGCGCTTATGGGCTATGACGAGCGTTCTGCCCACGCCACGGCAATACTTATAATTGCGCCCGTAAGCCTTGCAAGCGCAATAGTGTATATAATAGCGGGCTACGCCTATGCATATATAGCAATACCAGCCGCCATTGGCATGACGGCTGGCGGCGCACTGGGCGCACTTTCGCTAAATAAATTGCCGCTTTCTGCGGTAAAGGTAATTTTTATTGCCGCAATGCTTGCCGCAGGCATAAGGATGGCGATATAAGTTATGGGATTTGTGGCGATAATGCTTTATTCTGCGGCGGCAGGACTTTTGGGCGGCATGGGCATGGGCGGCGGTACTATATTAATACCTGCGCTCACCATTTTTTTGAATGTAGAACAGCACGCCGCGCAGGCGGCAAACCTGATTGCCTTTTTGCCTATGTCGCTTTTAAGCCTAAAAATTCACGCGCAAAACGGACTTTTAAAGACGGAGGGAGTTTGGAAGATTGTTTTGCCTGCCGTCATACTTTCGGCGGGCGGAGCTGTGCTTGCGGCGTTCACGCCCTCGCGCCTTTTGGGCAAGCTGTTTGGCTATTTTTTAATCGCGCTTGCCATAAAGCAGGCGGCAGACCTTATAAAACAGCACGCCAAAAACAAAAAGAACTAATTTTTTGGTGTGGGCGGTTGATATTTTGGTGCATATTTTGCGTGCCGCGTTTATTGGTGCGCGGCGCGTTTAGTGCGTGCCGCGTTTAGTGTGCGCCGCGCGCGGCTTTTAGTGCACCGCGTTTAGTGCGTGCCGCGTTTAGTGCGTGCCGCGCGCGGCTTTTTGTGCACCGCGTTTAGTGCGTGCCGCGTTTAGTGTGCGCCGCGCGCGGCTTTTTGTGCACCGTTTTAGTGTGCACCGTTTTAGTGTGCGCCGTTTTAGTGTGCGCCGCGTTTAGTGCGTGCCGCGCGCGGCTGATTTTGTGGTGTGGGCGCAAATGTGTGCGCGGCGCAAATGTGTGGGTGGCGCAAGCCCCCCAAAATTTTAACACAAAAAGCGCACCTCTATACGGTCAATTTTTGACCGTATTGTTAGCGCAGAGGTGCAAGCCCCCCAAAATTTTATCACAAAAAGCATACCTCTATACGGTCATTTTTTGACCGTAATGTTAGCGCAGTGGCGCACCCCCCAAAATTTTATCACAAAAAGCACGCCTCTATACGGTCATTTTTTGACCGTATAGAGGCACAAAGGGGGGCTCTTTTTTTTGCGCGTGTTCACATTTTTGCGGTATGTGCACGTTTTTTGTGACGCATACATGTTTTTTGTGGAGGGGGCAGAGGGGTGCAAGCCCCCCAAAATTTTAACACAAAAAGCATACCTCTATACGGTCATTTTTTGACCGTATTGTTAACGCAGAGGGTACAAGCCCCCCAAAATTTTATCACAAAAAGCGCACCTCTATACGGTCATTTTTTGACCGTATTGTTGGTGCAGTGGTGCAAGCCCCCCAAAATTTTAACACAAAAAGCATACCTCTATACGGTCAATTTTTGACCGTATAGCGAAAAAAAGGCGCACTGCTTTTTTCGCTGTGCGCAAACTTTTGCGGTATGTGCACGTTTTTTGTGACACGCGCGCCCTTTTTCTACCTTTCTTATATTATTTTGTTGCGCCGTATCTCTTTGCTCTCTTGCCGCGTGCAAACATTGCCTTTAACGGCTTCAACGGGCACAGTTTAAGCCCTGCAAATGCCAATATTATAAACGCCAGCATAGCCGCGCCGCACACAAACAACTGCAACAGCGGCGAAAGCAACTCTTCCGTAGCCTCTGTCAGCAGATACCCGAATGTACAGCACAGCGCGCTCACGGCGGCGCACTTTACAAAGTACTTAAAAATCTTAACGCCCTTAACCATCTTTTTCAAAAGCCGCATGTTCAATGCCGCTGTTATAACAAAGTTTGCGCCCAGCCCTGCCACATACGCATACACGCCTGCAATCGGCATAAGCGCAGCCATGCAAACCAGCATGGCGGCTGCCCCTGCAAAGTAATAGGCAAGCGTAACCTTTTCTCTGTTCATAGAGTTGAGTATGGTGTTTGTTATCATTGCAAGGCACATGGGCAGCAGTATAAAACTGCAATCAGATACAATCTCGCCGCACAGCTCGTCTGAAAATAGAGCCTTGCCAATCGCTCCGCCCAGCGCAAACAACAGCGGAATTATCATAAAAGCTATCAGCATGGCGGCTTTTAAAGACTTTTCCACATCGGTTTTAAGCCGCTCTGTTCTGTTCCTGTAAAAATTTTCTGAAAGTTGCGGGGCAAGCACAATGTTTATCGAACCTATCAGCGAAGAGGGGATAAACAGTATGGGCATACTCATGCCTGCCGCCACGCCGTAAAGGCTTATTGCCTCGGCGTCTGTAAATCCGCACAATTTAACCAGCATAAGCGGCATAAGCACTGCCACCAGCGAATTTATCAGCGTGGAAGAGGTGCGCATGGCAGTTATCGGCAGTGAAGAAGAAAGCAGTGGTGCAAGCTGTTTTTTGGGGTTTACCAGCCGACCGCCCTTTTTAAAGTACCACACAAGCGAAACTATAAAAGAGAATATGTACGATATAAACACGGCGATTGCCGCGCGCCTTGCGCCGTCTGCCGCGCCCGAAGCCCCCATAACCAGCGCACAGCCCAGCGCAACCATAAGCGCGTCTTCGGCGAGCTCTATAAGCGAATAGGGCAAAAACTGCTTGTCGCCCCACAGCGCGCCGCGCATTACAGAATAAACAGAGGTAAGAATCAGCCCGGGCAATATTATAAGGAATACGTCCATGCATCGCTCGTCTGAAAAGAGGAAGCCGAGCGCCTTGTGCGCGCAGAATACAATCAGGCATACGGGCACGGTAAACATAAGCGTGCTCACAATTCCTGCCGTAACCACGGCATTTTTTGCAGCCACTTTGCCCGTGGCGTTCTGTTTTGTTATAAGGCGCGAAACTGTTACGGGCACACCGCTCGAAGCCGCCGTCAGAAATACCGAAAAAACCGAAAGGGCTATCGTGTAAATGCCCAGCCCTTCTGCGCCTATCACGCGCGAAAGCACTATGCGGTAAATAAAGCTTATGGCCTTTTCTACGGTGGTAAAAAGCGTCACCTGCGCCGTTGTCCTGTAAATATTCATCAACAATATTCTACAAATTGCGCACCGCAAATATGAGCAAGTCCGCACGTTCCTTTTTCAATTTTAGGTCGTGCGTGCAATTTGTCCTTTTTTATTTTTAAGGCGCGTGCACATTTTGTCCGTCCGCGGCATATCATAATATAAATGTATGAGCTGAAACTTTCAAAGCCGCCCTATTACAGGGTAAAGCGTGGACAGACCGCCGAAGATATATCTGCGGCGTTTGGCTGTCCCTTTGTGGGGGAGGTGTTCTGCGGCGCAATATTGGCGCTGCCGCGCGGAAAGTTTACGGTATGCCGCGCCGCCGTGGGCGACAGTTTCGCCTCTCTGGCAATCAAGTACGGCTGTTCGGAAGAGGAGCTGAAAAGTTTGAACGGCGGAGGGGCGGTCTACCCCACGCGCACGCTGTTTATTCCCTGTAAATAAAAGGCGGCGCATGGCATATAATGCAGTAAGCCGCCAAAAATAAAAGCGGCGCAATAAAAACGGAGGTTAAAATGTCATTTTTTTCCAATTTTCAGTCGGATAAATGTCCTGGCACTATAAGCGGCAATCCGCTTAACGGAATGAGTGAAAAGGTGTGCATTCAGGCGCAAAAGATATTCGACGCCTGCATAAAGCAGGTACAGCTTGAAAATTACACGCTCGACCTTTCAGACGCAGTGCCCGGAGACCCTACATACCCTCTCACATTCATAAGCGCAAGGTCTACGCAGTCTGCTGGCGTCATCACGGCGCTCTCGGTAGACCGCCTTGCCGATAAGCCCGGTTGCGCAAGGGTGCAGGCAACAGTCTCTATTCCCGTAGAGGTGCTCTACACCGATGCAACGGGCGCAGAGGGCAGCGCGCAGTCTACCATAAGCATAAAGCAAGACGTCCTTTTATTCGTCCCTGCGCCCTCTATCATGCCCTACAAGGTGACGTCGGAGGTGAGCGCGGTGTGCGCGGAGGGTACATTTGACGAAGCGGCAAACGCCTTTATTGTCAACGCATGCCTTACGGTAATCTTAAAGGTGGCGATAGATGTAGAAATTCTCCTTCCCAGCTACGGCTACTGTGCAATACCGCCCGCGCAGGACTACTCGCGCGAGGTGTGCGCCGACTTCTTCGAACTACCGCTCTATCCGCAGGGTAGAAATTGTTCGGGAAGATAGCTTACGCGGCGGCAGATTATTCTCCTTTATATGCGCGCGTGCAAATCTTTGCACGCGCGCATTTTTATGTGTAAAAAGCACCAAAATGCGCCATTTTTATATGTTTTTATAGTACTATGCGTGGCGTAAAAGCTCGACTTTTGCCGTTTTTTCGTAATTTTCTTACCTTTGGCTTATTAATATTTCACTTCCGCGCCGTGGCAAAATCGCTTTATTTTATAACGATTTTATGGTATTATTTTCAGGATATGAACGTATACGCAATCGGCGACCTGCACCTCTCGGGCGTCAACCCCAAGCCCATGGATATATTCGGCGCAGGGTGGGAAGGTCACTTTGAAAAGATATGTGCAGACTGGCAAGAAAAGGTGAACGAAGAAGATATTGTGCTCGTCTGCGGCGACATCAGCTGGGGCGTAACCTTAGAGGAGGGACTGTTCGATTTAAACCGCCTCAAAGGTTTAAAGGGGAACAAGGTCTTTATCAAGGGTAACCACGACTATTGGTGGAACGGCATAACAAAACTGCGCGAAAGCGCGCCCGACAGCTCATTCTTTTTCCTGCAAAACGACTGCGTCAGCTTCGAGGGGCTCGTTGTCTGCGGCTCGCGCGGATGGACGTGCCCAGGCAGTCCCGACTTCACAAGTCGCGACAACAAAATTTACCTGCGCGAGGCAGAGCGCTTTAAGCTGTGTTTCGCAAAGGCAAACGCCGTGCGCAAGACGGGCGACAGGCTCATTGCAATGATTCACTACCCCCCGTACAGTCTCAAAAACGGCGAAACGGAATTTACGCGGCTGTTTGAAGAAAACAAAGTAGATTTCGCCGTGTTCGGGCACTTGCACGGCGAGGCGTACTTTCCCTTCCGCAGTAACAAAAACGGGGTGGAGTACGTGCTTGCCTCATGCGATAAAGTTGGCTTCAAACTGCAAAAAATTCTGTAAAGGGGGTGCAACGCTGAGGGCAAACATTTTTCGCGTTAATCTGTCATATTTTGCTTTACTTTAACGTGGCGTTGTGCTATACTTACCGTTGTAAAAAACAGGCGGCATTTTTCCGCCGTAAAGAGGACCATGCTTTCTTTCATTGCGCAGGCGCATGCAGGGTACATGCGCGTCGCAACTTAATAATAATTATTCGGGCGGATTGTCGTTCGGTCGGGCGTTTTATAGGCGTCCGCACCTTTCGGCATTACCGCCTTTTTTGTGTGCGGCGGCGCCGCACTCCACGCGTGAAAAATTTAAAGAGGTAAATATGTTAAGCAAAAAAGACATCCTCGGTCTGTACGATACCTCCGCCGAAGAGATTGCAGAGATTTTAGACAGAACGGAGCAGATGAAGGCGCTGCTCACGGGCAAAAACAAGTCGCTCGGACTGTTGAACAACTGTTCGCTCGTTACACTCTTTTACGAAAACAGCACCCGCACGCGCACCTCGTTCGAGCTTGCAGGCAAGTACCTCGGCGCGCACGAGGTCAACATTTCGGCTTCTTCAAGCTCTGTACAGAAGGGTGAAACCCTGATAGATACGGGCAAGACGTTAGACGCTATGAAGATAGACTTCATCGTCATCCGTCATCCTCTGGCAGGCGCGTCCCGTCTGCTTGCCAAAACGGTGGGCGCCTCTGTCATAAACGGCGGCGACGGCATGAACGAGCACCCCACGCAGGCTCTGCTCGACATGTTCACCATGCGCGAAAAATTCGGCAGAATAAAGGGTCTCAAAGTTGCCATTTTAGGCGACATAAAGCATAGCAGGGTGGCAAAGTCCAACCTGTACGGGCTTTCAAAGTCGGGCGCGCAAGTTTACATGTACGCCCCCGCAACGCTTATGCCCAAAGAGATAGAGCGCTTCGGCGCGCACGTCGCCCGAAGCATGGAAGAGGCGATAGAGGGCGCCGACTGCATAATGGGGTTGAGGATTCAGCTCGAAAGGCAAAAGGGAGGGCTGTTCCCCTCTCTCTCCGAATACAGCAGGTTTTACGGCGTAAAGGACGGTATGCTGTCCCTTGCCTCAAAGGACGTAATAATAATGCATCCCGGTCCCGTAAACAGGGGCATAGAACTCACGCCCTCGCTCATAGACGGTTCAGACAGCGTCATATGCGAGCAGGTTACCAACGGTCTTGCCACCAGAATGGCGCTTTTATCGCTGCTTAAAGAGCACAGGGAGGCAAACGGACTATGAAACTTCTTATAAAAAACGGCTCGGTCGTCTTCCCCGACGGCGTAAAAAGGGCAGATATCCTTACGGAAAACGGAAAAATAGCCAAGATAGGCAAAGCGCTCTCCGCGGACGGCTGTCGTGTGATAGACGCCAAGGGGCTGCACGTCTTTCCGGGGCTTATAGATATGCACGTGCATTTCCGCGAGCCTGGCTACGAGGGCAAGGAGGATATACAAAGCGGAAGCCGTGCGGCGGTCGCTGGCGGATTTACGCAGGTGTGCTGTATGCCGAATACCAATCCCGTGTGCGATAACGCCGTAGTCGCGGCATATATAAAATACAGGGGGCGCGAGGTAAACCTCTGCAAGGTTCACCCCATAGGCGCGATTACAAAGGGGCAGAGTGGTGAGGAACTCGCCGAGATAGGCAAGATGAAGGCGGCTGGCGCGGTAGCCATAAGCGAAGACGGCAGGTCGGTAATGGACTCAAAGATAGCCCGCATTGCCATGGAGTATGCAAACGGTTTCGGCGTAAAGTGCCTCTGCCATTGCGAGGACAAAAATCTTGCAGACGGCGGAGTGGTAAACGAGGGCTACAACTCAACACTCACGGGGCTCAAAGGCAGCATACGCGCCGCCGAAGATATTATGATTGCGCGCGATATTGCACTCTCTGAAAGTCTTGCAATACCCGTGCACATCTGCCACGTTTCCACATACAGCGGCGTAGAAATCATACGCTCCGCCAAGGCGCGCGGCGTACTTGTCACGGCGGAGAGCTGTCCGCATTACTTCTCGCTCACCGACGACGTGATAACTTCGTTCGATACCTTCACCAAGGTAAATCCCCCCATAAGGGAAGAGCGCGACAGGCTTGCAATCATCGAAGGGCTAAAAGACGGCACCATAGACTGCATAGTCACCGACCACGCCCCCCATTCCAAAAAGGATAAAGAAGTAGAGTACGACCTCGCCGCATTCGGCATAAGCGGCATAGAAACGAGTTTTTCGCTCTCCTACACAAAACTGGTAAAGAGTGGTATTCTCACTCTTCCTCAACTCGCCGAAAGAATGAGCGCCGCGCCCGCCCGAATACTCGGGTTAGAGGGCGGAAGCATACAGGAGGGCGGCGTGGCAGACCTTACAATAGCCGACCTTGCGGCAAAGTACACGATAGACGGCGAAAAGTTTATATCCAAGGGTAAAAACACCCCTTTCAACGGCACCGAGGTCTACGGCGTGGTGCGGTACACCATAGTCGACGGCGAAATAAAGTATACCTGCGGCGCAAATTTTTAAGATAGTTAAGATATTTAAGGAGAATAAGAGAGTATATGATTGATAAGCTAATCAACCGCATAATCGCAATGCAGAACCCCACCTGCGTGGGACTGGATACCGCCTTTGAATACCTGCCCGACAAAATGCGCGAGGACTTGGCTACGTTCGAGGGCGCGTCAGAGGTTATAACCGAGTTCAACATGAACATCATAGATAAGGTATGCGACATTGTGCCCGCCATAAAGGTGCAGGCGGCGTACTACGAAAAGTACGGCTACGAGGGGCTTAAAGCATTCGGCTACACAATCAACTACGCCAAGGGCAGGGGCATGATAGTAATTGCCGACTGCAAGCGCAACGACATAGGCTCCACTGCTGAATGCTATGCCACGGCATACCTCGGCAGTACAGCGATAAACGAAAAACTCATCCGCGCCTTCCCTGCCGATATGCTCACCGTCAACGGCTACCTCGGCACAGACGGAATCGCGCCCTTTGTTCAGGCGTGCGCTTCGGGCGATAAGGGCATATTCGTACTCGTAAAAACTTCCAATCCTTCGAGCGGAGAAATTCAGGATATAAAACTTGAAAACGGTCTGACCGTCTACGAGCACATGGGCGACCTCGTCGGCGGCTGGGGGAAACAGCTTATCGGCAAATACGGCTACTCCGAAGTAGGCGCAGTGGTGGGCGCAACCTACCCCGAACAGGGCGCTTCCCTCCGCAAACGCCTGCCAAATACCTTTTTCCTGATTCCTGGCTACGGCGCTCAGGGCGCAACCGCGCAGATGTTAAAGGGGTGTTTCGATTCCCGCGGGCTCGGCGGCATAGTAAACAGCTCGCGCGGCATACTGTGCGCCTACCGCAATCACAGGTACAGCGGCATGAACTATTACAACGCGGCGCGCGCGGCATGCATAGACATGAGGGACGACCTCCGCAAAGCTATCGGCAAAATGGGTTGATTTTAACCTGCCCGTGGCTTTCGGTAATAAGTATAATATGAAAGAATTACTTGCAACGGTAAAGCAAAACGCCCCCATAGCAGAGGGCATATACGCCATAACGCTCACCCTTCCGCAGGAAGTGGGACAGATTAGGGGAGGGCAGTTTGCCAACCTCTCGGCAGGCGACGGCGGCTTTCTTTTAAAGCGACCGCTCGGAATCTGCGCCGCAGAGGGCAGAGATATAACCCTTTGCTATCAGGTAAAGGGCGGTGGCACCCAAAATATATCGCGCAAGAGAAAGGGCGACAGGCTCTCCGTTCTGTTGCCGCTCGGCAACGGCTTCGACCTTAAAGATGCCAAAAAGGTCGCCGTCATAGGCGGCGGCGTGGGCATCTTTCCGCTCGCCGCGGTAATCGCGCAGAACGCCGCTCAAAGGCAGTTTTATTCATATATAGGTTTCAGGGGCGGCAAATACGTCTGCCTCACCGAGCAGTTTTCAAAGAGCAAAAAACTCACTGTAACCACAGACGACGGCTCTTACGGCGTCAAGGGCAACGCCGTACAGGCATTCTTTGCCGACGGCGAAGGGCAAACCTGCGACCTTATCATTGCCTGCGGTCCGCCCGTAATGTTAAGTGCACTTAAAAAGGAGCTCGCACAGCGCAAAGTTGCCACAAAGTGCCTCGTTTCATTAGAGGAGAGAATGGGATGCGGCATAGGCGCATGCCTTGTATGCGCCTGTAAAAAGGCAGACGGCTCCAACGTTCGCGTCTGCAAAGACGGTCCCGTGTTCGATATAACTGAGGTAGAGCTGTGAGTAAATACTGCGGAAGTGGGGAGGCAGGGTGAAAGTTATGTCTGATTTATCAGTAAAAATTTGCGGTGTAGAGTTTTCCAACCCTGTGATAGCCGCCAGCGGCACGTTCGGCTTCGGCAGGGAGTACGCAGAAATTTACAATATCTCCGCCGCAGGCGGCGTAAGCACAAAGGGGCTCACGTTAGAGGCGCGGGCAGGCAATCCCGTTCCGCGCATTGCCGAAGGTCACGGCGTAATTTTAAACGCCGTGGGACTGCAAAACCCAGGCGTAGAACATTTTATACAGCACGACCTCAACTGGCTCAAAGGCAAAACGCGCGTCATAGCCAACGTAGCAGGGCGCACTCTCGAAGATTACCGCACAATCTGCGCCCGCCTCGACGGGCTTGTGGACATGATAGAGCTGAATATCTCCTGCCCCAACGTGCGCGCAGGCGGCATGGCTCTGGGTATTAAGCCCGAAAATGTTGAAGAGGTCACGCGGCTTTGCAAGGGCGCGCTCAAAAAAACGCCGCTCATCGTAAAACTCTCGCCCAATGTCGAAAGTATCGCGGTAAACGCGCAGGCGGCTCAACGCGGCGGCGCAGACTGCATATCGCTCATTAACACGCTCACAGGCATGGTGGTGGACATAGAGCGCCGCCGTCCCGTGCTTGCAAACAATACGGGCGGAGTTTCGGGTGCAGGCATAATGCCTGTCGCCCTGCGCATGGTGTACGAGGCGGCGCACGCCGTAACCATACCCGTAATAGGCATGGGCGGCATAACGTGCGGAAAGGATGTAATAGCCTTCATGATGGCTGGCGCGAGCGCAGTGCAGGTGGGCACGGCAAACTTTTCATGCGCAACCGCCATTCCCGATATCGTAAAAGAGGTAGACGGGTGGCTCTCGTCGCACAATATAGCAAGCGTGAACGACATAATAAATACTCTCACGCTCAATTGAGGAGAATACAGATGCAATTAAACTATAAACAGCGTTTCATAAAGTTTATGGTTCAAAACGGCGTTCTCACCTTCGGCGAATTTACTTTAAAGAGCGGCAGAAAGGCGCCTTACTTTATAAATACCGGCAACTATAAAACGGGCGGACAACTCTCACGCCTCGGCGAATACTACGCCGCATGCATTGCCGAAAACGGGCTCAAAGCCGATACACTCGTGGGTCCTGCCTACAAGGGCATACCGCTTGCCGTAGCCGCGGCGATTTCGCTCTATAACAACCACGGCATAGATATTAACTACTGCTTCGACAGAAAGGAAGTAAAGGACCACGGCGAGGGCGGTCTGTTCGTCGGCAAACAGTTTCAAGACGGCGAAAGGGTCATACTTATAGAGGATGTAATGACGTCAGGCAAGGCACTGCGCGAAATGCTCCCCAAACTCAATGCGGCGGCGGCAGTAAAGGTAGAGGGCATGATAATCAGCGTAGACAGGCAGGAAAAGGCTCTCGGTTCAGAGCGTTCCGCCGTGCAGGATGCCTTTGAAGAATTTGGAATAAAGGTCTATTCAATCGTCACCATGACCGATATAATAGACGCCATAGAGCAGGGCGTAATAGAGGGCAGGCAGTACCTCGAAAATATGAAAGAATACCGCAAAATTTATGGTGCATAAAATAATACGGGCGGCGCAAAACTGCGCCGCCTTTTAATTTCGGGCGGCGCAAAGGCGATTGCCGCCGCCAAAATCCAGTTGTCAAAATGCAGTTGTCAAAATCACGCCGCCATATTCCGCCGCCATAGTCGGGTGGTTATGGTTCAAAAAGTGCCGAACTTAAACCCCATATCTCTGTAATAATGTATCAGCCGCTTTATCGCCGCTGGCGTGGCAGATTTTTTTGTGGAATCGTGCGAAAGCAACACTATATTGTTACTGCCAGAAGAGGAATTTACCGCCGCATTATATAACAGGTCTGCATCCGTCATGCCTGGTTCGGCGTCGCGTGTGCTGGCGTTCCAGTCCACATACCTCATGCCGTGCGCCGTCACGGCGGCAATCAGCTCGCCGCTTATTCCGTAAGACCCTCCCGGAAAGCGGTATATCGTCGATTTTTTGCCTGTTATGCTCTCTATCACGGCATTGCACCTGTCAATATCGGCAATAAGGCTCTCTGGCGAGCGGTAAATTTCGCCGTACTTGTGCGTGTAAGAGTGCACCGCCACGGTGTGTCCGCTCTCAAATTCACGCTTTATAAGGTAGTCGCGAGTCTCGGCTTGCTGTCCTATTATAAAAAATGTGGCTTTCACATTCTCCTCGTCAAGCACGTCCAAAATTTTAGGGGTAACGCGGTCGCTCGGTCCGTCGTCAAAGGTAAGATAAACTGTTCCTGTGGCGCAGGTTTCGTCTGCAAAGCTGAACACGCTCTGCGGTTTGCCGATGCCCGAATATATCCACATAGCCGTCAGCGCAACCGCCAGAATAAAAGCCGCCGCGGCGAAATACTTTCTGTTCATATACTAAGGTTGCGCATATCGTCGGCGTTTTACAATAGATAAAAAATTTTAAAAAAAATCGGTGCAAAGGCGATTAAAATATTTTTTGCCGCGCATACTGTCTGTATACCATGGACGGGTCAACCAACCCGTATATAATTTCTGCCGTGGTAAATTTCAAGGAGGATTGTTTATGAGATTGAACAGCGGCGATTACGCCCCCCGCAGCGGCTCCTACAAGGTTGTCGACCAGCAGGGCAAGACGGTGAACACAATCTATATCGCAGAGGGGGAAACCATGCCTCCCACGCAGACCAGCGGCTGCCACTACGAGTTCTGCGGCGAAGAGTAATCACTCAATATGCCTCGGCAAAAGTAAAGCGATGCACCGCGCCAAAACGGCGCAGAGAAAGGGCGGGTAACTTACCCGCCTTAAATTTTTGCTGTGCGGAAGTTCACGCCCTATTCAAAGGAGCTTTTTAGTGGAGTTTTCTATGTGCGGAAACGGCGTGCGACGCAAAAATTTGCGCCGCACGCCGTTTAAAGTGCGGCAGAGCGTTGAAATTTGTTCTTCGCTGTGATATAATATGCCCTGATAAAACGCCGCGCAGACAAAAAACGGAGATTTTAAAAAAAATGACGTTACTGCAATTAAAATATGTTGTCACGGTAGCCGCGGCTGGGACAATCAGCGAAGCGGCAAAACAGTTGTATATATCCCAGCCCAGCCTCACCTCTGCGATTAAGGAATTAGAGGGTGAGTTGGGCGTCACCATATTCAGGCGCACGAACAAGGGCATACTGCTTTCGGCGGAGGGGGAAGAATTTCTCGGCTATGCCCGTCAGGTAATCGAGCAGGTAGACCTGATGCAAGAGCGCTATTCGGGTGCAGGCAATATAAAGCGCCGCTTCTGCGTTTCTACCCAGCACTATTCCTTTGCCGTGGAGGCTTTTGTAGAGCTTTTAAAACAGCACGGCGGCGAGGAGTACGATTTCCGTATCCGCGAAACGCAGACGTACGAGATAATAGAGGACGTTGCAAAAATGCGTAGCGAGGTGGGTATTCTGTACCTCAACAGCTTCAACGAAACAGTCCTGCGCAAAACCCTGCGCGAAAATAATTTAAAATTTAACAGGCTTTTTACGGCAAAGCCGCATGTGTTTGTAAGCAGTGTCAGTCCGCTGGCAGGCAAAAAAGTTATATCGCTGTCAGATTTAGCTCCCTATCCCAGGCTCTCGTATGAGCAGGGCGAGCACAACTCTTTCTACTTTTCAGAGGAAATTCAAAGCACTCTTGACAGCGTTAAAGAGATAATGGTATCAGACCGCGCAACGCTGTTCAACCTTCTTATAGGCCTCAACGGTTATACAATATGCAGCGGCATTATCAATGAGGAGCTCAACGGCAAAAATATCGTGGCTGTCCCCCTCGACGTGGACGACTATATGGAAATCGGCTACATCACGCACGGAAGGGAGGGGGTCGGCAGGTTCGGTATGCTGTATATCGAAATTTTAAAGCGCTTTGCTTCGGCATACAACGGCGGCTTGTTATAGATTCAATCTATGGCAAACCGCTGTTTTTCTGTATTTTACATAAAAATCTTCTGCTGTTATAATGTATCATGTAACTTAAATATAAAGGAGATATATTATGAAAAATTTAAAATCGCCGTTCAGGTACGACCATGTGGGCAGCTTTCTCCGCCCTGCGGAGCTGAAAGCGGCACGCGCCGACTACGAAAGTGGCGCAATCACTTTACAACAGCTCAAAGCCGTAGAGGATAAGTGCATTACAGAACTTGTTTCAAAGTTAAAAGGTATTGGGTATCATGCAATTACCGACGGCGAATTCCGCCGCGCAACATGGCACCTCGATTTTATGTGGGCTTTCGAAGGGGTCGCGCACAAAAAGACGGAAACGGGCTTGCAATTCCACGGCGAAGCCGCAATGATTGACGATACCTATCTTACGGGCAAGGTACGCCTTACGGGGGAACATCCCTTTGTGGAGCATTACAGGTTTTTAAAACAATTCGAGGACGAAAAAACGGTTGCCAAGCAGACCATTCCCTCGCCTGCGCAGACGCTGGCGCAGTTCTGGATGCTGTTCAACCGCGACCTTTCGAAGAAGTTCTACCCCTCGGAAGAGAGTCTCGCCGCCGATATTGCCGAGGCTTACATAAAGGTTTTGCGCCAGCTTTATGAGGCAGGGTGCAGAAATGTGCAGTTGGACGACTGTACATGGGGAATGATGGCAGACAGTTCGGGGCACAAAATATACGGCACTACGCGTGAAGGGCTTGCCGCCGTGCAGAAAACTTATAAAGACCTGAACAACGCCGTAATCAACGGCGCGCCCAAGGATATGGCTATAACCACGCATGTCTGCCGCGGCAACTACCATTCCACTTATGCAGGAAGCGGACCCTACGATTCTGTCGCCGAGGTGCTCTTCGGTGAGGAAAACGTAAGCGCCTATTATCTGGAATTTGACGACGAACGTTCTGGCGGCTTTGAGCCGCTTGCAAAGGTCAGCGGCGATAAAAAGGTGGTGCTGGGGCTTATAAGCACCAAGTTGCCGCAGTTGGAAAATAAGTCAGAGGTCATCGCGCGCATACATCAGGCGGCAAAATATGTCCCGCTCGAACGCCTCTACCTCAGTCCGCAGTGCGGCTTTGCATCCTGCGAAATAGGCAACAAGCTCACCGAAGAAGAGCAGTGGGCAAAACTTGCGCTTGTCAAAGAAATCGCAGAGGAGGTCTGGGGCTAATACCTGATTAAGACCTGAAACCCAACTTATTGTGAGTGCTTTTTGAGCATATAAACAATATGTTGGGTTTATTTTTTTTTGCCATTTTTTATTTTTTGTGGGTGTGTAATTTTGTGTACATTTCACGTCAATTCGCTTGCATTTTGGCAAAAAAATCCTAAAAAAATTAATTTGGAACGCTTTTGGAACTGTATTTGGAACAGATATGGAACAGCGGTAGATTATTATAATATGATAGATATGCGCAAAAACAGCGCAAAAAAAATACTTCAAGTTTTACTCAGGAGGATTTATCATGTATTTTGAAGCTATTGCAAAGGTTATCGCGGAGAGAACCGACAGGGACATTTCCACAATCAAACCCGAGAGCACTTTCAAAGAGCTCGGCATTGACTCGCTCGACGCGGTAGAGGTTATAATGAGCCTTGAAGACGAGATAGGCGTAGAAATTGAACTCGACCAAAAGGTTGAAACGGTAGACCAGCTCGATAAGTTCATCCAGAGCAAGGTAAAAGGCTGATATGTTGAAGTCTGCAATATGTGAGATATTGGGTATAAAATATCCCGTATTTCAGGGTGGAATGGCATGGATTGCCGACGGCAAACTTGCCGCCGCCGTATCAAATGGCGGCGGTCTTGGAATCATAGCCGCAGGCAACGCCCCCGCAGACTACGTGCGCGAGCAGATTAAAACAGCCAGGGCTCTTACAAAAAAGCCCGTCGGCGTAAACATAATGCTTATGAGCCCGTATGCCGACGAGGTGGCGGACGTGGTTGCAGAAGAGAAGGTAGAAGTTGTCACCACGGGCGCAGGCAATCCGTCAAAATATATGGACAAGTGGAAGGCAGCAGGCATAAAGGTAATACCCGTTGTAGCTTCGGTTGCCATGGCAAAGCTTATGACGCGCGTGGGAGCTACGGCGCTAATCGCCGAAGGCGGCGAAAGCGGCGGACATGTGGGCGAACTTACAACCATGGTTCTCGTGCCGCAGGTGTGCGACGCCACTACCCTCCCCGTAATTGCCGCAGGCGGTATAGCCGACGGCAGGGCGGCGGCGGCGGCGTTTATGCTGGGCGCGCAGGGAGTACAGATGGGCACGCGCTTTTTGTGCGCCGAAGAGTGCTCTGTAAGCAGAGTTTATAAAGATAAGATATTAAAGGCGACCGACCTCTGCACGGTAGTAACGGGCAAGCGTTTGGGTCACCCCGTCCGCAGTCTGCGCACCAAATTTGCGCAAGATTATACGCAGGCGGAATACGGCGGCATGCCCGACGAAGAGCTCGAAGCGTTCGGCACGGGTTCGCTCCGCCTCGCCGTTGTGGACGGCGATACCGAAAGGGGCTGTTTTCTTTCGGGTCAGATTGCCGCGACCGTAAAGAAGGAACAGCCCGCCGCCGAAATCGTCAAAGAGGTGGCGGAAGGCGCCGAAGAGGTGTTGAGGAGCGCGACAAAATGGGTAAAATAGCGTTTGTATTCTCAGGTCAGGGCGACCAGTTCCCGGGCATGGGAAAGTCGCTCTGCGAAAATTATCCCGAGGCAAAGGCGGTATTCGATATGTGCGACGGCATACGCCCGTCCACTTCCAGCCAGTGCTTTAACGGCACCGAGGACGAACTGCGCGAAACAGTGAACACCCAGCCCTGCCTTTTTGCAACCGAACTTGCGGCTGCCGAGGTACTGCGCAAGGCAGGTATCACCCCCGACGAAGTCGCAGGCTTTTCCCTCGGCGAGGTTGTGGCATGCGCGTTTTCTGGCATGCTCGGCTATGAAGAGGCGTTCAGACTGGTGTGCCGCCGCGGCGAGCTCATGCAGCATGCCGCCGATGGACAGGAGCTGTTCATGGCGGCAGTTTTAAAGCTGGGCGCAGAAGAGGTCGCCGAAATCTGTTCGCGCCACAAATGTGTGTACGCAGTAAATTTCAACTGTCCCGGTCAGGTTTCGGTATCGGGACTGGCCGCTGAAAAGCAGAGCTTTTTTGACGACGTAAAGGCGGCGGGCGGCAGGGTAATACCCCTCAACGTAAAGGGCGGTTTTCACTCGCCGTTTATGGACGACGCCGCGGCGCAGTTCAAAAAGGAGCTTGCGGCGGCAAACTTCAAAAAGGGCAACTATGTGCTGTATTCCGATATGACGGCACAGCCCTATGGCGACAATCCTGCCGAACTGCTTTCAAAGCAGATATGCAGCCCCGTGCTGTGGGAACGCCTCATCCGCAACATGATTGCGGGCGGCGTAGATACATTCATCGAAACTGGTCCGGGCAGGACGCTTGCAAATATGATTAAAAAGATAAGCGGTGAAGTCAGGGTATTCAGCATGTGCGACTTTCCCGCTTTTATTGCGGAGGTCTGATTATGTCCGCAGGAATGACTGTAATTGTTACGGGCGCTTCGCGCGGCATAGGCAGGGCGATAGCGCTTAAACTTGCGTCTATGGGCGCGAATATAGCGGCGGTGTGCGCAAACAATATTTCCGCCGCGGAAGAAATGTGCAAAAAGTGCCGCGCCGCAGGCGTTAAGGCAAAGGCATACCGCTGTGACGTATCAGACTTCGAAGCGGCAAAACAGCTCGTGGCCGAGGTAAAGCAAGACTTCGGCGGTGTGCACGCCCTCGTGAACAACGCAGGTATCACGCGCGACAAGCTGCTTGCCATGATGAGCGAACAAGATTTCGACAGCGTTATAGATACAAATTTAAAGGGCGCGTTCAATATGATACGCCACTGCGTCCCTCTTTTCATGCGCAATAAAGAGGGCAGTATAATAAACATAAGCTCGGTTTCGGGGCTCATGGGCAACGCCGGGCAGGCAAACTACTCCGCCTCAAAGGCTGGGCTCATAGGTCTGACCAAGTCGGTCGCCAGGGAGTACGCCTCAAAGGGCATACGCTGTAACGCGATAGCGCCTGGATTTATAGCCACCGAAATGACCGAAAAATTGCCGGAAGGCACGCTTGCCGACGCCATACCTCTCGGTAGAATGGGCGAGGCGGAGGACATAGCCGAAGCTGTGGCATACCTCATCCATGCAAAATACGTCACGGGAGAGGTACTGCGCGTAGACGGCGGCATTGCAATGTAAGGAGATATTATGACAGATACGCGAAAAAGGGTAGTGGTAACAGGGCTTGGAGCTGTGTCTCCTCTCGGCAACACAGTGGAAGCCACATGGGAGGCGATGAAGTCAGGCAAGAACGGAATCGCGCCCATAACGTTATTCGATACCACCGATTTCAAAGCAAAACTGGGTGCTGAGGTAAAGGACTTCAACCCCATGGATTATATGGATAAGGCAGAGTCACTGCGCACCGACAGGTACTCACAGCTGGCGCTCGCCGCCGCTGGTCAGTGCGTAGAACACAGCGGCATAAGCGGAAAGGTTTCTCCCGAACGCTACGGCGTATACCTCGGTGTGGGTATAGGCGGCATAAACACGCTCGAAACAGAGCACTCAAAACTTCTTTCAAAGGGTCCGCGCAGGGTATCTTCGCTGTTCGTGCCCATGATGATAGCAAATATGGCGGCAGGCATGATTGCCATTAGGTACGAATGCCGTTGTTTTGCCATGCCAGCCGTAACGGCGTGCGCTTCGGCTTCCAACGCCATAGGCGAGGCTGTGCGCCTCATCCGCCACGGATATGCAGATGCGGTAATCACGGGCGGCGCGGAAGCCGCCATATGCCCCATGGCTGTGGCTGGCTTTATCAACATGCAGGCGCTCTCCGTATCCGACGAAGTAAACGCCGCCTCGCTTCCCTTCGATAAGCGCCATGCAGGCTTTGTAATAGGCGAGGGCGCAGTGTGCCTCATGCTCGAAGAGTACGAACACGCAGTCTCGCGTGGTGCGAATATTCTGGGCGAGATATGCGGCTACGGCTCCACCTGCGATGCGAGCCATATGACTGCACCCCACCCCGAGGCGCGCGACAGCTCACGCGCCATGCTCGACGCCATGCGCGAGGCTGGCTATACCGCTGGCGAAACGGTGTATATAAACGCCCACGGTACTGGCACGCCCATGAACGACAAGGTGGAAACTCTCGCCATAAAAAAGGCTCTCGGCGAAAAGGAGGCGCGCCGCGCGCTTATCAGCTCTACCAAGTCTATGACTGGTCATATGCTGGGTGCGGCTGGCGCCGTAGAGGCGTTGGCGTGCGTGCTCGCCATAAAGGAGGGTATAATACCTCCCACAATCAATCTTCTCGAAGCCGACCCCGAATGCAACCTCAACTATACCCCTGGCAAGGCTGTAAAGAAGAAGATTGACCTTGCCCTTTCTAACTCATTCGGCTTCGGCGGGCACAACGCCTGCCTTGCTTTCAGGAAGGTTAACGTATGAAGACAGACGATATAAAAAAATATGCTTCTCTTATGAAGGAGCTCGAACTCACTGCTCTTGAAATCAAAGAGGGTGAAAGCGTGGTGCGGTTAGAGCGCTCTTTGCCGCCCATGCGCGAACATATACCCATACCTCCGCCTCCGCCTTTTGCAGGGGCAACTGCTCCTGCGGCAACCCCTGCGACTGCGCAGAACGACGGCTGCATAAGCGTCAAATCTCCCGTGGTAGGCGTGTTCTATGCCGCCCCCGCCGAGGACGCCGAGCCGTACGTCGGCATAGGCAGCCGCATCGAAAAGGGTCAGACGCTCTGCATTATAGAGGCTATGAAGATGCTCAACGAAATCCCTGCCGATTGCAGCGGCGTAGTAGAAAAAATCTGCGTGACCAACGGTCAGGTGGTGGAGTTCGGCACTGAATTGTTCAGAATAAGGAGGGCGTGATGACCAGGGAAGAGTTAAAAAACATACTTCCGCACAGGGAGCCCATGCTCCTGCTGGACGACGCAGAAGTGAACAAAGAGGGGGTGGCTGTTGGGCACTACCTCGTAAAGGGCGACGAATTTTTCTTGCAGGGGCACTTTCCCGGCAACCCCATAGTCCCCGGTGTAATACAGTGCGAAATTATGGCGCAGTCGGCGTGCGTGTTGCTCGCCGATAAAATGGCAGACGGTAAGCTGCCCATGTTTACAGGGCTCAACAACGTAAGTTTCCACAGC
This sequence comes from uncultured Clostridia bacterium, assembly GCA_965120485.1. Taxonomy (GTDB): domain Bacteria; phylum Bacillota; class Clostridia; order Christensenellales; family Borkfalkiaceae; genus Coproplasma. The sequence goes on from CBCPNG010000011.1 coordinate 24,699, forward strand.
CCTGTAAAGCCTGGCGACCATATAGAAACGCGCTGTGAAATCGTAAAGGAAAGACACCCGTTTTACCGCGCAAAGGGCGCGCTGTTTGTGGGCGAAAGACTGTGCACACGCGCAGAATTTTCCTTCGCCGTGGTAGGTAATTAAAATGTTTTCCAAAATACTTGTCGCCAACCGCGGCGAAATAGCGGTGCGCATCATCCGTGCCTGCAAAGAGATGGGCGTATCATCCGTTGCCGTATACTCCGAAGCCGATAAAAACGCGTTGCACGTTGCCCTCGCGGACGAGGCATACTGCATAGGCAAGGCAGAGGCTGCCGAAAGCTACCTCAACGAAAAACAGATTATAAGCACGGCTATAATCGCTGGCGCGCAGGCAATACACCCTGGCTACGGCTTTCTTTCCGAAAACGCGCACTTTGCAAGGCTGTGCCGCCGCAACGGAATAGTATTCATAGGTCCCTCGCCCGACGCCATGGAGCGCCTCAGCGACAAAGCCGTTTTAAAGGAAGTAATGAAGAAGGCAGGGCTCGCAGTAATTCCTGGAAGCGGCGTGGTGACCTCGTGCAAAGAGGCAGAAAAGACTGCCGAAAAGATAGGCTACCCCGTAATGCTCAAAGCATGCGCAGGCGGCGGCGGGCGCGGCATAAGGTTGGTGCGCTCGCAGGAAGAGATGTCGGGCGCATATATGCAGGCGACGGCAGAGGCGCAAAGCTCCTTTGGCGACGGCTCTGTGTATATCGAAAAGTATGTCTTTCCTGCACGCCATATAGAGTTGCAGATTCTTGCCGACGAACAGGGGCACGTTGTCTGCCTTGGCGAAAGGGACTGCTCCCTTCAAAGGCGCAACCAAAAGCTCATAGAGGAAACTCCCTCGCCTGCGGTGACCGAAGAACAGCGCAAAAAGATTATGCGTGCGGTTGTAAACGCCGTTAAAAAGATAGGTTACACGGGCGCAGGCACGCTGGAATTTTTATACGATAAAAAGGGCAACTTCTGGTTCATGGAAATGAACGTGCGGTTGCAGGTGGAGCACTGCGTAACCGAAATTCTTACGGGCTTCGACCTCGTAAAGTGGCAGATACGCATTGCGGCAGGCATACCGCTCTCATTCTCGCAGGAAGACGTAAAGCTCATCGGCTCGGCAATAGAGTGCCGCATAAACGCCATGGGTTGCGGCAAGCTCAATATGTTGCACGTCCCCGGGGGTCCGTTCGTGCGGTTCGATACCTGCCTTATCGCAGGCAGCGAGGTTTCGCCCTATTACGATTCACTGCTCGGCAAACTTATTGTTTACGCCAAGACGAGGGAAGAGACCCTGCGCAAGTTGCGCGCGGCGCTCTGCGAACTCGTCATAGACGGCATACCCACAAACGCCGAAGAACAGTTGCGCATAGTTTCTGACGCGCGCTTTTCCTCTGGCGACTACGACCTGACATTCATGGGGAATAAATAATGCCTATTTTAAACTTTTTAAAACCCAAAAACCTTTTGGAAGAGGGGGGGCGCGCGGCTATACCTGCCGAGGACGAATCCGTTCCCGAAATGTCCTGCCCCAACTGCCACAAGGAAATCCCGCTCGAAAAACTCAACGCCAACGCGCTCGTGTGCCCGTGCGGACACCATTTCAAAATGGGCGCGCGCGAGCGCATAGAGTTCATTGCAGATAAAGACAGCTTTACCGAACTGTTTTGGGAGGTCAAGTCCTGCAACCCTCTGCAATTTCCTGGTTATAACGAAAAACTCTCACGTGCGCGCAGTGAAAGCGGCGAAGATGAAGCTGTAATCTGCGGCACCGCCGCCATAGGCGGTAACAAGTGTTGCCTCTTTTCAATGGAGTCGCGCTTTATGATGGGCAGCATGGGCAGTGCCGTCGGCGAAAAGATAACTCTGCTGTTTGAACGCGCCTTAAAACGTCGCCTTCCCGTAGTGGGTTTCGTCGTATCCGGCGGAGCGCGCATGCAGGAGGGGCTTCTGTCCCTCATGCAGATGGCAAAGACGAGTGCCGCCGTAAAGCGCCACAGCGATGCAGGGCTGTTATATATCGCCGTGCTCACCGACCCCACCACGGGCGGCGTTACGGCAAGTTTTGCCATGCAGGCAGATATAATTTTGGCAGAGCCCAACGCAACCATAGGCTTTGCAGGTAAGCGCGTTATAGAGCAGACAATCAACCAAAAGCTGCCCAAGGAGTTCCAGTCGGCAGAGTTCGTCTTAAACCACGGCTTTGTAGACCGCATTGCTCCGCGCGGCGAACAGAAAAAGCTCCTTGCAGAGCTCCTCGGATTTCATAACGGAGGTGGAAAGTGGGCGGCACAGCATACGACAGAGTAAAGATAGCGCGCGACGGAAAGCGCCTCTACGGCTCTGACTATATAACAAACATATTCACAGACTTTACCGAAATGCACGGCGACCGCAGGTATGCCGACGACAAGGCGGTAATGGGTGGGCTCGCCCGCCTCAACGGCATGCCCGTAACCGTCATCGCCATAGAAAAGGGGCGTACCGCGTCCGAGCGTATAGAGCGCAACTTCGGCGCTCCCCAGCCGGAAGGCTACCGCAAGGTGCTCAGGCTCATGCGTCAGGCTGAAAAATTCGGCAGACCTGTAATCTGCTTTATAGATACATCAGGCGCATATTGCGGCATAGGCGCAGAAGAGCGCGGTCAGGGGCAGGCAATTGCAGAAAACCTTATCGAAATGAGCACGCTGTGCGTGCCCATAATCTCCATACTCATAGGTGAAGGCGGAAGCGGCGGCGCGCTCGCTCTGGCTGTCGCCGACCGAGTGTGGATGTTGCAGAACTCCGTATATTCGGTAATCTCCCCCGAAGGCTGTGCAAGCATACTGTGGAAGGACTCCTCGCGCGCGGCGGATGCGGCGGAGTGCCTTAAACTTACCGCCGAAGAGGCGAAAAATTTGGGAGTTACCGAACGCATTCTCTCCGAAAACGGAATGGGCAGCCGCGAATACTTCAAACGTATCCGCGCCCTTCTCTCCGCCGAAGTGGAAGAGCTCTCCCGTTGCGACGACCTCATCCAGCATCGCTACGAACGTTTCCGCCGCATAGGAGTAACTGCGGCAACCGATACCCTTTAATAACAGGAATTTATTATGGAGCTGTACAAAAAATACTGCCGTGAACGCTTCGACGGTCACGGCGTTTTGACTGATTTTGAAGTCATCCCGCAGGAAGATTTCAATTTCGCATACGATGTAGTGGATAAAATTGCGGCGGAGGAGCCCTCAAAAAGGGCTATGGTGTGGTGCAATACCGAGGGGGAAGAGCGCTGTTTTACCTTCTCCGACGTAAGCAGAGAGAGCAACAGAATAGCCAACGTACTTTCGTCATCTGGCATAAAAAAGGGCGACATGGTGCTGGTAGTTTTAAAGCGCCACTACGAATACTGGTTCACAGTAGTTGCGCTTCATAAAATAGGCGCGGTGGCAATTCCTGCCACCCACATGCTCACCGTAAAAGATTTCGAATACCGCCTCTCGACTTCACGCGCGGCAGCCGTCATATGCACCGTTCAAAATGGTGTGCCGCAAAAAGTACTCTCCGCCGTGGCAAATGCAGGCGTAAAGCCAAAGCTGTGGTGCGCTGGGCAGCAAGAAGGCTTCCGCAACCTCATAGCCGAGGCAGAAGCGGCGGCAGATACGTTTACACGCGTTCCCACGTGCATATCAGAGCCCATGCTCCTATACTTTACTTCGGGCACAACGGGTCAGCCCAAGGGTGTTATCCACGATTTTTCCTATCCGCTCGCCCACATAGTCACGGCAAAGTACTGGCAGCAGGCGGAGGACGGCGGACTGCACTTCGCCGTTGCCGAAACTGGCTGGGCAAAGGCTTCGTGGGGCAAAATCTACGGACAGTGGCTGGTCGGCTGTGCCGTGATGGTGTACGACTTCGATAATTTCGACCCCAAACAGCTGTTCGCCGTAATCAACCGCTACGGCGTAACTTCATTCTGCGCGCCCCCTACCATATACAGGTACATGGTGCGCACTAACGTCGGCAAAATGCCGTCGCTTAAACACGCTTCCACCGCTGGCGAAAAACTCGCCGCCGAGGTGTTCCATGCCTTTTACGAGCGCACTGGTTTAAAAATCAGCGAGGGCTACGGTCAAACGGAAACTACCCTCTTAACTGGCAATTTTGCAGGGCGGCAAGTTGTAGATGGCTCCATGGGCATGGCGTCGCCTATGTATAACGTACAGTTACAAAACAGCGATGGCGGTGCTGTGCCCTGCGGCGAGGTGGGCGAAGTGGTAGTAGTCCCCAAAGAGGGCAAAAAGCAGACGGGAATCTTCGGCGCATACCTCGATAACGACGAACTTTACGCCAACGCATGGCGTGGCGGCGTATACCACACGGGCGACGCCGCATGGCAGGATAAGGACGGACATTTCTGGTTTTACGGCCGCTTTGACGACATAATAAAGACGGGCGGCTTCCGCGTGGGACCCTCTGAAATAGAGAGTATATTAGAGGAGCATCCCGCCGTGGGCGAATGTTGCGTGGTGGGCGTTCCTGACGAACTCAGGGGGCAGGCCATAAGGGCGTACGTAGTCCCTGCAAGCGGTAGCACTGCGTCGGCGTCGCTTAAAAACAGCATAAAATCTTTCTGCAACGAAAGACTCGCCGAGTATAAATGGATTCGCGAAGTAGAATTTGTGTGCGAACTGCCCAAAACCATAAGCGGAAAGACGAGAAGAGCCGCATTGAGAGGAAGAGTTTGAGTTTACTTTGTTGACGGCGTGCCAGTTTTTGTGTATAATTAAACAGCAATGTTTAAAGGTAAATACATGGATACTGGTATCGCCGACCCGCACGAGGTTCTCAACAGGCACATATGCGGTTTCAGGCAATATCTTATAGATAACGAAAATGCGAGGCTTACATTCGTCAGCGCAAACCTCTGCGAAATGACGGGATACGGCAAAGACGAACTGGAAGGCGGCGACGACAGGTACGCCGCTATCGTTCATCCAGCCGACAGGCAAATATACGACAGTCTGAAAGAGTGGCTCTGCCTGCACAAAAGTGCGCGCAGTGCCGAATACAGACTTATAAAAAAGGACGGCGGCATAATCTATGTCAGAGATACCGTCAATATAGAAAACGTCAAGGGGCAGACCTACGGGTATGCCTCACTTTCTGATATAACCGATGTAAAGCGCGAAAACGAAAACCTGCGTTTTTTAAACGACACTGTTCCGTGCGGCATGTTAAAGTACACCTGCGAAAAGACCCCCAAGGTCACTTTCATGAACGGCAAGATGAAGGAGATAATGCGCATTCCCGAGCCGCTCGCAGGCGAACTCGATTACAGCGAAATTTACAGGGAGAGCGTTCTGTATGCCATTCCCATGGACTACCGCCGCAGGTTCATTCACTTTTTGAAGATGTTAGATATAAGCGGCAAGCCGCTTTCGGGCGAAATAACGGCAATACGTTGCGACGGCACGCGCGTGCGTCTTTTCGGCTGGATAACCAAGACGACTGACGGCGACGGCAACGAAGAGTTCCAGAGCGTCTGCATGGACATCACCGATAAATACCATTTAAGGCGCAACACCGAAACTCAGAGGTTCGTAAAGGCTATCTCTGACGTATACGATAAAATCTACGAGTACGACCTGCACAACAGAACGGTGAGGTATGTGTGGGGCAACACTGTCACTTTTGAAAAGATAAAACACTACAACATGCAGATGGATGACGCCACTGAGGAGTGGATACGCCGCAGGGTGGTAAAGGAGGACCGCGACGCGGTGCGCAAATTTTTTGCCGTCGTGTTACAAAGCGGCTCTTCGATAAAAAGGTTCAGTCCACCGCAGATACGCTACGGGCACATATCCGCCGAAGGCGAAGTGCACAAATTCACGGGCACTATGCTCAAAATTGATACCGACCTGTTGCTTTTCTGCTGTAAGAGGGAATTCGACAGCGAGTTAGACAGGCTTCGCAACCAAAACATCTCTCTGCAAAACCGCAACGAAAACATGCAGGAGGTAATCATGCGCTATACCGACGGAGCCGCCGCGTTCGAGGTCATGGGCGATATGGTCACCCCTCTGTATTCCAGCGATAACGTGTGCGAATTCTTCGGTTTCACCAAGGGAGAATGGTTGGGGCTCATGAAGGAGCGCACCACGCTCAAAGAGTTCGTCATGCGCAGTTCTGTCGACTATACGCATTTCCGAGAACTGCTCGATACGGGCGAGGCAGAATTTATCTACTACGACGTGACCAGCGGCGAAGAAAAGCACATAAAGGCAATATGCTCTCAACAGCACTCCGACGGCAATTCGCCGCGCTACGTCCTGCTGTACAAAATGGCGCAGTCAAACGTCCGCCGCGAGGGCGCGCCCAAGGTTTTTATACGCACGTTCGGCTACTTCGACGTATTCATAGACGGCAAGCCCATGGTGTTCCGCAACAAAAAGGCAAAGGAACTTTTAGCCCTGCTCGTAGACCGCCGCGGCGGATTCATAACATCGGAAGAGGCAATAGGCTACCTGTGGGAGAACGAAACGGCAAACACTGTGACCATGGCGCGATACCGTAAAGAGGCTCTCCGCCTTAAAAACGCGCTCGAAGAGTACGGCATAGACGACATAATGGAGTCGGTAGATGGCAAGCGGCGCATAGTCCCCGAGCGGGTGGAGTGCGACCTGTACAACTATCTCGCCCAAAAGGATGCAGTAAAGCCGCTGTTCAAGGGGCACTATCTCTCCAACTATTCGTGGGGCGAGGTGACGCTCGGCGAGCTAACTCACTCCCAAGAAAACAAACCGCCCGTTCAGGGCACATAATGTTAAATAAAGCGACAATTAGTGCGGCATATTGCCGAGGGCTTGCCGCTTGCGCGCCAAAGCTCGAACATGCCTTTCGAGCGACTGGCAAATAGACTAAAAAACCCGAGCGGACAGATGTATCTGCCCACTCGGGTTTTTTGGAGCTACTGGCCGGATTCGTAAGGAGCGAAAGCGACGGAATATAGATTGTTCGCGCAAAGCGCGCAATCTCGTCCATATTTCGTTGACGGACAGTAGCTTGAAACAAACGCCCTTTGAAGTACTTTTCAATGCCGGATACTGCCATACCCCCCAAGGGGGCCCCTGGCAGGGCTTGCCGCTTGCGCGCCAAAGCTCGAACATGCCTTTCGAGCGACTGGCAAAATAGACTAAAAACCCGAGCGGACAGATGTATCTGCCCACTCGGGTTTTTGGAGCTACTGGCCGGATTCGTAAGGAGCGAAAGCGACGGAATAGAGATTGTTCGCGCAGAGCGCGCAATCTCGTCCATATTTCGTTGACGGACAGTAGCTTGAAACAAACGCCCTTTGAGTTTTTGCTCAAAGGGCTTAAAATGGAGCTACTGGCCGGATTTGAACCGGCGACCTGCTGATTACGAATCAGCTGCTCTACCAGCTGAGCCACAGTAGCATATAAATCTGCATAAATACCGATTACGGCTGAATTGTGCGGCAAAAAGGGCGCACAACGCCGCCACTTCAATAATTATAACAGAATTTAATTATTTTGCAAGCATTTTGCCGAGGCTTATTCAACATAATTTCCTGTTTCGTCAAGTAGAATGTATTATGGTTGCATTAATGCGTTCAAAAAAATTTCGGCTGACGGCGTTTCTGTTTTCTGCGGCAATTCTTTTGCCTATTATGCTTTCAGCCGTTTCCTGTTCAGACGAATCAATTTCATATACCACCAAATTCTACTTCGTATACTGTTACGAAGCCAACGGCGAGGATGAGGCAGAATCCCTTGCCGAGGCAGTCCGCGCATATGGCGGAGCGGGATACACTCTCTCATACAGCGGGAAATACTATATAGCCGCCTCTTGCTATTACAGCGAAACCGCCGCGCTGTCCGTATGCGAAAGTTTAAACCGCCGCGGACTTTCCTGCGGCGTACTTACGGCTAAGAGGGAGAGCTACTCACTCACGACGTCTTCGGCGCGAAACAACTCCAAGTCGCTCGAAGGGGCGATAGACAGCCTCTACGGTTTTGGCAAAGTGCTGTACGAATGTGCCGCCGCGCTCGATACGGGCGGCTCCCAGTCAGATGCAAAATCCGTCATCAGCTCTGCCCGTTCGGTTATAAGCGCGCTATTGCGCACAGATAGCTGTTCCTGTTTTTCGCCATACCTAAATTATATATATTCCCTGTGCGACGATTTGGTTTACGGCGGCTATGTTTATTCGCGCGACGTGCGCTTTGCCCAAATAGCTTCTGCCGACTGTCTGTTAAAGGTGACTTTGGCTTAAAGGGGGCAAACAGTTTTATGCAAATTGACAAAAATATAAATCGCACGCCATATAGTTGCATTAGATTATTCTTTATGATATAATATATACAATATAAAATTTTCCATAGGAGGAAAGTTGTATGAACAAAAGCGAACTCATAGCTAAAATCGCAGAGAAAACCGAGGTAGAAAAGGGAGATGTTGAAAAGGTTGTAGACGGCATGCTTTCAACCATAAAAGAAGTTATGGTAAGCGGCGATAAGCTTCAACTTGTTGGCTTCGGTGTATTCGAGGCAAAGGAACGCGCTCAAAAAGAGGGTATCAATCCTGCTACGGGTCAAAAAATTACTATCCCTGCCGCCAAAGTACCTTCGTTCAAGGCAGGTAAGGCTCTCAAAGAAGAAATCAATAGCTAAAAAACATGAAGCCGCTTAAAAGCGGCTTGTTTTTTTTGCACAAAGATTTTCCGTCTTTGTGACAAGATTGTTTCTAACGGTTGAATATTGAGTGACGTTGAGTGAAATCTAATATTTGGGGCTTCATGCGCTTGCAAAACACAATTATTTGTGCAACAATATAATTACAAAAATAACAAAGGAGGTTATAACTATGGGAAGAGATAACAGAGAAGGCGGTAACGGCGGATTTTCATTGTTCTGCTGTTTTATTGCGCTCGGCGTATCGGCGGTATTGGCATTTATAACATATCTGCTTCCGCTTGTAAGCAGTGTAGAAGTGGGCGATAAAGCTACGAATGTTTTGGGAATCATCCTCAACATTTCAACGCTTGTCGGCGTTTCATTCGGTGCTCTCGCATTTTCAAAACGCCGCGGTTTGCTCATAAAAATTCTTACCGCAGTATTTGTTCTCGTATTTGTTGTTGCAATCATACTCAACATATGCAACGTAGTTTAAATCTGTCAAAAAAATCGACCGCTTTTCAAGCGGTCTTTTTTTGTTGCGACAATTAAAATCAGCAGGTAGCGGAGGGGGTAATTCCCGTTGCCGCGATTATGGCTTGAACCGTGCCTTCGGGGGCTAATCCGTCGCACTCCACGGTTACGTCGGCATATCTCTCATACAGCGGCACTCGTTCGTCATAAAGTTCCTGCAAAGTTTCGCCGCGCCTCTTCATCACTACGCCCCTTTTAAGCATATCCTTGCCGCCCAGCCTCTTTTTCAGCTCGTCATAGCTCAATTTAAGATATACAGTCCGCCCTATCTTCCGCAAATGTTCCATGGCGGCGTGTCCGTATATAGCGCTGCCGCCTGTCGAAATCACGCACCTGTCCGCCTGCACGGCAGAGTTTACGCGTTCTTCAATGGCAATAAAGCCCTCCGCGCCCTCGCGCTTGATTATCTCGCTTAGCAGTGCGTGTTCCTCGCTCTGTATCATAAGGTCGGTGTCTATATATCCGTAACCTATTGTCTTTGCCAACAGCACTCCAACCGTGCTCTTTCCCGAAGCAGGCATGCCGATTAAAACAATATTTTCCATAATTTAAAGTATACCGCGCTATGTTGCGCAAGTCAACGCCATTTTGCCCCCATTTAATATAAATTGTCGGCATAGGCACAAAATGCCGCGCATTTTTGTTTATCAGGCTTGTCGCTTATACATCGTTAGCTTCGGCATATCTTTCTATCTCTGCAATAATGCGCCTGTTGCCAGGTTGCAGATTATATTTTATCAGCTTATCTTTAAGCTCCGCGTCACGCATTACTTTGTCTATCTCCTCAATCAGCGTTCCTGCGCGCAGTTGCGACTGCCTCAGTACGTGGCACACGCCAGCCCTCTCAAAGTATTGCGCATTTTCTAACTGGTCTCCGCGGCTACGCCTGTTTTCAAGCGGAATAAACAGGGTCGGCACGCCGTTAATTATAAGCTCGAAGGCGGAGTTCGCGCCGCATCGCGAAACAGCGCAGTCTGCAACGGCATACAGCCGCCCCATGTCCCTCGCAAATTCCAGCTGAACGTAGCCATCTATATCCAGCTCTTCAACATTTCCCTTGCCGCAGACGTGTATCACGTCGTACCTCTTGCACAGCAGAGGCGCCGCGCGGCGCACGCAGTCGTTCAAAGCCTGCGAACCGCTTCCGCCCCCGAATATGATGACGGTAGGGCGACCGCTCTTTTTTAACTCGCCGCCGCACTTTTTTATTACTTCTGTGCGTATGGGCGCGCCCGCATAAAGTCCGTTTTCAAATTTTTCAGCTGTTTCTGGGAATGCCGTAAGCGTAACATCGGCGCGGCGGCTTATAATTTTGTTTGCAAGTCCGGGCGAAAGGTCAGATTCATGCGCAATAACGGGTATGCCCAGCCTTGACGCCGCAATCGCAGGCGGAAGCGAGGCGTAGCCGCCCTTGCAAAACAGCAGGTCAGGGCTCACTCTTAAAAGGATTTCACGCGATTCTTTAATTGATTTAATAAGTTTAAATGGCAGTGCAAGGTTGCAAATCACCTTACCTCGAACAAGCTTCGGGGCGGAAAAGCTGAAAAACTCTATCCCGTACCGTCCGCAAATTTCGCGCTCAATTCCGTCAGTGCCCATATACAGGCACTTATACCTTCCGCCAATATCGTTGCACAGGGCTATATTGGGCATAACGTGTCCGGCGCTTCCGCCGCCGCAAAACATAATCTTCTTCATCATAAATTATTTTATTTGATTTGCCTTTATAATATGAGGGGTGTCCGCAGAACATTGCTTTTGTTTCCGTTTTGCAATAAAAACTTGACGCGACCTTTGCTTAATTTACGGTTGACAGGTTGTCGGCGGCGTAGTAAAATATAAAATATGGAACACGTTTATGTCGTTGCGGTAGTGGTAGGTGTGCTGATATTTATTCTGGTCTGTGCCTGCATATATGTTATAGCAAAGGGGTACAGAAAGGCGGAGGCGGATAGGGCAGAGCAAAAAGCCTTTTATTCCGACCCTGAACTTGCCAAAATGGAGTACGATATTGCCTTTTACGACGAAGAGACGGCTGCAAAGCTTGCCGCCTCTGCGGAGAGAAGGTCAGATGCGCAGGTTACCATAGAAGAGGTGCTTGCAAATGCCTCTGAAGGCCGCACTGCCGAGGAGGACGCCGTTTTCAACAAGACCGCAGAGGGAATGGAGGAGATTTCGGGCAGCTTCGAGCCTGAAAAAGAAGGTGACGAATAGCTCTCATGGAACTTGATTTACTCAACTGGGTGCACGAATCCTTTCATTCGCAGGCGTGGCTCAACTATGCCATGAAGTATATATCAATGCTCGCCAAGGGCGGCGCTATAAGCATTGTCTGCTGTATCGTGCTCCTTATTTTCAAAAGAACGAGGCGCGTTGGGTTTGCCGTTGCCTTTGCGCTGGCGATAGACGTGCTCGTTGTAAACATTATTCTCAAAAACGTTGTCGGGCGTGCGCGTCCGTGGACGCATGAAGAGCTTTCATGGACAAATTCTTTCTATGCTCAGTACGGAATTGACCTCTCCACCGATTATTGCTTTCCGTCGGGGCATACGGCGGTCACATTCTGCGTGGCGGCGGTGCTCGTAATCTGTTACAGGGCAAAGGCTGTGCCCGCAGTCGTGCTTGCGTTTCTTATTGGTATTTCAAGGATATATCTGTGCGAACACTATGTTTCCGATGTGGTCGCAGGTATGCTCATAGGCGTTGCATGCGGGGTGGCAGGGTACTTCATTTATCGCGCCGCAGAGGTAGCGTTGTTGCGCATATACAAAAAAAATTACTATAAGTACAAGGTGCGCGCTTTCCGCACCAAGTTGCCGCCGCGCAACCGTCGCGGCAGGTTTCTTTCGCTGTTTATATAACATAAAAAAGGCAGTCCGCGCAATGGCGGTCTGCCTTTCAGCTTTCAAATTTCAAAATAAGCTGTTTGCCGCGCAGTGGGAATGAGATTGTGAATTTACCGTTTTCCACAATCACCTTTTCCTTTACCTTAACCCCAAGTGCGCCTATTTCAGAGCAAAGCTCGTGCGTGTTCTCGTCAAATGTGTAACTGCTCTTATAGACACGCGCCTTTCCGTCCTTCGGTTTAAAGGCAAGTTCCAGCACCTCGTCGTCGAGCAGAGTTATTCTTATATAGTCAAAACTGCCCAATATATCGTCGCCGCCATAGGTGGCAGAGGTGCACTCGTACCTCGTAATGTAGGGGTGGGTCAGCTCCTTTAAAGAGCTGTCGGCTTCAATGCGGCACGCGCAGGGAATCATAAGGCACAACGCCGCCGCGCATACTATAATTATAAATGCGGTAAATCTACGGTATCTCATGCCATTAGTATGCGCCGCGCGCCGCAGTTTATGAGCAGAGGGGGCGGCGGACAAAATTTTGTCCGCCGCCCTCTTGTATTATGTTTTAAGCCTTTCCAATACAGCCGAAAATCTCCATTTTTTCCTTTACGGTGTCCTTTATGGCTTGCGTGCCTGGGGCAAGTATTTTGCGTGGGTCGTAGCCCTTGCCAACAAGGTCTTTGCCCTCTTCTATGTATTTTCTCGTCGCCGCATGGAACGCAAGCTGGCACTCGGTATTTACATTGATTTTTGCTACCCCCAACGAAATCGCCTTTTTAACCTGGTCGGTGGGTATGCCCGTTCCGCCGTGCAGTACAAGGGGCATGTCGCCCACTTTCTTTTTTACAGCGGCAAGCGTATCAAAACTCAGCCCCTGCCAGTCGGCAGGATATTTGCCGTGTATGTTGCCTATTCCAGCGGCAAGCATCGAAACTTTCAAATCGGCAATCTTCTTACATTCGTCGGGGGCGGCACATTCGCCCTTGCCTATAACGCCGTCCTCCTCGCCGCCAATAGCGCCCACTTCGGCTTCAAGGCTCAGCCCCTTTTTGGTGCACACGTCAACAAGTTCCTTTGTCTTTGCAATATTTTCGTCTATCGGCAGGTGCGAGCCGTCGAACATTATCGAAGAAAAGCCCGCTTCAATGCACTTGTAACAGCACTCATAAGTGCCGTGGTCAAGGTGCAGGGCTACGGGAACGGTAATCTTCATCTCTTCCAACATGGCATTTACCATGGCGGCAACCGTCTTAAAGCCCGTCATGTACTTGCCTGCGCCTTCCGAAACTCCGAGTATCACGGGCGCACCAAGTTCCTGCGACATTTCAAGTATAGCCTTCGTCCATTCAAGGTTGTTGATGTTAAACTGCCCTACTGCGTACTTGCCGTCCCTCGCTTTGTCAAGCATCTGCTTTGCCGAAACTAATCCCATAATTGCCTCCGAACAAATTTAGATTATACTAAAACAGTATACTTTAAATTTGGTAAAAATTCAAGCTTCTTTTAAAAATTTTTATCAAAAAATGATAGAAAAAAGCTTTTCCTGCCCATTTTAAAGATATAACTTTTGGGCATTATTTATTACAATGGTTATGCATATATAGGTTAAAAGGCTGACCGAAGTGGTGCAGGGTATCCATTCCGTGAGTTAAAAGCCGCCAAAAGCCGCCTAAAAGCCGCCAAACGGCGAAAATCTTAAATAATTTGTTGACTTGCCGTCGGCTTTTTGCTATAATACCCTCGTTCGACAAAGAGGAATAATCTGCCGCAAATGCGCGGTTTTCCCCTGCGAAAATGTCTTTAATTTTTTAATTCGGAGGAATTTATTATCTATGGCAAACGTAAAAGTTGCAATTAACGGCTTCGGCCGTATCGGTCGCCTTGCATTCAGGCAGATGTTCGATGCAGAGGGATATGACGTAGTCGCTATCAACGACCTCACCAGTCCCAAAATGCTCGCTCACCTTTTAAAGTACGATTCGGCACAGGGCAGATACAAGTATGCCGATTCTGTCGTTGCAGGCGAAGATTCCATAACCGTAAACGGCAAAACTATCAAAATCTATGCAGAAAAGGAAGCGGTAAATCTCCCTTGGAAGTCGCTCAAAGTAGACGTTGTTTTAGAGTGCACAGGCTTCTACACCTCCAAAGATAAGGCGTCCGCGCATATCACCGCCGGCGCAAAGAAGGTAGTTATATCCGCACCTGCCGGCGACGACCTTCCTACAATCGTTTTCGGCGTAAACGAAAAAACTTTAAAGTCTGGCGATAATGTTATTTCTGCCGCAAGTTGCACCACCAACTGCCTTGCCCCCATGGCATACGCGCTCAATAAGCTCTGCAAAATCAAGAAGGGATATATGACGACCATTCACGCCTACACAGGCGACCAGATGGTTCTCGACGGTCCCCAACGCAAGGGCGATTTAAGGCGTGCAAGGGCTGCCGCCGTAAATATCGTGCCCAACTCTACGGGCGCCGCAAAGGCAATAGGGCTCGTTATTCCCGAACTCAACGGCGTGCTCGACGGTTGCGCACAGCGCGTTCCCGTTCCCACAGGTTCGCTTACACAGCTTGTCGCAATCTGCGAGGGAGAGGTAGACTCTAAAACTGTAAACGACGCCATGAAGGCAGCCGCGTCATCTTCCTACGGCTATACCGACGAAGAGATTGTATCTTCCGACGTAATCGGCATGACGTACGGCTCGCTGTTCGACTCCACACAGACCAAATGCATGCCCATAGGCGACGGCACTACCCTTGTAAAGGTAGTATCATGGTACGATAACGAAAATTCGTATACCTCGCAGATGGTTCGCACTATCAAGTACTTCGCTGAACTTAAATAATCTGCAAACAGTTTTTGAAAGGCGCATTTAAAATGCGCCTTTCTTTAAATTTGCACAGCGCTTCACTAATTACATTTAAATTTAAATTTTTAGTGCAAAAAATTTCCATGCATGCATAAAATGCTTTCCGCTGTACATACTTAAAACAACCGCCTCTCGCGCGTTACATAGGAGGTGGCTTGTGTTACAGAAAGTAAGCATTTGCGGGGTAGATACGTCTGGGCTTCCCCTTCTCAGCCGTCAGGAGCAGACGGAACTTATGCAAAGGCTCAAAGCGGGCGACGCCGCCGCCCGCGAAAAGTTCATAGTAGGCAATATGCGCCTCGTTTTGTCCCTTGTTAAACGTTTTTGGTCAAAAAACGTCGGCGCAGACGATGTGTTTCAAGCAGGTTGCATCGGTCTTATCAAGGCAATAGATAACTTCGACCTCTCTGTCGGGGTAAAGTTTTCAACGTACGCAGTGCCGAAGACATTAGCGTGTTGAAACTCCCAAAAGGAGTTTTTATGACGCGAAAATGGGCAATTTTTAAGGTAATTTCGCAAATTCGGGCGCAAAAGGCAGATAGCGGGCAGCTTGTGGCAAAGCTCAAAGAGATTGAATCTCAAATGCCTTTCGTCAAATGGACAGAGTGGTCTGTCCGCGATTGTGTAGAGCATTTTATGGCAGTTCATAAAAGGCTGCCTACCGTCACAGACTTCAAGGTGCAAAATGGTATGCCGGCTCACGCGATTTTTCCGTTTCTTTTCAAAATGACGGCGCGCGAGTGGATGGATAAAAACTATCCTACATATTACCATCCTGCGGTTACCGTTCGTCAGGCATTGGAACAGGCAATCGCAGTTGCGGGCGGCAATGCAGATATCGTAAAAAAGCTGCGTGAACTTCTTGCCGAATACCCGCTTACAAAGTGGAACGTTGACAACATAAAAGACGGATTAGAAAGGTTCTTTGAAGAACACGGCCATCTGCCGCGCAGGGAAGATTATCAGAGGGAGAGCTTTCTGCCGTTTATTGATATATTCAGGTATCGCTACAAAACAAGGCGCAACGCCTGGATAGAGCTTAATTGTCCCGATCTTATGCGGCGGGAACAGCTGCGTGACAGGGCGCGAAAAAAAAGTTCCCTTGCGGCTTTCGCCGAAGAATACAAAAGGGTTTGCCCGATTACCAAGGATGAGTTCGACCAAAAGCGGAACAAAGCCGATATTTGCAGCGCAGATGTCATTATGCGGATTAATGGTATAGCGGGGTGGGAAGAGCTTCTGTCGGTCTGCCGACTGCAAAGATATGTAAAGCCTTGCTCGCCAAAGCTCATAACCAATGTTGTTACAATTGTTTTTTAGTGGTAATTATAGTGAAATATGTTAATATGTCGAAATGGACACAAGTCACTGTGAGTTTGTTTATTTTGTCTATGAAATTTATTTTTTATTGCTTGACAGAATGAAACTTATATGTTATAATCACCACACTTCAAAACTTTGCTGAATGATAGGCAAAGATGTGAGTGTGGAGCTTTAAAACGTGGCGGAAAACTACGCGGAAACGGTTGAAAAAATTTTTAAATCCCCCCTTTTTTACTGCGTAAAAAAGGGGGGGGTGAGTAGCTGTGTAGGCTACTCACCACAAAAAGAACACTCTCAACTAAAATTTATACTTTTTCTGAATTGAAAGAAAGCAAACTGATTTATGACCGCAGGATGTTGGTTTTCGGTTTGAAAAAAAACTTAGAACTGATTCGAGAATTGAGGTAATATTGCTAAAAAGGAGGATGATTTCATATGTGATAAAAATATTTTAAAGTTTATTTTTCTAATTAAAAATGACAGGAGGTAGTTTATTTATGTCAAGTATTACAAAGAATGCAAATTTTTTAGAGTTCAGTAAAACAGCTCAAAAAGATTCGAAAGTGAAACGTATTAAAGCAAGAGCCATATTGGAACTACTTGCACTAATTGTTGCGATTGCTACTCTTGTGGCGACAGTTGCAACTTTGCAGGTTAGTAAAAACACATACAATAGTCGGTATGATGCTGATGCTACGGTTGCTGGCGGTTTAACATTTACCTTTGCGGCAAATGGCAAGGATACGGCTTCGGGGTCATTTACAGCTTCTGTTGGCACTGTAACATACGGCTATTTTCAAACGAGTGGCTCTACACCGACGCAATATACACTTAAATATAAAAAATCGACCAGTAGCAGCTATAGTACGCTGAAGTCCTTTACCGTTTACTCTAACAACAACTATACAGGTACATATACTTTGGCGACTATAAAGAATTCAACAAAGTATGATATAAAGTGTGTAAAGAATAGCAATAAAACGACGAAATCCGTTTTGGAATTCGATTGGGGCATTGAATAAGTCTTAAATAATTATGGGTTGCCCTTAGGAGTTGTATGCCTAAGGGCAACAAAAATAAGTGGTGGGTTATACTTTATGAAAATAAGCGGTTTGAATGTAAAAAATAAGTTTATTTGTTATGAAAACCTTATGTTCGATTTTTCTGCTTTTGGGATTTATAAAATCAGCGGAGAAAACGGAACAGGTAAAACGTCTATAATCGAAAAGATTGTATTTGGTAATTATTCTGTTCAGTTTGATTCAGAGAATCTTTTTGAGTTATGGAAAAATCGACGTTACGCTATTTTTACATATATTCCGCAGGATATAGTAGATAGTAATCAAAATGTGGGAGAGTATATTTGTAAAGGAAATCGTAATATTAAGACTGCCGATGCGATTGCTCTTTTGCATGAATTTGGATTGGACGAGAGTATTGTTTCGCAAAAATTTAAAGTACTCTCTGGTGGGGAAAAAAAGAAAATACAAATAATAAGTGGGTTGTTGAAAGATACGCCATATATTTTTATAGACGAACCTACAAATAATTTAGATAATACATCTGTTGATTGCCTAAACAAAATTTTAGACAAACTGAAAGATAATAAAATTATAATTTTAATATCGCATGATGAACGGTTAAAATGTCAAATAATTGCAGATTACAGTTTATGTAGCAATAAATTGGATTACGTTAAAAATCAAAGACAATGTGTAACTCAAGAGCATTCCATAAGTATAGACACACCTACGTACAACGCTAAGCCTAATTTTTTTAAAATCCTTGTTCCTGTTTTGAGAAATTATGGGCAAATAGTTACAATCTGTATATTATTGTGTGCATTCATTATGCTTTCTTTTTATGCAACCTATGAATTTAAAGATAGCTTAAATGAAGATACGCCTGTAAGAGAAAATATTATATTGGTTCAAGGGAGTACTTATTATGATGAAGAATTGCTTTCATACTATTTAAAGGGTGAGCATATCAGCATTGACGAAACATTGGAATCTAGATATTTAAACCTCGACGATATATATGAAGATATAAGCAATTTAGAGGGGGTAGATAAAATCTATATTACCGATGTAAAATATCAATACGAGATAGAAACAATGATTTTAGACGGTACAATAGGAGACGAATTGCATTATGTTTCTTTCCCTAAGGAATATACTCAAGATTTTTGGGATTTTAGTATTATAGATTACGGCTTAGGTATGTTGCAAGGAGAGTTTCCGGAAGACGGGGAAATGGAAGTCGCACTTTCAAAAAATTTGCTGTGCGATTATTTTGGATACACTGAAGAAACTGCGTCTGATGCGATAGGTGACAGTATTGTTATGTCTATAAGTGGAATTGAAGAGACATATGAGATAGTTGGTTTTACCTATTTTGACTATGTTTTAGTATCTTATAATGAAAATATGAACTATGGTGTGTATTGTTATGATGAGGAAACATTTGAATCATTTGCAGTGGAGCAGATTCAACATGAAATAGATATAGATGGATGGCCTGCGATGGTTCGCGAGTCTATTATATTAACGGCATCGGGATATGAGGCGGATATTCTAAATTATTTATTGACGCATTATCCCGCAGGGAATTTTATCTCTAATCATTATAATGTTGTGTGGGCAAAAGCATACAATATGGGAAGGTTTACAGAGGTGCTTATTCCTAATTTAATAATTGCTGCTATTCTTTCCGCAACATTTATTTTTATTAATCATTATGCTATTAAATATAACTACGCGATATTATGGGATTATGGAAACTATTATGTTAATAAAAACAAGATGAAGTTAATTTACTGTGTAATATCATTAGCGTTATATTTGCTTATTGCGTTATTGGTTATTATAGTAAATTCTATTACTAGTCCTTATGCTTATATGAGTAATTGGTATTTGGTGATAGATAGCGTGATTATTCTTGTACCTTTAAGTGTATCTTATTTTATAAAAAAGGGAAAAAGGAAGTTTAAATGAAACTATATTTTGATGATATTGTAGTTAAGAATAAGTTATTGCTTAATAAAGGATATTTATTAGTGTCTGAAACCGGAATCACTATTATTCAAGGGAAAAATGGTTGTGGTAAGACTTTGCTGTTAAAGAATATATTTTCAAATGAAAAAAATGCAGATAAATCAATGACCTTTATAGATCAAAATAATAATAGCATTTTAACAGGAGTAAATATACTTCAAAATATATCTATGTCTAATGACGAGGATGTAAATAGCAAAATTAAACAGCAGCTTCAGACTTGGGGATATGATTATCTGCTTGAGCGTTCAGTTTCTAAATTAAGTGGGGGAGAAAAACGACTTGTAAATTTGTTCAGAGGGATATTATCTTCTGGACAAATTTTACTTATTGATGAGCCAACGAATGATCTTGATAATATAACCGTAAATAGAATGAAGGAAATATTTCAAGAGATATCAAACCATAAGCAGCTAATCGTTATAACTCATGATGATAGAATAATTTCAGATGGAAATAAATTTTATAAGATATCGCAAAAAAACATTAATGCTTTTTCATTAAATAACGATATTGCTAATATAGCACCTCCGATTAAACGCTATGTAAATTTTGAAAGCAATAGGGACAATAAATTTTTAAATAAAGTTTTCCATTTAAACTTTATTTCTATAGCTTTTACATTAATATTTTTCATTGTTTCCATTTTTCAATTAATGAATTATATTAATAAAAGCCTAACAAACAATCCTGAATATATACAACAGAATCAAATCAATATTTATAATTCTTTATCAGTATCCGTGAATACGAATTTGTTTGACGGTGTTTATCCTGTATCAACAGTTGATTTGTTATACGATGAAAATCCGTTTTCTCAATTAACTAAACTTAAAGCAATAAAGGAATCGTCATCACAAAGTAATAATACAAACAATATTTTTAATTTGAATATTGCAAGTACGGAATCATACAAAGTTTTTCCGTTTGAATTTTATGATGCGGCAAACAAAAAAACATATTTTACTTTAGATTTATATCTTCAAAAATATTTTAACACAAATTGGGATGTTGCATCAGTGGACACGTCTGAATTGTTTGATCTGCCATTTGAAGTTACATATGTTGAAGATTGTCCGATTTATGATTTTGATGAGCAAAAATTTTTGGATTGTGCCAATGAATTGGCAAATACAAAATCTACATCAGGCCAATATTTAGAAGTAGTATGTATTGTGATCGTTTTAGAAGATCAATATTCGCGTGAAGATTTTTACAACTCGACTGCATTCAAAAATATTGCTACTAATGATAATAATTTGATCTGTTCTAATGATATTATAGATTGCATAAAAGAGGTGACACAGTTTGAAAACATAACAGACAGTTGCTTGGTTTTGATAATTGCGGCAATATCTTTGGTTGCGTTTGATATTCTTTTTTTGGTTTTGCTACTAAGAATATTAAAAAGTAGGGTGTTTATTATAAAAAATTATGCTTATGAAAGAGATGAGGTAATTGCCTGTGCAGCAAATAAAATAAATAATCGCTATCCAAAATTACTGTTTATGTTTACATTTATTATAATAAATGTTATTCTGTGCAGGAGTATTATTTTTTCGTTTATTAACGGAATATTTTCGATTCTTATGGCACTATTTTTAGCTTTGAATTATTGGGGCAGTGGTAAAGTAATTGACCTGATGTTTAAGAAGTATTTTAGGTGGGCAACAAGATGATTTTTTTTAAAGTTATTTTTATAGTATATATTTTATATGGGATAGCAGTAATTCTACATGAATTAGCGCATTTTATCTGTGCTAAATGTTTACATTTGCGAAATATAGATATTCATATAGGGGAAAAATTATTTGCTGTTAATATTAAACGTGTTCATGTATCTCCATTAATTACAAGTGGATATATTGAATTCGATTTGGATAGTTTATTGGAAAAAAAGAAGTGGCAGATAATAATGCTTTATTTGGCTGGCTCATTTGCGAATGTATTATTAATTATCATTGCGCTAATGTTTATGAATTATATGCAATATTATATTTATGCAATTTTAGTCAATGTCTTTTGTATATTGCATAATCTTTTTCCAGTAAAGAAATTGCATAATGATTTTGGTAGATGCTTTTGGGCTTTAGAAAAAAAATGAATCCAAATTAATTTTTATTTAATGTCTATTTAAGCGGGTACAATGTTGAAGAGCTTGACAAAAGAATAATGCGCCGCGAAGTAGCATATGTTCCGCAAAATGTTGAGTTGTTCTCTGGAACAATCGAAGAAAACATAAAGTTAGGGAAGCGTGATGCTACATATGAAGAGATGAAAACCGCCTGCAAAATGGCAGGGTGTGCCGATTTCATAGAAAAGATGCCTGCAAAGTACGGCACATTCCTTGAAGAGGCAGGTGCAAATCTGTCGGGTGGCGAAAGGCAAAGAATTGCGCTTGCCCGCGCTTTAATAAAAAAGCCTAAAATTCTTATTTTAGATGAGGCGACAAGCAATCTCGACTTTGTGAGCGAAGCGCATATCTATGATATGTTGTTCAGCTTGAAGTGTACGCTTATAATAATAGCGCATAGAATTTCGACAATCCGTAAGTGCGATAAAGTATATGTTATCGACAAAAATGCAATAGCGGAGGCAGGAACGCACTACGAGCTTCTGTCAAAAAATGGCGTTTATCGCAGGATATGGGACAGTCAAATTGGCAAAAATGTTAGTCCTGTCAAGAAGAAAGTCGTTGTGTATAAAAATCTGAAAAAACCACCTGTTGCAAAAAGCGGAGATGAAATAACTTATAATTAATATTTTATTAAGTTATACGAAGTTATAAAAAGTGCTTGACGATAGCTAATGTACATGTTATAATTAAGAAAAACAAACAAATGTTTGTATTCTTAATAAGGAGGGTTGAATAGAAAACAGTATCCCTGTCGCCACTTAAAGCCCCGGATAGGATGGCAACACAAATCATACTCTGTCAATCAGTTTCCCGTTGAGAGAGTAGAGTAATGATTTTAGAATAGGGAGAACAAGAAGTGTACAGTTACAATGTCCAAGCAATACATTGTCCGAATTGTGCCCGTAAAAATTCGGGAGTGACGGACGGTACAGGTGGTACGCGGCTCATATGCACTCGGTGTGGAGCAAAGATTTATTCCAAACAGGTAACGCCGAAGAAGTATGTAATAAGCGTAAGTATGCAGTAAAGTAAAAACTGAATAATTTCGTTTGGAGAAGAGGTGTAAGGCCCTGCTGAAACAGAGCAAAGATAAGTCCGAACACATATCGCCCAAATAAGTATCCGTGCCGAAAAAGCACAACAATCGGTGAAACACCGCTGACGGATAGGCTAACCTGAAAAAGGTAAAAGTCTGTCTTCGGCGGTGTTTTTTTATTTTTAAAGGTTAGCCCGACTCGCAGTCGGGCGTTTTTCATTTTAGGGCGAAATCTGTCCGATTGCGATTTAGAAATTCACAATACTGAGTAACTAAATCAAAAATCGGAGGATTTTGTAAATGAAATGGAACAATGCGCACGAATACGCTCTTTTTAAAGAGGAGCAGGAAAAACTACGCAAGGAATATCTTGCAGCAGGCATGACGGAAGAAGAGATTAAGGCAATGTATGAGTTTGACCTCAAGTATCTTAATCTGCGGCAGAGGGAGGCACGGCATACACAACGATTGACCGTGACTGCCGATGAAGAAGAGGAAAATATGGAAACTCAAAACCCTTTACTTAAAAAATTCTTACATAATCTGTCAACAGAAGATACTCATTTTGAAGATGACCGATTTAGTTGGATTGAACAGATAGAAAGTAAAAAATTATACAAAGCGCTTAAAGCCATGTCTGAAGTAGATAAAGAAATTATAACGATGTTGCTTGAGGGCTATCAGCAGAAAGATATTGCAATAAAGTTTGGCGTAAAAAAAGCTGCTATCTCACGGAAAATTGGCAGGTTGAAAGAATTTATAAAAAATTTTTTATAAGATGTAAACTTTTAGCCTTGTTATTGAGCTACCTATTGAGGGGAGTTGAACAAACTCACTCAAAGGAGAAAGGAAATGAAACTGAATATTTCAGGTTGCCGCGCCTACTGCGCAAAGAATGGCATCACAAACTATGCGGAGTTGTCAGACCACCTTGATATTCCGCTGCCCGCCCTCGGCGTGCTTGAACGGGGCAATGAAATCGGATATGAAGTTGTAAAGGACATTTACAACAAGCACGGAGAAAAGGCGGTACGGCAGATAATCGACTTCGGGGAGGAAACGATGGATGGCTTCAAGAGCAAGTATGTACTCGTCGGGGAAAGGCTGTACTAACCGCATAAGCGGCGTGTCGCTTAAAAGCCGCGCATTAAAGCAATGGCTCAGGCGCAGAGGTATGACCCAAAGAGAGATAGCGCAAGTTTTAGAACTGCCGAAACAGGAGTTCAGACAGAAACTGTACAAGCATAGCAAGTTTGATATGCGGCAGACTACGAAACTGATACGCCTTATGGGTGCAATGGCGGCAATCGAAGTAATTTGGTTTCCGACCATAGAAGTAAAAAGAAGAATAAAAAAATATGTAATGGAGGGACAAATGAGCGGAAATGACGGCATTCCTGTTTTCTATGAAACTTTGGCGGAGCGAAAGCACCGCGAGGTAGAGAATCAGATGAAAGAAAACGGTGAAAATTGGGAGCAAACGGAAGAGTTTGAGGACTACATATTCGATACATACGAACTTCCAAGCAGAAAATTTTACAGGAGAAGAAGGAATGGCTGATAGACGTTTATCAGAACGCAACAAAAAAATTGCGACAATGCTCGCAAGCGGCAAACAGCTTAAAAACTTCTACCGATTTATTGCCCAAAATCCATACATAAACCTGCACGACGCTTGCCAAATAGTCATAGAGCGCCCGAATGCCACAGTTTGCAACACAATGGACGATTGGAACGCAATGGGCAGGCGCGTAAATAAGGGAAGCAAAGGAATTCCTTATTACGATAAGGACGGCTTTAAACACTTCGTATTCGACGCGGCAGACACGCACGGTGACGACAGGTTCCAACGCGACGTTACGCCTATTAAACACATACTCATAGGCTTGGACGAGCTGAACGGTACATCTATGTATGAGGACGGGCGCGGCGACTACCGTAAAATACATAACGGGGTGTATGCGTATCTTGAACGGCAGGGCGAACTGACGGGCGACGAACAGCGCGACGCGGTTTTCGCGGAGGGCATTACCTTTTTGTTGTATAGCAAGACAGGCTTTCCCAAAACAGCGGGAATCAATCTTCGCGGTCTGCCGTATTCGTACAGGGACAATGCGGAGTTTGTAAAAGAGCTGTATATCCGTGCGGAGGTTTTAACGCAGGAGATAGAAGAAGCCTATGTAAATAAGCAGACAGAAGTCAAGGTTATAGAAGATACGGACGAAGAAGTTATAACGGACGAGCCTGTAATCTCTCCCGCCGAACAGACAAAAGAAGTTACGGAAGAACACGAAAGTGCAGTAAGCCCGTATTATAAGAACTATCTCGAAGCGCAAAAGCTCAACCCGAATGGCATTGTAGTTATGCGCCTCGGCGACTTTTATGAGGTAATGGGCGAGAATGCCGTCAAGGTTGCGAAAGAACTCGGAATTACGCTTACAGGCCGCAACGTAGGTTTGCCTGAACGCGTACCAATGTGCGGCTTTCCCTATCATATTTCGGACAGATACATAGAAAAGATACTCGAAAAGCACGGCGTAATTCTTGTCGAGGACGGCGAAGAACCGAAGTATATTCTATCCCACGCAGAAGCGCTCGGACAGGGCGAGTCTGCGGAAGTTGAGGCGGAAAGCGAACAGAAAAAGCCGCAACTTATCGAACTTGCAGACGAGGCAAGCCCGTTTGACGATGAACAGGAAGAAAAATGGGACGATAATGACGAGAACTTCAATGGTAATGACGAACCCGAACAGGGTGAACGCGAAAAAGAGGAAGTCAATCCCACGCCGAAGAAGCAGGACGAAAAAGGCATACAGGACAGAAAGCGGACACAATCGCCGCAAATGTCTATGTTCGACCTGTTAGAACCGCAGGAAAAGGATGAGAGAGAACAACTCATAGAGCGTTCTTTGAAGTATGGCAGCGGTATAGAATACGGCAAGTTTCGCATTTACGACGAGTATATGCGCAATCCCACGGCAAAGGAGTTTGAGCAGTTTTTAAAATACGAGTACGGTATAGGTAGTTACAGCGGCTTGGACGGTTACAGCGAGTGGCATGATGGCAAGGGCATAAAAATATCCAAACGTTTGGAAAATAGCGAAACGCTTGTCGAAGCAATGTTAAAGTGGTCTGAAATCGCAAGGCGCATAGCAGACCTGATTGACGAGGATAACTACTTTTCTGAACAAGAAAAGGTGAAATATTCTCTATACACCAAGGAGCAGGAAGAATTAAGGAAACAGCTGGCAGAGGACGGATATGCGGCAAAACCGAACGAACCTAAACCTACAGAAACAACAGACGACAATGCAATCAAGGTCGGAGATAAGTTCAGACTTAATGGGCGCGAATGGGAAGTAAAGGACTTTGACGGGCTCTACCCCGAACAGGTGGTAATCACCCGCACGGAACAGTCAGGCACTCTGCAATATGACGTAACGCAGAATATAGACATTGCCGAGCTTCTCGAAAAAGGCGAGCGTATCGAACCCGAACAGGGCGAAAACACAGACCTTTCAGCCGTTCTTGACCAGAGCGGACTCGGCGGTGCAAAGACGAGGTTTAAAAACAATGTCGCCGCAATCAAGATTGTGAATAAGCTGTACGCAGAGAAACGCAACCCCACAGCGGAAGAGCAGAGAACGCTCTCCCAATTTGTCGGATGGGGCGGGCTTGCACAGGCGTTCGACGAAAAGAACGGGAGTTGGAGTAAGGAATATGCCGA
>CBCPNG010000012.1:0-78350 GCA_965120485.1 uncultured Clostridia bacterium
AGAATTTTAGGCTTTTTTATTAAAGCGCGGGCAAGCGCAATTCTTTGCCTTTCGCCACCCGACAGATTTGCACCTGCCTCTTCAAGATATGTTCCATACTTTGCAGGCATCTTTTCTATGAAGTCGGCACACCCTGCCATTTTGCAGGCGGTTTTCATCTCTTCATATGTAGCGTCGCGCTTCCCTAACTTTATATTCTCTTCAATTGTTCCCGAAAACAGCTCAACGTTTTGCGGAACATATGCTACTTCGCGGCGCATTATTCTTTTGTCAAGCTCTTCAACATTGTACCCGCTTAAATAGACATTGCCCATCTCTGGCTGCCATAGTCCCAATATCAGTTTTGCAAGCGTTGTTTTGCCTCCGCCGCTTTCACCGACCAAAGCTATCTTTTCGCCGTTGCCGACTTTGAGGTCAATGTTTTTAAGCACTTCTGTACGGCTGCCGTACCTGAATGTTACGTTGCTGACTTCCAATGAACCGTCAAGTTCAAATTCGTTTATCAGTAAATCTTTGTTTTCCTGTTCCTCTTCTATCTCATACAGTTCGCTCATTCGCTTCATTGCAATGTTTGCTTCCTGAATTTGCATTTGCAAAGATACAAGTCTGCCAATGGGGTCCATAAAATAGCCTGACAACGTCATAAAAGCCATCATACTGCCCAAGGTAATATCGCCATTTATTACAAATAAAGCGGCAACTCCCATTAAAACAAGATTTCCGATATTGCCGAAGAACCCTGAAATCGTACCCTGCACATTGCTTGTAACACTCGTTTTGTAGCCTGTACGCAACGCGCTGATATACCTATTTTCAAGTTTCTCCATAGTTTCGTTTTCTACGCCGAAACTTTTGACTGTTTCTACACCTTTAAGACTGTCTATTATCTGACTGTTTAAGGCTGCCTGCTTTTCCATACTTTCTAAATTAAGCTCTTTATAAGGCTTCTTGAAAACGTAAACAAGCACAACATTTATCAGCGTGATAATTGCTATTATGGCAAATAGTATCTTATTCATAAAGAACAGTATCACGCCGCTTACAACAGTCAGAACTATGTCAATAATCAACGACAATGTAATAGTCGTGAATATCTCTTTGATTGTTCCCGCATCAGAGAACCTCGTCAAGATATCGCCTGTCCTTCTCGTGCCGAAAAACCTCATTGGCAATGCAAATATATGCTTGAAGTAGCCCAACATAAGAGGCATATCTATTTTTATAGACAGATGCAACAATAAATGCTGCCGCGCGGCGCTCAAAAGTATATTGAAAACCGCAATAATTCCGAACGCTATGCAAAATACAAGCAGTTGATTTTTCAGATTATATGGCAGTATCTCATCCACTAAAATCTTATTAAAAAAACTGCTTG
Organism: uncultured Clostridia bacterium; assembly: GCA_965120485.1. Taxonomy (GTDB): domain Bacteria; phylum Bacillota; class Clostridia; order Christensenellales; family Borkfalkiaceae; genus Coproplasma. The sequence goes on from CBCPNG010000012.1 coordinate 1,376, forward strand.
CTATGCCGAGTGCAGTTAAGATTACACTGCCTATGATTGCAATTACAAATAACTTCTTCTGCGCAAGCAACAGCTTGACAAATCTGTTAAATACACCCTTTGTCTTTGTTTTATCGGCAATAAACTCATTTGTCGGTGCGCAGAACACAGCAAAGCCGTCGAAGTCCTCAAAAAATTCGTCCTTTGAAATCTTTCGCAACCCTTTTGCAGGGTCGGCTATAAGAAGTTTGTCCTTATAAATTTTATGGACTACGACAAAGTGCGTCAAACCTTCTTTTGTAAGCACACGGGCTATAATGGGAAGGGTAAATTTTTCCTCAAAAGTTTCCCGCGTTATTCTTACTGCTTTCGCCTCGAAACCTAATTTTTCCAAAGTCTGCACGATACCGAGCACGGTCGTTCCTTTTACGTCCGTGCCCGACATATCGCGCAGTTTGGTTATCGTCATTTCCTTTTTGTACTGCAAGCAGACAGTTGCTATACACGCCGCACCGCAATCTGTCATATCATGCTGCTTCACGCATTTGCACTTTGACATTTTAACCTCTTTTTTGAACAACTATACCGAGAGAAAACTTCTCTCTCGGTATATAATATCTCAGAATTATTTTTTATTTTATTGTTTATTTTTAAGAAAAGTGGAGATTGTTATGACTTTGCCAAAACAAAACCCCGACACCCCAGCAGACCAAAGTACGCATACTATTATCGCCATACCGACAATTACCAATTGCAATACAGCGATTATGGTAATCGCCACAACAAAAAGTATAACTGCACATATAGCTGTCGTGACACACACTATTCTATATCTTCGCAATAGTCTCCTTGCATGTTCAAAGCTATCAAACGCAATAGCTTTCCTTTTTAACGCAATGACCACTACTGCTATTATAAGCAAAGAAAACGCTAGCAGTGCGCAAGGTATCACGATTTCCAAATCGTTCACGTTTGTTACTCCACAATGTAAGTATAGACGCCACCGCTGACATATCTATTTATAGTATACGATCTGCCAATACTCTGATAATATTGTATTGTACTTATTGCAGTGCAAGCATTGGAATAGCTAGAAAAATATAATCCTGATAGAACTGTAGCCGCTGCTGCCTCTGCAAAACATACTGCCGCTAATATTGCTCCAACAAAAGGAATTGTCAGAGCTACACCCCCAGCAACGCTCGCTACAACTGCAGCAGCCGCCCAACTCGTGCCTAATGCAAGCCAAGAAGTCTTGTCACTATTTAACTGCGAAAGCGAAATCACTTCTCCGCCCGTTACATATGCCATTTCTTCACAATCAAGCTCTATGTAGTGCGTAGGCATAACCAAAAAACTAGACTTTACTGAATTTTTCATAATTTTTCTCCTTTAAATTCTGAGATATTTGCCAGTTTTGATACATTAATATCAAGAATATATGTCACACATCCCGTCACTGTTGATATAAACAACCTCTTCTCTGTCGAATTCGACGCAATGTGAGGGCATTACCAAGTTGCTTTTCCTTTCTAAAACCATTTCATTTGTCATTTTTTAGCCTCCTTTATTGGCAAATATATTTAAATCCGTAGATTTTACGGACTATTTAACATTAATTTACCTTTAACGGCATAAAAACATCTGCAAAAATTCTGTTTTCTTGTTGTTCCATTATAACTATGTACGTTTCGCCTGTAAGCTCAAAATCGTTCTCATAAGCATAAAGGGTCAACTTATTTGTTGCAAACTGTAACTTTTCAGCCTCGTCATTAAATCTTGCCAACAAGCAATTTGTAATGCGAAGCTCCTTTTCAAAGCGATAGGGCAATTCTAACCTTACATTGCTTGTATTCAATTGAATCATTACGCGCGATTCAATTATAGGTTGTCCCTCTGAATCCACCCCTGTTATTCCTGTAGAATACATTATAAGCGGCCCCATCGTCTGATAACCTTTCGCCTCAACCCAGTTCATAAGCATAGTGATTTGCTTATCCTGATTAAGCAGCTCTTTTTCGGGCACTTTGCGCGATAGCACATTTGTCAGCTTTAAAATTTTATTCTCTCTGAATTCTATTTGCGGCATTACCCTCACTCCAAATAAATTAAATCTGCACGGGCTAAAATTTAATCAGGTAGCACAATAAATACCCACGCAAAAATATCGCTAGAATATTTATCTAAACATTTTATCGAACTACACCAATCACAAATTTAAACAGCCTGTTTATCTTTTATTTTTAAATAAATGTCATTCACAATCCGTTTATAAGATGGGCTGTATTTATAAATTTTGTGATTCAACTCCAACTTTATATCAGATTCCTTTAATTCCTTGTTATATGCTATTTTTCTAATATATTCTGTAACAATAGTGTGTTTAAGCTCTATATTCGTTTCATCGTATATAAATGTATATAAATAAAATTTTTCTAATATAAAATTTTTAGTATATCCATCGCTTTCTTTGGAGAATTTTTTGTTTCTGACTTTTTCCAAAATTTCTTGTTTAAAGCCTATACCATGATATAAGCAGTAATTCACGTAATAATTTGTCAAAAGAAGAAAAGTCTCATTATCAGGTTCTAAATTTAAAAGACTATACTGCACACGTCTAAATATATAATCATTTTTCAACCCGAATAATATCTCAAAAGAAGCTATGATAGCAGCCGAAAGTGATTTATCTGAATTTAATCTACTAAACAGATCCAAATCCCCATAGGTATCGAATGCTGATACAAACATACAGATTGAAACTACCCACGTCGTCCCCGCTATTGCGTAAATATAATAATTCTTTAACACAAAGCACAAGATTAAAGTAATCGTCATTTCAAATAAATGAATGAGATAAGTTATTAAAATATCAATCTTATAATGTCTTTGAAATTTCTTTTCACTTTCTACGGAATCAACAGAACCATAATAAGTATAAGCCGCCCCCAAAATACCGCACGTTAAATCAATAAATATTCTTTTATTCATAAATAACAAGAAAAATAATTTAACGCCGAAGGATTTATACCCCTGACATTTTGCTGTAATAATATGCGCAAACTCGTGCAGAGTAACTATTACTATAAACGTCAGGGCTATTATCAGCAGCAATTTTATAACCATATGTCTGCGTCTTCACTTTCTTCCCATTTTTTATTTTCTTCATGACAACCTTTTTTCAACTTAAAATATCTCACCAAATCGAAGATACACATAGTGAGAGGCAAAACACCCAATGCTACAACTATAACAACTAGGGCACTTAAGTCATCTTCTAGAATGTCTATTTTAAGTACAAATTGCGCTATACAACCCAAAATAACACCGACGGCAATAGTTGCTGTTGTCGCAGAAATTAATTTGATTCTATTGAACCTTTTCGATGCTTGACTGTCATCATTTCGTTTTAAACGAGATATTTTTTTTACAATCGCAAAATCCACAATTCCAAATGGTAAAAATGTTAATAACATAAGAATGGTTAATAACACTTCTCCCACAATAGCTTCACCAAAGAAATCAATTAAGTTACCCATAAAATAATCAGCTCGTACCTAAATAAACCGCCAAGGTCGGAATACCTAATACGGTCCAAACTGCGATCTTACTACTTCCAGAAGTAAGCATTGATATCGTTCCTGCAAGTATCGCTGCTCCAAACAGCGCCAAGCGCACGTACGACAGCACACTAACAGCATACCCAGCGTATGAAAAAATCGTGGATACACCCGTCTTCGCAAGGGCCGATGCTGTCGTCCCCTTAAGCGTAGATATCAACTTCGAGCTGTAATACTTATTTGCCGAGCCAGTCAATACCAAACTGATACACGAAAGCACCCCATCCCAATCGTAATAATAGGTTATCTTTCCACCATCGACATATGCCATTTCTTCTCTGTCGAGTTCGACGTAATGCGAAGGCATTACCAAGTTGCTTTTCCTTTCTAAAACCATTTCGTTTGTCATTTTCATGACCTCCTGTAAAAATTATTTGCGGTCTTTCCCGCCGTCTAAAAGCCCGTGCAGACTTAACAAAATTAATAAAATTTACCAACTATCTGTTCTACAATCCAATTCATCCATGTTGTATCGTCGTATTTAATACGGCACTCACCAAGCATACCAAGCTGTAAATTAATTTCGTTCCCGCCTTTATCGGTTAAGACAGTACTATCAGGAACTATCTTTACAACGTAATACACATCTCCATCTTCGGTTTGGGTCACATCGTTATCTATGGATACTATCGTGCCCGAAAGCGTACCATACTCTGTTTGCGACGCACCACTCACGGCTATTTCAACCTCGCTGCCGACCGATAATTTACTTCTTTCGGAAGCGCTGACAGATACCTGAAAGTACAAATTCTCGGAATCACCACTTGAAATAGTTGCCAACAATGTGCCGCTTGATAAAACAGCCCCCACAGCTAATCCCGATGAAAGATGTATAACTCCGCTTTGCGTAGCCACAACGGTATACGAAGATAAACTTTCTTTATACATCTCTAACTGACTGCTATATTGCTTGTATTGTGATATGTACTCGGTCAAATAAGTATATGTATACTGTTGCGATAAAAATTGCAACTTCAAGGATTCTACATCCTCCTCCGTATACTCTTCCCCATCTTCCTCATCTTCGTCTGTTTCAATCAACGATTGGATATACAATTTAAATAATTCAGCGTCGGCATAGAAGCTTGCTTCCTCGACTACTGTACTGTCAAAAGGATTTACCTGCGTATCTGTATCGTCTATGGAATAATCATTGACAAACGAGATAAGTTTTTGCGAATTTTCAATATATGTTGCATATAAATCTACCATAGCTTGAAGTTGAGCTATTTGCAAATCCATTTCGAAAGTATCTAACGTTAATATAACATCGCCTTCCGATACCTCTTGACCCTCGACAACTTCTATGGTCTTTATCTCACCCGCAACCGAGTTCATAACATAAACTTTTGTGTCGTCAGTTACCAAACCAGTTGCCTTGACGACATAGGTTTTTACAGACAAACACGCCCACAAAATTGCCCCGACAACAAATGCTAATGTAAGAAATGTTATTATCAAGCCGAAAGCCGGCGGCTTGCGGTCGTAAATCAGTTTGCTTTCTTTTAATTCAGAAAAAGTATAAATTTTACCTCGCATTCTCGCATTGATTGTCCTTTTATAATTTTAATGAACCAAATTCAATTCGTCAATAAAATTTGACGATTATTTGACGATTATTTATACGCGGCGTTAATCCCGCGTATCGCCATATTCAATGTACTTTTTGTATTAGAATTTGTACATCAAATATCCTATTCAGTGAACAAATTAAGGGAAAAAGTACATCAAATTTTCTGTTGTATGAACATAGAGTAAAGAAATTTCCAAAAAATTGTGTGGTTATATCTTGCATTTTGCGATAGATAGTGATATAATAAAATTGGAAAATGTTCACTGATTAGGATAATCAGTGAACATTTTCTTTAACTTCACAACAGCTTTCCGAGCCTATTCATCATATCTGATTTGTGTTCCATTAGCGAGTGCGCATAACGATTGAGTGTGATGTTAGGGTTCTGATGCCCAAGGATTTCAGAGAGCGTCTTTACATCCATACCACATTCGATGGCGCGGGTGGCAAACGTATGCCGCAGGGAATGAAAGCCTCTGTGCGGGATATTTAGTTTTTTAAGAAGCAACTCAAAACTTCGTTGGTAGGAACGGACGGATACGGGCTTTCCTTTCGCCGACACCACGAATTGAGAATTGCTCCTTTTCTTTATGCCTTTGAGTATCGGCAATAACTGTTTGGGCAAGGGTATCATGCGCCTTGAAGAAGCTGTCTTGGGTTCGTCTATTACAAGACCGCTCTTGCTGTCGTGGCAGGACTTGGAAACCGTAATTATGCCTTTGGCAATGTCTATATCACTCCATTGCAGAGCGAGAAGCTCACCTATGCGCAGCCCGCTGTACAGGCAGAGCAAAATACCGTACAGTTTATCTTTCTTTCCGTTTAAAACGGCGTATTCTATTTGCTTCTGTTCGGCGAGGGTAAAACATTCGACAGACTTTTCTTTGAGTTTCGGGCGTTTGAGTTTATTTGCCGTATATTCCTCCGTCAGCCCCAAGAAATGCGCCGCTTTCAAAGAGTTTTGCAAAACGGAGATGACGGCATTTACGCTGTTTGTCGAAAGCCCTTTGCCTGTCTTTCTATTCCCGCTTTGCAAAAGCTCCGTTATGAACTGTTGCAGTACGAACGGCGTAAGTTCGTCAAGCTCAACCTCGCCGATTTTATCCTCGATATGTTTTTCGACGATAATTACATAGCGCTCGTAAGTCCGCACCTTCACAGACGGGCGGATATAATTTTCCAGCCACTAACGCAGCCAATCTATGTATTTCATATGTGTTAAATCAATCACTTCCTCCTCTGTTAATTTTTCTATGTTGTTTATTTTATAAGCTTCTTGAAATTATGAAAAATCGCCGGGACATATCCCGACGATTGCATAATAAAAGGTAGCCTTTTATTCTCTATTATTGACTTTTGGTTACAACTGCTAATATGTTAGTCTTAGTCTGTCAGATAACGAAAACAGCGCTTTTATGTACAAATCCACACATTTTTCGCTGATTTCTTTTGGTTTTAACCCTTTCAACGTTGTCAGTATCGGGTCGCCTGATTTAAGGCGCAGTGTGTTGCGAATTTCTTTGGGAATGACTACTCTGCCGAGTTCGTCTATCCGCCTGACAATTCCTGTTGCTTTCATAAATTCTCCTCGAAAAAATATATTTACAGGAAAAGTATGTGAAAGAAAATTATGTTTATACAAAAAAACGGGGATATGCCGTGATTAATGCATATCCCCCATACCTTTACATTATAATATCATTTAATACTTATGCAAACTATAATTTTTTTTACCTGTTTTCACTATTATTATAAAGCCCAAATAAAAGTACAAATAAATAATTACAAATTAAATTTTAATTACCATTTTATTCGCCTTCGCCCGTGCCCTCTGCCGCCTTTTTTTCCTTTTTGGGATTTACTGGCGGTTGAAGCTCCGGGTGGCGCATCTTATTTTTGAGTACGTACTTATACAGGAAAAAGTAGCCTATGCCGAGGAGCACCATTATTATTGCCCAGAACTGCGAGGGCGTAAGCCCAGGAATAAAGCCGCCGCGGTCGTCGTCGCGGAAGAACTCTATTATAAATCGCCACACGCCGTAGGCAATTGCATAAACGCCGAAGTTACAGTTGAACTTGAACTTGAAGTATAACAATGCCATTACACCTGAAAGCACCGCAAGAAAAATACATTCAAAAAGTTGCGTGGGAATGACGGGCACAGATGTGGTTTCAAACTTTATACCCCAATCGGCTTCTTTGCCGTAGCAACAGCCTGCAAAGAAGCAACCGAGCCTGCCGAGAGAGTGGGCAATGGTTATGCCTATGGGAATGAATGGCAGAGCGTCTGAAAGCGTGCCGTTTAAATCGTCCTGCAAAAGTTTGATTTTTGTGCGCGGTGCAACGACGTAGATATACAAATTCCAAACAATGAGGAAGCTCCCCACGCCGCCTATAAGTCCGCCGTAGAATGTCATACCGCCGAACGACCATTTGCCCTTATCTATATAGTCGTATACAGACTGGAAGAGCATGGCGAACAATATGCCTATCGCGGTGGCGGCCACGCCGATGATGATAATTTTATCGGTGCTCGGCTCGTTAAAGTTTTTGAGGCGGAACGCCACAAATAAAAACACAAAGCATAAAATTATGCCCAGAGCCATGCAGAGACCGTATGGATAGACAGATAAACTGCCTATCGAAAATAACTCACCAGGATGCATGATTCCCCCTGAAAAGATTTTGTTTTTGGTTATTATAGCGCGATAAACCCGTCAAGTCAAACGATTGGACGTGGCGGACGGATGAAAGCCGACGGTGTAAAAGCCGCCGATAAATTGGCGGCTTTATTACCGTATGCGTGCGGCGCAAAAAATGCCGTGCATGGGTGCAATTTTTACGTACTTTTAAGAGAGCATTTCGTTAATGGCGGATACGAGCGCTTTTACAGAACTTGTTATTATATCCTCGTCTATGCCTGCGCCCCAAAATTTTTTGCCGTTGCGTTCAATCCCCACGTAGGATATGGCGCGCGAGCTGGAACGGCGCGTGAGGGCGTGCTGTTCGTAGTCTGAAAGGGTATATTCCACGCCGAGGAAGGACTTTACGGCGTTGTATACAGCATTGAGCCTGCCGTTGCCCTCGGCGGTGACATCTGTCGTTTTGCCGTCCTTTAAAATTGTTACTGTGGCAGTTATGCCGTTTACTTGCTTATAGTGCGCCTCTGTTATGTCGAAAACGCGCCTGTTATCTAAAAAGCGCGCGCGGAAGATTTCGTAAACTTCTTCGGGGCTGAGCTCTTTGTGCGACCTGTCAGAAACATCCTTTGCGGCGTAGCCCATTACCTCTTTCATATTTGCAGGCATGTTTATGCCGAAGTTTGCCTGCAATATATAGCCTACCCCTCCCTTGCCGGACTGCGAATTTATGCGGATTACGTCTGCATCGTAGGTGCGCCCCACATCTTTGGGGTCGATGGGAAGATAGGGGACATCCCATATCTTTTTATTGTGGGACTGCCTCCACTCCATACCCTTGGCGATTGCGTCCTGATGGGAGCCAGAGAAGGCGGCAAAAACGAGCGAACCTGCGTAAGGCTGGCGTGGATTTACGGGCATGCCCGTAAATGTTTTGTACAGTGAACAGATATATGGCATGTTTTCGAAGTTGAGGCAGGGGTCTACGCCCTGCGAGAACATGTTGAGCGCAAGCGTGATTATATCTACGTTGCCCGTGCGCTCGCCGTTGCCGAACAGCGTGCCCTCTATTCTGTCAGCTCCTGCAAGCAGACCCATCTCCGCCGCCGCAACTCCACAGCCGCGGTCGTTGTGAGGATGAAGGGAAATTACGCAGTTTTTGCGGTAGTTCATGTGCTTGTGAATGTATTCCACTTGCTGTGCGTACACATGGGGAATTGCGTTTTCTACCGTGGCAGGCAGGTTTATAACCGCCTTTCTGTCTGCCGTGGGCTGCCATACATCGAGTACGGCGTTTATTACCTCTAATGCGTATTCAGGCTCGGTGCCCGTGAAAGATTCGGGGGAGTATTCGAAGCGATAGTCTGCGCCGTCGCGCTCGGCAAACTGTTTTAAAAGGCGTGCTCCGTCTACGGCAATCTTTTTTACAGCCTCTTTATCCTTTTTGAAAACCTGCTCGCGCTGGGCGACCGAGGTGGAGTTGTATACATGGACGATGACATTCTTTGCGCCGCGTACGGCGTCGAACGTCTTTTTAATTATGTGTTCACGCGCCTGCGTGAGCACCTGAATGGTTACGTCTTGGGGAATGAGCCCTTCGTCTATCAGTTTGCGCAAAAATTCGTACTCCGTTTCGGAGGCGGCGGGGAAGCCGACTTCTATCTCTTTGAAGCCGAGCTCGACGAGAAGCTTGAAGAACTCTACTTTTGTATCGAGCGACATGGGCTCGACAAGGCTCTGGTTGCCGTCGCGCAGGTCAACCGAGCACCACACGGGCGCTCTTTTTATGCTGTCTTTTTTTGCCCAGTCCATGCACTTTTCGGGGGGCATGAAGTATTGTTTTGCGTATTTTTTAAAGTTTTTCATATACTCACCTTTTGAACTTCTCTATTGTATAATTGTATGGTATATTATGCGTGTGCGCGTACCCTCACGCTTGTGACCTTGGATAAGCGAGCAAGGCGAGGCAACGGATTTTTGCGCTTATACAAGGTTAAAATAAAAACAGCGTCCTCTTTATAATGAATAACATACAAAGAGGCGCTGTCACACGCTGTACCACTCTTCTTCACAGCCCGAAGGTCTGCCTTTTAGGATGCCTGCACATCCCTTCCCTTATACGGCGGAGAAACCGTCTTTGCCTACTGCAATTTCAACAAAGCTGCTCTGCGGCGAGTTCACTGCACCCCTTCGGCTGCCTTGCACCAAACGGCAGCTCTCTGTACCTGAAAAATTGCGGTTACTATTCCGCTTCACTGCATTATACGATTGAGTTTTTTTACATATTAACACACAACTTACCAAATTGCAAGCGTTTTAAAAAAATTTTTTTACGCTCCGTCCTGGTGTTCTGTGAGAGCCGACCCGCAATAGAGGTCGAATTCTTCGTCTATATCGAATGAAGAGGCATCGTCGAAGGCGGCGAGTTTGGATATGGAGACCTCGTAAGCCGTCATGGTGACAAACGAGCCGTCATCCTGCTTCTTTTGGTATTCCCTGCTTTGAATCCTGCCCGAGAGCGCGATTTTGTCTCCGACGGAGAGGTTTTGAACGAAGCGGGCGTTTCTTCCCCACGCTATGGCAGGGATATAGTCTGACTTGTTGTAGGAACGGTTGACGGCTATGAGCAAGTCGGCGATTTCACGGTTGAATGGCGTGGTGCGGTACACGGGCGGCTTGCAGATATAGCCCGAAAGCACAATGCTGTTTGGATTTTTGCAGGGCGGTGACGCGAGGAGTTCGCGCACGAACACCGTGAGCATAAGACGGGAGCGGCCGCCCTCTAACTTGTTGTAAGAGCGGAACTGACCCAGTGCGCACAACGGCGAACCTATCTTCATATCTTCCGTCATTATCCGTTCTGATACGGTGACGGGAAGGACGTCTGACTGACCCGAAAGGCGCGGAACTTTTACGAAAAGTTCGTAGAAGCCTTCGCCGAATACCTCGTGCGAGAATTTTGCCTCGGTCACTATCTCTCCGCAGAGATATACCCTGTTGTTCTTTTCTGTACTGTAATTCATACGATGCCTCCGTATATAAAAAATTTTTCTTGTTTTACGAGATGGGGTACTGCCTGCCTGTGACGTCTGTGTAATAGTTCTGCCTGTAAATAAGTTCGCCTACGGGCACAAACGTGTAACCGCGGTTTATGAGCGTGGCAAGTATTATACTCACCGCCTCTGCCGTGTGGTCGCCGTTGTTGTGCATGAGGATGATTGAGCCGCTTTGAACTTTGTTGATTACGCGCAGGGCTATTTCTGTGCCGCTTCCGCCCTTCCAGTCGAGGCTGTCTACGTCCCACTGTATGGTGTAGTAGCCCTCCTCTTCCGCCGTGGTGATAAGCTCGTTATCGTAGTCGCCGAATGGCGCACGGAAGAGCTCTACCTGCTTGCCGGTGACCGCCGTTATGGCAGCCGAGGAACTTGATAGCTCGGCGCGGATTTCTGACGAGCTGAGCGACGACATGTGCGAGTGTGTTTTTGAGTGCGTGCCGATTTCGCAACCCGATGCATCGATTGCGGCGACGTATTCGGGGTATTTTTCCGCCCAGAACTCCACCATAAAAAAGGTGGCGCGCACGTTGTATGCGGCGAGGGCATTTAAAATTGCCTGTGTGTGGTCGGTGCCCCATGCGCAGTCGAAAGTGATACTGATGTATTTATCTTCCCTGCCGACACTGTATATGGGGAGCTTGCGTGTGGTGCCGCCGAAGAATACAACGTAAGCGCCTGTGAAGTAGTTGGCAAGCATGAGGGAAACGACCGCGGCGAGAGCCGCCACAGATATGAGAACTGTTTTAAGCCTGCACGCCGCCGCAAAAGCGGGTTTAGCCATATAATACCATGCCTTGCGCGTCGAATTTTTTGGAACGGTCGGTTTTTTTGCGGAATGTTGCCGAATACGACCGTGCGGCTTTAATTGCGCCGAACTTACCGCAAGCACAGCTCGTTCTATCCGCCGCAGTAATGGTATATGGTATTTTTACGGCGCAAAAATTATTACAGAAAAAAATACCGTCCGCCTGAATTTCAGGAGAACGGTATACGTTAGAATTTAGATAGATTGATGATATGTGTGGGGCAATGCCTTATTTGTTGAGAAGCCGAACTATGATATTTTCACACTTTTTTATATCTGCCCTGCCGCCTGTTGCGCGCTTTATGTGACCGAACAGACTGCCCATTGCCTTTTGCTTGCCTGCGAGAATATCTTCCACCGCCTTGGGGTTGGCTTCTATCGCCGCGCGGCAGAGAGTTTCGAGCTCCTCCTCCGCCATGCCGCAGAGGTCTTGGGGAGAGAGATAGTCAGAGGGCTTTCCGCCTTCGGCAAGCATTTTTGTAAGGGTATTCTGGGCGAGTGTGAAGTTAATTTTGCCCTCGTCCACGTACTTTACAAGCTGAGCCATGTCCTGCGCGCACACCTTTATATTGAACGCCTCTTTTTCTTCCTCGGTGGGCAGGGTGGAATATATTGTGCCGAGTATGAGGTTAGAGGAGTTTTTAATGCCTGCGCCGAAGCTTAAACAGCTTTCAAAAAAGTCGCACACCGCCTTATATTTATAAAGCATTCGGGCGTTTTGCGCGCTTATGCCGAGTTCACCAGTGTAGCGCCTTAACTTTTCGAGCGGAAGTTCGGGAAGATTTGCGGCAACTTCGTCAACAAGTTTTTGAGGTATGTTTACGGTGAGGATGTCAGGTTCGGGGAAGTAGCGGTAGTCCTGCGCGTCCTCTTTGGTGCGCATTACATAAGTTTCGCCCGTGTGCTCGTCGTAGCGGAGCGTAGCCTGCTCTATCCTGCCGCCGCCGTCTAAAATTTCAGCCTGCCGCGCAGCTTCATACGCCATTGCCTTTTCGATAAACCCGACGGAGTTCATGTTTTTAATCTCGGTGCGTGTGCCGAGTTTGTTACTGCCCTCGCGCTTTAAAGAAATATTTACGTCGCACCTCATAGAGCCCTCCTGCATTTTGCAGTCGGAAACGCCGATATAACGCATTATAAGCTGCAACTTTTCGACATATTCGCGCGCCTCTTCGGGCGAGGATATGTCAGGTTCGGATACAATCTCTATGAGCGGCACGCCGCCGCGGTTGTAGTCTACGTACGAAAAGCCGCGCTCGTGCACAAGCTTGCCTGCATCTTCTTCGATATGGATTCGGGTGAGGCGGATTTTTTTACCGCTTTCCAGCTCTACGTAGCCGCCCTCGCAGACGGGTTTATCGAACTGCGAAATCTGGTATGCCTTTGGCAAATCGGGATAGCAGTAATTTTTGCGGTCTAAATGGGTGACCGTGTTTATTTTGCAGTGCGTGGCGAGCCCTGCGCGTACGGCGAACTCTATCACCTTTTTATTGAGTACGGGGAGCGAGCCTGGCTGACCCGTGCATACGGGGCAACAGTGCGTGTTGGGCGCGCCGCCGAACTTTGTGGAACACGAACAGAATATTTTGGTTGCGGTGGCGAGTTCTACGTGGGTTTCGAAGCCCGAAACTATCTGGTATTTCACAGCTTCACCTCCCTGCACACGGGCACGGAAATCTGCGCGCGCTCTTCAAAATACCTTGCGGCGGCGAGCGCGGCGGCGTCGGCAAATCTGTTTGCTATTACCTGCATGCCTATGGGAAGTCCCGATAAGTCGCTTCCGCAGGGCAGTGACACGGCAGGGAGTCCTGCTATGTTTACGGGCACAGTGCATACATCTGAAAGGTACATCTCTATGGCATTTCCCCCAGAATATCCCTTAACAAACGCCGTTGTGGGCGCGGCTGGCGCGACGAGGACGTCGCACCGCGAAAACACTTCGCCAAAATCTGCAAGAATCTGCTTGCGCAGTATGCACGCCTTTTTGTAGTAGGCATCGCAATAGCCGCTGGATAGTACATATGTGCCCAGCATTATGCGCTTTTTGACCTCTTTGCCGAAGCCCTGCGAGCGCGTTTTTACAATCATTTCCTCTATATCGCGTGCGGGCGCGCGGTAGCCATAGCGTATGCCGTCGTACCTGCCGAGATTGGAAGAGGCTTCGGCGCAGGCGATGATATAGTATACGGGCAGTGCCGCTTTGAGCGCAGGAAGTTTAACGGGCACTATCTTCGCCCCTCCCTTCCTGAATTCGTCTATGGCAGATTGAACAGCTGTGCCAGTTTCTTTTCCTATTCCGTCGAAAAATTCTTCGGCTACGCCTATTTTAAGTCCCTTTACGCCGCCGCTTATATCTGTTTTGCCTGCGGGCGTGGGGCAGGAAGTCATATCGCGCGGGTCTGCGCCTCGGATTGCATCGTAGACGATTGCCGCATCCTCTACGCTGTCGGTCATAGGACCTATCTGGTCTAACGACGAGCCGTAGGCGATAAGACCGTAGCGTGACACCGCACCGTATGTGGGTTTAAAGCCGACCATTCCGCAGAATGACGCAGGCTGGCGTATGGAACCGCCCGTATCGGAGCCAAGCCCGTAGGCGGCTATATCTGCCTTTACCGCCGCAGCCACTCCGCCCGAAGAACCGCCCGTGACATGGGAAAGGTTTACTGGATTGGAGGGCGCGCCGTATGCGGAAGTTTCTGACGTAGAGCCCATGGCAAATTCGTCCATATTGGTTTTGCCGAGCAGAACGGCGCCCTGCGCCTTTAACTTTTGCCAGACGGTAGCATCGTAATAGGGTTTAAAGCCCTCTAATATCTTTGAACAGCAAGTAGTTTCTAACCCGTCTGTGCAGATATTGTCCTTCAAAGTCATGGGTATGCCCGTGAGCGCGGACGCCTTGCCCTCTGCTATGAGGGAGTCGGCATAGCGCGCGCCGCGGCGCGCCTCTTCGAAGGTGGTGTGCACGTAGGCGTTTAAGACGGGGTTGAGCGACTTAATGCGTGAGATGTACCTTTCGGTGAGTTCGGCGGAAGAGATTTCGCCGCTTTGGAGCATGCGCGAAAGGCGCGTGATTCTGCCGCTCATTTTACCACCCGTTTTACGGCAAAATAGCCCCTTTCGCCGCTGACGTTGGATAGTATTTTTTTGTTGGGGAGGCTGGGCTGCACGATATCTTCGCGCAGGTCTGCCCACTCCACCGCACGCGAGCCTACTTCGCGTATGGTGGAAGAGTTGCCCTTGACTTCGGCGTTTATACTGTCGCAGAAGGCTATCATCTCTTCAAACCCACCCTTGAATTCTTCCAACGTTTCGTCGGAAAATTCAAGGTGGGCAAGGCGCGCCAGCGCCCGCAGTTCTTTATCGGTAATTGCCATATATATGCCGCCCTTTTTTTAATTTCTGATTTTTATGTGTACCTCGCGCAACTGCTGTTCGGTAACGAAAGAAGGTGCGCCGCACAAAAGGTCCTGACCCGAAGAGTTCATGGGGAATGGAATGACTTCGCGGATGCTGTCTTCCCCTTTAAGGAGCATTATAATTCTGTCTATGCCGGGCGCCATTCCTGCATGGGGGGGCGCGCCGTACCTGAACGCCGTGTATAGAGCGCCGAACTTATCTTTAAGCTCTTCCTCTGAATAGCCTGCAACGGCAAACGCCTTTGCCATTATGTCGGGGTCGTGGTTTCTCACCGCACCTGACGAGAGCTCTACGCCGTTGCATACGATATCGTACTGGTATGCAAGGATATTCAGGGGGTCGCCTTCCAACGCCTTCATTCCACCCTGCGGCATGGAGAAAGGGTTGTGCGTGAACACTACCGCGCCCGTCTCTTCGTCGGTGCCGTACATGGGGAAGTCGTTTATAAAGCAGAAGCGGAACGCCTTTTCTTCTATAAGACCCAGCCTTTTGCCGAGCTCGTCGCGTATCTGTCCTGCGAGGCGCGGCGCTTTTTCTGCCGTGTCGGCTATAAAGAATATGGTGTCGCCAGCTGTAAGCGAGGCGAGCTTTATTAGTTCGCCCTTTAACTTTTGCGGTATGAATTTATCTATGGGACCCTTGAAAGCGAGCTCTTTGGTGACTTCGAGGTAGCCGAGACCCCCCATACCTATCGAGAGTGCGTACGTGAGCAACTTTTCGTGGAAGCTCTTGGACATATCGGCATGCACCTTTACGGCGCGCACGGTGGCGCTTTGGAAGGGCTTGAAAGTGCAACGCGAAAAGAACTCTGAAAGGTCGATTATGCGCAGTGGATTGCGAAGGTCGGGTTTATCGGTGCCGAATTGGAGCATTGCCTGCGCGTATGATATTACGGGGAAGGGCGCAGGAGTTACCGCGTACCCCTTTGGAGCGAATTTTACAAAGGTATCGTGCAACACCTTTTCGCCCACGGCAAATACATCTTCCTGCGTAGCGAACGCCATTTCAAAGTCGAGCTGATAGAACTCGCCTGGGGAGCGGTCGGCGCGGGCGTCTTCATCGCGGAAGCAGGGAGCTATCTGGAAATACCTGTCTATGCCGCCGACCATGAGCAACTGCTTGTACTGCTGGGGCGCCTGCGGCAGGGCGTAGAACTTGCCCTTGAACCTGCGCGACGGGACTATATAGTCCCTTGCGCCCTCTGGCGAGGAGGCGCAAAGAATGGGCGTTTGTACCTCTAAAAAGCCCATATCTTCCATACATTTGCGAAGATATGATATTACCTTTGAACGGAACACAATGTTTTCTTTTACCTTGCGGTTGCGCATATCGAGAAAGCGGTATTTAAGGCGGAGGTCTTCGCGCGTGTCCTTGGAGGAAGTTACCTCGAAGGGCATAGGTTCGCGCACCTTGCCGAGAATTTTTACCGACTTGCAGTTCAATTCTATCGTGCCCGTGGGGATTTTGGGGTTGTATGTTTCTTGGTCGCGCGCCTCTATCACGCCCGAAAAGCTTACGCAGTCTTCCCTGCCTATGCCGCGGAGCAGAGAGTTATCGCGCAAAACTACCTGAACTACGCCGTAGTAGTCTCGAAGGTCGATAAAGGATACGCCGCCGTGGTCGCGGATGTTTTCTACCCAGCCGCAGAGCGTAACCTTTTTGCCTATGTCTGACTCGGTAAGTTTGTCGGCTGTTTTGGTTCTGAATTGTGCCATCTTTGAATTTCCTCCTTTAAGCGTGGGCAAATTAAAGCGCCGCGCCGCCATTGTGATTGCGGGCAAAAAAAATAACCGCCCGCCTAAAAATGATTTTAGGACGAACAGTTTAGTCCGTGGTGCCACCTAAATTACCGCAAAACGCGGTCGCTTTTAAGATTCTTACAAATCTCTGCCCTTGACGCAGGCTTACGGCCCACCCTACTTGAAAACCTTTCGGGCGGCGGCTCGGAAGTGTTATTCACGCACGTCCTGACGCAGGGCTTTCACCTATACCCCACTCTCTTTAAGACGGTGTCGCACGCTACTTCTCTCCGTCACAGCCTTTGATATTGTTGTGACAATTATATAACGCCGCGCACGCATTTGTCAAATATTTTTTTGCGGCAGGGTAAAATTTTGTGTTTACGGCTGTTTTTTACCGCCGCGGAGCTGTCTGCGCTCCTTCACGGTGCGCTCATAACCGTTATCGGTGGGGCGGTAATATACCCTGTCTTTTAAGCTTTCAGGCAGGTATTGTTGGGCGACGTATCCGCCGAAGTCGTGCGGATACTTGTAATTTTTGCTCTGCGCCTTTGCGGCGGTATCGCCGTAGGAGTTATCTTTCAGATAGGGCGGCACGCCTTCGTCGTCGCGCACCACGCGCGCGTCTGCCATTGCAGCGTGGTATGCCGCGCAGGCGGCGTTGGACTTGGGTGCTTCACACACGTAAACTATTGCGTTTGAAAGCGGAATGAGCCCTTCGGGGTAGCCTATCTTTTCAAAGGCGTACATGGCGGAAGTTGCCACAACAAGGGCGTTGGGGTCTGCCATGCCCACGTCTTCGGAGGAGTGCACCACAAGTCTGCGCGCAACCGTCATGGGGTCACATCCGCCCTCTATCAGGCGCATGGCGTAGTACAGCGCGGCATCGGGGTCGCTTCCGCGCAACGACTTACAGAACGCCGAGAGATAGTCGTAATAATCGTCTTTATTATAAGAGAGCGCCTTGCGCTGTATGGACTGTTCGGCGTCCTTTAAAGTGATATTGACAGCGCCGTCTGCCGAGGGGGGCGTGGTGAGCGCGGCGAGCTCTAACGCGTTGTACGCCGTGCGCAAATCTCCCCCTGCCATGCGGGCTATGTGGTTGAGCGCCTGTTCTTCGGCGGAGACGTTATATGAGCCCAGCCCCCTGCGCTTATCTTTTAAAGCGCGTAAAAGCGCGCCCTTTATGTCCTCTTCGGACAGCCTTTTGAACTCGAACAAGCGGCAACGCGAAACTATTGCTGGCGTCATAGAGGCGTACGGGTTTTCGGTTGTGGAGCCGATGAATATAACCGTGCCGCGCTCTATTGCTGGCAACAGGCTGTCTGACTGCGTTTTGTTGAAGCGGTGGCACTCGTCGAGCATGAGATAGGTGCGCCTGCCGTACAGCTTTAAATTTTCGCGCGCGGTATCTACGGCTTTTTTTACGTCGGCGACCCCAGCCTGAACTGCGTTGAGCTTGACAAACTCGCCGTGGGTGGTAGAGGCTATTATGTGCGCAAGCGTCGTCTTGCCCGTACCCGGCGGACCCCAGAATATGCAACTGCCAAGTCTATCAAGCGAAATGGCGCGGCGGAGCAAGCTCCCCTCGCCCACTATGTGCCTTTGACCGATAAAGTCGTTTAAGGTGTTTGCGCGCATACGCTCGGCGAGCGGCTTTGCCTGCTCTTCGTTGCCGTTAAAATCAAATAAATCCATAATATATGGCGTCCTTTTTGGGTCAGTCCTGCATGAGCGCACGGATTTTATCGGCATTTTCTTTGCCGAGTTTATAGCCTTCTTCGTAAGCGACTTCGAGATTTTTTACAAGGTACTGGCTTATGCCCTTCATTTCAGGTTCGAGAAGAAGGTCGCAGGGGTAGTCGGTCTCTGCCCGTTCGCGGCGGACGAGGGTGTTATCGAGGGTATCGAAAACGCGGAGCAACATACTTACGAGGTTAGGAATTTCAGTTACAGGTTCGGATGTGTTTTTGATTGCATCGACTGCCACTACGACGTCTGCGCCCAGCCGCTTTGTTTCGCGTACGGGCACGCGACAGAGCACCCCTCCGTCTATGAGCAACATGCCCTCGTGCTCGACGGGGCGGAATATGCCAGGTATGCAGGACGAAGCGCGCACCGCCTTTTCTACACTGCCGCTTTCGAACACATACAACTTTTCGTTGTATAAATCTACCGCCGTACAGCTGAACGGCATATTAAGTTCTTCAAAACTTTTGCTGCCTATGTGGCGCAAAAGCAGTTTTTGCAACTTTTTACTGCGCAACAGCGCAAGGCGCGAAAATGGCAGGGCTGTTATGTCTAAAATATCGCTCATCTTCAATTTTATGATTATATCGTGCAGGCGGTCGGGCGAAATTCCGCATGCATATGCGCCCCCCACAACTGCGCCCATAGATGTGCCCGATATGCAGTAGGGCTTTATGCCCTCCTCTTCGAGCGCCTTTAAAAAACCTATGTGTACAACTCCACGCGCACCGCCTCCACTGAGCGCGAGTCCGAGTTTTTTGCTCATAAAATTCACCTTAACATAATAATTTTTATTGATATGCAAGCCTCGACTACAAAAAAGACCAGCAGGAATTATTGCCGTACGATAAAGTACGCACTGCTGTTTTTTGCCCTTGCCGCGTTTACGGCGGCGTTTCTTTCAGACCCGGAGAGGTATACAGAACGGTGCGCCGAGGGCATTATCCTTTGGGCGACAGCCGTACTGCCTTCGCTTTTCCCGTTTATGGTTGTTTGCGGCATATTGACGGGAACGGGACTGGCGGCAAAGATTTCTTCGCCGTTTGCAAGGGTTACGCGCGTTGTAAAATTGCCGCCGTGCGCAGCCGTCTGCTTTGTCATGGGGGCAACGGCAGGGTATCCTTCGGGCAGCCGCACTGTTTACGAGTTCCGCTCGGCAGGTTATATAAACACCGACGGTGCTAAAAAACTTGCAGGCATGTGCTCCGCATGCGGACCGCTGTTTGCAATTAGCACTGTGGGCGCAGGCATGTACGGCAACGCCGCCGCAGGTTTTAAACTGTACGGCGCGCACATTGCCGCGGTGCTTATCCTTTCAGTGATTTATTCGCTGTGCGGAAAGCGGACGGGCGGATATAAGCCGAATGTAAGCCTTAAAGGCGGCGCGCTGTACGAAAGTTTTTATGGCGCAGTTTCCGCCGCGCTGACGGCTGGCGCATATATTGCCTTTTTTTACACAGCGGCACTGATGGCGCGCGACTTTTATATTCTTTATCCGCTTGAACGGCTTTTATGCCTGTTTACCGACAGTCAGACCGCCGCCTCGTTCTGCGACGGACTTGTGGAGATGACAGGCGGCTGTGCCGCCCTTGCAAAGGCTGGCGGTGAGCTTGCACTGCCCCTGACGGGATTTTTAATAACCTTCGGGGGAGGGTGTATTCTGTGCCAGCAAGCTGGTTACCTTTTGAAGTCAGGCGTTAAAATAACCGCCTTTACCGCGCAGAAATTTGCGCAGGGCATACTATGCTTTTTAATACTGCTGTTATTGCAATGATTGCGGCATATATACGGGGCAATCAGTAGCAACCTATCAGTCTGAACGAACTTGCCGCGCCCTTTAAAGACGAGATTAGCGACTGCGCGGAGTGCTGTGAATAGTCTGCCTCTACCTCTATGAAAAAGCGGTATTCGCCAGGTCTGTCCTTTATGGGGCGTGACTCTATCTTGGTCATGTTTACTTCAAAGCGGTAAATGATTTCGAGCATGTGCATAAGCGCGCCAGGTTCGTGCCTGCACGTGAGAGAAAAGTATAGCTTGCGCGAGCGGAAACCTATGGGAAAGCCCCCCTTTACTACGAGCAGAAAGTGTGTGAAGTTGTTCGGCTCGTCCGATATGCGGAACGTTGAGGCTGTGAGCCCCTCCCTTATGTTGTGCACACCCGCTATTGCCGCATCGGTAGGAAGCTGTATGCACTCTACCCCAGCCGCCGTAGAGCTTACGGGGACAAGTTCGGCGTGCGGATAGTGCGACCGAAGGTATACGGCGCATTGGTCGAGTGCCTGACCGTGCGAGAATATGCGCGTAATCTTTTTGACGTCGACTCCTGCGAGCGTGATGAGGCGGTGGTCTATGCACAGAGTGTATTCGGCTACTGCCGAGAGCTCTTCGTGCCGCGCAAGCAAATCCATGTTTTGCAACACGCCGCCGTTTATGGTGTTTTCTATGGGCAGGACGGCGGCGTCTTCGCTCCCCTCTAAAAGAGCGGATATTACGCCCTGAAAGGAGTGATGGGCGACGAGCTGTGCTCCGCCGCACATATTTAATGCCGCAAGGTGCGAATAGCTGCCCACGGGACCGAGATAGCCCACACGATTGGCATTCATAAGACCCCCCTTATACCTTATCGGCTATATCGAGGAGCAAACGCTCGGTATCGTCCCAGCCGAGGCAGGGGTCGGTTATCGACTTGCCGTAGACTTCGTCGCAACTCTGGTTGCCCTCTTCGATAAAACTTTCTATCATAAATCCCTTGACTATCTTTTTGAAGTCGGAGTCGTAAATTCTGTTCTGCATTACCTCTTCGCAGATGCGTATCTGCTGTTTGAACTTTTTGGCGCTGTTTGAGTGGTTGGCGTCGATTATTATGCCAGGATTTTTAAGCTCTGACTTTGCATACCCCTCGGCAACCTGCATTACGAACTCGTAGTGAAAGTTGGGGATATCGTGGCCGTAACCGTCTACCGCGCCGCGGAGTATGGCGTGCGCGAGAGGGTTGCCGACGGTTTTAACCTGCCAGCCGTTGAGTTTGAAAACCTGTCCGCTCTGCGCGGCATAAATTGAGTTGAGCATTACGGGTATACTGCCGCTCATGGGATTTTTGATGCCCACAGGGACGTCTATTCCGCTGGCTACAAGCCTGTGGAGCTGGTTCTCGCACGAGCGCGCGCCTACCGCCACATAGGACAGAAGGTCGTCCACATAATCGTAGTTGGCAGGGTAGAGCATTTCATCGGCGGGGGTAAGGCCGCTTGACTGTATTGCCTTTACGTTGAGTTTGCGTATGGTGAGTATACCCTTTAAAATATCTTCGCCTTTGGAAGGGTCGGGCTGTGAGAACATGCCCTTGTAGCCCACGCCCTTGGTGCGTGGCTTATTGGTATAAATGCGTGGCACGAGCACGAGCTTATCTTTCACCCTTTCGTTGAGCTTGCCGAGGCGCTCTACATAGTCTAACACGGGTGCAGTTTCGTGTGCGGAACACGGCCCCACTATCACCACTAACTTATCGCTTTTGCCCGTTATTACATCGGTTATCATGCCGTCGCGCACTGACTTTACCTTTTTAAGGTTTGCTGGCATGGGGACCATGTCTTTAATTTCTTCGGGTTCGGGAATCTTTATCTGTCTTTCAAACATTTTTATCCTCCATCATTTTTACAAAATCATCGGCTATCTCTTCGGGGATATAGTCGAAATATTGTTTTCCGAATTTTAACGAGTTGCGCACTAGCGTAGAGCTGACCTGAATTTTTTCCTGGTCGGCAGGTATATATATGGCGACGAGTTCGGGCATCAGCTTCTGGCTGGCAAAGCGGTCGCGGTTTTCGTACTCGAAGTCTATGCAGTCGCGCACGCCGCGCACATAGAAGGGCGTGCCCTCCTGTTTGAGCAGGTCTACCGCCGCGCCCTTAAAGGTAATCACCCTTACAGCGTGGTTACGGGCAAAAAGTTTGGCAAGCAGTTCTGCCCTCTGCCGCTCGGTGAGCAGAGGAGTTTTTGAGGGGTTTGCCATTACGGCGACAACAACCTCGTCAAATATTTTTAAGCAACGTTCCACCACCGCTTTGTGACCCGATGTGGGAGGGTCGAATGTGCCTGAAAATACGCATTTTTTCATAAATCACCACCGCCGCACGGCGAAAAGAAAGTAAGATATGTTTTGCCATAGCGGCGCTCGTCCGTCTTTTGCAGTCCGCAGACATCGCCAAAGAACGCGCGGTCGCGTTCGTAGACGGCTACTCCGCCTCCCGCAAGAAGCTTCATTTCGGCGATGAGTTCGAGCGAGCGCACGCCCGTTTCATGGGCATATGGGGGGTCGATAAAAATCACGTCGAACTTTCCGCGCATAGATTTAAGGCACTCGCCGTAGCCGAGGGTGGTTACTGAATAGCTTTCCTGACCTTTTAGTTTTGCAAGATTGCGCCTTAAAACGGCTATACTTGCAGGTGAAATATCGTTGAAGCATACGTGCCCGGCACCGCGTGACAGACACTCTATGCCAAGGCTTCCACTGCCGCAGAAGAGGTCTAACACCCGTGCGCCCGTGATGCGTGACATGAGTATGTTGAACAGACTCTCCTTTACCCTGTCGGCGGTGGGGCGGATGTCTTTGCCGAGGAAATCGGCGAGATTGAGCCCCCTGTATCTGCCTGCTATCACCCTCATCTCTTTTTTCCGTTTTTGTGCGGGCACATATCTACGCGCTCTGCGCGCGAAGCCCTGCCGCTGCGTTCGTAAAAGCAATGGGACTGCCTATAAGTTTCGGGTTGACCGAACTGCCCGTCTATGGTTTCTTCAATCAAAATGATATATCCCCCTTTCGCATATGAACATATCCAAGGGCTCGTCCCACCCGTCGGGAGAAAGCTCGTCTGTAAGCTGGAATGAGTAACCGAGACCGACCTTTATTGTTGCAGTGCCCTTTAAATATCTGTCATAGTATCCGCCGCCGTAGCCGAGGCGGAAACCGCGCCCGTTGACGGCGAGCAATGGCACTACGGTAACTTCGGGCACACCTGTGTATGACTGACCCGTAGGCTCGTCCACGCCGAACGCACCCCGTTTGCACTCGCCATATGGCACGGGGACAATATTTTCGCCCTCTACCCTCGGCAGATAAACCTTTTTGCCTGCGGCGGCAAGTCCGCCTATGATAGCGCGCGTATCTGCCTCTGTGCCGAAGCTGTTATATATAAAAAAACTTTCGTAGAAAGAAAACGCGGCGAAGAAACTTTCGGATATTGCCCTGTCGGCTTCCTCGCGCCTTATCCCCGAAAAGCACTTGCGGAGCTTCTTGAATTTATAGCGAAGTTGTTCTTTCACAGCAATTTGCCCCACATATATGCCTAATTCAAATATATTTTATGCGACCTTTTAGCTACCGAACAGAGCGCTTCGTAACTTATAGTTCCTGCCCTTGCGGCGTATTCGTCGGCGTCGGAAAACACCGCTTTTAGCTCTTCGCCGTCTTCGGAGGATATAAAGGCATCCATGCAGAGGTTGCCCTCGCCCAAAGGTACGCCACGGAAGAAGCCGTCGCCGTAGCCGAGACGGTATACAGACAGCGTTTTATACTCCCTCTGTGCAGGGGCGTAGCCTATACCGCCGCCCACAGAGTGCAACGTCTGCACGCGGCGTGCATAGACTTTGAGGGCGCGCTCTAACGCAAGCCCCTCCGCATTGCAACCGCGCGGCATGTAGCCGTACAGCGAAATGCCAACGCGGACTCCGTCTTTATAATATTTATGACCGAGATGCAAGCCGCCGCTCGCCGAAAGATGGGCGACTATGCGCGGATTTTGCGCCTTTGCCATACGCTCTGCGATATTGAACAGCCTTAATTGTGCCGCCGAGCGCGGAATATCTTCGGGACAGTACAGATGGCTGTATATGCCCTGAACGTTCTGCGCCGCAGAGAGCACCGCTGGAAGTTCTTCCACCGTGCAACCGTAGCGGTTCATGCCTGTGTTTACCTTTATGTGGCAGGCAAGTCCGCGCGCGAGGCGTGCCGACTGCACGCCGTTTACCGTGACGGTAAGACCGTAAAATCGGGCGACTTCGGCGTCGTCTGCCGCGGTCAGAGGCGTGAGCACGAGCACGGGCTTGGTTATGCCTGCATTGCGGAGTGCCGCACCCTCTTCGCTTATAGCCACGCAAAATCCGTCGATATGCGGCTGTAAGGCAAGGCTTACACGCTCGGCTCCGTGTCCGTAGGCATCTGCCTTGACGACGGCGTAGAGCTGCCTGTTGCCCACAAGCCCCCTTATGCGCGCGGCGTTGCGTTCTATTGCCGCGAGGTCTGTTACAGCGACTGTCTTATGCACCCTACCATTATATGGCAGGGCACTGAAAAATGTTACACAGTAATTTTAGCATAAAAGGCGGAATTTTGCAATCGTTTTAAACGCACCGACCTTTCAGCGGCGCGCCCGACCCGTTTTAGAGATTACAGGCAAAACATGCCGCGCCGCCACAGCCGCAATGGCGCACAGTAAAATATCCTTTGGAATGTAGACGAGGTTGTACTCTGCCACGGCAAGCCATAATCCCCCATAACCGTTCAACGTCCACACGGCGATAAAATAGGATATGCCGAATATGTAGTCTGTAAGCATGGCGGCAAGAGCGGCGCATAGCAGTCGCCTGAACCTGTACGGCGCGCCGCCTGCGAGCATGCCAGCGACGGCGGCAGAGGCAATAAACCCCAATATATAGCCGAACGAAGGTTGCAACGCGTAGGAAAAGCCGCCGCCTGAGGCGAACACCGGTAGCCCGATTAGCCCTGCAAACGCATACACCGCCATTGAAGCCGCTCCGCGCTTTGCGCCGAGTAACAGCCCCGAAAGCACGCTTATAGCCGTCTGGAACGTCAGCGGAACAGCCGTAAGCGGTATATGTATATATGCACTCGCCGCCATCAGCGCCGTGAACAAGGCAATCTGTGCAAGCGAAACAGCGGCGCCGCGTGCGCGCTGTCCTGCCCTTGCAGAGTTGCTTTCCGCTCTCTTTTTCATGCAATAATTATAACCCTGTGCGAACGGCGTTGTCAAGGCAAACGGCAATGGCGTTTTTTGCGCCGCCGAGCCATGAAAAAGAAAAATCCCCGTAGAAAACGGGGAATAAAAATATTTAAAACATCCGCCTGTGCCGTGATATGAAAAAGTATTAACCCAGGTTCTCCCAGGTGGGTGCGGCGAAGCGAAACATCGGACTTTCCGAAACCAGACCTTGCCTATTTCCGCGAACGAACCGCTCCCTAAAAAACATTTGTGGATTACGAATTTTCCATACCACGAACACCGCAGACTTGTTATTAGTATTATACCAACGCAGTTAAATAAATGCAACTGCCGAGAGAAAAAAGTTGAAATTTGCAGTTGTGTTATTACGCGCTCTGCCACACAAAGCCCGATGTGCAAAAAGGGCGGCGAAAGGTTGCGATTTGCTTGATTTTACCGTTAAAAAGCCTTAAAATATAAACGTATAAATTTTGAGAGGTATACGATATCATGGAATATATGACGGGACGGCTTGACTACGGAATCACCCCCTATTCGGCGTTCGCCGAAAACGAGGGCAAAGTGGTGAGCGTGAAGGGCGCAATACACAACATAAGGGACATGAGCGACTTTGCCTTTATTATCCTGCGGACGGCGCGCGAGCTTATACAGTGCGTATATTCGCCCAAATTTTCTAAATACAGGCTGACGGACAAAGTTGCAGAGCAGGCTTCCGCCAAGATAACGGGCAAGGTTGTAAAGAGCCTCACGCGCGACGGCACGGAGAGGTTTGAGTTGCAGATTCACGACATACAGATACTCTCTACGCCAGTCGCCGTACCGCCCGTAGTTATATCTAAAAAGCAGATTAACTGCGATTTGAGCGTTAACCTTGACTATCGCCCCGTGACTTTGCGCAACCCGAAAGAGCGCGCCGTGTTCAAAATTCAGGAGGGCATACAGCGCGGCTTCCGCGAATATCTGACAAGCCTTGGCTTTACAGAAATACACTCCCCCAAAATTAACTTTGCAGGGGCAGAGGGCGGCACGAACGTTTTTAAGCTGGATTACTTCGGCAAGAAGGTGTTCCTTGCGCAGAGCCCACAGCTGTATAAGCAGGCTCTCGTGCCCGTATTCGAGAGGGTGTTTGAAATAGCTCCCGTATTCCGCGCCGAGCACCACGATACGAGCAGACACCTTAACGAATACATCTCTATGGACTTCGAGATGGGCTTTATAGAGAGTTTTTACGACATAATGCAGACGGAAACGGGAATTTTGAAGTATATTATGGAGCTATTGGAGCGCGAATACGCGACGGAGATAGAGCTTTTGAAGGTAGACATACCGAAAATAGGCGATATCCCCTGCATACGCTTTAAGGAAGCCAAAGAGCTGTGCGTAAAGAAGCTTAAAAATATTACCGACATGAAGGACTTCGAACCCGAAGAAGAGGCATTTTTGGGCAAGTGGGCAAAACAGCAGTACGGCAGTGACTTCCTGTTCGTCACCCACTACCTCTCTAAAAAGCGCCCCTTTTACACCATGGACGACCCAGACGACCCCGAAGTTACACTTTCGTTCGACCTGCTGTTCAGGGGAATAGAGATAACCTCTGGCGGACAGAGAATACACGACTATAATATGCAGGTGGATAAGATGAAGCGGCTGGGAATGAACCCTGACGAGTTTGACACATACCTGATGCTGCACAAGTACGGCGCACCACCCCACGGCGGACTGGGGCTGGGACTTGAAAGGCTGACTATGCACCTTTTAGGATTTAAAAATGTGCGCTACGCCACAATGTTCCCACGCGACATAAACAGAGTTACTCCATAAAATTATCGTTACAAATAATGCGCCGCACGGGTTTACCCGTGCGGCGCATTATTTGAATACAAAACGGAGCGGCGGCAAAACCTTTAAAATTTTATTCCGCGCGGCATATCTGCCGCGCGGAATACCTTGGAGGTTAAAACAAAAAATTTTTAGGATGAGCTTTTTTATATGTGCGGCAAGGCAACAGTTATACTGCCGTAACCGCTGTTGCTGTAAGGCAACCTTACAGTTATCATATATGTTATACCATAACAAGCTTATTTTGTCAAGATTATTAAAATTGAAATTTTTTGGTATATTTTTCATAGTGCCGCTTTTGATTGAGGCGGACGCCCGACACTATCCGCTTTATGCGGCGCAAACTTAAACGTTTAGCGGCGCGCATAGTCTTGTTTTAAATTGTCAGCGGATGAAGTTGGTTGTATCTTTGGGAATGACAACGGGTCTTTCAAGTTCGGTGCCCTTTGCCGAGGCGAGCAGTTTTAAAAGCCAAGCCATGTTAGAGCCTATGGCGCGCATTATAGATACTCCCTCTTTATCGCGCATAACCTCTTCGGGGGTGTTGCCGTGCACCATGTTCCAATAGGTTGAGGGCACCTGTATCATACTGTTTATGCCGATATATTTATTGAGTACGTCGTAGGTTGCCGTTGTGCCTGCACGGCGGGCGGTGACCACGCTTGCCGCAGGTTTGAACTTGAAATTTGCACCCGCAGAATAGAAAATTCTGTCGAGCGCGCTTATAATTGCGCCGTTGGGGGAGGCGTAGTGCACGGGTGCGCCGAACACATAGCCGTCTGCCGTCTTCATTTCGTCGGCTATGGCGCTTATACCGTCGTCGTCGAATACGCACCGCTGTTTTCCCGAACGCCTGCAACCGCCGCAGCTTATGCAGCCGCGGACGGCTCCGTTGCCCAGCCAAAGTATGCGGCTGTCTATCCCCTGTGCAGAGAGCTCCTCCGCCACTATGCCGAGCGCGGTGTGGGTACAGCCCTTTTCATGCGGACTGCCGTTGAGTAAAATAACCTTCATAATCACTCCTTTTGCGGTAATTGAACCGCTTATATCAGTCGCTGCTGTCTAAATAAGATTTTACTATGGACTTGCCTAATTTTTTGCCCATGTTCATCAGGCTTGCCTTTATGCCGCGTTTGGGCTTTTGCTTTTCTTCAAGACTGCCTTCAAGGTCCATTACTTTGGTAGGATTGCTGTTGACATAACCGCACTCACTGGCGTAAGCGAATACATTTTTGAAGATTCCTTCGGCGATTTCGCGCAAGTCTTCGGGAACTGATTCGGTGGCGGAGTATATGTCGTTTACATCTATATTCTTTATGTACTTTTTACCGAGGCGCGGAATGAGAAAGCCATCTATGCACCTATCTATATCGTTGAGGTATCGGGGAGATATTTTGCGGGTGGACGAGAACTCGCCGCCGTTTTTGCCGACGAGGGCGTACCACTCTAACAGCACAACGGAAAAGCGCGTTTTCCCCTTTGCAGGTGAGATTACCCACCTTGCAAGGTTGGAAACTCCGCCGAATATAAGCGGCACAGCCTGCACTATTATGCAGATGATTGACAGGATTATCATCACTATTTCGATGGCGATGGACAGACTGCTTTCGCCGCCAGAGCCGAATACTATGGCTATTATTGCCATAGCAATGGAGACCATGCGCACAAAGAAGCGAATAATTTTAAGCACCCTGTTGTATTTTTTTACCGTGCGCGTCGTCGCCTTTGCCGCCAACAAGCTTATAATCAAGAGCGTGACTACAAGGACGGCGTATATGTCGACAAGACAATATATGGTAAGCTGTAAACCATACGTAAGCTCGTTTACAAGTGCCGACCACAGGGCATAGCCCACGTAGGCGAGGGTAAAAATTACGCTGCATAAGAGCGAAAAGATGTTTAATCTTCGCGCAATTACAGCGCGGTTTGCATATATGTTTTTGATAAAACATCGCAAATCGAACACGTCTTTTGCCAGTGTGAAAGTTTCTTCGGCGGATATAGTATGTCGCACAGTGCGCTCTTGCCGCACCTCCGCCTCGGTTGCCGCCGCCTCTTCTTCAAAGCTACGGCGCTCTTTTTCTGCCATGATAATTTCCTCTTCTAATTAAATTTACCTGCATATATTGCGGAACATTATATAATATGCCGTAATATATGGCTGAATTATTGTATTAATTTTTCGTTAATAGTCCCACTGCGGAATGTACGCCTTGCCAGAGCTATCCCTCTGCTGAATGAACACGTTTTCCAGCCCCTCCGCGTGCACCGCGGACAGCACCTTATCATATTCGCGCGCGGTTATTTTGCGGTTGAGTTCTGCAAAACCTGATATATCTCCGCAGGGGGTGTACTGAGCCATAAGGCTGAAATATGTACCCTTGGGCAGAGTCGCCGCAAACTTTACCGCCGCGACCGAATCTTCCACGCCCTGAGGCATGACGAGGTGGCGGACTATACAGCCCGAAAGCATCTTCCCCTCTTTGCTGAATGAGGGCGGCTTCTGCGCCATGAACCTTATGGCTGGCAGGGCGTAGTCGGTATAGTCGGCACGGGCAGTGTAGCGACGGGCGCGTTGTGCCGACATGAACTTTATGTCGGGCAGCCATATATCTATGTACGGCGCAATTCTTTTAAGGGTTTCAAGCCTTTCATAGGCGTGTGTGTTGTACACCACGGGGACGCGCGGACGGTAGATTTTTAATGCGCCTATGATATCTTCGGCAAAGTGCGAGGGAGTGACGAGGTTGATGTTGTCCGCCCCCTGCTCTTCAAGCCTATAAAAAATTTCGGCGAGCTGTTCTGCGGTCACCTCTTTGCCGCGCGACGCGCGTGATACCTCGAAGTTCTGGCAGAACACACACCTTAACGGACAGCCGCAGAAGAACACACAGCCGCTTCCGTTTGAAAATGAGATAGGCGGCTCTTCATATTGATGAAGATAGTACTTTGCGATTTTAAGTCCCTTTGCCGAGCAGGCGCCAACACGAACCGACCTTTCGGCGCCGCAGGCTACGGGACACATGGCGCACTTCATACACCTATATTATAAAATAAATTTTTCAAGAATGCAATAAAATATTTGACAACAGTTTCGGTGGGTGATATACTTCTTTTACAACCTATAAAGAGTGTGCGAGAGAACGGCTCTGCGACCACACAGCAACCTGCAAAGCAAGGTGCTAATGCCGTACCGATGGGGTGAAAATAAACTTGTTTGAAGCTCCGCGGCGTGCGGAGTTTTTTTGTTGGAAGCCCAAAAACAGCCCCTCCAATGCCGTTGTAAGCGCAAATTTACTATTTTTAAGGAAAATTATGAAAAAACTTTTTACAAGCGAAAGCGTTACGGAAGGACACCCCGATAAGCTCTGCGACCAGATTTCTGACGGCATTTTAGACGCGGTTCTTGCGCAGGATTCCATGGCAAGATGCGCCATAGAATGCTGTGCGGCATACAATCAATTACTAATTATGGGTGAAATTACCACCACGGCAAAAGTGCAATTTGAGAAGGTTGCGCGCGATATTATGGAAAAAGTTGGGTATACGTTCGGCTCGCTGCGCGCGGACAACTGCAAGATAAACGTTGCACTGCACAGACAGAGCCCAGATATTGCCATGGGCGTAGACTGCTCGGCGGAAAAACGGGCGGGCGGCGACATATATGACCTTATAGGCGCAGGCGACCAAGGGATGATGTTCGGATACGCCTGTAACGAGACGGAAGAGCTTATGCCGCTGACGGTAAGCCTTGCAAACAAACTTGCAAAGCGGCTATCCGAAGTGAGAAAGAGCGGCTTACTGCCCTATCTGCGCCCAGACGGTAAGACGCAGGTGACGGTTGAATACGAGGGAAGAAAACCCGTGCGCGTTGATACAGTAGTTATCTCTTGCCAGCATGACGAAAACACAGAGCAACAGCGGCTTAAATGCGATATAAAAAAGCATGTGATAGATGCTGTAATTGCGCAGGAACTTTTAGACGACGGGACAAAGTATTATATAAACCCTACGGGCAGGTTTGAGATTGGCGGACCAGAGGGCGACAGCGGACTTACGGGCAGAAAGATTGTAGTGGACACCTACGGCGGTAGGTGCGCGCACGGCGGCGGATGTTTTTCGGGCAAGGACCCCACCAAGGTAGACCGCTCCTCTGCATATATGGCGAGGTATGTTTGCAAAAACCTTGTTGCCGCAGGGCTGTGCGACGAGGTGGAAATGCAGGTGGCGTATGCCATAGGCGTTTCGCGACCCGTTTCGGTATTTATAGATACGTTCGGCACGGGAAAACTGCCTGACGACAAGATTGCCGATATTGTGGTGAAGGAATTTGACCTTCGTCCGTATGCCGTGATAGAGACATTGGATTTGCGCAGACCGATATACTTGCAGACGGCGGCGTACGGGCACTTCGGCAAACCAGACCTGCCGTGGGAGCGCACCGACAGAGCGTACAACCTGAAAAAATATCTGAAATGAATAAAGATTTTTTTGTAAAACTGCGGGACGCGATATTTCCGTTGAATATTACCTGCGACATATGCGGCGCTGAAACCTTTGACAACAGCAACCTGTGCCCTGCGTGCAGGGAGCGCGTGGAGCTGAACAACGGCAGTACCTGCCCTGTGTGCGGCAGAAAGACGGCGCGCGACGAGCTGTGCGCCGAGTGTAAGGCAGAGGCGCCGAGGTATAAAAGGGCGGCTTCGACTCTCGTTTACAACGACTGCGGAGCGATGCTTATAAACAAATTCAAAAACGGTGCGCCTTATTTGAAGGCTTATTTAGGCAAACTTATGGCTGAAAAGGCAGAAAAACTGCCGGGCTGTGATTTTGTGACATATGTTCCCATAACCAAAAAGCGCAAAAAGAAGCGCGGCTATAACCAAGCCGAACTACTTGCAAAAGAAATTGGCAAACGGCTTGGTCTGCCCGTATATGATGTGCTTGAAAAGCGGACGGAAACCCCCGACCAAAAATCGCTCGGCCGCAGGGAGCGGCTGAAAAATTTAAAGAATAGCTTTAAGGTGAAAGACGGCGCACAGGTTAAAGCAAAGCGCGTGCTTGTTGCCGACGACGTGCTGACAACGGGCGCGACTGCCGAAGCGGTGTGCGAACGTCTGCTTGCTGCCGGCGCAACGGCTGTATACTTTATTTTCGCCGCCAGCGTTGAATACAGGGGCGCAGCAAAGATACTTATTAAAGGCAAAACTTGATATAAGCGGCGCGCGGAAATATTCCGCGCGCCGCTTAATTTTGCAATAGTTGCGGAGTATTACGTTTCAATTTAAGCCGAGAAGACTTTTGAACTGCTCTTCGCTGATTATCTCTATGCCGAGTTTTTTTGCCTTTTCAAGTTTAGAACCTGCCTCTTCGCCGGCTATTACGAGTGTTGTTTTGGAAGTGACCGACGACTGGCACAC
This sequence comes from uncultured Clostridia bacterium, assembly GCA_965120485.1. GTDB lineage: Bacteria > Bacillota > Clostridia > Christensenellales > Borkfalkiaceae > Coproplasma. Next base: position 34,234 of record CBCPNG010000012.1, read on the forward strand.
CCCTCCGTTATCTTCAATCAGTTTTTGCGCGGCACTGCGCTTGAAACTTTGCAACGAACCCGTGAGAACTACGAACTTGCCCGAAAAAACGCCGTCTGTGACAACCTTTTTTGCCTGCGGCGTGATGTGAGAGAGAAGGGCGTCCACTTCGGCGGAGTTTGCCTCGTCGGCAAACCAGCGCACAATGCCCTCGGCAGTGATTTCGCCTATGTTATCGAGCGCGATAAGGCTTTCTGTATCGGCGGCACGCAGTGCGGAAACGTCGCCGAACGCCTTGGCAAGGTCGCCTGCCGCCACCTTGCCCACGCCCTCTATGCCGAGGGAGTAGATGAAACGCGAAAGCGTTACCGACCTGCTGTTTTGTATGGCGGAGTACAGACCTTCCGCCTTTTTTTGCCTGAAACCTTCAAGACCGAGCAACTGTTCTGCGGTTAGTTCGTAGAGCTGTGAGGGATTTTTTACGCCCATGCTTGTATTCAACAGCTCGGCAGTCTTTTCAGAAAATCCCTCTATATCCATGGCGTCTTTTGAGACAAAGTGCGTGAGCTTTGCCACTATCCTCGGTCGGCAATCTGTGTTGGAACAGAATATGTTTGCGCCGACCTCGGTGAGCGGACTGCCGCAGAAGGGACATACCGCAGGTTTCGGCACGTCGACACTGCCTTCGGTGTGTTCTACCGCGGTGAGAATTTCGGGGATTACCTCGTTGGAGCGGCGTATGAGCACCATACTGCCACACTTTACACCTTTGCGCTGAATGTCGCCATAGTTGTTCAGCGTAGCCCTGCCCACGGTGACACCTGCAAGCTCTACGGGGTCTAACAGCGCAAGCGGCGTAAGCTTGCCCGTTCTGCCCACCTGCCACTTGACATCGCGCACACGGGTTACCGTTTCTTCCGCCTCGAACTTGTAGGCGATTGCCCAGCGCGGAAATTTATCGGTACTGCCCATGACCTCGCGTGAGGATACATCGCTGAGCTTTATTACCGCGCCGTCGGTGAGGACATCCTGACTGCGGCGTGAGAGGTCTATTTCGGCTATGGCGTCTTTGACCTCGTCCTCTGTTCTGCACGCGCGCAGAAAGGGATATGTTTTGAAGCCCTCACGCCTGAGCCATGAAAAGACCTCTTCCTGCGTGGCGGGCGCGCCGTCCTGCATGTAGTTGATATCGTAAAACAGAATTTCCGGTCTGCGCGCGGCGGTAACGGACGGGTCTAAATTTCGTATCGCACCTGCCGCCGCGTTGCGCGCGTTTTTTAAAGGCTCTGCGGCGGTGCGGTTATATTCTTCGAGAACGCTGAGGCGGATGACTGCCTCACCCTTTACCTCTACCATGCCCTTGTAGGATATGGAGAGAGGGAAAGACTTTATGGTGAGGCACTGCGCGGTGACATCTTCCCCGACTGTGCCGTTGCCGCGCGTGGTGGCGCGGACGAATACGCCGCCCTCGTAAGTCAGACATATTGTGAGCCCGTCGAACTTGTATTCAACGGTGTAGACGGGCTGTGGCACCACCTTTTTTACGCGTGTAAAGAAGGAGTCGAGCTCGTCCCAGGTGACAGCCTTATCGAGGCTGTACAGGCGGACGATGTGCTCGTGCCGTGAAAAGCCCTTTAACGGCTCGCCGCCCACCCTGCGAGTAGGACTGTCGGGCAGTCGCTCGCCGCGCTCTTCTTCGAGCGCGCGCAGTTCGTCGTACAGTCTGTCGTATTCGGAGTCGGAAGCCGAGGGGTTGTCCAGCACGTAGTATTCGTACGCCCACTTGTTTAGAATATCAACGAGTTCGCGCATTCTGTCCATATACTTATACCTGATTTTGTGATTGCAAATTAAAATTCACCACATACTATGGCGCAATTAACGTATAATTTGAGTAGAGATTTTTAGTTTAGGTTTTGTTATTATGCTTTGGAGATAAGAGCAAGACAATGAGAACGCACAATTACAAAGCCCTTAAATTATGGTGAGCGGAGCGAGCGAGGCAGAAAGCTCTTTAATTCCCTGCCCTTCAAATGCAACGTTTATGACAGTGCCGCCGTTTTTGACGGCTATTACCGTGCCAACGCCGAACTTTGCATGGAGCACCTTTGTGCCCACATTGTAGCCCGACGAGGACGTGCCTCCGCCTCCGCTCTGCGAGCTGAATGATTTTGAAAATGAGCCGACTTTGGCATTTGGTGCGGCAGTATGCCCCGAATAATCGTCGTCAGAAGAGTAGAGCGAGCGGTATTGAGGCTCTTTCTCTTCACGCCTATGATACCCCTGTGAGCCGTAACCGCCATAGCCGCCGTAGCCCTCACGACGGGAGTTACTATCGCCCCTGTTGCCTGCATACAACGGCGCTGTTATGCCGAGGCGAGGAGCGAGCTCCTTTATAAAGCGCGAGGGTATGGTGCGCTCGCGGCGGCCGTACAGCCCCCTCTCCCTCGCCATGGTGAGGTACAAAAGCTCTCTGGCGCGCGTTATGGCGACATACATAAGCCTGCGCTCCTCTTCCAGCTCCCTGCCTTCTGATACGGCGCGTGACGACGGCATAATGCCGTCTTCAAGTCCGACTATAAACACGGCGCGAAATTCTAATCCCTTTACCGAGTGGATTGTGGCGAGCGTGACATAGTTGCCGTCGTCCATATCGTCGGTATCGGAATAGAGAGTGACGGTGGATAGGTATTCGGAGAGCGTTGCCTGCGGATTGAGGCGTGAGAAGTCGTCTACCGACGAGATATATTCGTCTATGTTGGCGATGTCGTTTTCGTCCTCGCACGCCTCTTTGAGCCCCGTTAGCGATATTACCTCGCGGACAAACTCGTTTACGGGGGTATCCATAGAGGATATGACGAGCTGCTTTATGAGCGAGCCGAAATTGTTGAGCTTTTCCTTTGTGCCTGAGTTTACGGGCAGGGCGTCGCAGTCGAGTACTGCATCGTACAGAGAGAGCCCGTTTTGCAAAGCGTACTCTTCCATTACCTCTACCGTTCTGCCGCCTATGCCGCGGCGCGGCACGTTTATTATGCGCGCGAGCGCCTCTCCGTCGTAGGGGTTTGAGATGAGGCGAAGATATGCGAGGATATCCTTTATCTCTTTTCGCTCGAAGAATTTTAAACCGCCGAACACCTTGTACGGAATATTGTATTTGGTGAGCTCTTGCTCGAACGAGCGTGTGAGCGCGTTTATGCGCATGAGTACGGCGAAATCGGAATAGCGGCAGCCGCCGTTAGTTACAAGCTCCTGTATGGTGCGAATGGCAAATAGAGCTTCTTGAAGTTCGTTATCTGCGGCATAGTAGGCAGGCTTTTGCCCCTCTTCACCCTCCGTCCACAGCGTTTTGCCGCGGCGGCCTGCGTTGTTTTTTATAATGTCGTTCGCGAGGGCAAGTATACTGCCCGTGGAGCGGTAGTTGCGCTCTAACTTATAAATCTTGGCGTCGGGGAAGTCGTCGTCGAAGCGCAGAATATTCTCTATTTCGGCACCCCTCCAACCGTATATCGACTGGTCGTCGTCGCCGACCACGAACAGATTTCCGTGTTCGCCGATGAGCAGTTTGATTATATCGTACTGCACTGCGTTGGTATCCTGAAATTCGTCTACAAGCACATATTTGAACCTGCCCGAAAGATACCCGCGCACCTCTTTATCAGAGCGTAGCAACCGCAGTGCGTAGATTAAAAGGTCGTCGAAGTCGAGGGCGTTGTTTTCGTTAAGGTGGCGCTCGTAGCGCTCGTATACGCGCATATAGTCCTCTATATGGCTTTCGTGCGCGTGCTTACGCAGATACTGGTCGGGCGCAAGCCCCAGCATTTTGGCGTTGCCTATGTGGAACTTACAGTTTTTTAACATCTTTTCGTCGTCGAAATCGAGCTCTTTAAGGCTCTTTTTAATGATATTTTTGCGCTCGGTTTCGCTGTAAATGGAAAAATCGGGCTTTATGCCTGCCTCTGCCGTGAATTTGCGCAGTATGCGCACACACATGGAGTGAATGGTGCATATCCACATGGACGGGCTCTCTCCGCAGATTGCGGCAACACGCTCTTTCATCTCTGCCGCCGCCCTGTTGGTGAAGGTTATGGCGAGGATTTCCCACGGGGCGGCAAGCCCCTCTTCTATTATGTACGCGATGCGCGAGGTTAAAACGCGTGTTTTGCCACTGCCTGCACCTGCAAGCACGAGCACAGCACCCTGCGTATCGCATACCGGTTTTAACTGCTCTTTATTGAGAGAGGAAAGAATTTCGTTCATACATAACATTATAGCACAGCGCCTTTAAAAAGACAATTTTTTAAGGGGGAGCAAAAGACTGCGGCGCGCAAATTTTGCGCGCCGCAGCCTTTAATTGCCACACTTTAAACCAGCGCATCCCTTTCCCTGCGGTAGCGTTCGAGCGCGGCAAGGTATTTTGCCGATAGCTCTAAATTGTAGCGTTGTTTTTCTTCGTAGCCGAGGGAGTTGTAGTGCTCCGCGTCGGTCAGCCTGCCTATTGCGTCTGATACCTCGCCGCACTCGTCGAGCAACGCCTTTACCCTGAGATAGAAATCGTCGGGAGCTTCGCCGCGTATTTCGGCGCGCGCCTTGTCGAGGGTGTAGCTTTTTACCTTGTTTTCGTTTAGTCCTCTGTTCTTCGCCTGTATTTCGCCCTGCTTTAAATCTTGTTTGCAGTTTTCCCAGAAGTTATTTTTAAGCCTTTGTTTTGCCTGACGTGCAATGCTTTTGATTGTTTCCATAATAACTCCTTATGCGACATAATTCGGCATACTATAAAATGAAAAAATCCGACCGACTCTGCGTCGGTCAGACCTTTTTTAACCTCTATTGCGTTTTCTTGCGGCTTCGCGCTTTTTGCGGCGCTTTACGGAAGGGGATTCGTAAAATTCCTTCTTCCTGAGGTCGCCGATTATGCCGTCGCGTGAGCACTTTCTTTTAAACCTTCTGATAGCGCTCTCTACGGACTCGTTTTCGCCTACCCTGATAGTGGACATCTCTTTCTCACCCTCCTTTGCCTAACGCAGTTATTTTTCCGCCTGTCGCGGAAAGCTTTTGTATTATAACAGAATAATTTTTTGCCGTCAAACGATTTACTGCACAAAGGCAGTATGCGTGGAAAATTTTTATGCCGCCAGATTTAACAGTATGCCGGTGAGTACGCTGACGGCGTAAGTCACTACTATAAGTAATATGTTGCGGCGGAGCTTTTTGGTGTTTTTGAACAGCACCACAAAGCCTAGCCCGGCATTGGCGCACAGCCCGGCAACGCAACTGCCGAATGTCATAAACCCGTTTATATACGTCTGCGTTATGATAACGCTTGACGCACAGTTGGGAATTAAGCCGATTGTCGCCGAAATAAGCGGCTGAATAAACTTACCGCCTATTATCAGTTCAGAGAAATTTTCTTCGCCCACGGAAAAGATTATGCAACCGAGCACAATGTTGACTATGAGGATATACAGCGCTATTTTGAGCGAATGAAAGAGCGGGTCTGTAAAGTAGAGCCGCAAATCGTTTTTGCCCTCGTGTTCCCTTCCGCACGAAAATGCGTGAACGTCGCCGCCAGAGAGGGGCAGATTTTGCACCTTTTCTTCCGGCAGAAGAAGGTTTGCGGCGTAGCCTGCGAGCACGGCGACCGCAAGCTTTACGACGATGAGCGGCACTATTGCCGACGCCTTTGTGCCTTCTGAAAGCAGTATTATAAGCGCCTCGTCCGAGGTGGCGATGAACACGGCGAGCAGTGTGCCCGTGCGTATAAGCCCCCTGTCGTACAGCTTTGCCGCCATTACCGAAAAGCCGCACTGCGGTATGATTCCCGTAGCAGCGCCCACGAGCGGAGCAAGGTTGCCCTGCAACCGACTGCGGTCCTGCGAAAAACTCGTCCTGTGCTCCAACAGCTCTATGAGCATGTAGATGACGAATATGAACGGCAATATTTTAAGCGTATCTAAAAACGCGTCTGAAATGGCTTTCCACATAGTAAATTCTCATATTATTATCCCCCTGCGGGGACATAATTAAACGGCGCGCGCGCAAATATTGCGCGCAATTATGTAAAAGTGCGGCTAAAATAGGCGGCAAATAAGCGAGGCGTTTATTTTGCAATCGCCGCAAACCAATGCGCCGAAAGCACGTTTATAGAAAAACACCCCCATGCAGGGGGGGGTGATTGAGGGGCACATATGCCCGAACTATTGTAATTTTTGCGAACATTTGCCGCCCTTAATGCAGAAAGACGCAAAATTACCTATTCTTTTTAGTATCCTTTTCTTTGGGGGGAGTGAACTGCTTTATGTGCTCTTCCGTCTCCGCCTTGGTGAGGGGCACAAATTGCGCCTCTGTGTTTTTGGGGTCGTGGATATAGCCTTCGTCGCGTGCAAGCAGGGTGAGCTGGGTTTTCGCGTCGAACAGATATATTTTTGAAAGGTCTATGGCGAGCGAGTGCTCTTTACCCTTTACAGGTTTTTCGCAGAATACGGTGAATTTTACGTTTTTAGAGATGTCTATTTCCGCCAAATCTATGCCGTCGGCTGTATCTGCCCCACACACGGCGCCTTTGAGCTGTGCGCCATCGGAATCGACAGAGATGTCCTCGGGGCGGACGCCCACGATTAATTTTTTGCCTGTGCCGACGTATTCTTCCGCCGACGTCCACCTCTGCATTATGCTCTGTGCTACGGGAAGTTTTTTATCGTCGAATACAATATATACTTCGCCGTCCTCTCCCCTTTCCGCCACGGCGTTCTGCACAAAGTTTATCGTGGGACTGCCCACGAAGAAAGCGACATAGGCGTTGGCAGGGTAGTCGTAAAGGTTGCGCGGGGTATCTACCTGCTGGACAAAGCCGTCCTTTAACACCACTATGCGCGTTGCGACGGAGAGCGCCTCTGATATATTTTTTGTGGCATAGATAAATGTGCCGTTTACCCTTGCTTGAAGATTGACGAGGATGTTGCGCATGTCGTCGCGGAGTTTTTCGTCGAGTCCTGCGAGGGGGTCGTCCAGAAGGTACAGCTTGGGCTCCCTTACGATAGCCCTGCCATAGGTTACGAGCTGCCTTTGCGCAGAGGTAAGCGCCTTAGGTTTGCGGTAGAGCACTTCGGTGAGCCCCAGCATTTCGGCGACAATTTTTACGCGCTGCTGCAAGACGGCGTTTGGCACGTTGCGCATTTTTAGGCCGTATGCGAGGTTATCTGCCGTAGTTAGTGAGGGATTGAGCGTGTTGCTTGAAAATATCATGGCGACATCGCGCTCTTTGGTGTCTACATCGTTGACCATTTTGTCGCCTATATATATCTCTCCTGAGGTGGCGTCTTCCAGACCTGCAATTATGCGCAGGAGGGTTGATTTACCGCTCGACGGGCCGCCCGTTATGGCTATAAATTCGCTGTCTGACGAAGAGAAAGTTGTGTTGAACAGCGCCATTTTACCGGAAGGGAACTTTTTGCTTACGTCCACAAGTTTGAGATTTGCCATAGTAGCACTCCGAAAATTTCAATATTTCTTTAATATAATATCACAGCCGCCGCCTTTTTTCAATTAAAATGGCGTTAAATTTTTTGCAACAAAATTTTATTTTGGCAGACAAACGCAGGCAACTATTTTGGTGCGGCGCATAATTAGGTTGAAATTTTTTGCGGTCGGTATTATAATTGAGGCATGAACAGGGTTGATTACGACAAACTTATGCGGCGGCAGATTGAGGAGCTGTGCGGAAGAAAAGCAAAACTTTTACTGCACAGTTGCTGTGCGCCGTGCTCATCTGCCTGCCTTGAACGGTTGAAAGAAAGCTTTGATATAACGGTGTTTTATTACAACCCCAACATAGAGGAAGGCGAATACCGTAAAAGAAAAGCCGAGCAACAGCGGCTTTTGGAACAGACGGACTGGGCAGATTTTTTGGACTGCGACCACTCGCCCGAAGATTTTTACGGCATGGCGCGCGGCTTGGAGGCGATTACCGAGGGCGGAGAACGCTGTCTTAAATGCTATGCCCTGCGCATAGGGCGTACCGCGGAAACGGCTGAAAAACTTGGGTATGAATATTTTGCCTCTACCCTTACCATCAGTCCGCAGAAGTCCTCCGCCGCCATAAACGCCGCAGGTGAACGGGCGCAACAGGGCAGGGCGTGCAAGTGGCTGTATTCAGATTTTAAAAAGCAGGGCGGATATTTGCGAAGCTGTGAGCTTGCAAAAGAGCACGGACTTTACAGACAGAACTACTGCGGATGCGTTTTTTCGCGCCGCGAGGCGAAAGACAGGGCAAGTTTGCGCGCGCAGGGCGAAAAGCCTTTGCACCGTGACATTAACAGTTGAAAAATTGCAGAACGTGTGATATAGTGTATATATAAGCAAACGCCGCACGGTCGCGCATTGCAGAAAATTAACGCATAGAGCCGCGCTGAATTAAACGCCGCACAGGCGCACATAGAGGATAAATTATGGATATTAACCACTACTCTCCCTCGTACGTGCTTGAAAAGAAGCACCTTATAGGACTTTCAGATTACTCCACGGAAGAGATTTTTGAAGTTTTATACGCAATTAAAGCGCTTAAACGAAAGTTTGAAGCGCATGAAGAGACAGACATACTGCACGGCAGGACGGTGGCACTGATGTTTGCCGATACCTCGTTGCGTACGCGCTCTGCCATAGAGATAGGCACGCACCAGCTGGGCGGCAACTGCGTAAACCTGCCTTACAGCGACAGCGATATGCGTGCAGGAGAAAACATTAAGGACGTGGTAAACGTAATATCGCGCTTCGGCGTGAGCGCGCTGGTTACGCGCGGCATTGACAATCGGCTTTTGAACGAGTTTACCTCAATATCTTCCATGCCGATAATAAACTCCCTCAACGAGGACTGCGTACCTTTGCAGGCACTGTCTGACCTGTACACGATATGGGAGAAAAAGGGTAAGCTTGCAGGCATAAAGCTTGCAATATTGGGCAAGGGCAATAGCCATTTGACTTCGTTTGTAATAGGCGCGAAGAAGTGCGGAATGGAAGTTTGGTTTGCACGTCCAGAAAAATATGATTTGAAGTGCGAAAACGCAGAAACAGCCGAACAGCTTGGCAAAGTTTACTTTACCGATAATCCGGTGGAAGCGGTGCGCGACGCCGATATAGTTTATACCTGCGCCTACCGCTACCATACGACAGTATCTGACGAGGAGAGAGAGGCGTTGATGCCGTACAGGGTAGACGCAGGACTTATGAGCTATTCCAAACACAATTCATTGTTTATGCACCCCCTCCCTGCCGTGCGCGGACAGGAGGTGACCGCCGATGTTATAGACGGCAAACGCAGCATAGTTTATGACCAAGGTGAAAACAGACTGCACACCGTGAAGGCAATACTCACCCTTATGGCAAAATAAATGCAGCGTAACGGCAACGGCGCTTTTTGCGCTGACCTTCGGCGCATAGCACATGAGCAGAAACGCCCAGGGCGTTCATCTTTAATAAGATATAGCCACAGTGATTTTGTTCTTACCTGCGCACATTAACATTTGCCGATATGCGCAAACAGGCAGTCGTTGCGGCATATATGTCGGGCAATTTGAAAGCATGTAGTATAAATGCGCCGCAGAGAAATCTCTGCGGCGCGCATTATGTTACAGTTTTAAATTTTGTTCTGCCTTACGCGTAAAATCGCCGCAACAACGCAACATGCACCGAACAGCAGGACGGTGCCAGCGAGTATGGCGGCGGCGCCACCCGAGGACAGATTTTCACCGAAGAAATTGAGCCGTACCGAAAATTGTTCGGCAAGACCGTCGGCAAACTCCGCAGATACCGTTTCAGCCATTTTGCCTATGGCTCCGTCCATTAAAAATGTTCTGAACAAAGCCGCCGAATAGCTTCCGGGCACAAAGAGCGTTACGTATTGCACTCCCACGGGAAATGTACTTATGGGTATATATGCGCCTACCAAAAAGCCCGTTACCGTACCTATTATAATGTTGAGCCCTGTAAATGCGCCCTCTGAACGCATAAAACTTATTACGAACACAAACAGCGTAGATGACGAGAGCACTGAAAGCACGGTTACGCCGATACAGCCCAGCACGTCCGTTGCGGCGAGCAGCCAACCGCCCGACGCCGCAAGCCATATGAAGCACACGCCGAGCACGATAAAACTTATTATAAGCCCAACAGCGGCAACAGCGAGGAAATATGCCGCAGGTGGCAGCCACGCAGGTATGGGCGAGGCGAGAAAATCGGCGGTAACGCCCCTGTTCTTGTCCTGTATCATAGTGCCGCATACGCACAGCGGCACGGTTATGCACGAAGTTGCCATAACGCCAGAAAGCATCCAACTGTCGGTAAATGCCTGTACAGCGCCGTCTGCCGATATGCCATAGTCTGCGAGCGCCTCGCGAATGCCGTCGGCCTGCATATTGCCGATGAACAACACGTACAGCGCCAGTACAATAAGCGGCGCAAGCAGAGAAAAGAAGACGTTTGCTTTGTCCTTTATAAACATCTTTATGTTGCGCAGCGCAAGCCGCATTAGTGCATTGAAAGTTGTCATACAACATCCCCCTCAGGCTTCTTGCCTGTAATAACAAGGAATACGTCGTCCATACTGCCCTTTATAAACTCAAAATCGGCGCAAACTTCGGGATATTTCGCAATAAATTGTGCCGCAGTTACTCCGTCCTTCATGTTGACGACGGTGACAGGGCCGTCCTCTTCAAACGCCGCGCCGCGCTCTGTAAGCGCTCTTCTTATGGCGTTGCTGTCGCCATAGAGTTTGAGCCTGCTGCGCGAATACTTATTCTTTAATTCCGCGGGCGTACCTTCCGCCGAGAGCTTTCCGCCGTCGATTATAACCACCTTGTCTGAAAGGTCGGCCTCCTCCATGTAGTGCGTGGTGAGGAACACGGTGGTGCCGTGCGTGCGCAGTGAATACACCGCCTCCCATACCGCCGCCCTCGTCTGCGGGTCGAGCCCCGTTGACGGCTCGTCCAGAAACAGCAGTTCGGGGTTGTTTATAAGTCCGCGGGCAATATCTGCCCTGCGCCTCTGTCCGCCCGAAAGTTTGCCGAACGGTCGGGAGAGTATGTCGCCGAGCGAGAGCATGTCGTCGAGTTCGGATAGCCTTTTGCTCCACCTGCTCCCCGTCATGCCGTAAAATGATGCGCGAACGGCAAGGTTGTCACGAACGGTTAGCTTGTCGTCGAGAATAGTCTTCTGGAACACAACTCCCACTCTCTTCTTTATCTCTTGCGGATGTCTGTCGAGGTCAAGGCCGCAGATATTCACGGCGCCTTCATCTTTTTTGAGTATTGAGCAAAGTATATTTATAGTTGTACTTTTGCCTGCGCCGTTTACGCCGAGAAAGGAAAAGAGGCTGCCCCTTTCAACAGAAAAGGTTATTCCTTTTACCGCTTGGACTCCGCCATAAGCTTTTACAAGGTTTTCAACCGTTAATACGTTTTGCATTGTGCCTCCGTATATTGCAATGTATGGACATATGAGCCATATTTGCAATTATACCATATAAATATATTAATAATATTTAATATTGATAAGATTATACCATATTAACGCTAAAAAATCAAATGGAATACAAACATATTTTGTAAAATCAGAATACCGTCATATACAGGTAAGTTAAATGCGCACAAATTATTTGCCACGGCGTATAATGGCGTGAGCTGAATTGACGAACCTTACGTCGCAAAATTTTGACCGGGACGGCTGACTGCAAGCGGTTGTCTGCGCGCCACACACGGTATTTAGATAAAAGGCGAAGATTATCAAGGGCGAAGTTACTGCCAGCGGTTAGCGGGTGTGCGCGGCATGCAAACGGTGTACACGGCGGCGGATTTTTTTTCTTAAATAATTTTTGAAATTATGATTGTAAAACAATGTAATTAAGTTGACATAAATAGGCGTTTTTGCTAAAATAAACGGGCATTGAGTTGATACGGGCGGTTTTGCGGCGGTATTCCCACACATGGTCGGACATAGTTCCTGCGGGTGTAGTTCAATGGCAGAACACTAGCCTTCCAAGCTGGTTGCGTGGGTTCGATTCCCATCACCCGCTCCAACAAATTCAGTGCAATGCAAAGCTGCTCTTTTGCCGCGGCTCATGCAATTTTTTGCGCCTGTAGCTCAGTCGGATAGAGCAACGGCCTTCTAAGCCGTGTGTCGGGGGTTCGAATCTCTCCAGGCGCACCATATGGCGGGCGTAGCTCAATAGGTAGAGCGCCAGATTGTGGCTCTGGAGGTAGCAAGTTCGAAACTTGTCGTCCGCCCCATATATACTTTTCGCGTCCACGTCCAGGCGCGGATACAATGACGGTCATTGGGGCGTCGCCAAGCGGTAAGGCACGGGATTTTGATTCCCGCATTCGTAGGTTCAAATCCTGCCGCCCCAGCCAGCTAACGGTCCATTAGCTCAGTTGGCAGAGCACGTGACTTTTAATCACGGTGTCCCGGGTTCGAATCTCGGATGGATCACCACGAAGAAAGCGCGGCGCGCCGCGTAATTTTATATTATAAGGGATATCCCCTCCGCCCTCGTCATCACCGACTGGGGCTACAAAATTAAAAAATGCGGCAACGCCGCTAAAAATGCACCTTTAGCTCAGTTGGTAGAGCAACTGACTCTTAATCAGTGGGCCCAGGGTTCGAGTCCCTGAAGGTGCACCAACAAAGCCCACGAACGATTTATATTGTTCGTGGGCTTTGTTATGTACTTTTTAGGTTCGCATAAGGCATGTGGTTCGCGCGATGAGTTTTACTCCGAAGCTCTGCCGATGCTCCGCACGTAGCGTGGAAACGACAAATTCCCTGAAAGCGTACAAATATAAGCGTAGAACTATATATTTATAAGAATGGGCATATTCGCAATAATAGTAAAGCACCGCTTTTAAGGGCGGTGCTTTTACTTTGTGTTACGCTTCTGCCTCTTCTTTGGCAGTCTTCTTTTCCACCTGCTTTTTAGCATAGGCTTCAATGTAGTTGAAAGCAATTTGGACGAGCGATTCAATCAGACTATCCTTAATGAACGGTTTCAGAATGATTGGAACAAGCTCTTTGAGTGCAGAAACAACCTGCGCCATTTTTTCCTCGCCGACTTTATCCTCATCCTCGGCGTTTTTGATTTCTGGCGCGATTTGCTTCTGAATTTTGTGTCGTATGTAAAGATAATACGACACAAATCCGCTAACCGCGGTCAACACCGCAAACACTATTGATAAAATTTCGCCTACTGCCATAATGATACCTCCTATATCCCTAAATTAATTATAATTTTTATATATAATCTAAGGATACTCTTTTGTACTTCAATATTCAGTGCATTTGTTTCATTATAAGTTTTATATAATCATATCAAAATACGCTTTTGATTTCAAGCATTTTATCAATAATTATTCCTATATTTTAGTTGTGAGAAGTTGCTTTATGGTATTTTTTCGTATTCTTTTGACGGCGAAGAGGCAGAACACAGCCGCAACGGCAAACACGATGGCTATGCCTGCCGCAAATAATGCCACCGCGGTAGGAAATGTGACTGCTAAGGTAAAGCTGAAATATTCTTTTATTGCCGCGCGTATGGCAAAGAAGCCGCATATGGTGAGTATTATTGCTAAAATTACGGCAAACAGGCTAACCAAAAATACTATGAGGTATAAAAGTTTATTTAGCTCATGCCCGCTCAAACCGCACGTGAGGTATATGCCGCCGTCGCGGCAGAATGTGCGGACAAGCCTGTCTACCATAATAAATATCATAAGTATCAGCCCTATGCCGAGGGATATTCCTATGATTATGAACAGATTTATGCATATAAACTGCAAGTCTTGCACCAGCTCTATTTCGTCTATTACAGCGTAGCCAGCAAACGTGCAGTTGTATTGTTTTTCAATCGCCTCAACTTCGGCAGAGGTCTGCCACGAAGAGAGCGAATACATATATAACTTTTCAACCCCGTACACTCCCTCAACCGCCTGCGGCTGCCCGTATACAAAGATTGAAGGTACGACCTGCTCATCTTCATCAGTATGACCCGAAAGCTTGTTATACTCGCTTTTTATAATTCCGCTGACAGTGGCGGAAAGGATAACCGTGTCGCCATATTCAAGGCTCAATTCAATCTGCTTGCCTATTATATCTTCTGAAAGGTTGTACCATTCAAGAAAACTGTAAGAGAGCAAAATTTCGCCGTCGCGCTGCGGCATTGCGCCGATAATAAATGAGTCGAGCCCGAACCGGGTGTGTAGTTCAGCGGCGTCGTTTTTGGTGAACAGAGTTTCGCCGCCGTAGATAATTATATCTGCGTAATCATCTTCTCTGAATTTATGTTCCCCACCGTCTGCTGTAACGAGAACCTCTTCGGCATAGATACCTATATTGTACCCTACGTTGTACTCAGTGAAATCAAAGTGATAGAGAATATTTTCGTCGGCGCCCTCGATTTCCATAGGCTCGTAAGAGATATAATAGTTAGCCGAGGCGGACTCGTCCATTATGCTTTGCTGTGACCGGGTTAGCGCTATTGCATAGCTTGAAAAAAGGCATACCAAAAAAATCAGACAGGCGAAAGCTATGGCAATTTTGGCGTAAAGTCCCCTGTGGCTTGCGATGTTTTTTAGGGAAAGAATAAATAATTTTTTAACGTTACTCATGCCGCACCGCCTCTGCTATGCTGCCCTGTTTAAGTTTGCGCGTTGCCGTAAACCAAAGCAATATGCATACTATTATAAGGGCGGCAAATGTTATAATGGGAATTATAAAGTTGAAATGCGGCGAGAATGTATACTTGAAGATATATCCGCAGATATACATAAAATAGGCGTTGAGCCCCACCCCCGCCGCCATGCCGAGCAGGCAGACAGCCAGCATTATGAGCGAAATTATACCGCAGTACACCCCTGCCACCGCCACATTTGAAGCACCCAGCAGTTTGAGGCGGCAAATGTGCTCTTTGCGCTGTTTGAAGATGAGTGAAATGAGGCTGTACATTGCAATTATAGTGACTGCGGCGAGCAACGCCGCAACAGCCGCGAGTACCGCCTGCATTTCATTGATATCATCATACATCCACGAAAAATTGCAGTTAACTTCTATACCAGCACGAAGAAGCGCGCGGTAACAGTTGAACATTTCCTCCGAAGAGGGATATTGAATGTCTATATATTTAAGCTCTACGTCGTCGCCGACAGAGAGGTAATAAGCCATATCGAAAATTTCCGATGGGTCGGAATCGTCGGCGGTGCTGTATATGCCCGTAAGGGTAAATTCCCGTTCCGCTACTGTAATAGTATCGCCGATTTCAACTTCAAGGCAGTTTGCAACATATGCGCTGAGGCATATCTGATAATCGCCGTTCAGCCAATTTCCTTTAAACTCATACTTATAGTCGTCGAACAACACGGACGAAGCGTCGTTTAAATAGACGATGTATCCGCTAAAGATATAAATATAAAATGAATCGTATTCGTCGATTTGAATTATCTGCATTGCCTCAAACACGTTGCTGTTTTCGGCATAGAGGTCGGCACTTGCATAGGTTGAGTCTGTGGAATACATTAAATTGCTGTCGCCAGCGTATGCGGAGAGCTTGCCGAAGGTTGAAGCTTCTAACAAGCTTACATACATTGACTCATAGGATATTTCCGTGGTCTGGTAACTGTTGAGATATGTACCGTTGAGGTAGGAGCAAAGATTGCGAAAGAGGTCTGTGCTTGCAGAGGTAATGCCGAAAAACGCCGCTATAAATATAACTAGGATAAGCGAGGTGAGTATCGCCGACTTTTTGAGCAATTTTAGCTCGCTTTTAATTAGATAGAGTACACTTTTCATCGCCGGTTATCCTGCCGTCAGATAGCGTTATTATGCGCTGTGCCGCGCGGGCGTCCTCTTCGTCATGCGTGACCATAACCACAGTTTTGCCGAGGGAGTTCAGTCTGCGGAACAGTTTTATTATGTTTAAGCTGTTAGCGCTGTCGAGATTTCCGCAGGGCTCGTCGGCGAGTATATACTGCGGGTCATTAATTATGGCGCGTGCTATTGCCACGCGCTGGCTCTCTCCGCCTGAAAGGCTTTTTGCCTTGCTTTTTATTTTATCTTTGAGGCCTACTATCTCTAAGGCAGATTCCACCTTTTGCGCATTTTCTTTGCCGATACTGCCTGCAATAATAAGGGGCAGTTCTACGTTTTCATATACGGTATATTCTGGTTCCAAATAGAAACTTTGAAAAACAAACCCCAACTTTTTATTGCGGAACGCGGCAAGCTGTTTGCCGTTGAGCAAAGTTACATCTTGCCCGTCTATTATAACTTTGCCCGAAGTGGCGCTGTCGAGTGTGCCTATAATATTTAAAAGGGTAGATTTGCCGCTGCCCGATTTGCCCACGATTGCTACAAATTCGCCGTCATTTATTTCGAGCGACGCTTTATATAGCGCATAAAAATATGCGTCGCCAGTTTTATAACTCTTTTCTAATTCTCTGACAGATATCATATGTGTTCTCCGTAAACGTTTTAAATTTGAAGGCAATGCAAACAAATTCCATAAATTGTAAAACGATATTTTTATTATAGACGGCATATACTCTGCTGTCAATTAAAATATATTGAAAATGCATTTAAGTAAAAATGCTTTTGCAGTACAATAAATGGAGGGCATTATATGTACGCAAAAGGTATGCATAAAATTAACAATTCCATTATCCTTGACAGCGGTAAGAAAAATTGATAGAATAACTATGATTTGCGATTGAGTTGCAAATTTGAGGCAAGATGAAGGAGTATTCTACAAGGCAACGGACGGAGTTGCTCGGTCTGCTCGCCAGACGGCCAGCGCACGACTTTACCGCAGACGAACTTGTGGCAGAGCTTGCAGGCAGCGGCATAAACCGCAGTACCGTTTACCGAAATCTGGGTCACCTTGCAAGGGACGGCGTTATTACGCAGAAGATTTCTGACGACGGCAGGCGAAAGGTTTACAGATTCAATGCCGCGCACGGATGCGCAGGACACCTGCACCTTTTGTGCGTTAAGTGCGGAAGCATAGTGCATATGGACGGCGAGCTGACAGAGGTAATCGCACGCCTTACAGACAGCGGCTGTGGGTTTAGCCTGAAAACCGAAACGACGGTTATTGAGGGGCTGTGCAAAAATTGCAGATAAAATAAAAAAAGGAGGTAAAATTTATGAGTGCTAAAAAAAGATTGGTATGCCTGACGCTTACCTTTTTGTTTGCGCTTGCCGTAATTTTCCTCCTTAACTTTTCCGCGACAAACATTATACACGAGTGCACAGGCGATAAGTGCCCCGTGTGCTCTGTTTTAAAGACCGCCGAAGAGATTACGGGCGGCAATGTACAACCTGCCGCGAAAACAGAAACTGCAACCTACCCCACCGCCACCGTTGTAGCGTACTGCGTTACCGACGGAGAGAGGGTACACCCCACTCCCGTTTCGCTGTTCGACGTACTTACAAATTAATACGGGCGCTTAAAACAAGAGTTCCTTTTTTGTGTTTGCTGAGTAAGTAATTTATTCGGCTTTTTTGTGCATACAAAACGCACGGAAGGAGCCCTTGTTTTTTCATGCCATTTTTTATTAATTTGTAAGGAGAATTTATATAAAATGAAAAAACTTATGGCGATTTTATGCGCCTCTGCGGTGACGCTGTGCGGTAGTTCGCTTGCCGCCTGCTCTCTTTCAGACGATAAAGCCGCGATAGTGTGCACGGTATTTGCCGAATACGACTGGGTTTGCGCCGTGCTTGGCGAAAATAGTGAATATGAAGTTAAACTTTTACAGGACAGCGGCACTGACATGCACAGCTATTCCCCCTCGGTTTCTGACATAGCGGCGATAGCAGGATGTGAGCTGTTTATATATGTGGGAGGCGAATCTGATAGCAGCTGGGTGGATAGTGCGCTTTCAAGCACATACAGCGAGGAACGCCGCACTATATCGCTTATAGAAATTATAGGCGACAGGGCGCTTGATGAAGAGATTACCGAAGGCATGCAGGAAGATGACGACCACGACCACGACCACGACCATGACGACGATGATGACGCGGAGACCGATGAACACGTTTGGCTTTCGCTAATCAATGCGCAGATAGCCGTGCAGAAAATTGCAGAGGTGCTAGGCGAGATGGACGAGGAGAACGCCGAATACTATGCCGCCAACGCCGAAAGCTACTGCGAACAGCTTGCTGAACTTGACGAAAGTTACAGCGATATGGTAGCAAGCGCACAGTACGACACTGTTGTGTTTGGCGACCGCTTCCCCTTTTTGTACCTGATGAAGGACTACGGTATAAATTACTACGCCGCATTTTCGGGCTGTTCTGCCGAGATAGAGGCAAGCTTTGAAACAATTGCTTTCCTGGCAACAAAGGTAGACGAGTTGGGGCTGCCTGCAATACTCACGATAGAGGGCAGCAGTGTAAGCATTGCCGCAACCGTGCGCGACAACACGACCTCAAAAAATCAGCTTATACTCACGCTCGACTCCTTGCAGTCGGTTACGAAGAAAGACATAGCAGGCGGCGCGAGCTATCTTTCTGCCATGCAGAAAAACCTTGAAGTGTTGGCGCAGGCGTTGGGCGCACAGGTGTGAGGTGAAGAATGGAACAGATGATATGTACCGAGCTTGCCGTGGGATATGACGGGAAGCCCGTTGCCGAGGGACTTAACTTTTGCATAGAGAGCGGCGACTACCTGTGCGTGCTGGGAGAAAACGGCGCAGGCAAGAGCACGCTTATGAAAACGCTTCTTCGACTTATACCGCCAGTGAGCGGAAAAATAACATATAACGGAATGAAGCCCAACGAGATAGGTTACCTGCCACAGCAGACGAGGGTACAGCGCGACTTCCCTGCTTCGGTGCGCGAAGTAGTGCTTTCGGGCTGTCTGAACGCGTGCGGCTGGCGACCGTTTTACAGCAGGGAACAGAAGGCGAGGGCGCAGAGAGCCCTTGAACTTATGCGCATGGACGGTTTTGCCAACAGGTGTTACAGGGAACTTTCGGGCGGACAGCAACAGAGGGTGCTTTTGGCGCGCGCGCTTTGCGCTTCGCACAAAATGTTGCTGTTAGACGAGCCCGTTGCAGGACTTGATATTGTTGCGACAAAAGAGATGTATGAACTGATTTCCGAACTGAACAGAGAACAGGGCGTTACCATAATTATGATTTCGCACGATGTTGCCGCAGCGACAGAGCGCGCCGACAAGATTTTGTATATAGGCAGAGAACTGTTCTTTGGCACAAGGCAGCAGTTTGAATCTGAATTTGCCGATAAAACATTCGGAGGGACATATGAACGCATTTGAAAAACTTGCCGAATATCTGCAATTCCCGTTTGTACAGTATGCGCTGATTGTGGGCGTGCTTATAGCGCTATGTTCGTCCCTTTTAGGCGTGACGCTTGTTTTAAAGCGCTACTCTTTTATTGGCGATGGTCTTTCGCACGTAGCATTTGGCGCCATGGCTGTTGCAGGCATTGCAGGACTTACGAACGACATGCTAATAGTTATGCCTGTGACAATAGTTTGCGCGATTATTCTTATGCGCGGCGGTAAGAACGCAAAAATCAAGGGCGACGCAGCCGTTGCCATGATTTCGGTTGGCGCGCTCGCCATAGGATATTTGCTTTTAAACCTTTTTTCAACCTCATCTAACCTTGCAGGCGACGTGTGCTCCACTCTGTTTGGCACCACCTCCATTCTCACGCTGACTCAGGTGGAAGTGTGGCTGTGCGCAGTGATTTCTGCAATTGTAGTTGCGCTGTATATTTTCTTCTATAATAAAATATTCGGCGTGACATTCGACGAACAGTTTGCAAGAGCGACGGGCGTGCGCACGCAGACATATAATCTGGCGATAGCCGTGATAATTGCCGTGATAATAGTGCTGGCAATGAACCTTGTGGGGTCACTGCTTATATCTGCACTGGTAATTTTCCCCGCGCTATCGGCGATGAGGGTATTCAAGCAGTTCAGGTCGGTGGTTATATGTTCGGCAATAGTTTCGGTGTGCTGTGCACTGCTCGGCATACTCATATCCATAGTGGGCGGAACGCCAGTGGGCTCTACCATAGTTGCCGCCGACATAGTAGCCTTCATTCTGTTCTACCTTACGGGATTGATTGTTCAGCGGAGGAAAGCATGAAGAGAAATATTATTATATTATTTTGCATGCTGTGCACGGTTGTATGCCTGCTTATTGGGTGCGGCACGGACAGCTATATACTGAACGAAAATACATTTTTTATAGTTATGACCAACATGCAGTATTTCCCCGAACAGTACGTAGGGGCGCACATAGAGTACGACTGCTTTGTGTATCACCTTGAAGACGTTAACGGAAACGTGTATGTGTGCGGTGTGCGCAAATGTTCGTCGGGATACGGCTGTACGTGCGGCAACGATACGATTATAGGTTTTCTGCTCGATTACGACGGCGAGATACCTGAACCCATTAACCAGAGCGAAGACTCTAACGAAAAGGCGTGGATACACGTTACGGGTACGCTTGAATCGGCAGAGAAAACAAATATTGAAATTTACGCCTATACTGACGGCGTGAAAGACACGAGTAAAACAGAGGTGATTTCCTTTCTCACCTTTAAAGCCAGTTCTATTATAGAAATAGAAGATTATTCAGGACTGCATTATTACGTTACAAAATAGGAGAAAAATTTTTATGGCAAATAAAAGCATTCAGAATAGACGTCAACAGGAAGAACAGCAGGAAAAGTTTAAGCAAAGTTTTAAACACATGCGGAATTTAGACATTGCCGCAATATGCGCGGCAGGAATTGCCGTGCTGTGCTTCTTTTTCGACTTTGCGCAGGTTTATAA
Organism: uncultured Clostridia bacterium; assembly: GCA_965120485.1. Taxonomy (GTDB): domain Bacteria; phylum Bacillota; class Clostridia; order Christensenellales; family Borkfalkiaceae; genus Coproplasma. The sequence goes on from CBCPNG010000012.1 coordinate 55,061, forward strand.
CTCAAATTCGGGCGTTGAAGTTAACGTAAGCGGATTTTCTTTTTTGATAGCCGCGCTTACGGGCAATTTTGAATCGGCTTCAACAATATACGGCGACATTGCCGTGCCGTTCTATTACTATGCAGAGGACCTGAGCTTGATTTTGGGCGCGTTTTCACTTATGGCAATGATTGTCGCCCTTGCGTTAATTGCTTTGCAGATATGGGCAATAGTAAAGCCGCATAAGAGGCTGAATATTTTAAGCATTATAGTTTCGATTGCGCTTGTAATTTTACTTTTCGCGTGTTTTGCGGTCGGTATTGCGATGAACGAGTCGAAAATAATATCTGTATATTGCAGCGGAAACACGGCATGCTCTATACGTTCATATGCGGTTATTGCCGCGGTTGTGGCTGTGATTATCGTTGTGGCGGAGATTTATAATGCCGTGAGATACAGCGACGTGAAAGATATGCATAGATAAAATCGGTTTATGATTTTTGCGTTGAACTAAACATAGTTTGATTGGCGACCGCCGCGAAAAATTCGCGGCGGTCGCCTTTGCGATAGCGGAAAAATTTAATAAGCGTGCGGCGAAACTGCGCCGCACGCTTATAAAAAATCAGTCAATATTTTTTGTAAACCTGCATTGAGGAAAATTTGAACAACCGTAAAACAGTCCGCTTTTTCCGTTGCGCGGCACGAGATTGCCGCTGCAACGCGGACATATACCCTGCTCTATCTGTGCCTGCATTTTATGTATGTTTTCTATATGTTCGCCTTTGGTTACCTTTGAACTGTTCTTCAATTCTAAAAGTTTTTTGTAGTAATAATCCATTTTTTGGGGCGGAATATAAATGCCAGTTAATTTTGTTTTTATAGAGGGCAATGTGTATACGGAATAAACTTTATCGGAACAGACGTTGGAAATATCAGCGCGCCCCGAAAATACTACCACGTTGATAAAGACATCTTTGACGTTTAAATATTCTGACAACCGATATATGTGGGTGGTATTTTGTTTGACGGGATTGTAAAATTTATTTATCTGATTGCCGTTAGCAAGAACCTGCGTCCACTCCCGCAAATTATCCTGCCCATGGATTATACCGCCATAATTTTTTGTTTCGATAACCCATATGCCGTATTTGTTTATATAGATATGGTCAATCTGACAGGTATTGCCTCCTCTGTCTTTAAATAGCAAATCGTTGATTATATACTGTTCGCCCTGAATTGTAACGCCTAAAATTTCGGCAACGAGTCTTTCGCCTTGCTTCCCCTTTGACTTGGGGGAACGCAATTTAATTCCGATGATTGATATAGCGATGACCGCTATTACGGCGATAATGATTAATATAAGAGCCATTTTTCCTCCTATGGCAATTATACCGCAGTTTGGGGAAAAATGCAAGATTGCCGAATAAAAAGGCAGGTGCGTGGGAAAAACTTATGCGGAGGCAGAAAAAATGGAAAATATTACTTCGAAGGAATTGAGCATGCTGTCGCAGGCGCTGACGAGCGAAGCGCTCATATGCAAAAAGGCGCGCATGTATGCCAACACGCTGACCGACCCTGCCTTGGCGGAGTGTATGTCGGCAATAGCAGACGGCCACGAAAAGCGCTATAATGCGCTTTTGAAAAAACTTTCTGATTAGGAGGAGATATGAAACTTACAAAGAGCGACACCACTCTGTGTGAAAAGGACGCGTTGCAGGATATGCTTGACAGTGAAAAGAGCCTTATTTCGCTATACGCCACGGCACTGTATGAGGGCAGCGGCAAAAACCTGAGAAAGAATTTTGCCGACAACCTTATGGGTGTAGCCGAAAACCAGTATACGCTTTTTCAACAGATGAGCGCGCGCGGCTACTACGAACCCGCGCCCGCAAAAAAGGACATGATAGACAAGGCGAACGATTCATTTAAAAAACAGCTGAAAACACTTGCAAATGCGAAGAAGGCGGCGCAACAACAAAATTGACAATATTGCCGTATTAACGCGGCGCGGCGCAGGCAAACTGCCTGCGCCGCCATTATTTTGCCGATTGTTTGCCGACAGGGCGTTATTTGCCGCATATTGTGGGGTCAATTATTCTTTTCGTCGCCTTCGGAAAACGCTTGAAAAATATCTGACGAGGGCATTTCGTGCGAGTGAATGAGCTTGTAATATTCGTCGCCCGAAAAATCGCGCAACTTGGTGTATTCACCGCCGAGTGCCTCTATGGCGTATTTTAGCTCCTGATACTCCACATAAGTAATATCCTCACCTTCTATCTTTTTTAGCAGATAGGGCAGGGCGCGCTCATCGCAATATGCGGCAAGGTAGCCTGCGTGCAGTGGAATATCGTCGCCGCCGCGGAATTCCTTTAAGAGTGTATCGAACACGCGGTCGTCCCTCTTTTTTACGCGTGAGAGAATTTCGAGCATCATGGGGCGCTCTACCCCCTCTTCATAATTTTTGAGCGCAAGTTCGATAACTGCATCGGCATTTTCTTTAATAAAATCTGCGCACTGGTTTTTTAAGTCCCCGTCATCTCCCCCGACTATGAGCTGCATATATACGGGCAGTGCCTCTTCGGCGGAGCCGAGAATGTTGACAATATATTGCTTTAAACCCTCTTCTTTGCCCTTTAAAAGGGCGATGAGCTGTGGACGACACTGTTTGCGCGCCTCTATCGCGCGGCACAGAAATTCAGGTACGGGCACGCCGTGCTTTATGTGTGCGCGCAGACAGCTTACCAACTCGGCATCAGTCATTGCGGCATAGTAGGCGTTGGGGCTTACGCCGAGCGACTTTACTGGGGTATTGCCAAAGCGTGCGTAGAGTTCGGGGATTAAATCTTCCCACTCCTCCTCTTTATATTTGCCGACGTTTTTAGAGATGTAGTCTGACAGCTTTTTATCGAACAAGCCGTCAAAGTCGTACAGTTTCATACGGTCGTTTCCATTATGGCTTGATATTTTGCGCTGTTTGCATCGAAGAACGCGCAGACGTCGCTTGTAGGAACTGCCGATTCCCTTACGCCCGAGAGCGAAAATATTGCCGCGGTGAGGGCGTGGATGTCGTCGCTTAAATTGAGCGCAGACGACTTTGCCATACAGGTATACAGGCGTTCTGCCGCGCCGCAGAAGCGGGCGGAATAGTCTTCGTCCAGCACGCCGAAACGGGATACGAGCACGGCGTACGCCGTGACGAAATTTTTGCGCTTTACGCGCCCGATGTGCAGCGAGTAGATGTCTACGCAACTGTATATATTGCAGACGACCATGCCGAACTGGTTATCCTGATTGCGGGCGCACAGCTCTTGCAGAACGCTCATCTTTATGCCGTCTGATATAAAGGCATTTAAAAGAAGTTCGCGCAGAAAATCATCGAATCCGCCCTTGACGGCGCACATAGCCGCAACGTAGTGAAGCTGGTTATCTTCGGAACTTTCGAGCTCGTCGAACGCCCACTTTATGCAGTCTAACACGGCGCCGTCTTTGGCAGATTTGAGCGCCGCCCTTTTGGACAGCCTGCAATAATGCGCAAGGGTATCGAGCGCCTCTTCGCGCAGTTCCTGCGGAAGCCTGTAAAAGTAGCCGAAGGTTTCGCTTCTGCCCAGCCGCTCGTTTTCGCGGGCGCGCAAGTAGTAGTAGCGCGCAACAACGGCGTCGGGCTCGATGGTGAGCAGAGAGTCGAAAGCGTCGTAACATTCAACCATATTGCCGCTGTTGTAGGCGGATACCGCCTTGAAAAAAAGCACGGAGGAATCGTACTTCATCTCGCCTTCGAGCTTGCAGAACAAATTGTATGCCTCGGTGTGCATCTTATTTTCGCAACACACGGTGGCGATTTTGTAGATATCGTCGGGGTCGCTGACGTTGAGGGCGAGAAGTCTGCGCGCGAGGGCTACGCTCTCTTCGGTGAGCTTTTGTTCGCTTTTGACCGCAGAGAGAGTGGTGAGCGCCTGTACATCGTCAGGCTTTTTTGCAAGTATAGCCAGACACTCCGCCTCCGCCTCTTCGCTTTTGGAATCTATTATGCGGCACATTGCAATGTAGTTGCGCGCCATAAAGTAGCGTGGATTACCCTCTGCAACCTCTTCAAACTGCTCTACCGCCTTATCGTACTCGCGCTCGCGCATGTACTGCACGCCACGCTCCATCTGCGCGGAGTAGTCTGCAAGGTTGGGCGGATAGGCAAATTTTAAGGGGTCGGGAGTTTTGCCGAAAAAGCGTTGGACAATTTCACTGCGCGTTTCGGGGGACATTTCCTCGGTTTCGGCGAGCAGTTTGTTGTAGTAGTAAGCCGCGACCTCGTCGTTGTCGAGCGACATAAACCCCACTGCCAGCCCCTCGTAGACCTCTGAAAGTTCGTCGGGCGAGTTATCGAGACAGCGGAACCAATTATTTATTGAGCGCTCTGAAAGACCGATGTCGTCAAAAATTTCGGCGTAGAGCCTGTACGAATCGGCGTCGTTGAAGTTGAGCGCGGCGTTTTTGTTGAGTATTTTGAGCGCGCCTATATAGTTGTGTTCATCAATGAGCGCCGAGGCAAGCCCGATGAGCCTGTCGTCGCTGAAATCTATTGCCGTTCTCTTCATGTAAACAGTTTATCTATGTCTTCCTTGCCGAATAAGTAGTCTGTATTGCAGTAGTGGCAGTGCGCCGAGACGGAGCCCTGCTCTTTTATAATATCGTACAGTTCCTCTTTGCCCATGGAAAGGAGCAGACGGGATATTTTTTCGCGCGAGCAGTTGCAAATATAGTCTGGCTGAGTGAGATAGACATGACCCTCCTTGGTTTCTTCGGAGAAATAATCGTGCAAAAGCCCTTCGGCTCCGCCTCGGGCGATTGCCTCTGCCACGTCGCCTATCGCCTGTACTTTTGCGTTTACAGTTGCGAGAGTTTCCTGCGTGTGACCAGGGAGCAACTGCATGACCACGCCGCCAGCCGCCGTGCAGATACCTTGCGGCGAGAAGCGCGCACCCACGCGCACACGGGTGGGAATCTGTTCGGAGAGCTGAAAGTAGTGCTCCATATTGGCGGATACGTCGTCGGATACCAGTTCGCATGCGCCAGTGAAAGGACGGAAGAAGCCGTCGTCTTTGACCACCGTCATAAAACCGCCTGCGAGCCTGCCTTCGGCAGAACCGTCTATATAGCCGCGCATGTGCAGGTTAATATCGCCCGACACGCTTGCCGTACCTGCGCCGCCGCCACCCTTTACAGTAATGGATATTGCGCCGCGCTCGCTTTTGAGGCAACCTGACATATATGCGCCGCACGTTAAAAGCTGACCGAGCGTGCTTGCCGCAGGTGCGGCGAGGCGGTGAACCTTTGCCGCGCTGTTTACAAGGTCGGTCGTTTCTAACACCGAAAGCGAGACTTGTTTGCCGTATATGAGCGTTTTATAGAGTTTATTCATGCGGCTACCTCTTTTTGCACAAAAAATTCAAGCGCTGTGACTGCCCGTCTGCGGATTCGCCGAGATGACCTTCGCAGGATACCAACAAAAAACCTGCTTTAAGCAGAGCCTCTTCTACCGCCTCCCTCGTGTGTACGTACTGCACCTGACGCTCGTCTTTACGCCTGAACAGTCCGCCGCCCTCGTGGGAAAATACCGTAATATCCATCTCTACCCTGTCGCCCTTGAAGCTGTTGAACCACAGCCACGCGACCTCTTCGCCGTCCTCGGCAAACAAGTTGTCGCCGATTACCTCTTTAAGCTTATATTCGGTACTTATATCGAATATAAACGCTCCGCCACTTTTTAAACAACCTGCCACGTGCGAAAATGCGGCGGATAGTTTTGCCTGCGGCACGTAGTTGAGGCAATCGTTGACGGCGACGGCGAAGTCTGCACGTGAGGTCAGTTTTAGTTTGGTTATATCGCCGATTAAAAATTCGGCGCGCACGCCATCTGCCGAGGCGAGCTCTTTGGCACGGTTGAGCATCTGCGGAGAGAGGTCTATGCCTATCATGCTTTTGCCGCTTTTTACGAGGGCGCGGGTAAAGTAGCCGTTGCCGCAACCGATATCCACTCCGTACTGCCCTGCGCCGAGCTGTTGCAGTCTTTTAATTAAATACTGCGACCATTGTTCATAGCCGCAGTCTGAATTTAAATATTCAAACAATCCGCCGAGGGCGGAGTAACTTTGATTCATAGAGCCTTATTCTGCGGTCACTTCAACAGGTTGTCCGCGCTTATCTTCTTTTTCTTTTTGCCCTTTTTGCCGTCGTCTTTGAGCGCTTTCTCCCTATCGGCGAACAGCTTGTTGTATTCGACAAAGTGCTCGTCGTTGATGTGCTCCTGTTCGTAGTCGGCAATGCTCTTTTCGAGTGCGGCGCGCGAGGCGGCGACTGCGGCTATTGAATCCCTTCCGAACACCTTGCCCACCTTTGCCACAGGGTCGCCCTGTATGGGGGGGATGGGCTTGCCGATGATTTCGCTCCTGCCTGCGGCGAGCATTTCGCGCATGGCGGCGCGCCCTTCCTCGGCTTTGAGTTCGGCGAGCTGTTTTTCGCTCATATTTTCATGCTTTGCCTTTTCCTGCGCTTCGATATTGGGGTTGATGTACATATCGAACACCCACTGCGTGAAGCTCATCCAGACGAGGCTGACAAACGAGAAGCCGAATACTATAAATATAACGAAAGCGATTATGCGCATGAGCGAGCCCATGAGCAGGAACCAAACGGGTATGAAAGCTATGCCGAGCATTATCACCGTCTGTAAAATACTGCCGAAAATGAAGATAAAGCTGTTTTTAACGAGCTTTAACGGACCTACTTTGTAGCTTACGCCCACAGCGATGAGCCACATGCAGATTATGCCCACGAGCACGCACAGAATTATCATGAGAACCATTGCAGCCGTCGGCCAGCCCGAACTGCCGCCCTGCGCGATGGTGAGTTCCTTCCAGTCGCAAACCCACACTGTGAAGAATAACACTATCATAAACAGCGCCGTTGGAAAGGCGACCTTAAAATAGCACTTTTTTACTCCGCGGAAGTAGCCCTTTACGGTAAATTCGCCGTGAGTTGCAAGCAACTTTTTCATGGAGTAGCACGAGCCTGCAAACCCCACTGCGGCGATTAGCGCCGCCGCTATGGCAAGCGAGTAGAACATTTTATCTGCCGACATATATAACTGCTCTTCAAGTCCCGATACGTTTGGGAATGCCTGATAGCCTATGCCTATATTTGCGCTGAACGGCATGTAACCTGCTACGGCAGCTATATACAGCGTGCGCATGTAGATTATCACCACGAGGGGGATAAAGAACACGAGCGTGAGCAGATTGTTTATGAGGATTTTGCTGAAATTGGACTTGAAAACCGTCAGCGTATCGCCCCACCTTCCCTTGGGGAGGGCGTCGCGCACGTAGTCTGAAATTTCGCGGCCTTCAAGCGACTTTACTTTGGAATCAGCTGCCATTTTAGTTCCTTGGATATTATTTGCCGCGCAAAGCGTGCGGCGGCAGACGGCATATGAGCCGTGTACTATATTATACAGCAAAGTAATTATTTTTTCAATTATTTTACCCGATGTTTATAAATTTTCTTTACTTTTGGGCAGGGCTGTGTTATATTTAACAGGCTGAATAGAGGAGCGGGCGAGCATAAGTAGGCGCGGAGTTGGACTTTGAGGGAAGTTCTTATCCGCCGCGTTGAAAGGGCATCTCCGCCGAAGCAGGGGCGCACCTATCCCCGTGCTGGGTGCAAGGGTTAATACCTTTGCAACTGTCGCCTTTGTGCGTTGCGCTATTTGCCTTGATTTATAGGGATAAAAGAGCCGCGGCGCGCCGCGGCTCTTTTTTTTAAAAAATTTACGGGCAGAATAATTCTGCACGGCGCGGTATTTTATCCGCGCAGGGAGGATTTATGAAGAAATATAAAGTGGGCGTTATCGGCGCCACGGGTATGGTGGGACAGCGCTTTTTGATGCTACTTAAAGACCACCCCATGTTTGAAGTGACGTGCCTTGCCGCGTCCTCCGCCTCTGCGGGAAAGACGTATAAAGAAGCGTTGCGCCGCTGGCACATGGTTGAATCCATGCCCGCAAAGTACGCTGACATGGTAGTTATGGACGCGACGGCGGATATAAAAAAGATTGCTGGGCAGGTTGACTTCTGCTTTTGCGCCGTTAATATGAAAAAGGATGAGATTGCGGCGCTTGAATACGCATATGCCAAGGCGGAGTGCCCGATAGTTTCAAACAACAGCGCGCACCGCTTTACGCCCGACGTGCCCATGGTGATACCAGAGATAAACGACGGGCACATAGCCGTTATAGAGGCACAGCGCAAGAGACTGGGCACAAAGCGCGGATTTATTGCCGTTAAATCTAACTGCTCGCTACAATCGTATGTGCCGCTTTTGCACCCTTTGAGGAAGTTCGGCATAGAGAGCGCGGCAGTGTGCACCTATCAGGCTATATCGGGCGCAGGCAAGACGTTTGAAACCATGCCAGAAATATGCGACAACATTATACCGTACATCGGCGGCGAAGAGGAAAAGAGCGAACTCGAACCGCTGAAAATATGGGGCGAAATAAAGGGCGGCGGTATTGTGCCTGCAAAGACCCCCAAAATTACGGCGCAGTGCCTGCGCGTACCCATATCTGACGGTCACACGGCGGCTTGCTTTGTAAAGTTTAAGCAAAAGCCGACAAAGGAAGAAATTCTTGCCGCATGGGCGGAGTTTTGCGGCGAACCGCAGCGCCTTGCACTCCCCTCCGCACCCAAACAGTTTATACACTACGCAGACGAGCCCGACCGCCCCCAGGCAAAGCTTGACAGAATGACTGAAAACGGCATGGCAGTCTGCGCAGGCAGACTGAGGGAGGACAGCCTTTTCGACTATAAATTTATAGGGCTTTCGCACAATACTCTTCGCGGCGCGGCTGGCGGCGCAGTATTGCTTGCCGAGCTTTTGGCGGCAAAGAACTATATTTAAGCCCGAATATACGCGCGCGACAGTTTGTCCGCATATATGCCGCAACAGTGCTGGCGGCATATAATATAATGTTAATGCGGCGGTATGCCGCCGCGGAGGCTTTATGACAGGTTTTTTTAAGGGAACTGCCACCGCCATGGTAACACCATTCGGGGCGGACGGCGGTATAAACTTTAACTCCTTTGCAAAAATGATAGAGTATCAGATTGAAAACGGCACGGATATGCTGGTGGTTTTGGGCACGACGGGCGAGCCGCCCACAATGACTGACGCCGAAAAGGAGGCGCTTATGCGGTTTACCGTAGAGCGCGTACGCGGCAGGGTAAAAGTTATGTTCGGGTGCGGCTCTAACAGTACCGCACATGCCGTAGAGGGCGCACGACTTGCCGAGAAGATAGGCGCGGACGGACTGCTTGCCGTTACCCCCTACTACAACAAATGCACGCAGAGGGGCATTGTGGAGTATTACCGCGCTATATGTTCGGCGGTGAAGCTGCCCGTTATAGCATATAATGTACCTCCGCGCACGGGCGTGAACATTTTGCCTGCCACTGCCGAGGAGCTTGCCGCAATACCCAACATGGCAGGCATTAAAGAGGCGTGCGGCAACATGGAGCAGATTTGCGAAACTATGCGCAGAGTGCGCGGTAAGATGGACGTGTATTCGGGCGACGACAACCTGAACCTGCCCATTCTTGCAATAGGCGGCGCAGGACTGATTTCGGTGGTATCGAACATAGCCCCCAAAGAGACCAAGCTTGTCTATGAATATATGCAGGCGCACGATTTGGAGCGAGCCAACGAACTTGAAGACAGGTTGCTTCCACTTATAGACGCCTGCTTTACAGAGGTGAACCCAATACCCGTGAAGTACGGCTGTGACGTGATAGGGCTGGACGCAGGACTGCCACGCCCTCCTCTGACCGAACTTGAAGAGGCGCACAAGAAGATAATGGACGAATGTATTGCAAGGTTGGGGCTTAAAAAAGTATGATTAATATTTTAGTTTGCGGCATTGCCGGCCATATGGGCAGGAATATAGTTGAATTATTGCAGAACGACGGCGAGGCAAAAGTCGTGTGCGGAGTGGATATTACCCCCCTCCCCTCTTTGAACGTGTCTGTTTATTCCTCGTTTGACAAAGTGAAGGAACATGTTGACGCGGTGATAGATTTTTCTTCCCCTGCGTGCATTAAAGATGAGCTGGAATTCTGCAAAAAGAAAGGCGTACCTGCCGTGATAGCCGCAACAGGTTACACCAAGGAACAGCTTGAATACATAGACAGTTGCGCAAAAGAGGTTGCCATATTCCGCACGGCGAACTTCTCCGCAGGGGTCAACCTTTTGGTTAAGCTGGTGAAAGAGGCGGCCGCATTCCTCGGCGAAAAGTTTGACATAGAGATTGTGGAAAAGCACCACAATTTGAAGAAGGATGCGCCCAGCGGCACGGCGCTTATGCTTGCCGACGGCGCAAACGCCGCATTCGGTGGAAAAAAGCCTTATGTGAACGGCAGGGAAGGGCTTGCCGGCGCGCGCGGCAACGAAATTGGAATGCACGCGGTGCGCGGCGGCACCATTGTGGGCGAGCACGAAGTTTTGTTTTGCGGCGAGGACGAGATTATAACGCTTTCGCACTCGGCACGCTCTAAAAAGGTGTTTGCGGCAGGCGCAATACGCGCCGCAAAGTGGATATCGGGCAAGCCCGCAGGAAAGTACGATATGGCTGATTTGCTTAAAAAATAGCAGTACATATGCCGCAAATATAATGGCATAAAGCGGTACGGACAATGCAGTCCACCTCATATAAATTCCACTTATCGGTCAGATTGAAAAATGCGTGCGCATTTGCGCACGCATTTTTATTTTTGCAGGTACAGATTTGCGCATTTGCGCACTGTTACATACCGTTGCCTGCGGTATCTGTGACGGGGAGACTTTCGCGCGACATATTGTCTTGCGGATAACACTGCGCCGCAGAAAAGCCTATAAATTCTTCGTTACATTCGCGGACGCATTCGGCGAGCACGCCGCGAGCCCTTTTATACTTTCTGCCGCGCGCGCACGCCGCCGCCTGTGCGCCGTTGAGCGCAGCCGCAAGCTGGGCGTTTTCTACCCTGTAATAGTCGGCATAACAGCAGTTGCTCTTTTTTGCGCGCACGCACATGGCGGCATAGACCTGTTCCCTCAAACTTTCGGCACGCGCCTTTAAGCTGAGGCTTTCATCGGCATAGAAGGGACCGTCTATATACACCACCTTTTTGGGCTTGCGCGAGAAAAGGCGTTTTTTGTATGTGGTGGTATAGGCGAATACGGGCGCGCCGCACTTTGCAGGGTATTTGAAAGAAGCCGACCCGAACGGGCGTATGCCCGTGTAATACGGCCATATGTGCGCTTCGGGATAGATTGCCACCCAATTGCCTCTGCCAACCGCGGCGGTAATATCTTCGGAAAAGCGCTTTAAGCCGTTCACGTCAGAAGGGACGGGCACGCCGCCCAAGACGCGTACTACGCTACCGACCCCCTTTAAAGATACGGCGGCGGAGGCGACTGCCACATATGCCGTACGGGGAAAAGATATACGCGTGGGCAACAGGGCGTCTGTAAGATATGCGGTGTGATTGCCGTATATAAATGCGCCGCACTTTTTGCCTCCCTTCCTCTTGTAGCCGCGCAAAACGTTTTTATTTTTTATACGGCAGGTGAACGCCATAATCAATATCGCAATCGGCGTGGCTAAAAGTTTATAAAACAGAAACCTGCACACCCTCCACTTTTTGTCGGTGCGCACGAATTTGTAGTCATGGGACAACTTTACCGCTTTTATGTTGGTGCAGGCAAAGTCGTCTTTAAGCTCGTCATGGTAATAATATATTCTGTCCATTTTTTTATCCGTCCGCCTTTATTTATATTATAAAAACATTAACTTTGCATAAATTTATTGTCAATTGAATGTAAACTTAATCATTATGCATAACGGAGCGTGCACGGTTACCATATAAAATATACCGCCCTGCGGTGAAAACGCAGGGCGGTATAACTATAAAACTATATGTTTACTGGAACAGTGCGGCAAATTTCTTTAAAGCGTAGGGCACGGGGATGTTGCGCGGCAGAGCCATGCCTACGCCGCGCACGGGCAGTGAGGGCGTGACGTTGACCTCGAACAAGGTGCCGTTTTGTAGCTCCTTTTTGCAGTATTCGCGGGGCACGCAACCTATGCCCATTCCCTTTGCCGCCAGCTTTATCATTAAGTCCCAGTTGGCGACCTCGATATCAGGTTGCAGGACAATGCCTAAATTTCCGAGGTAATTGTCTACGGCGTGGCGTGCGACAGTGTTTTTTTCCATCATTAAAAGCGGGAGTTCCTGCAATGTCTTTACGGGCACGGGGTTGTCCTTTAAATGATTGAAGCGTGGACTTGCCACGAAAATATCTGAAAGCAGGCTGACATTGCCCGAAAGGATAATATCTTTATCTTCTACGGGAAGATTTACAAATACTATGTCGCACTTGTTTTCTTTGAGCTGGGCAATGGTATCTAACGTGGTGCCCGTGATGAGTTCGAACTTGACGGCAGGGTAAGTTTCGTGGTACTCCACGATTTTATCGGCAAGTATGTTGGAAAAGATTGAGTCGGTCGCGCCTATGCGTATGGTGCCTGTTGCCGTCGTCTTTATTTCAATCAAGGTGTTTTCGGCTCCGTCTAAAAGTCCGAGAGCCTCCTCTACCTTTTTATAGATTAGCTTGCCGCCTGAGGCGGAGAGCTCCATGCCCCTGTGCGTGCGGTTGAACAGCGTTGTGCCAAGCTGACCTTCGAGCTGTTTTATTGCCTGTGAAACTGCAGGCTGGGAGATGAATAACTCTTCCGTCGCCTTTGTGAGACTCCCGCAACGGGCAACAGTGTAAAATACCCTGTATAATTCTAAATTGACCATGACTTTCTCCTCATAAATAGCACGGCGCAGTGCCGTTTAAGGAATATTGCTCTCTCTTCGCCTTTTAAGGCGTTTTTGACGCGCGTTGCGGTTTGCGCCGCGCCGCCTGTGAAAGTAATTGCGCCATATTATAGGGGCAATTTTATTTTAAGGGCAATTACTTGCCCACGCAGAATTTTGAAAAGATGGTGTTTATAATCTCTTCGCTTGCCGTTTCGCCCGTGATTTCGCCGAGCGCAGACCACGCCTCTTGTATATCTACCGAGATTACGTCGACGGGCATAACGCCTGCGGCGGAGATTGCACTTTGCAGGCTTTCAGCCGCGCGCGAGAGAGCCTTGTAGTGGCGCTCCTCTATTACAAATGCGCTATGCAGTCCGCCCGACGGTATGGTGAGCTTTGCCAGCATGCCTTTGAGCTCTTCCACCCCCTCGCCGTTGAGCGCGGATACGGCGATATCTTCGCCGCCGAACCCCCCGAATAGGTCAGTTTTGTTGCGCACCTTTATCACGGGGCAGGTGCAGTCCTTCAAAATATCCTCTTCAACGCCGCCGAAAGTACCTTCAAAGACGATGAGGGCAACGTCGGCAGAGGTCAGCGTGCGCATTGCGCGCTGTATGCCTATGCTTTCCACCTCGTCAGAGCTTGTACGTATGCCTGCGGTGTCGTACAGGTTGAAGCGCACTCCCTCTATTTCCACAGCTCCCTCCACAATGTCGCGCGTGGTACCCGCAGTGGGCGAAACTATGGCTTTATCGTAGCCTAAAAGCGCGTTAAGAAGCGAGCTTTTGCCAGCATTTGGCTTGCCGCAGATGGCTACGTTTACGCCGTGTTTGATTTTTTTGCCTCCGTCGTAGGAGTTTACAAGCGACGAAACCTTTGCAAGAGCCTGTGAAAGTTCTTTGGAAATCTGCGAAAGCGTAGAGCGCTCTAAATCCTCTTCGGGGTAGTCTGTATCGGCGCCGATTCGGGCGAGAATGTCGGTGAGCGACTGCTGAATTTCGCCTGCGGCGGCTGTGAGCTTGCCTGAATAGAGCAGTCCGCCCGCGCGGATTTCTGCCGTGCTTGCGCCGTTTATCATATCTGCCATGCCCTCTGCCGCAGAGAGCGAAAGTTTGCCGTTTATAAAGGCGCGCATGGTGAATTCGCCAGCCTTTGCAGGCTGTGCACCAGCCGCAAATACAGCCCGTAGCACTGCGCGCGAGAGCTCTGCGCCGCCGTGGCAGTGGAGTTCGACTACGTCTTCACCCGTAAACGAGTTGGGGGCTTTGAAGTACACGCACATACCGAAGTCGGTTATGCCGCCTGCGGCGGAGATGTTGCCTGCGTACATGCGGCGTGGCGAAAAGCCTGCCACGGTAACGCGCCCTGCGGGAGTGAATACCCGAGAAGCTATTTTAAGACTGTCGCTTCCGCTTATACGTACTATTGCCACACCGCCCGTGCCGTTTGCCGTGGCGATTGCGGCTATGCTGTCGCCGTTCATAATTTAGCGTATACCCCTATAACTCGCGGTTATATGTATAAACACACGTTATACTATTTGCAATTATAACACAAAAGCTATAACCTACGCAAATAAAATGGGTGCAAAAAAACGCAAAAACCGCGTTTTTTTGCACCCGATAAAAGGGATTTGACGAAATTAAAATCAGTTGAAATCGTCGAAAGGCGACTCGTTTGAGTTTGAAGATTTGCCTTCTGACGAGGAAGAACCGTATTCACCGAAGGGGTCGGGAGCGTTGCCGCCGCCCTGCATGCCCTGTCCGCCGGGAGGCTGGTTGTAGGGGTTGTTGTGAGGGTTGTTATAGGGGTTATTATTGTAAGGGTTCTGATTATAGGGGTTGCCGTGCTGCTGCTGGTACATTCGGTAATTTTTCTCGCGCACGCGGCGGATATAGTCTGTATAGCTCATGCCCGTATTGTTGCGTACAACATATATGAGTATACCAGATAGAGGCAACAGCGCGCCCGCTATGGAGAAGAGCAGATACCTCGGCGCGGCATATGTGCGGAAGAACGCGGTTAAGAGCAATATTCTTGCAACTATAAAAAATAGCTCTATCAAATTGAGAATATAGTAACTGCCGTACTGTATCATCCAACCAAGCCACGCCAGCGAAGAAGGCATGTCGGATTTAAACCCTCCGATATAATAATAAAGGTCGTAATAAGGCAGCCAATCTATATAGTCCCAGCAGAGGAATATAGCTATATAGTAGATTATATACCCGATAATAAGCAGAGCCTCTAACGCGGCAGTGACTATGGCAAATACGCTTGACTTCATGCCGTAGACCTTATTCTTCTGCGCGCACACACCTATATAATAGGTATTTAAAATTGGGATGAAAATCATCCACTTTTTATTGTAGCCCTCGCGTCTGGCGATGGTGAACAGACCGAATACCTGAAAGATATAGACAATTAAAAAGCACAGCGCGCCTACGAGCAGGCATACCCAATACTTGTTATCATCTATTGTTAATGTAACGAAGAGTTCTGAGTAATTTGCAAACTGAAAGAAATCCATAATTCCCCGATAAAATTTTATATTTGGTATTCTGCACGACAGATTATACTTTAAGCAAATGTACTCTGTAAAAAAAAACTGTGAAAACAGAGTAAAATCATGGTAGGAACGGCTATTGCACGGGCGCAAAGAGTTCACAGCCGTAGTCTACGCGCTCTAACGTGAGCCCCTTGGCTGGCATGGTTTTGCCGACAAGCGAGCGGTCGCAATTTTTTAGCGAGCGAGTGACATCTTCAAGCGACAGCCTGCCGCCGCCGAGGGCGAGCAGGGTGCCTGCCATGGTGCGCACCATGTTGTATAAAAAGCCGCCGCCGCACACCCATATATTTATATCGCGGCAACCGCGCGAAAAACACTCTTCCACCTCTACCGAATAAACGGTGCGCACGGTGGTCTTTGCCGAGGAGCCCGCCGCACAGTAGGCGGCAAAGTCGTGCTCGCCGCAAAAAAGCTGTGCGCCCTGCCGCATGAGCGCAATATCGGGGTCGGGGTAAACAGCGACGGCTTGTTCTGCCTTTAAGGGATGTTCCCTGCGCGATATATACATGCGGTAACAGTACGTCTTATTTTTTGCGGAGCGGTTGGCGTCGAAGCCTTCGGGGGCGGCCGCCGAGGCGAGCACGCTTATATCTTCGGGCAGGCGGAAATTGAGCGCCGCCGCCAGATTTTGCGGAGCGACGCCGAGCTCTGCGTCCATATGGCAGACCTGACCAGCGGCGTGTACGCCGCTGTCTGTTCTGCCGCTTGCAACTACCGCAATATTTTGTCCGAACGCGGCTTTTGCCGCCTCCTGTATGGCTCCCTGCACCGAACTGCCGTTTGGCTGAACCTGCCAACCGCAGTAATTGGCGCCGCAATATGCCACAAGTAACGCGTAACGCATATCAGCTTACCACTATATATTCGTATATGGCAGGGAATATGTCGGCGGAATAAATGTTGAACAGCACCACGCCGGCTATGAGAGCGGCGGCAACTAACGCGCCGACGAAATCCCTCCATCCGAATTTGAGCTTTTTATACTTTGTCCTGTTTTTAGAGCCTGAATAGCAACGGGCGTCCATTGCGTCGCCCAGCTCTTCGGCGCGCCTGAACGCACTTATGAGCAGGGGTATGAGTATGGGCACTACCGCCTTTATCCTCTTTATAATGTTGCCGCTTTCAAAGTCGGCTCCGCGCGCCTTTTGTGCGGCTATTATTCGGTTTGTTTCGTCTATAAGCGTGGGTATGAAGCGCAGAGCTATGCTCATTATCAGGGCAAGCTCGTGCACGGGGAACTTTATCCACTTTAAGGGAGTGAGCAGGCTTTCGATGCCGTCGGTGAGGCGGACGGGCGTGGTTGTGAGTGTGAGCAACGCCGAAGCCATTACCAGCAAAAAGAGCCGTAAAAGCAGGAATACTGTGTAGACCACCGCCTCGCGGTATATGGTTATTATGCCCCATTTGGCGAGAACGTTCTCGCCGCCGTGAAAGAAAAGGTTTAAAATCGAAGTTAAGATTAGTACAAAAAGTATGCCCTTTATAGAGCGCAACACCGAGCCGAGCGGCACCCTTGCAAAGCCTACTGCAAAAAAGAGCACTACCATGCAGAGTATCATGCCGTAGAAGGTATCGGCTATGAATATCGCCACGATATAGGCGATTAAAAAGAGCAGTTTGAGGCGCGGGTCCATTGAATGGACAAAGGACTTTGTGGGGTAGTACTGTCCGAAGGTTACGTCGTTAAGCATTGCTTTCACCCCCGAACAGCCCGATTACCTTTGAGGAAAAATCTTCGCAGGTGAAGTCGGTATCCACCTCTGTGCCGAGCTGTTGCAGTCTGCGGCACGCCTTTGCTGTTAAGGGAACGTCCAGCCCGAGGCTTTCGAGCTCTGCCCCCCTTTTAAACAGCTCGTGAGGGCACTCGCACCGCACAACTTTTCCTTCGGAAATGACCGCCGCCTTTGTGCAGTTATCGGCGATTTCGTCCATGTCGTGCGAGACGATAATTACCGTACTGCACCACTCGCGGTGGAGCTTGTGCAACAGCTCCATAATCTCCTGCTTGCCGAGGGGGTCGAGCCCAGCCGCAGGTTCGTCGAGAATGAGAATGTGAGGTTTTGTAACTATTACGCCTGCAATGGCGACGCGGCGCTTTTGACCGCCCGATAAATCGAAGGGCGATTTATCTTTTATCTCGTCATAGTCCAGCCCGACCATGGTTATTGCGTCGCGCACAGCCGCTTCTGCATCTTCCTTTGAAATGCCTTTGCGGAAGTTTTTAAGCCCGAAGGCTACGTCTTCGTACACACTTTCGGCGAAGAGTTGGTATTCGGGATACTGAAAGACCATTCCCACGCTTTCGCGCAGTTTTACGAAGTCGCACTTTTTATCGGCAAGATTGAATTGACCCACGGATATGTGCGGAAGAACGGGGGCTGGCTGTCCCTTTTTGGGCTTTTTGGCGCGGTAACGCTTTTGCGCCTGCGGCAGCTTTATAAGGGCGTTGAGGTGCTGAACAAGCGTGGACTTGCCACTGCCCGTATGTCCGATTATGCCAAAAAATTCGCCCTCGTCTATGTGCAGATTAATGCCTTTGAGCGCCGCCGTGGCAAAGGGCGACTTTGCCGAATATGTGTAGGTTAAATCTTTTATATCGATATCCCATTCGTGCGGATTTTGCGCCGTTGGTTCGGGGATATATGCCGCCGAATTGGTGCGCGCGCCCATAGATTTTGCCGCAGAAGATATTTCCTCGGCGAGTTGTTCGGGCGTAAGGCAGTCGGCAACAGGAATGGAGGCGCTTTGCAGAGCCTTACAGATTTTGCCTATGCGGGGCAGGCTTAAATTATAGGCTTCCAGCCGCTCGCTGTGCAGAAATATCTGTTGCGGTGTGCCCTGCATTACAATTTCGCCCCTGTTTAAAACTATAGTTCTGTCGGCGAGCAGAGCCTCTTCCATGAAGTGGGTGATGATTATTACCGTTATGCCCTCTTCCCTGTTGAGGCGTGACACGACCTCCATTACCTCTCTCCTGCCCTTGGGGTCGAGCATGGCGGTGCTTTCGTCAAGAATGAGAATTTCAGGCTTTATGGCGAGCACGCCGGCTATTGCTATGCGCTGTTTTTGACCGCCCGAAAGGTGGGAAGGCGTGCCCGTGCGGTGGGCGCTCATGCCCACGGCTTCCAGAGCCCACTCTATGCGCCTGCCTATCTCTTCGCGCTCTACGCCTAAATTTTCGGGTCCGAATGCTACGTCGTCCTCTATGATAGAGGCGACCATCTGGTTATCGGGGTTCTGGAAAACTATGCCTGCGTGCCGCCTTACCTCTATGGAGTTTTTGCCCTCGGCTACGTTGAGCCCGAACACGGTCACCGTGCCCGAATCGGGCTGCAAAAGTCCGTTGATAAGGCGCGCCAGAGTAGACTTGCCGCTGCCGTTGTGACCTATTATTGCAAGGAACTCGCCCTTTTTAACGCTGAACGAAACTCCGTTGAGCGCAGGGGATAATTCATCGCCATATGAAAAAGTGACGCCGTCGAATACGACCGCGTACGCATCATTTGCCCCGATATTTGTAGGACAGTCCTCTGCGGGGTGCCCCTGAACGTTGTCCGACTTTGTATTTTGTGCGGGAGCTTCGCCCGAACGACCTGTATCGTCTTTGTTCATTTTGCTTCCTTATTTATGCGCAACAGTATACCAAATTTTACAGAATTTAACAACAATTTACATTGAAGATTTGGGGCGGAGCAGTAAAAATCTTGTGAAAACGCCATAGGCGAAAGGCAGTTTGCAGGCAGTAAATAATTGCGGCGGTACACTGTTTGCAGATATGTATTTTAACGGGTGAGCTTCGTTATGTAAAACTGCGCCGAACTATATTTATACTATAATAAAACTAAATAATTGATTATATAACTAATATTATATAAATAAAGTTATGGCGGTTGTTGACTTTTTTAGGGCTTTGCTTTATAATATCTTCATATAAAAAATTCACGTTTTTAAGATAAACGCTCAATTTTTTGTAATCTTTATCAATAACTATTTTAAACGGAGGTTTTTTTGATGAAAAAGTTGACTATCGACGGTAATACCGCCGCAAGCCACGTTGCGTACGCCTTCTCTGAAGTAGCGGCAATCTATCCCATCACCCCCTCTTCCCCCATGGCGGAAGTTGCGGACGAATGGGCGACCGCAGGCAGAACCAACATGTGGGGACAAAAAGTTAAGATTGCAGAGATGCAGTCTGAGGGCGGCGCGGCAGGCGCGGTGCACGGCTCGCTTTCTGCGGGTGCGCTGACCACTACGTTTACCGCCTCGCAGGGACTTCTTTTAATGATTCCCAACATGTACAAGATTTCAGGCGAGCTCATGCCCATGGTTATGCACGTTTCGGCGCGCGCGCTCGCAGCACACTCGCTCAACATCTTCGGCGACCACGCCGACGTTATGGCTTGCCGCCAGACGGGCTTTGCTATGCTGTGCGGCGGCTCTGTACAGGAAGTTATGGACCTTTCTTTGGTTGCACACCTTGCCACCCTTAAAACAAAGGTGCCCTTTATAAACTTCTTCGACGGCTTCCGCACCTCGCACGAGGTTGCAAAGATAGACGTTTGGGATGAAGCTGACGACTATGCAGAGATAAGGGCTATATGCGATGAGGTAGGTCTTGCCGCCGACATAGCCGACTTTAAATCGAGGTCGCTGAACCCCGAACACCCCATACAGAAGGGCACCGCGCAGAACGGCGACACTTACTTCCAGAACAGGGAGACGGCAAACAGCTATTATGCCGCCGCGCCCGCAATCGTACAGAAAATGATGGACGTTGTTTCGGCAAAGTGCGGCAGGAGCTACCACCTGTTTGACTATGTGGGCGCACCCGACGCAACCGACGTTATTGTTGCAATGGGCTCTGCCTGCGAGACCGTGGAAGAGAGCATTAATAAGCTCAACGCAATGGGCAAGAAGTACGGACTTGTTAAAGTGCGCCTTTACAGACCTTTCGTTGCGGAGGCATTCGTTGCGGCGCTCCCTGCCACTGCAAAGCGCATAGCTGTGCTTGACAGAACCAAGGAGCCCGGCTCACTCGGCGAACCGCTGTATCTTGACGTATGCTCGGCACTCTACGAAACGGGCACCACAAAACCCAAGGTTGTGGGCGGCAGGTACGGCTTAGGTTCGAAGGAGTTCACCCCCTCTATGGTGCTTGCAGTTTACAAGAATTTGCAGAGCAAGCCCCCTAAAAACCACTTTACCATAGGCATTTACGAGGACGTAACCAACAGCTCGCTCGACTTCTCTAAAAAGTTCGACGCCGCGCCCGCTGGCTCTACCTCATGCAAGTTCTACGGTCTTGGTTCAGACGGTACGGTGGGTGCAAACAAGAACTCCATTAAGATTATAGGCGACCACACGGACAAGCACGCGCAGGCTTACTTCTTCTACGACTCGAAAAAATCGGGCGGCATAACCGTTTCACACCTCCGTTTCGGCGATACGCCCATACAGAGCGAATACCTTATAGACTCTGCCGACTTTGTGCAGTGCTCTAACCCCTCTTACATCACACGCTACGACATGACGAGCGACATTAAAGAGGGCGGCACCTTCCTTATCAACACAGACGCAACGACGGTTGATAAGCTGGAAGAGTTCCTGCCTGCAAAGGTTAAGCAGGACATCGCCAAAAAGAAAATCAATCTGTACGTTATAGACGCTATCCGCATTGCAGGACAGCTTGGCCTCAAAGGCAGAACGAACACCATTTTGCAGTCTGCATTCTTCCGCGTTAATCCCCAGATTATGCCCTACGACAAAGCCATAGAGTACATGAAGTATATGGCGAAGAAGTCGTTCGGCAGGAAGGGCGACGCCGTTGTTCAGATGAACTACGACGCCATAGATTCCGCCGCAGGCGATAACCTCATAAAGATAGACGTACCCAAGGCATGGGCTACCGCCAAAACAGGCGCGGCAATGATAGAGGGTCACGCAGACAAATACTATCAGGAGATTATAAAGCCCATCCTCTACTTGAAGGGCGACCAGCTTAAATCTTCGCAGTTCAACGCTGACGGACACGTTCCCACAGGCACCACCAAGTTTGAGAAGCGCGGCGTTGCCGTAACCGTACCCGAAATTATTCAGGACAAGTGCATACAGTGCGGCACCTGCTCGTTCGTATGCCCTCACGCCTGCCTCCGCCCCGCACTCGTTGCCAAGGACGCAAAAGACAAGCCTGCGAGCATGATTATAGAAAAGGACGCCATAGGCATACCTGGATACGAGTATAAGATGCAGGTATCACCCCTCGACTGCATGGGTTGCGGCGTGTGCGCGACCGTCTGCCCCGTAAAGGACGGCGGCGCAATAAAGATGATACCGCTTGCCGATTCCCTTGCCAAGGGCGAGGACGTAAACTGGGAGTACACCGTAGAGCTTCCCGAAGTGGATACCTCGAAGTTTAAGAAAGAGACGGTAAAGGGCTGCCAGTTCTGCACCCCTCTGTTCGAGTTCTCCGGCGCGTGCGCAGGTTGTGGTGAAACGCCTTACGTTAAGGTTGTTACACAGCTGTTCGGCGAAGATATGATTATTGCCAACGCAACGGGCTGTTCTTCGATATACGGCGGCTCTTCGCCCACATGCCCCTACACCACCAATAAAGAGGGTCACGGACCAGCATGGGCAAACTCTCTGTTTGAAGATAACGCCGAATTCGGCTACGGCATCAACCTTGCATACTCTGCAAGAAGGAACGCTGTAAAGGGCAAGGTTGAAAAACTTGCCGCAATGTGGGAGGGCGAGGACAAGGCAGCTTGCGAAGCTTACCTTGCCGCATTTAACGACAGAGAACCTTCGAAAAAGGCAAGCAAAGAGCTTGTTGCACGCCTTGAAAGCCACAAAGATTGCGCAAAGTGCGGCGCACTTGTAAAAGAGATACTTGCAGACAAAGACTGCCTTGCCAAGAAGTCGATATGGATAATCGGCGGCGACGGCTGGGCATACGACATAGGCTACGGCGGTTTGGACCACGTACTTGCCGAAAACGAGGATGTAAACATTCTGGTACTCGATACCGAGGTTTACTCCAACACAGGCGGTCAGGCTTCCAAGTCGACCAACATAGGCGCAGTTGCCAAGTTTGCCTCTGCAGGAAAGAGGGTTAAGAAGAAAGACCTCGGCATGATTGCCAAATCATACGGCTATGTTTACGTTGCGCAGTGCGCAATGGGCTCTAACCCTGCACAGTTCTTAAAGGCGATAAGCGAGGCAGAGGCTTACCACGGACCTTCGCTGATAATCTGCTATTCGCCCTGCATTAACCATGGCATAAACATGACAAAGAGCCAGCTTGAAGAAAAGGCTGCCGTTGACTGCGGCTACTGGCAACTTTACAGGTACAACCCCGAAGGCGAGGTATTTACGCTTGACAGCAAGCCTGACCCCGACTTTGGAAACTACCAGACCTTTATCGGCAGCGAGACGAGGTATTCCTCCCTCGCCAAGACGCAGGGCGCAGAAGTTGCAAACGAACTCTTTAAACAGACCGAGCAATCTGCCAGGGAGAGGCTTGAAAGCTACAAGAAGCTTGCAGGCAAGTAATATAACACAAAAACTTCTGTTTTTTAAGAGGGCGGCGCAAAATTTGCGCCGCCCTCTTATTTTTTTGTGTTGTGGGGTTGTTAAAGTTGGTTGTAGTTGTGTTGTGGAGTTGGGTTTAGTTGACTGTCGGGGTTGTGAGGTTGTGAGGGTTGTGAGGTTGTGAGGTTGTGGGGTTGTGAGGCTGTGATGTTGTGTGGTTGTGATGCTGTGTGGTTGTGATGCTGTGTGGTTGTAAGGTTGTGAGGTTGTGGGGTTGTTGGGTTGTGGGGTTGTGGGCTTGTGAGGTTGTGGTTGTGATGCTGTGTGG
>CBCPNG010000013.1:0-142969 GCA_965120485.1 uncultured Clostridia bacterium
ATATATAAGTTTAAAAACGAAAAAAATAATGGCAATAAAATACTGTTTAAAAACAGTTCATTAGTAATCTTTATAGGTATTTAATTAACAAGAATTTTTATACGCTGATTTTAAGTTTAAAAACGAAATATTCAGTTTAAAAAAGCCCATCGGTGTTGCGATGGGGATTTAATTTGTAAGAATTTTTATACGCTGATTGCGGAGGGGAAACAACTGTCTGCGAGGGTGGGAAAACGTGAATAAGGCTATACCGTTAAAAAATAGTCCATAGGTATTACTGTGGGTATTTAGTTTGCAAGAGTTTATATATGCTGATAACGAATGGAATGAGCTGTTTGCGAGGGTGGAAAAATACGAAAATATTGGATATATAAGATTAAATCGAAAAAAGAATAATGGCGGTAAAATACTGTTTAAAAACAGTTCATTAGTAATCTTTATAGGTATTTAATTAACAAGAATTTTTATACGCTGATTTTAAGTTCAAAAACGAAATATTCAGTTTAAAAAATCCCATCGGTGTTGCGATGGGTATTTAATTTGCAAGATTATTTACGTGCCGATTGCGGTGGGAAATCAACTGTCCGAGGGGGGATAAAAATTACGAGTATTTGCAAGATTATTTACGCGCCGATTGAGCTGTTCGCGAGGGTGGAAAAATACGAAAATATCAGATATATAAGATTAAACGAAAAATAAAATAATGGCGGAAAAACGCTGTATAAAAACAGTTCATTGGTAATTTAATGGGTATTTAATTTGCATGATTTTTTATGTGCCGATTGCGGAGGTAATTCAACTGCCTGTGGGAGGGGTAAAAATATGAGTATAAAGGGGTATTTAATTTATAATTTTAAAACAAATAAAATAATGACGACCATTTACCGTTAATAAACAGTCCATTGGTAATACGATTGGTGTTTAATTTGGCGAGAATTTTTATCCGCCGATTGCGGAGGTAAATCAACTGTTCAAAAAAATGCGAGAATAACGGCTACATAAGTTTAAAACAAAAAAGCGGCTATGTGACATTTAAAAATATTCAGCAAGGCGGAATAAGTGAAAGCCCTGTGTGGCTATAATTGGCAATGGCTGCCATGTCTTTCCGCCGAGTTGGAGCGGCTAACGCATAATAAAAGCGCAGGGGTAATGCCGACAATGTTTTTATAAATTAAAAGACTTGTAAAATCCTTGGTGCGACTAACGCACAGTAATTGCTTTTGCAGGGGGTGCCACGGCGATATTTTAATAAAGCTTTCACCCAAAAGACTTGTAAAATCCTTGATACGGTGTTATAATCGGTGTTGAGCAGGAGAGATGTTTTACAGGAGAAATTATGAGGCGTAAATTATTCAGGCTGTTGCCTGTGCTGCTGGTGCCAGCAGTAATGCTGGTCGCAACGTCTGGCTGTAAAAAAGATGTCGTAGACGCCGAAGTAAGTTACGAACTCAACGACGTTGATGTATATCCCGAACAGAAAGGCCCCTACGCCGATGAGGTGGCAGAGGTATTGTCCTCATATAAAAATAGCACGCTTTCTGCGGAGAAGGCGGCGGCACAACTGTTTGCCTACGCCTGTTATAGCGAGGAGTATTTAGATAGTTACGCTTATTTTTCATATCAGGGCGGAGAAACCGACTACGGCAAAAGCGGCACAAGCAGTGCCGTAAAGCAGGACTATAAGCTCATCGTCAACGGCGATACCGAGGAAGAGGGCGGCTTTAAGTTCCACTACACTATAAAGCATGTAAACGAAGCGAGCGGCTTGCTTTCGGCGGTCACGAATTTGTTTGAAAGTGCAAAACTGCGCATAGTGGATGAGGATACACTGCTCTACCGTCTCGAAGGTGAAAACGTTGAATACGGCGACGACGGGCAGACGCTTGTCTGCGACTGGGTTGTGAAATCGACGGAATCAGACTGGGGAGTGAAGGATGACTACCCCATAGTCAAACGCGCGGAAAAGCTCGATTTAGATGGTATTGCCAGTGATATTGTAGATATCGCTGAAAATGATACAGACAATATGGTCATACACGGCAACATAAATATCCTCGCTGATAATATAGTGGAGTTTGCCGAAATTACAGAGGATACGGTAGACGGGCATACTGTTTACACTGTGGAAATGACAATAAATACCGAAGTTGCCAACGCGGACGCATCTTCTATTGCCATGCTTGGAGAGTCTAACGGAGCCAGCTCCTGTTCGTGGACTGACTACACTATATACTACAAAATCTGGGATAACGGACTGTTCTATTACTACATGTTAGTAGAAGGCTGGAAGGGCAAGATTTCCGGATTTAGCGGCGAAGTCGGCTCGCTGACATACGTGCGGTACAGCTACTCGGCAGAGGACACAGACACGACGGACAAAAAGGCATTTTTAGAGAAAGCAAAGCAGGAGCACGGCTGATAAATCCGCAGTCCATGCCGCCCGAAGGGAGCGCTTAATATTGCATGATGATTACCAAGTGGGACATTTTAAAACTTTCCTCTGCGTTCGACGGCGGTTTTAACCCTGCCGACTTTACCGAAGAGGAACTTAACGAAATGCTGGGCATATGCGAAGAGTGCGGCATAGAGGAACTCCGCCGCCGATACTTTGAAGAGCACGACGACGTAAAGGACCGAACCCTCGGCATAAAAAAATGGAGCGAATAAGCTCTACGGAATAAAAAAGACCCCCGCGCTTGTGCGCGAGGGGTTTTGTTTTTTATGGCTGGCAATTTTACATTACCACTATATCGTTCTGCTCAAACAGCGCCTTGTATTCCCTGGGGAATACGTCGTCGGTTATCAGCACGTCTATATCTTCAAGCTGGGCGAAGGTGTAGGGGTTTATTTTGCCTATCTTCGAGCTGTCAAGCATCATATATACGTGCCGCGCCTTGTGGAATACTTGCTTTAAAAGGTCGCTCTCTATCTGGCTGTTGCACGAAAAACCGTGTTCGGGAGTGAAAGCCGTGGAGGAGACTATTGCTATTTCAAAATTGGTGTTGTTAAAGTATTCCTTGGCGGCAGGGGAGGCGGTGGAAAGATTGTCCTTTATAAGCTGTCCGCCTACTACGGTAATATTTATGTTCTTCTTTTGCGCAAGTTCCATGGCAACGGCTATGCCGTTGGTAAACACGTTGCACTTTAAATCGGGCATCTCTTTGGAAAGATACATCGCCGTGGTGCCGCCGTCTATAAATATGCTTGCGCCTTCGTCTATAAGGGTGGCTGCCTTTTGGGCGATTACTATCTTTGCATCCATGTTTACGGTGGTCTTTTTGGTGTAAGCCTCGCCCGAAACCTTTTGCACCTCTTTAACAGACATTGCGCCGCCGCGCACGCGGATTATCCTTCCGTCCTCTTCAAGCTGCGAAAGGTCGCGCCGCAAAGTCATCTGCGAAACTGCGGGGAATGCCTCTTCAAGCTGTTCAAGCGTCATCTTTCCGCGCTTATCCAATAATTCGGCTACTTCTTCCAGTCTTTCACGCTTCATTTTATAATTCTCCTTTGTTATAAACTAACAGCTTATATTTTAGTATATACCTATTATATATTATATATTCGTCAATGTCAAGACTTACTTTAACGCTTTTAACATTTTCTGCAATATTTATGTGAAATAGTTTCATAAAATTAACAAGTCACTTCTATGACTTCCTTTCCGCCGTATAAAATTTGATTTTCGCGGGGGCGTATGGTATACTTGTTTCGGTTTCCGTGCGGATGTGCCGCACGCGGTTAAAAGCGTTTAAAGTATGAGAGCAAAAAAATTCAGATTCAGGCCGATTGCCATAGTCGTATCAAGCTTCGTGGGTGTTATATTTGCAGGGACGGGGCTTTTGTGCCTTCCTGCCACGGTGAAGGACGGCAGTCCTGACTTTCTCGTTGCACTGTTTACCGCCGCAAGCGCAACCTGCGTAACGGGACACTCCGTGGTAGATATATACAGTTATTTCACGGGCTTCGGGCAGGCGGTCGTGCTCATGCTAATACAGACGGGCGGTCTCGGATTTATTACCATAATATCGCTGTTTATGCTGTATGTAAAAAAGGGCGTTACGCTTTCTGACCGTAAGCTTGCCGCGCAGTCGGTGGGCGGACTGCGGTTGACAGGCATAAAGGGTCTGTTCAAGTGCATATTCATAGGCACCTTTGCGTTGGAGTTTGCGGGCGCGGTAATAATGTGCTTTTCATTCGTGCCCGAACTCGGCTGGGGCGCTGGCATATGGTCGGCAGTGTTCACCTCTGTAAGCTCATTCTGCAACGCAGGCTTTTCGCTCACGGGCATAAACGGCGGGCATTCGCTCGACGGTTACAGTTCTGACCCGTTGCTTCTTATAACAGTGATGGCGCTAATTACAATAGGTGGGCTGGGCTTCTTCGTCTGGTACGACGTACTTGTGTGCCGTTTCCGATTTTCCCGTTATTCGCTGCACACCAAAGTCGTGCTCATCGTCACGGGGGCTATAGTTTTGCTCGCGTGGGCTGCCTTTATGGGCTTTGAATGGAATAACGCAAAAACTATCGGCAACATGTCTGTCGGCGATAAAATTGTAAACAGCCTTTTCTTTGCCGTAACTCCCCGAACGGCAGGGTATTATACGGTGGATATTAACTACTTTTCAGACGGCGCATATCTGCTTACGCTGATTCTGATGTTCGTGGGCGGCAGTCCAGGGTCTACGGCTGGCGGTATAAAGACGACGACATTCGCCGTGCTCGTCCTTTCCATGATTTCGGTGTGCCGCAAGGGAAGGCAGGTGCGTGTGTTCAAGCGCGGCATAGGGCACGACAACGTGGTAAGCGCTGTAACCGTTGCCATGCTGTACATTGCGGCAATAGTTGTAAGTGTGTTTATAATCTGCACTGCCGATAGCGGCAAGAGCTATGTTTCTGACTGCGGCGAAACGTGGTCGGGCATAAACGGCATTGGCTTTAAAACGGTGTTGCTCGAAGTCGTTTCGGCGGTCAGCGCAACGGGGCTGACCATGGGCATCACGGCGGAGCTGTCTGTCCTCTCACAGGTTATACTTATACTTTTAATGTTCTTCGGCAGGGTGGGAGGATATACCCTCGTGCTCGTCTTTTCCGAAACGAAGCGTCCCCCCGTAATCACGAGGCCGCCCGAACACATAATGATAGGCTGACGCGGACATATTCCGCGCAACGGATATACTGAGGTATTTATGAAAAAGAGCATACTTGTAATAGGAATAGGTAAGTTCGGCACGCACCTTGCAGAAAAGCTGTTTGAACTCGGTCACGATGTCATGCTTTTGGACAGGAATGCCGAAGGTATAGAACGCCTTGCAGACCGCTTTGCAGACGCGCAGATAGGCGACTATACCAACGTGAATGTGCTTCGCGAGCTCGACGTCGCCTCGTTCGACGCTGTGTGCGTGACCATAGACGGTGATTTAGAGGCCTCTATGGTGGTGACCATGTTATTAAAAAAGCTTGGTGCAAGGTATGTGGCTGCCCATGCCCGAGGCGTGACTGAGGTAGAGCTGTTGCGTAAGGTGGGCGCGGACGAAGTGGTGTACGCTGACGGGTACGCCACTGACAGACTGGCAATGCGCATGGGCGGCAACAACATCTGCGACTATATTGAGCTCGCCGACGGCTACGCCATATTCGAGGTTCCGATTTTAAAGAACTGGGCGGGCAAAACGTTAGCCGAACTCGACGTGCGCAAAAAGTACGGCGTAAACATTGTCGCCATAAAAACCGAGCGCACGCTCGACCCTACTCCAATGCCCGATTACCGATTCAGGGAGGACGACCATATTCTTGTGATAGGCAGGTCGCGCGATGTGTTCAGGTTAGACTCCAAAAGGTGATTTTTTAAGCGCAGATTTTATGCAGTAAAATGCTTGCAATAACTTTTGCGTTGTATTATAATTTTGGTAACTGAATAAATCCGCATGACGGAGGAGTTGTCGTCTTGCCCTTTTAAGAGAGCGGGGGAGTGGTGGAAGCCCTGCGGGCGCGCGGCAAGGTTGCGCCGTCTGAACATGTGTTCAAGGACGGGGAGCAATGTCCCCGCGGGTACTCCCGTCACAGAGTTGATAAGGGGGCTTAGCCCCGAAGTAAAGTGGAACAGCGGTAGCGCGCCTTTGCATAGTATATGCAGAGGCTTTTTTTAACCGTATGCCGCCTTACACGGCGGCTGTGGAGCAACGTTATCCGCAATACAGGTTTTGCTATGTTTTTCAAAAGATTGAGGGCGGATATAAACGCCGCCAAGAGGAACGACCCTGCCGCGCGCAGTAAGTTCGAAATATGGCTCACATATTCGGGCGTGCATGCGCTGTCGTGGCACAGAACTGCGGCGTTCTTCTATAAAATTAAATTCAAGCTTATGGCACGTATAATAAGCCAGATTGCAAGGTTCTTCACGGGGATAGAAATTCACCCTGCCGCAAAAATTGCCCCAGGCGTGTTTATCGACCACGGCTCCGGCGTGGTGATAGGCGAAACCGCCGAAGTGGGCGAGGGAACTGTGCTCTATCAGGGGTGCACGCTGGGCGGAACGGGCAAAGAGGGCGGCAAGCGCCACCCCACCATAGGTAAAAACTGCGTAATTTCGGCAGGCGCAAAGGTGCTCGGCAATATAACCGTGGGCGACTATGCCAAAGTTGGCGCAGGCGCGGTGGTGCTCAAAGACGTTCCCCCGCACGCAACGGTGGTGGGCGTTCCTGCGCGCGTAGTGCGCATAGGCGGCAGTAAGGACGGCGTAGACCTCTTGCAGGAAATGTCAGACCCATGCATAAAAGAAATTTGCCGTCTGCGCGAACGCGTGATAAAATTAGAGGAAGAGTTGCGCAAAATAAAGGGAGAGGGCGCAACGGAATTTCTTCCCGAAGAGCAGTCGGTTGAAGGCTACGCGCATACGCACCGTTCAGACGGCGCAGAGGAGAGCAGATGAGAATTTATAACACGCTGACGAGGCAGAAGGAAGAGTTCGCCCCCCGTGAAGAGGGCAGGGTGAAGATGTATGCCTGCGGCATAACCGTATCGGGCGAGGCGCACATAGGTCATGCCTTTCAGGCGCTTATATACGACATAATGCGCAAGTACCTGATAAAAAAGGGATACCAAGTAAAGTACGCGCGCAACTATACCGACGTAGACGACAAGATAATTGCAAAGAGCCGCGAGGCGGGCGTCCCTGCCGACAAATTTGCCCGTGCGATGATAGAGCGGACGGACGAGGTAATGCGCCGCTTCGATGTGGACGACCCCGACGTATGGCTCAAAGCTACCGAAAATATAGATGACATAATAAACTTTATACAGCAGTTGATAAAAAAGGGCAACGCCTATGCCACGGCAGGCGGCGACGTATACTTCGACGTGTCCTCATTCCCTGCATACGGGCGGCTTTCTAACCGAACGGTGGATGAGATGCTCGACGGCGTGCGCGTGGAAAATGCCGTGGACAAGAAGAACCCTGCCGACTTTGCGCTGTGGAAGTCGGCAAAGACGGGCGAAATCTTCTGGCACTCCCCGTGGGGGAACGGCAGGCCTGGCTGGCACATAGAGTGCTCTGCCATGAACCGCGCCGCATTCGGCGACCAGATAGATATTCACGGCGGCGGCAGGGACTTGATATTCCCCCACCACGAAAACGAGATTGCGCAGACCGAGGCGCTCACAGGCAGGCAGTTTGCAAAATACTGGACGCATAACGGACTGATAAAGGTAAACGGGCAGAAGATGTCTAAATCGCTGGGCAACAGCCTGCTGCTCGACGACCTGCTCAAAAAGTACACCAACGAGGCAGTTAAGTTTGCGCTGTTGCAGACCAATTACAGGGGCGATATAAACGTAACGGACAACCTCTTCCCCGAGGCAGAGCGTCACCTCGCCGATTTTTACAGGGTGTTGGAGCGTGCAGAGGCACTCGGCACGGGCAAGGGGAGCAAGGGCGGCAAGGGCAATCCCGAAATAGACGCCTCGTTCGATTCCTGCATGGACGACGACTTCAACACGGCACTCGCGCTATCAAATCTCTTTTCCATATTTAAAAAGATTTCGGCAAAGGTTGCGGCAGGCGACCCGTCTGCGGCAGAGGACGCCTTTCAGGTGCGCAAAACTTACTCGCTTTTGGGGCTGTTCAAAAAGCCGTGCGCCAAATACTTTGCAGAAGTTGCCGCAATGAACAAAGTTTCCGTCCCCGAAGAGGTGAAACAGCTTGCCGAAAGGCGCTGGAACGCCAAAAGTGAGAGGGACTTTAAAACAGCGGACGCCCTCCGCGCAGAGATAGATAAATTGGGATTTATAATAAAAGACGGTAAAGAAGGTTACGAGGTTATAAAAAAGTAATATGAAAAAGCTCACATCAGAAAGTTTAAGAGAGATGTATCTCTCGTTCTTCAAATCAAAGGGGCACGCCGTAATTCCCTCGGCTTCGCTCATTCCCGAAAACGACCCCACGGTGCTGTTCACCACGGCTGGCATGCACCCTCTCGTGCCCTATCTTTTAGGCGAAAAGCACCCTTCGGGCAACAGGCTTACCGACGTGCAGAAGTGCGTGCGCACGGGCGATATAGACGAAGTCGGCGACGCCTCGCACTGCACCTTTTTCGAAATGCTGGGCAACTGGTCGCTGGGCGACTACTTCAAGGAGGAGATGATTCCGTGGTCGTTCGAGTTCCTCACATCGCCCAAATACCTCGGAATTCCTGCCAAGGATATCGCCATAACCTGCTTTGCAGGCGATAAAGACTGCCCCCGCGACGAAGAGAGCGCCCGTCTTTGGGAAAAGTGCGGCATAGATAAAAAGCATATCTTCTTTCTGCCCAAGTCGGGCAACTGGTGGGGTCCTGCCGGTACGACGGGTCCCTGCGGTCCCGATACCGAAATGCATATAATCCGCAACCATAAGGAGGCGGACAAGCTCGGTCCCCTCGACTTCGACAGCGCGCCCGCAGGCACCTTCCTTGAAGTGTGGAACGACGTATTCATGCAGTACAACAAGACTGCCGAGGGCAAGTACGAGCCTTTAAAACAGCGCAACGTAGATACGGGCATGGGGTTAGAGCGCACGCTGTGCATACTCAACGGCGTAGACAGCGTGTACGAAACTGATATTTTCGAGGGCGCAATCGCCAAAATAGAGCAGCTCACTGGCAGAAAGTACGGCGAAAGCGCAGAGGTAACCAAGGCGTTCCGCGTAATTTTAGACCACGTGCGCACTGCCACGTTCATGCTGGGCGACGACCACGGCATAGCGCCCTCTAACACCGACCAAGGTTATATCCTGCGCAGGGTCATCCGCCGCGCCGTGCGCTACGGCAGAAACATCGGTCTGCCGGCAGGCGCTTTAAACGAAGTTTCCAAAGAGATAATAAAAAAGTACGGCAAAGTTTACTCCGAACTCGTAAGAAACGCCGCACGAATAGAGGAAGAGCTGGGCAAGGAAGAGAGGAAGTTTTCCGCCACGCTCAAACAGGGGCTCAGGGAGTTTGAAAAGGTGGCGGCAACTCTGCCCGAAGGCGGCACAATAGACGGAGCTACAACGTTCAGGCTGTACGATACCTACGGCTTCCCCGTAGAGATAACCTGCGAGATGGCGCGTGAAAAGGGACTTAAAGTAGACGAAGCAGGCTACCGCGCGGCATTTGCCGAACACCAGCAGAAGTCACGCGCAGGCAGTGAGCAGAAGTTTGCCTGCGGACTTGCCGACCACAAGGAAGAGACCACAAAGTTGCACACCGCCACACACCTTTTGCACGCCGCGTTAAAGCGCGTGTGCGGCGAGGAGGTACAGCAGAAGGGCTCTAACATAACCGAAGAGCGCCTGCGCTTCGACTTCAACTTCCCCCGCAAGCTCACCCCCGAAGAGGTGAAAGCGGTAGAGGAGCTCGTCAACGGCGAAATTGCAAAGGACGAGCCCGTCGTTATGAAGGAAATGACGCTTGAAGAGGCAAAGGAACAGGGCTTTACGGGGCTGTTTGACAGTAAGTACGGCGAAAAGGTAAAGACGTACGCCATAGGCGAATTTTCAAAAGAGATTTGCGGCGGTCCCCACGTAGAGCGCACGGGGGGGCTGGGCACCTTTAAAATAGCCAAACAGGAAAACGTTTCAGCGGGCGTAAAGCGCATAAAGGCGGTGCTTGTTCCAAAGGGCGCATAAGCGGTTTTTTACGGGCGACAGTTTGCTCTGCAAACGGCTTGCGGCAAAGTATTGCCGCGGTTTTCGCGGCGGCGCGGCAGTGCCCGTAACGGGCAATTTTTTGTCAAAATTAGCCTAAAAACCGCCAAAAGACGGCGTAAATTATTTTTTAGAAAATTTTAAAAACGCAATACAAAACAGCTTGACATAACTTTTATTTAATAATAAAATAAATCTACATTGTTAGAAAGCATTAAAGAAACGGCATTTAATGCCCAGTTTTTTCAGAGTATAAATGGAGTTATAAGTCAATGAAAACCTACATGGCAAACGCCCAGACAGTAGAAAGAAAGTGGTACGTTGTAGACGCCGCGGGCGTTCCCCTCGGCAGGTTGGCGTCTAAGGTTGCCGCCATTCTGCGCGGTAAAAATAAGCCCACATTCACGCCCAACGTAGATACGGGCGATTTCGTCATAGTCATCAATTCTGATAAGGTGGTACTTACGGGCAAAAAGCTTGAAGATAAATTTTACCGCTACCACACGGGCTATATCGGCGGTCTTAAAGAGATATCTTACAAAAAGATGCTCGCCGAAAAGAGTGACCTCGCGGTGTATGAAGCCGTAAGGGGAATGCTTCCCAAAAATTCCCTCGGCAGAGATATGATAAAAAAGTTGCGCGTATACAAGGGCGCAGAGCACAATCACGCCGCACAGAAGCCCGAAGTGCTCAATTTATTTTAAGGTGAGGTAAAAAGGTTATATGGCAAAGGCAACTTTGAAAAAGAAACTTCAATTTTGGGGAACGGGCAGAAGAAAGAAGGCTATTGCGCGCGTCCGCCTCATTCCTGCCGGCAGCGGCAATATAGTAATCAACGACAGGACTTTTGAAGATTACTTCCCCCAGGACGTGCTTCGTTACGACGTAATGCAACCCATAAAGCTTGTTGCGGCAGACGGCAAGTACGATATATTCGTAAACGTATACGGCGGCGGACTTACAGGTCAGGCAGGCGCAATTCGCTTGGGTATATCCCGTGCCCTTTTGCAGGCAGAGCCCGAGTGCCGTCCTGCGCTTAAAAAGGCAGGCTTCTTAACGCGCGACCCCCGCGTCAAAGAGCGTAAAAAGTACGGTCTTAAAAAGGCGCGCCGCGCACCCCAGTTTTCAAAGAGATAATTTTAACGTTACCGAAGAGGGCACGCAAAGGCGTGCCCCTTTTTTATTGCTTTCGGAAAGTGTAGCGGGCAACGCGCGGCGTTGCCGCAATGCTAAATAGGGGGCACAAAACGCGGTGTTTTTACCATACCATTGTAAAGGGGCAGATTACGGCATTGCCGCCGCGTTTGTATGAGAGCGTTGTTTTCGCCATATTGTATTAATGAGAGAAAAAGTTGGGGCGTGCGCCGCATTGTTGTTGAAGTCGGGCTAAATTTTTTTGCCATAATGTTGGGGGCAAGCCGCAATAGAGGGACGGCGTGGCAGAAAAATTACCGTCAGAGCGCGGCTTTGCCGCCATATCGTGCCGCCATGCCGAATGTTGCCGCCGTTACCGAAGCGGCAGGCGAGGTCTGCCGAATGAGGGCGGTCGGTCAGGCGGCGCGCAGTAGCCGTTATGCTCGGCGGAGTGCGCGGCAGTCAGTTGTTACGCTCGGTGGGGGCACAACTGTCAATCGTTATGCTCGGTGTGGCGCAGTTGTCGGTTGTTGCGCGCGGCTCTGTTTGCATTTCACAAATTATGTAATAATTATCTACGAAGCCAATTGATTTTTTTATATGGGCATGGTATAATATACAGTATGGCGGCGTTTTGTGTCGCAAAATATTTGCATAAGTTCATAAAGGGGGAACTTTCATGAAAAATGTAATCGTCGGGCAGTCGGGCGGACCTACCGCGGTAATCAATTCAAGTCTACTCGGCGTATTCAAAACCGCCAAAGATAGGGGTGCAGGCGTAATATACGGCATGGTTCATGGCATAAAGGGGCTTTTAGACAGAAAAATAGTAGACCTATCCTCGCAGATAAAGAACGACCTCGATATGGACCTTTTAAAGAGGACGCCCTCGTCTTTCCTCGGCTCATGCCGCTATAAGTTGCCCGATATCGAGGGCAACGAAAAGACATATGAAGAGATTTTTAAAATTTTAAAAGAGCTCGACATATACGCGTTTTTCTATATCGGCGGCAACGACTCGATGGACACAATCAAAAAACTCTCTGACTACGGCAAAATGGTGGGCAGTCCCATACGCTTTATGGGCGTTCCAAAGACGATAGATAACGACCTTGCCATAACCGACCACACCCCGGGCTATGGCAGTGCGGCAAAATATATCGCTTCCACCACCAAAGAGATTATCCGCGACGGAAC
This sequence comes from uncultured Clostridia bacterium, assembly GCA_965120485.1. Taxonomy (GTDB): domain Bacteria; phylum Bacillota; class Clostridia; order Christensenellales; family Borkfalkiaceae; genus Coproplasma. The sequence continues at coordinate 12,491 of CBCPNG010000013.1, forward strand.
TGTATACGACTATCCCGTTATATCTATAATAGAGATAATGGGTCGCAACGCGGGCTGGCTTACCGCCGCGGCGGCGCTTGCCAAGGGCGAGGACTGCGAGGGCGTAGACTTGATTTACCTGCCCGAGCGCGTTTTCGACCTCGATAAATTCCTAAAAAAGGTTGGCGAGCTGTATAAGAAAAAGCGTTCGGTAGTAATCGCCGTATCAGAGGGCGTGAAGATTGCCGATGGCAGGTATGTCTGCGAACTTGCCGAACACGTTGACTATGTAGACGCGTTCGGGCACAAACAGCTTGCAGGCACGGCGCGCTTCCTTGCAGCCAAGGTTTCCGAAAAATTCGGCGTAAAAACCAGGGCGATAGAGCTTTCGTCCCTACAACGCTGTGCCTCGCACATAACCTCGCGCATAGACGTAACCGAGGCGTTCAACGCTGGCGGTGCGGCGGTAAAGGCGGCGTTCGAGGGAATGACGGGGCAGGTTATCACTTTAAAGCGCGTATCAGAAGACCCGTACATGTGCATAACCGAGTCTGCCGACGTCCACTTTATAGCCAACGTCGAAAAGAAGGTTCCCGTCGAGTGGATAAATGCCGACGGCACCTATGTAGAAGAGGCGCTTATCCACTATATCCGACCGCTCATTCAGGCAGAGATTGCGCCCCTGTGGGTAGACGGGCTTCCCCGCCACCTGATATTAAACCGAAAGTAACGCAAAGGTGCGATTTTGCGTACAGCTTTTGTTATCCTTTGTTTTTGTGAAAAGGCAGTCCCTGCAAGCAGGGACTGCCTTTTGCCGCGGCGCGGCGAAACCGCGCCGCGGCAATCTATGGGGGGATAAATCAGTTGAAAAGAGCGTTGAGCAGTGCGTAGGGGTGAACTAAAAAGAAAAAGCGCGCCGCGGCAAATAAGTGCAATGTGTGGGAGTAAAACAAAATGAAAAGTGCGGCACGGCTTGTATAATTGCGGCTTATATAATTATGGTGTGGCGGTAAATGTAAGTGTGTGCATGCGGCATATAAACAAATGAGTTTACGGCGCAGTGTTGGCATAAACCAAGCCGCGGCGCGGCGAACCGCGCCGCGGCAAATGTTTGTAGTGCGAGGAGTAAATCAAAAGAAAAAGCGCGCCGAGGTTATAGATTACGGCGCGGTGGCTATATAAAAATTAAGTAAATAGCGGCTGATAGGCATATTACTGCCCGTGCGGAGGGCGCGGTGTTTTGCTCTTTATGCGGTTAGAAATTTTTTCGTGCCGCTCCAATACCCCTGTCAGCATGTTAGCCTGCCATTCACTGGGCGCAAAGGGGCGGTCAGTGTTGCCGCGCATATCAGCGTTGCCGCGCATATCAGCGTTGCCGCGCAGGTCTGTGTTGCCGCGCATATCAGTGTTGCCGCGCATATCAGCGTTGCCGCGCATATCAGTGTTGCCGCGCATGTTAGCGTTACCGCGCATATCGGTGTTGCCGCGCATATCAGCGCCGCCGCGCATATCAGCGCCGCCGCGCATATCGGTGTTGCCGAACAAGTTTTCGCCGTCTGCATGGCTTTCGTTGCCCTTATCGGCGGCGTTTACGCCGCCTTTCGCGCCCGTATTTAAGCCACCCAGCGCTCTTAAAAGATTAAACAGCGAAAAGTTTTCCACGCGGCAATTCCCCCTTTTTTAAATTTTCATTAAATTTAAGTCGTTTTTAATTGCTTAAAAATACATTTTAGTTTATAATGAATAATGCTTGATTATACAATCGGGTCAATATATACAATTACCGTTTCGGGGTAAGATATGCGTAAAAAGTTTAAAAACGCGCTTATTGTCGGCGTTGCCGGGATTTGCGCTTCGGGTCTGGTTTTCGCCTCGGCTTGCAGCGACTATTATAAATCCAAAGCTCTCGATGGCGATTACAGTTATACATCGGTTGTGTCCAACGGCGGCTTTGCGGTTGAGGCGGGCAACTACGTCTACTTTATCAACGGCGTAGAGGAAAGCGACGCAGATAACTCTTATGGCGATGTTCAAAAGGGTTCGATTTTGCGTATCTCGGTTGATAACCTCTCCGCAGGCAATTATTCCGATGTAGATACCGTGGTGCCCCTCGTAATTTATTCCGATAACTACGATGCAGGCTTATATATCTACGGCGACTATATCTATTACAGCACGCCCTCTACCTCGCGCGACAGCAGCGGCGAGGTGCAGAGCGACCTGTTAGAGTTCAAGCGCACCAAGCTCGACGGCACCGAAACCATGAAGAGCTATTACTATCAGGGTACGCCCGACGATTACAGAATAGTAGAGGTAGACGGCACCGTATACCTTTTATATGCCATAACTGAATCGCTTTACGGCGAAGACGAAGATGTCACCAACATTCACTCTATAAACTATTCAACGGGCGAAGATACCATTCTTGCCTATAACGTATCAGACTATGTTTTCGATACCGAGGACCCCACCAACCCCTACGTATACTACACAATGGGGGTAACGTATAACCTCGGCACCGATAACGAAGTAGACGCTAAATATAATCAGGTTTACCGCGCGTGCGCCGACGCCACCGAAGACACGGCGCAGAACACCTACGACTTTTCTTACGTAGACGACTACGACGCGGACGAAGACCCCCTGTATATCAACCTCGGCGAGCTCGTGTTCGACGGCATAGGCAACTTTGATATGTTGACGCAGTTTAACTACGGCTACGATTCCAGTACAGGTTACACCGAAGTTTCAAACGTCAATACCCTTACGGGCTTTGTGTACACGCTTTGTAGCTACGAAAACGGTATACTCTATTATTACCGTGAAAATTACGACTCTAACGACAGCTCGCTTGCCACCCCTGTCACTCTGTACATTACCGATTCCCAGTACGAAAAATGCAATTATGTTACGGGTAACACAGACGCGTCAAGCGGCATATGGAACGCCATAACTCAAAACCCCACTGCCAATGATACGGACAGTAGTGGAAGTAGCAGTACTAGCAGTACCAGCAGCAGTAGTAGTAATTTGTACAGCGGCAAGGTGCTTCTGTACGGCAGCAACGAGAACGACGGTAACGATATAACCGACTACACCGTAATTCCCGACGATTACGACAACCCTACTAAATTCAACGTTGTATATACAGAAGAGAACAGTGGAAGTGTGTATGCCATTATGTACGGCGTGCTTTCGGGCGGTACTCTTGATACTTCCGCGCACTACGATAGCAGTACTGCTGAAAGCTACAATACCAGCAGTAGTAACGACAAAGACAACCCTACCTATAATACCTACGTTATGACCTACGCGGATGCGGAAATAACGATTTACGGCATCTACGAAGAGAAAGTATGCAACGGAAGCGATAACGAAAGCGATAGCGGAAGTGAAACGACTTACAAATTTCTGTACTACGGCGTTTCGGGCGAGGGCAACAATTACTCGGTGCACCGCATAGCCTTAGGCGGAAGTCAGAGCGAGTACAACCAAGCTTCCATTTTAAAAGAGGGCAACTATTACGACCAGCGCATATGCGACCTCGACGTGGAAACAGACTGGTATCTGCCTGAAATAATCGAAGGGCAGTTCCTCTTCGCCTCATCCACGGACGACATGACGGACTATAATTATATAATGGCGTTCGACCTCAGGGACAGCAGTTCAACGTCGAGCAGTATTGTAACTATGTCTAACGACGAGTTAGGGGCGATTAGCGAACTCTACGACGGCGTTTTAGCGGACATTGAAGAATATGAGGACGATGACGACTACGAAAACCTTTCGGGCATGTTGTACTATGCGTTCTATACAGGCGATACAGATTATATCTACGACCTGATTGCTTTGTGGGAAGACGAGGGCGTGGACATGGATACATGGCTCTCTGCCGAATCGCTTTTAGTGTACAAAAGTTTTGTAGACCCTACGCAAACAGCCACAGGTAAAAAACAGAAATATGCAGAAGCGTTTGCTGATTATAAAGAGTACTCACGCACAGTAAACGGCGAAACGGTATACGCAACCTCGCGCAGTTACTATTATAACTTAATCGGCTATATGAGCGAGGACGATTACGAAGAATATATCGAAGCAATGCAGGACGATTATTGCTACGCCGCACCCACAGAGGGCACTTGGTTCGAAGAGCTTTCTACGATAGAAAAAGTGTTCTTCATAACAGGCGTAGGCATTGCAGGGCTTGCAGTTATTTCTGCGGCGGCGCTCGCACCCATCTTCATAATCAGGAAGAGGCGCAAAAACAGACCTTCGTTAAGAAGAAGGAGCATGCGCGTAGATATAACCGACGATAAGAGCATAGACGTATACGGCGACCCGTACGCGGACGGCGAACCCCCGTCAGACGGGCAAGACTAAAAATTTTGGCTATAAAGCTTTATAGCGTGGCTGGACTGCCTGTGCAGTCCAGCTATTTTTTGCCGATTTTTCTGTATAAAAAGTATATGAACGCCGCAAAATTATTGTGATTTCGCGCGCGGCTTTACGCCGCGAATAATTTACCAAAAAAAATAAAAATTTATCTGTTAAATCGGTTTACAAACAGAGCAAATCTTAATATAATGTTACCATTAAAAATCAGGGCGGCAAAGGCGCGTTGCCGCCGCCGCTCAACCAATACGGAGATGTGCTTTTCATGATAAAATATATAAAGTGTCCCAGATGTGAACTCAACTATATAGACAGCGAAAAGCAGGAGTACTGCGATGTATGCATAGCCGAACTAAAAGGTAAAAAACTGCAATTTGCAGATTTAGACGACGAGTTTGACGATGCGGCAGAAAAGACGGAAATCTGCCCCGTGTGCGGCGTAAATCCCATACGTTACGGCGATAAAATGTGCGAAGCCTGCAAGCAGGCAAGCCGCTTTGAAGATGAAGTAGAGGATGTGGATATAGAAAACGACGAGGAGTGGAAGAACTACCTCGAAGACGACGAGGACTTAACGGTAGACGGCGAAACGCTTGAAGAGGAGCTCAGCGAAGAGCTCGACGACGAATACGACGACGAACTTGCAGAGGAATCTTACGAAGATGACGACCCCCTCAACGACTACGACGACTTCGACGCAGACGACCTCGACGACGAGGACGATGACGACGATGATGACGAGGACGATGACGACGACCTGTTTTAACCGCAGTCGGCGTTTTTGCGGCAAATAGTGCGCCGTTTATAGTGCACCGCAGTCGGCGGCTTTGCGGCAAAAAGTGCGCCGCTTAAAAGGCAACGCAGTCGGCGGCATTGCGGTAAAAGGTGCGCCGCTTAAAAGGCAGGGGTGCGGTAAAAATATAATGTACGGCGGACGGCGCAAGTTTGCGCCGTCCGCTTCAACGATTACGCCAACTTCGGCGCAGACGACCGTAACAACGAGGACAACGAGGACAACGGGGACAATGGGGGCAACGGGGCGACGACCTGTTTTAACCGCAGTCGGCGGCATTGCGGCAAATAGTGTGCCGTTTATAGTGCACCGCAGTCGGCGGCTTTGTGGTAAATAGTGCGCCGCTTAAAAGGCACCGCAGTCGGCGGCTTTGTGGTAAATGGTGCGCCGCTTAAAAGGCAGGGGTGCTGTAAAAATATAATGTACGGCGGACGGCGCAAGTTTGCGCCGTCCGCTTCAACGATTACGACAACTTCGGCGCAGACGACTTATTTGTTCCCACATAGCTTAAAAAGCAGAAGGCAGGTCAGGGCGAATGTGCGTGTAATAATTTGTAAGCGCTGTGAATTTTTTGTGCATAGTCTTAAAAAAAGCGGGCACAATAGTTATGTATGATAAAACCTGGAATAACATTAAGCCAGATTAAGGCGGCAGTTGAAGGCTGTTATATGCGCCCAGTCGCGGTAAAACTCAACCTCGGCAGAAACAAATACGTCACATTCCGCGCCACGGTCAGCGGAATATATCCCTCGCTGTTTACCGTTTCGCCCGAAGATAAAAACTTCCTCGGCAAAACGGCGTACTCCTATTCAGAGATGCTGTGCGGCAGGGTAAAACTTAAAGAGCTTAGTTAAGCGCACATGCGCCGCGGCGCGGGTATCCCCGCGCCGCGGCGTTCCTTTTTTAATGCGCAATGCTTAATGCGCAATGCGTAATTCGTAATGCTTAATGCGCAATGCGTAATGTGTAATGCGTAATGCGTAATGTGTAATGCGTAATGCTAAATTCTAAATTCTAAATTCTAAATTCTAAATTCTAATTGCTAATTCCCGACAAATTCCCCTGCCGTTGCGGTGTAATAAAGGTGGTGCTGGCAGCATATTATACTTTTGATTAACGGCGGCAATGCCGCCCAAGGAGAAAGATTATATGTCAGTTAATGCGCAGTACAGCTCTGAAAGTTACGTAAAGATGATTGCCTCGCTCCGTTCGCAGTCGGTGGTGGAGTGTCGGTTTTCCGCCGACGGCATAGGCGAAATGCTCGCGGTTGGCGTGCAGGTGGCATGCACCGGGTGCGAGGTCACTTCGGGAAGATTGAATTACAGCGGAAGATTGGTTTGTACCGCCGTGTATGCCGATGGTCAAAAGCTGTGCCGCGCGCAAAAGGGCGCGGAATTTTCTCACTTTGTCGACGACGAGCGGCTGGCTCCTGCCCAAACGGCGCGCTGTATGCTCTCCTGCGAGCGCGCAACAGTCCGCCGCGACGGCTCTAATTTCGTAATATCGGCGGTAATTTGCGCCGAATGTGAGGTGTTCGGCGCGGCAGAGCGCACCATGTTGACCTCTGCCGAAGGCTCGGTACTGCGGCGCGAAGCTCTCAAATTTGCCACCGCCGTAACTTTTTCGGGCAGTTGTGAGGTAGAGGACAGCTTCGAGGCGGCAGGTGTGGGCGATATACTCATGCATTCGGCAAATGCTGTAATCACCGACTGCCGCTGTGGCGGTGGCGGCATAGAGGTAAGCGGCGAAATTTTCCTCTCTATGCTCGCCGTGCGCGGTGAAGAGCCTGTCGCATTAGACAGAACTATACCCTTTACAGCTGAAATCCTGTGCGACGAGGCGATAGACCGCTGTAACGCCGACTGTGCGGCGCAGGTTAGCGAAGCGCTCGTAAGCGCCAAGGTGGACGAAGAGCGCGGCAGGTGCCAGATAAACTTTGCGGCAGACCTTGCGCTCTACGGCTGTTTTTTGCAGATTGAAGAGAAGGAGGCTGTGACCGACGGCTTTATAAAGAGCGGCGGCGAACAGCTTACTTTCGCCGAAGAGGAAGTGCCCGCTTACGGCGATATAAGGGTATATTCCGAAAGGGTGAACGGCGCTTGCGCCGTAAAGGCGCCCATAGATTACACCTGCGCTTTCAGGGCAACGGCGTGCGCGGCGGCAGAATGTACATATTCGCCAGACAGCTGTATGTTAGAGGGCGCAGTTACGGCGGCACTCATATATTCGCAGGGCGGCGAGTTAAAGAGCACAGGCATAACCCTGCCGTTTTCGCTCAAACTCAACGGTCTGTCGGGTTCAGCACGCATAGAGGCGGCTGTAAGCGGCGTGAGCGTGCGCCAGCGCACAGAGGGCGAGTGCGAGGCAGAGGCTACCGTGCGCATTGTCGCCTCGCCCAAAACGGGGAGCACTGTAAGGTATCTTTGCGACATGGCGGAGGGCGAGGGCGCGCCTAACAAAGAACATGCAATACAGGTGCTCATCCCCACGGCAGGGCAGTCGCTGTGGGACACGGCAAAGCTACTCCGCCGCACCCCCGAAGAGGTGGCTAACGATTGCGGAGGCGTGCAGTTCCCTCTGCGTGGCACCGAACGCATAGTTATATATACGCCCAAGGGCTTTTAATTACTGTTTTTTAACAGTTTTGCTTGCCATATAAGGCGTCCGCGCCGTTGCGGACGCCTTAATTTTGCGCCAATGTATAAAAATCAAATAAAAACGCTGTAAATAATTGTTTTTAACCTGCGTTTCGTGCTATAATTTCAATATGAATACAGTGCGCGTTCTTGCTCCTGCCAAACTCAACCTCACGTTAGAGATTGTAGGCAGTGCGGGCGGCTATCACTTGCTCGACAGTATTGTCGCCACGATAGACCTCGCCGACGAAGTAACGGTCGCCGCACGAACAGACGGCGCAGTTAATTTTTCGATGGGCGGCGCTGACGGCGCTGTTATAGAGTACGAAAGGAACACCGCCGTGCGCGCGGCGCAGTTGTTCACAAAAAAATTTGCCGCAGGCGGCGCAGATATTTTCGTGCAAAAAAATATTCCGTTTGCCGCTGGGCTTGGCGGCTCTTCGGCAGACGCTGCGGGCGTGCTCCGCGCAATGTGCGCGCTGTACGGCGTTGATTTAAGCGCCGCCGCGCCCCTTGCCGATGAGGTCGGGTCAGACGTGCGCTACCTTCTCACGGGCGGCTTCGCCAGAATGTGCGGAAGGGGAAATAAAATTTACCCCATAAATAGCGGACTTTCGCTCGATTTCTTAATAATAGTGCCGCCGCGCGGCGTTTCTACCGCAGAGTGCTACGCCCGTTACGACAAGATGCCGAAAGGCGCGCGCGGATTCAGCGACAGGGCGGCTCTCGCTCTGACTTCCGCAGATAAGTCCGCTCTGTGCGCAAATTTTTATAACGCGCTGTACAATCCTGCGCGCTCGCTCTGTCCCGAAGTAGAGCAGGCGCTCGGCGACGCGCTTTCGCTCGACCCCATGGGCGCCGCGATGAGCGGTTCGGGCAGTGCGGTGTTTGCCGCGTTTGCAGACAGTGAGCAGTGCCGCCTTGCGCAGGCACGCTATAAGGGCGGCGGCTTGGCGCTGTGCGCCGCAACATATACACCAATTGACGGAGGCAAAAATGGCTGAGGAGAGATTAATAGACGAGGATAAAGACAGAAAATACCGTATCCGAAAAAATGCCGAGGGTGAGGAGGAGCTTGAAATTATCGACCCCGAAGCCCAGATGGAGAAGTTTGAAGAGGCGTACAACCACTTTGAAGTCCCCGAATTTGACGAGGACGACGAAGAGGCTGTAAGCATGACGCCAGAACAGCTGTATCTTGCACGCAAAAAGCGCGAGGCGGCACAGGAAGAGACGGCTGCAAGGGCGGCGGCTCTCTACGAAAAGGCGTGTGCGCTCAAAGCGGAGGGACAGGACGAATATGCCCTCGTCACCCTCGACACCGCGCAAAAGACGTGCGCCGACGAGTGGCGGATATATCCCATGAAGCTTGAACTCATATCCGCGTCGTTTAAAGACTTTTCAAAGTTGGATGAATGCGTACAGGTCGCCGCGGAATTGGCGACGCGCGTGCCCGAGAAAGAGCGTGCGGAATTTTCGCGGAAACATTCAAAGGCGGTGGAGGCGGAACTTTCGGCCGCTCGCGCCGAATGTGAGCAGATAGGCGCAAAAAACGAAGAGGGAAAGGCAGAGCGCAGGCAAAAGTTTAAAGAACAGCGTAAAACGGCGTTTATACGCCTTTTGTACGCCGCGGTGCCTTTTATAGTTTTCCTCATCCTCGGCATAGGTTTTTCAACCATATATAATGCCGATGTACACGGGCTTTACCTGATTCTTACCATAGTATTTTTTGTGCTTGCCGCGCCTGCGCTCATCGCCTGCATTGTGCTTGCGCGCCCGCTCGCTAAGGCAATAAACAGGTTACGCGTAAACGAGAGCAACCGCTCTACGGCGATAGGCAGGCAGTACACCGAATGTGTGGCGCGCGCAGAAAAGTTGAACAAACTATACTCGGCAGTACACTTTTCAGCACAAGGGTGACTGGGGTATATTTCGGGGGCAATTTGCAATGAAGCGCATATATCTCGATAACGCCGCCACAACTCCGCTCTGCCGCGAGGCGCGCCTTGCCATGCGGCCGTGGCTTGCAGGGCAGTTCGGCAACGCCGACTCTCGTCACGCCGAAGGGAGAAGGGCGGCGCTCGCCGTCCGTGCCGCGCGCGACGGCATTTTACAGCTTTTGGGCGGCAACGGCGGCAATCTGTACTTCACTTCGGGCGGGTCAGAGGCAAACAGCTGGGCTTTAAAGGGCGTTTGCGCCGCAAACTTCGGCAAAAAGCGCCGCATAGTCATCTCTGCCATAGAGCACCCCTCGCTTATCCGCGCCGCCGAAGATATGGCGGCGTTCGGCTTTGAAACCACCCTTGTCTACCCCGATAGTTCGGGCATAGTAAGCCCCCAATCTGTTAAAGAAGTCCTCTCCGAAGATGTTGCGTTCGTAGGCGTAATGTATGCCAACAACGAAACGGGAGTAGTCCAGCCTGCGGAGCAAATTTACTGCGTATGCAGGCAGGCAGGCGCATTTTACTTTTGCGACTGCGTGCAGGCGGCTGGCGCAGTGCCGCTCGACTGTAATTTTGCCGACGGAATCTCTATTTCGGCGCACAAGTTCTGCGGTCCCCAGGGCGTGGGCGCGCTGTGGCTAAAAAGGGGCGTAAAAATTGACCGCTTAATATCTGGCGGACAGCAAGAGGGCGGCATGCGCGGAGGCACAACCTATGTTGCAGGGGTATGCGGCATGTACGCCGCTCTCGCCCGTTCGTACGCGGATATGCCGCAGATAACGGCAAAAATCTCCTCTTTGAGGGACGAGTTTTTATCGGCAGTTTTAGCGGGCGTGCCAAATGCAAGCCTTGTCGGGAGTAACTACTGCCGCCTTGCCTGCAATGCAAATATAATGTTTTCGGGTTTTTCTGGCGAAAGACTTCTTTTAAGGCTGGATACTTCTGGCGTAGCCGCCTCGGCAGGGTCGGCTTGTTCGTCGGGAGCGGCAAAACCATCTTATGTGCTAACGGCAATGGGGCTATCAGAGGAGCAGGCGGCGTCCTGCGTGCGCTTTTCTTTCGGAAGGGAAAATACGCGGAGAGAAGTACTCCGCGCCGCGCAAATCGTCGTGCGCGAGGCTCTGCGGTTATACGGTGAAATTTAACGTAACGCCGCCGAACACTTAAATTGTGTGCGGCGGCGTTCTACACAACGGCTGTTCTCTGCCGTTCAGTCATTGTTTTAGATACCGCTTCGGCATTTATTGCACGGGGCGGCTTTTTTGTAGAATGGTTTAAAACCAAAGGCGGCGCAAACCCGAAGTTTGCGCCGCCTTTGTATGATAAGGGGGAAAATGATGAGCTGTATATATGTAAACAGTCAACCGACCGATTACATTTACCATTATAAGCATTGCTGAAAAAAAGTAAACAAATTATAATAAAAATTTTTTAACGCTTCTTTATTTTGTCATGCTCACAATTCTTGTTAATTTATCACATTATAAACATAATTTGCATAAATCCGACATAATTCTAATTTTAACGTATTGGTGGCTGTTTACAATATGTTGCACAGCGCGCAGGCGCACAGCGTAGATACAAAAACTGCGCCGAGCACTATAACTGTCGGCAACAGCAGTTTTTTTTGTTTAAGCCCTGCAAAGTAGACGGCGGATATATAAAATACCGTTTCGGAAGAGCCGTAGCACACGCAGGCACAGCGTGCAATGTAGCTGTCTGCACCGTATGTATTTATAATCTCCGTCAAATACGCAAGCGAGCCGCTGCCTGAAAAGGGCTTTATAAGTATAAGTTTTGTAAGTTCCGCTGGCACGCCCAGCGCCGAAAACACAGGCGAAAGCCATTCTGTAAGTTTTGTCGAGAGACCGCTTGCCTCAAACAGTTCGCACATTATAAACACGGCGGCAAGGCAGGGTATCAGCGAAAGTGTGAATTTAAGCGCGCTCTCTATGCCAGAGGTAAAGCTGCCGTACACATTCACCCGCTTTGCCGCCGCCACGGCTAAAACGGCAATGAATATAAGCGGTATTATCAGCGCCATTTTCCGCCCCTTCGCCGCCGTATACGCACACGTGCCCGTGGTTGCGTTCGCCCCTGCCGTTTAAACGGAAGTTCTGTAAGCAGAAATACCCCCACGGCAACTGCGGTGGCAATGCATGAACATATCAGCGAAGGCAGTACTATGTCGGCGGCGGCTGTACTTCCGTAAGAGGCGCGCAGGGCAATCACCGTGGTGGGAATCAGCTGTATGCCCGTGGCGTTAAGCACAAACAAAAGCCGCTGGGCAAAGCCGTTTCCCTCTCGCTCGAACTCGCCTATGGCGGTCACGGCAAAGGGGGTAGACGCCCCTGCGCCCAAAAGGTTGCAGGCAAGGTTCATCGCGGCCGCTCCGCACGCCTTTTCGCTCTCTGTTTTAAATATTCTTTTGCATAGCGGCTTCATCGCCCTCGAAACTTTGTCCGTAATGCCGCACTCCTCCGCCACGGCGGCAAGTCCCATCCATACTGCGTATATGCAGAACAATGTAAGCGCGACGGTAAGGCTCTGTCGAACGCCTGCGAGCATGGAGTTTAAAAATTCCTGAGGGGCTATGGCGGCAAGCGCCGCCGCCGAAACTATAAAAACCGCCGTAAAAACCGTATTCATAGATTAAGTTTATGAGGGCGCTTTTGCAGATATGCCCAAACTTGTTTTACTTTCGTTCGCGGTTGTGCTATACTCTATTTAAAATTCAAACGGCGGTACACTATGGCTGAAAAGTTTTATATCACTACTGCAATTACCTATACCTCTGGCAAGCCCCACATAGGCAACACATACGAAATCATACTCACCGACGCAATCGCGCGATACAAGCGTATGCAGGGACGGGATGTGTTCTTTATGACGGGCACCGACGAGCACGGGCAGAAGATAGAGCTCAAAGCGGCGGCAAAGGGAGTCACGCCCAAACAGTTCGTAGACGGCTGTGCGGCAGAGATAAAGCGCATTTGGGACCTTATGGACGTATCATACGATAAGTTCATACGCACCACAGACGCCGAACACGAGCGCTGTGTGCAGGGAATATTTGAAAAATTTATAAAAAGCGGCGACATATATAAGGATGAATATGTGGGAATGTACTGCACCCCGTGCGAGAGCTTCTGGACGGAGAGCCAGCTAATCGGCGGCAAGTGCCCCGACTGCGGCAGAGAGGTAAAGCCTGCAAAGGAGTCTGCATACTTCTTTAAAATGGGCAAGTATGCACAGAGGCTGGTAGAGCATATTTGCACCCACCCCGAATTTGTTCAGCCCGTATCGCGCAAGCACGAAATGCTGAATAACTTTTTGCTTGCCGACGAATTTATAGGCAAGTCTGACAAAGAGCTCGCCGCCGCGGCAAGGGCAGGAACTTTAAAGACCAAGTTGCAGGATTTATGCGTTTCGCGCACCTCGTTCAAATGGGGCGTGCCCGTAACCAGCGACCCTGCGCATGTGGTATATGTGTGGTTAGACGCACTCACCAACTATATAAGCGGCATAGGTTACGACGTAAAGTCGCCCTCTAAAACATATAAAAAACTGTGGGCGGCAGACGTGCACGTTGTGGGCAAGGATATTGTGCGCTTCCACACCATATACTGGCCGATATTTTTAATGGCGCTCGGTCAGCCCCTTCCCAAACAGATTTTCGGTCACCCGTGGCTGTTGCAGGGCGGCGACAAGATGTCTAAATCAAAGGGCAACGTAATGTATGCCGACGACCTCGCCTCGATATTCGGCGTCGACGCCGTGCGTTATTTTGTTCTGCACGAAATGCCGTTCGACCAAGACGGCACGATAACGTGGGAGCTCGTATGCGAGCGGATAAATTCCGACCTCGCCAACGTGCTCGGCAACCTGTTAAAGCGCACCGTATCTATGACCAATCAGTATTTGGGCGGCGTAGCAAAGCGCACGGGCGTTTCGGGCGAAACCGACGCAGACTTTGCCGCGGTGACAGACGGCGTATACGATAAAGTATCGGAAAAGATGGAGGAGTTTAAAGTGGCAGACGCGCTCGACTGCCTGTGGTCGCTCTTCCGCCGCGCAAACAAGTTCATTGACGAAACCACGCCGTGGCTTCTTGCCAAAGACGAGGGCGGGCGCGAAAGGCTTTCGCAGGTGCTTTACAGCCTGCTGCGCGCACTGCATACGGGCGCAAGGCTTTTAAAGCCGTTCATGCCAAAGGCGGCGGATAAAATACTTGAAGAAATCGGAGTTAAAGATGGCGGTAAATCGGGCATAAGTACCGACGAATACCGCGTAACCGCCAATCCTGTAACGCTGTTTGAGCGCATAAAGTTTGAAGATATAAAGGGCAGGATAGAGCAAATTTCCGCCGCACAGAGGGCGGAGGAGAAGGAAGCTTCAGAGGAAGAGGAGGAGAAAGTGGAACAGATTACAATAGACGACTTTGCAAAAGTGCAGATGAAGATAGGCAAGATTGTGGCTTGCGAGCCCGTTAAAAAGAGCAAACTTCTGCATGAAACCATAGATATAGGCGGCAAAACAATCTCCGTGCTCAGCGGCATAGCCCAGCACTACACCGCCGAAGAGATGGTCGGCAAAAAGGTGGTGGTGGTAACAAACCTGCCTCCGCGCGAGATGAAGGGCTATGTAAGCGAGGGCATGATTATCTGCGCCGAGGCGCCGGACGGCACTCTCTCGCTCGTAGTGCCCGAAAAGGATGTGCCCGAAGGGAGCAGTCTTTCGTGAGGTATATAGACGTACACTGTCACCTCACGGGGGATGAATACGGCGACTTGGATGAGCTAATGCAGTTGCTCGCGCATACAGGCGTGCAAAAGGTGATAACGGCTGGTTGCGATATTGCCTCGTCGCGGGCTGGCGCAACCCTTGCAGAACGCTATGCCGGCGTTTACTTTACGGCTGGCTTTCACCCTACCGAACTGAAAAAGTACAGGGACGGAGATTTGGGTATAATCGCAGAGCTGTTGTCCCACCCCAAGTGCGTGGCTCTGGGCGAGATTGGGCTGGACTATCACTACGAGGACACGGATAAACCCCTCCAATATGAAGTCTTTCTCCGTCAGCTCGAACTTGCCCACGCGAAAGGGCTGCCCGTACAGATACACAGCCGCGATTGCGCCGATGATATGTTGCAAATACTCTCACAAAACGCAAGTCTTTTGCAACACGGCGCGTTGTTGCACTGCTATTCGCACTCGGCAGAGCTCGCCGCTCAATTTTTAAAGCTGGGCGTAAGGTTTTCTTTTGGCGGCACGGCAACATACAGGGGCAGCAAGCGCGCCCGAAAGGCGGTATGCGCCCTGCCTGCTGGCAGTATAATGACCGAAACCGACAGCCCGTACTTATCCCCTGCCTCAAAGCACGGTATATTTCCCAATACGCCTGCAAGTATCCCCGAAATATCCGCCTGCCTTGCAGTTTTGCGCGGAGTGGGAGAAGAGCAGTTCTGCGAAGAGGTTTGGGGCGCGGCGCACACTCTGTTTTTTAAATTGAATAACTAAATTGCGCCGCATATATACGGCAAATAAGCACTAATGAGGCTGATACAGTAATTTAAAAGCCGCATTTTAAAGCCGCGCGACTGCCCGTGAGATTTACTGTCATATGAAAAAGGGTCATACTTTCGCCTATGAAATTGGCGACAATATCTATATAAATCTTACAAACCGCTGTTCCAATGCCTGCACGTTTTGCGTGCGCAACGGCAAGGACAGTTACTTTGGCAACGGACTGTGGTTGGAGCGCGAACCCACGGCGGAGGAAGTGCTTGCCTCCGTGCCGCTAAAAGCTTACGGCGAGGCGGTTTTTTGCGGTTTCGGTGAACCTACCGAAAGGTTAGAAGTTCTTCTCTCCGTTGCCGACGGACTTAAAAAACGCGGTTTTAAACTGCGTCTGAACACTAACGGTCAGGGCAACCTGATAAACGGAAGGGATATAACGCAGGATTTTGTGGGTCGCATAGACAGGGTGAACGTCAGCCTCAACGCACCCTCGGCAGAGGAATACAACGCCGTCTGCAAAAGCAGGTTCGGCGATAAAGCCTTTTCTTCGCTGTTAGATTTTGCTTCAAAGTGCGCCGCACGCGGAATTTTTACAGAACTTTCTGTGGTGGATTGCATCGGCGACGAAAAAATCGGGCGTTGCGCCGCTCTGGCGGCATCGCTCAATCTGCCTCTGCGCGTCCGCCCCATGATTTACGACAGCTAAAAAAATAGAGGGCGGCGGCAAAAATGCCGCCGCCCCCCAATCATTTGTAGGGTAAGCGTGCTTACAAAAATATTATCTGCACCGCTCGCTCGATTATGCGGTTGCGGCACAGGCAAATTATGGAAGATTTCAAGGTAAAAGAGGCGCTCGCCGCGAGCGGCTTCAAATTCAAAAAACAGTTCGGTCAGAACTTTATAACTGATATCAACCTCTTAAAGAGCATTGTAGAGGGCTCTGGGATTGACAGCGGCAGTACTGTGGTAGAGGTCGGCTGTGGCGCAGGCACGCTCACGCGAGAAATCGCCGCGCGCGCAAAAAAGGTGGTGGCGTTTGAAATAGACCGCGACCTGCAACCCGTCCTTTCCGTAACGTTGGCTGGGGTAAAAAACGCCGAGCTTGTGTTCAGGGACTTTGCCAAAACCGACATGCAAAGGTTCGAAGAGCAAATGCCGCCCTATCACGTCATAGCAAACCTGCCATACTACATTACAACACCGCTTGTAATGAAGTTTATAGAGGAGGGTAAAAAGTGCCTCTCTCTCACTGTAATGGTGCAGGAAGAGGTCGCCGAGCGATTCTGCGCAATGCCTGCAACTCCGCAGTACGGCGCGGTTACGGCGGCAATAGCGCTGTGCGGCAGATGCCGCATAATAAGGCGCGTGCCGCGCAACTTGTTCACCCCCAGCCCCAATGTAGACAGCGCCGTAGTGCATGTAGAGATTGTGCGCGGCAACGTGCCTGTAAAGGACGAGGCTATGTATAAAAAGGTGGTGCGCGCCGCCTTTTTCTCCCGCCGAAAAACGCTGGAAAACAACCTCATGCAGGCGTTTTCTGTGGACAGGGAACGCGCCCGCAACCTTCTTGAAAGTTGCGGCATTGCGCCTATGGCGCGCGGAGAACAGCTTTCGCCACAGCAGTTTGCCGCCATTGCAGATAAACTCTCAAAGCAGGGGTAAGGGCGTAACTATGCGAAAAAGGATATGAAAAGTCGTTGGCTAAAAATTCTACGACGAAACACATATGTAGTAAGGTATTTATGAAAAAAGTTATAAAACGTCTCGGTGTAAAATTAATTTTAGACGGCGAAGGCGTAACGCTCTGCCGCGGACTGTTGCGCAAAAATCATAAATTTCTTCCTTGGGGCGAGATAGCGGCGGTGGGCTTCTATGTGGGCGATATGCAGCATATCGGCTACTCATTAGACGCTTCTTCATATTATCCTATGGAAGCGTTAGATGCGCGGCTGTATTCCTCATACGATTTGTTTCTGTATTTTTCAGTTTTTAAACCTTTGGGCTTTGTTCACAGACACATTCTGCCCGTTTTAAAAGATGAACGCAATATCTGCATTAATCTCGGCGGTGGAGAATTCAGTGCAATGCGCTCTATAATAGAGAGGGCAGATATTGCCGCGGAAAAGATACTTACTTTTTACAGTGGAAAAATAATTAACCGTAATGCTAAATATCACGGTTAAATATTTTGAAACAAAATTTTTTGCCGCCGCGCTAAAAAAGCGCGGCGGCATTTTTCGTGCAAATGTGCGCTTTTTTTTGCACGCCGCCCCGTTCTACCGTCAAACCGCACCGCATAGATTAAAGTAAACCTAAAAGCGGAGGCAACAAAATGAATCAGGAACTCGAATACGCCCAGATGCTTGAAGTACCGGTAAGCACCGTGAGCGTAGTTAAAAAGAAATCCGTCTTTAAAAAAAAGACCCAGCGTGAGGACGACGAAATAAAGGAGCAGGTGGTAGACAGCGTAAACGAACGCATGGGCGACTATGTGTTCGCCGAAGACCTCACCGTTCCGCCCAAGCCGGAAAAGTCGGCGTTCGCCGCAACCCTTGCCGATAAATCGGGCAAAATTCTCATAGCGGAGATAGTGGCGGCGTGCCTTCTTGCTGTGGGTATATTCCTCACCAATGTGTTCATGCCGAACAGTGCAATAAACTCCTTTATTCTATCCCTCACCGAAGAGGCGACGGCGGAGGCGGCTTATACCGACTTTGAATTGTATTCCGTTATATCTGAACTCTCCGACGCCGACGTATCTGTTTCTTCATCTGGTATAATCACAATCTCTGGCGAGGGCGCGGTATACCCCGTGGCAAACGGCACCGTGTCTACTGTAACCGAACTTTCAAACGGTACATACTCGGTAGAAGTTGCGCACACCTCCTCGTTCAGAAGCATAGTCAGCGGACTCACCGTCGTATATTACGAGGCTGGCAACAGCGTGCTCGGCAACATTCCTCTGGGCTATTCAGACGGCTCTTCCGAGGTGACGGTGTCTATGTACTCTGACGGCGAACTGCTAAACTGCTACACTTTAAGCGGCGCACTGCCCGTCTGGAATACGTGAAGATAGGTATTCATCCGCTTTTCTTTGCGGTGGGGCTGGCTTCGGCGTTCTTCGGCGGACTGCCCGAATTTGTAATATTTACCCTGACCGCGCTTTTACACGAGTGCGGTCACATTTTTTGCGCGCGCAGTATGGGGTTTGAGTGTAGGGGCATAAAGCTCACCCCATACGGCGCCTCTGCCGAGTGCAGGTTGCAGGGTATCCGCCCTTCTGACGAGGTAAAGCTTGCACTGGCTGGTCCGCTCGTCAACGCCTGCATATGTGTGGCACTGGCCGGGCTGTGGTGGTTTGTGCCTATTACTTACGCCTATACCGATACTGTAATGCAGGCAAATGCCGTAATGCTTGCCATAAACGTGCTGCCTGCATATCCGCTGGACGGAGGCAGGGTGGCGCGCTGTACGCTCGAACACTTCTTCGGCGAACGAGCCGCAAACATAGTAGTGCGCGCTCTCTCGCCCGTGTGCGCATGCGCCTTTGTTGCGCTGTATATTTTCGGCGGAGTGGGCGTAAGCGCGCTGATGTTCGCAGTATTTCTCGTGCTCTCCGCGTTTGAAAAACCTATGCCAGCCCCACGCATAAACTTCTGTACGCCTGCCGCGCTTTCACGCGGGACGGAGATAAGATACATCCTCGCGGACGGGCGCATGACCTACCGCCGCGCCATAAAGTTTTTAGACGAAAAGCGCTACGTCATATTTGTCTGCGGCGAAAAAAAGCTTACGCAGGATGAGCTGTACGAGGGCTTTATGTCGCACAGCCTTTACGACAGCATTTTCTGCAAAGAAGGGGAGGCGGAGGGCAGAAAAGGCGAAAAGAATGAAAATTCAGTGGTTGCGGAAGCCGAGGGGTGTGCAGAAAAAACTGACGGCGCAATAGTAGCGGTGGGGGAGAAGAGTTTTGCAGGCATGCCCTGCGACGGGAAGTTTGCCGAAGGTTGAAAGCCGTTGTAACGCCTTGTATATAGTATAGTATGCAACAAAAAGGGAGCCGCGTTACTTTGCAGCTCCTTCCAAAAAACTTTTTTTAAAAATTTCAGGCTCTATATTGCCGTCGAGCACGCGCCGCACCATCTCGCTGCCCTCTTCCACGGCGGAAAGGTATGCCGAGTACGCGGACGAATAGTCGCACGGCAGTGCAAATTCCTGACTTTTAGAGTTGAACAGCGAGCGGCTGTATAAAAAGTAGCGTTTCAGGCATGACTGCACGCATGAAGGGGTTATGCCTGGCATCAGCGACCGCATGCTGTCGCATACGGCAGGCGTACATGCAAGCAATTTTTCCTTGGGAATTATAATGCGCCGCGCACCGCTCTTTCGGCTTATATAAAGTCCTAAATCCGCCTCGTACTTTCTGTGCAGAAGTATCCCTTTATGGGTATGTTTGTAGGCATATACATACGGGTGTATTGCGCTGTCAAGCGCGTAATGCGTCACCCAGCCTGCGCAGTATGATTTATCCTTTTGCGCAAGTTTTTCAAATATCTCGGCTGCGGGCAGTCTGTGCAGGAATCTGCCTGGGTTGTTTTTGTAACTCAATCCGTAAAAAAAGAACACGTCGCCGCCCTGCGCCCCCAAAAGGTACAGGCTGTCGTCGCTTATAATGTTGCGGTATCTCGCTTCCAGCCGCGCGTATATCTGCCGCGCGCCTGCAAGGTGGGTAAAGTAATCGGGCATAATATTATTCTATGCCTGTTTTCAAGGCAATATTCTTAAATCAATGGCATATATGCGCAAAATAATGCCTACATGCGTTCGCGCTTGGCATAAAACAGGTATTGTTGCATATACCCTGCTTCATCGCCGAACATTTCGCAAAAAAATCCGTTTATCTTCTCTCTGTCACCCAGCGTTCCGCCAAAGTCCTCTCTATATACCTTCTCTATCCACGTATCCACGGGGAAGCACTCCCTGCGCCCGAATCCGAACAGGCTAATGCAGTCGGCAACTTTTGGGCCTATCCCCTGGTATGTGCGCAGTCGTGCTTTCAGCTCTGCCGTGGTCAGGGGATGCAGTCCGTCTATGCCCTCGGCGGCAATCCGTGCCGAAGTATGCGCAAGGTATTGGTCGCGGTAGCCTGCGCCTGCCTGCTTATAAAAGGGCGCGCCTGCCTGCGCCAGCACCGCCGAAGAGGGGAAGGCGCGGTATTTTCTGCCGCCGAAATCCCGCTCTTCGCCCAACGCCTCGCATATGCGCCCTATAATGCCCTTTATGCGCGGAATGTTGTTGTTCTGCGAAATTATAAATGAATAAATCATCTCCTCGGCGTCTTGGTTGAGCAATCTCAGTCCCTTTCCGAGCTCCGCTCCGCGTGTAAGCAGCGGCGAACCGTAAGACTGCGCCTTAGCCGTTATTGCGGCATAGTCGCGCCCCAAATCGAAAAAATTATAAAAATAATCTTTATCGTCGCACTCTATAAAAGCCCTGTCGCCCCTTGTGTATGTATAGCACGCCCTGTCGCGCGAATACACAAGGTAGCCATCTTCAAACTTTTCAAACCTGAAAATCTGTCCGCATTCAAGTATGTCTGTCGGTTTAAAATATGCGCTGTCGCACTCTATCTTTTGCATGGTAATCTCTCCGCATATATTTTATCACGCATAAAGCCTGCGGTCAACTTTCGCGCGCATAATAAAAAACGGCGTTTGAACAATAATATGTTTATGTACTCACTTCAAAACGCTATAAAAAAGGTAAAGGGCGTGCTCGTTTCGGCAGACGTCATCTGCTACGAGTTCTCTTCGTTGCACGGCAAGAAGTTTGCCCTGATATATGTTGACGGGCTGGCAGATAAGCCCCAGTTGGGCGAGCTTGTGGTAAAGCCGCTGAGGCAGGTGGAAATGGACGCCACGGCAGACGACGTTCGCTACATTCTCGCCTCGCCAGAGGTAAAGGAGGGCGACGACTATGCCATGGCGATAGACGAAATATCCTATGGCTCTGCGGCATTGTTTATAGACGGCGAAAAGACGTTTTTTATAATAGGTCTCACCAGTCCTCCTGGGCGCGCCGTTGCCGAACCTCCCACGCAGATAGCCGTAAAGGGTCCGCGCGAGGGCTTTACCGAAGATATAAAGGTAAACAGCGCGCTTGTGCGCAAACGCCTGCGCACCGATAAACTGCGCATGGAGACGGTGCGCGCAGGCAAGCGTTCTGATACCGCCGTGACCATATGTTATATAGAGGGTATCTGCGCGAGCTCACTGCCGCAGAAGGTAAAGGAGCAGATTGCCTCTACCGAGATAGATATAGTGGCAGATTCCTCATATATAGGCAGGTTTATCTCCTCAAAGCCGCGGTCGCTGTTCAAGCGTTGCGCCACGGCGGAAAAACCCGATATTTTCTGCGCAAAGCTGTGCGAGGGCAGGGTGGGCATAATAGTGGACGGTTCGCCCATAGCGCTCACCGTGCCATATATGCTTGCCGAGGACTTTCAGTCGGCGGAGGACTACTACATTTCCTCCTACCGCGCCACCATTTTAAGGGTACTGCGAGCAGTGGCGATTGCCGCGGGCATCATACTGCCGGGGCTGTATGTTGCCGCGCAGCTGTTTAAACTGCAACTTATACCGTTCAAACTGCTTATAAATATTTCAAGTTCAGTTTCGGGACTGCCGCTCTCCCCCAGCATAGAGATGTTCCTCACGCTGTTTGTGTTAGAGGTTTTAAGCGAGGCGTCTATTCGCATGCCAAAGTATGTGGGGCTGGCGCTCTCGGTTGTGGGCGCGCTCGTCCTCGGCGAAACGGCGGTAACGGCAGGCATAATTTCCACGCCTGCCATAATAATAGTGGCTTTTTCGGCCATATGCCTGTATGTAGTGCCCGACCTTATAGAGACGACTTCCACGCTCCGCTGGCTGTTTTTAATAATAGCAGGCAGTATAGGCACATTCGGCATAGTATTGTTAATCGCCCTTCTGCTGTGTTATCTTGTCAGCGAACAGGCATACGGCGTGCCGTTGCTTTCGCCTTATGCGCCTCTGGTTGCGCACGACTTGAAGGACGGGCTTTTAAAGGCGGATATGTACTCTCTGTCGCGCCGCCCCAAGTCGCTCAAAACGGGAGATAAAACCCGTATCAAGGAGAAGAAATGAAGGAACTCTGTACAAGGCAGGTATGCTTTATAATGGCGGCATATGCCGCGGTGAATAAACTTTTGATGATGCCCGCACTGCTCTCATACTACGCCTCGCGCGACCTGATATTTCCTGCGCTGGCGCTGTATGTTTTGCAGACGGCGGTGGTGTGGGCGGTGGCGTTTGCCTGCTCTAAAACGCAAAAGACGGTGTTCCAGATTGTGGGCGACGCCTTCGGCGGCGTTGCGGCAAAGGTGCTTATGTGGGTGTTGGCGGCGTTCTTTCTGCTGGCTTCGCTCATGCCAATGCTCGAACAAAAGCTGTTTGTGCAGTCGATATTCTACGACACAATTCCTGCGCTTATAACCTTTCTGCCCTTCTTCATATTTTCGGCATATGCCGCTTCAAAAGGGCTCAACAACGCAGGCAGGCTGGCAGATATATCTCTGCCCGTGTTTGTCGTAGCCATGGCAGCTGTGTTTGTACTGTCTGTCGGCGAAGTAAACGCGCAGTGGCTGTTGCCCGTGCTTAAAACTTCGTCCTCGTCGATATTTACAGGCGCGCGCTTCGCGCTGTATAACTTTACAGACGGAGCTGTAATGCTTATGCTTATGGGCAGGTTTGCCTATAAAAAGGGTGACTGCACAAAAATAACGCTGTCTTATGCGGCGGGCGCGCTCGTCGTGCTGGCGTTTTTGTTTGTTTTTTACGGCGTTTATTCAGTGCTTGCGCCCGATACCTACTTTGCCGTAAGCAAGGTGTGCATATTTTTCACCGCCCTCTCTATGGTGGGCAGGGCAGACCTCGTCGCCGTGTACGCATTAGACCTGTGCATGTTGTTTTCGCTTGTGTTTTATTTACAACTTTCGGCGCAATGTGTGCGGCAGGCGGTGTTTAAAAGCAATCCCCGGCCTGCGGGGTACGCCGCAGTTTCGCTTGCGCTCAACGCCGTAATGCTGGCGCTTGTTATAATTCTTAACAACAACTACTTTTCAGTTCAACAGTTCTTCGGCGGGGCGCTCTGGGCGGTGTTCGCCGCAATCTCCTTTCTGTTGCCGCCCCTCGTGTGGGCTCTCAAATACCGCTTCGGAGGGGACAGATGAAAAAAATTAATATGCAAAAGGTTTCGCGCGTAATTTTCTGCGTGCTGATTGCCGCAATGATATTTCTGTTCTTTGCCAACGACTTCGGGTTGGTGGATATACACAAGGCGTCTATCGTGGTGGCAATGGGGCTGGACGCGGAGGCGGACGGAGTTTCTGTGACGGTGCAGGCGGCCGTTCCTGCGCCAGCCCAGCAGGGCGGAAGCGGCGCGGCTTATACTCAGGTCACGGGCACGGGCGCAAGCGTGGCTGACGCGCTCGACGATATAAACGCCAAAACGGGGTTCTACCCCAAACTTGCCTTTTGCAACCTTGTTCTGCTCGGTCAGAGCTGTACCTCGCGCAACATTTTTGAACTGCTCGACTACTTTTACAGGGGCGATTTTGTTCCGCTCACCGCGCTTGTCGGTCTTTGCAGTGGCGGCGCGGAAGAGGCGCTCTCGCAAAAGCCGTCAGACGGCGGCATGTCCGCCTCGGCAATCTCGCGCGCTATGTCAGAAGAGTTGCGCAAGTCTGCCAACGCCTGCACGGTAAATTTAAAGATGCTGGCGCAGTGCGGCGGTGACGTGGGCGGAGCGGCTTACATGCCGTATATCGAGAGTTCAGACGACGGCTCGTCGGGCGGACAGGCAGGCAGTTCGTCGCAGTCGTCAGGCTCCGAAGCTTCGGCAGGTGGGGAAGAGGGTTCCGCAGGTTTCACCTGCCTTAAAACGGCGGCATTTTCGCAGGGGCAATTTATCGGCGTGTTGAATGAAGAGCAGGCGTTTGCATTCAACCTGATAAAAAATCCCGTGCGCCTCGCCGTAATCAACGCGCAGAGCGACGGCATAACCTATACCCTCGGACTTAAAAATTGCCGCAGTTCGCTCTCTGCAAAGGTGAGCGGCGGAACGCCCGTATTAAAGGCGAAGTTCAGCGCCCGTGCAAGCGTACAGTCCGCCGAGGGCGCAGGCATACCGTCAGGACAGCTCGTGCCCGATGAGGTACTGCGCGTCGCAGAACAGGTGATTGCTGAAAGGCTGGGCTCGCTGGTAGCTTTCTGTACTGAAAATGACTGCGACCTGCTCGGCGTGGGCGGTTTTCTGTTCAGGCACGATAATTCCAGTTATCCCTCCGTCAAAGATAATCTTCTCTCTTCTCTCGGCGCGGAGTACGACATATCGCTCGTAAGTGTAAAATAGCGTATGGCGGTGGTGCGCCCTTATGAGGCGGTGCGCCCCTATAAGGCGGTGTGCCCCTATAAGGCGTGCGCCAATATAAAATTATGCGGATGCGGCAAAAGCCGCACCCGCATAAAGATTATTCAGTTGTAGATTGCTCTTCGTCAGAGTATTTAAACGCGGCGCAAATTTCCTCTGCGGCATACTCTATATCCGCCTCGTCGGCATCCTCCGCATATGAGGTAAGTATGCCTGCAAGTATCGCGGCAAGGCTTTCTGCGTCCTCGTCTATGGCGGCAAGAATCGCCTTTGCGCACTCTTTCAATTTTTCGCCTGGCACAATGCCGTCTATAAGCGCCTCTATCACGCCCAGACTGTCGCTGTTTCCGCCGCTCGTAAATTTAATTAAGGCGGTGGTAATAAGCGTGGCAAATGTTCCAATGGCAAGTCCGCGCTCGAATACCTCTACAAAGTTGACAAAGGCAAACAGCGCGTCGCGTTCGGCTATGCACTTGTATACCGCATAAATAACCACGCCCGTGGCGTAGGTTATAAGCATGACTATGCGCTGGCGCTCTTTAAGCACGGTGCGCTTTAAAACAAAACCCAGTGCCCCAACTATCAGCGAAATTAATGCTACATCAAACCCGTAGCGGACCAACAGTGCCGATACTTCTGAATATTCCAAAGTTCCTCTCCTCGGGGAACGTTCAGGGCGACTTTCGCCACGCGCAACTTTGCGCCCCGACGCAGTTTTCGGCTTGCGGTCATATTTAATTTTCCCCCTGTTCATCCCCCTTAAAAAAATTTTTTCACCCGACGCCTCTCTTATAATCGCGCTCCGACCTCTAAAATCATTTCAGGGCAAAATAAAGCCGAACTTTATTTTTAAAATTTTCACAAAAAAGTATTGACGAGTATTTTTTTAATAAAAAATTGTTGACGGCTCTTTGTCTGTCGTATAAAATTATTTCTATGAGAATGCACAGAAAGGTCAATTTTGAGAAGCGCCTTAAAGACTGCTATGGCATAATGATTTCTGCCGACCTTACCGAAAAGAACATGAAGCTTGCCGCGCAGAACAAGGCGTACATAGATTTCGGCAAAATGTTTTCTAACAATCGCCCCGTCCATTTAGAGGTAGGATGCGGCAAGGGCGGCTTTGTATGCGGAATGGCAAAACTGCACCCCGATATAAATTTTATTGCAGTAGAGCGCGTTTCTAACGTAATAATTTCTGCGTGCGAGGCGGCAAAGGCGCAAAAACTTGCAAACGTCAGGTTTATCAACTGCCCTGCCGAAGTTCTGCCGCGGTATATCCCTTCGGGCAGTATTTCGCGCATATACCTCAACTTTTCAGACCCTCTCCCCAAACTCGGCTACGCCGCCCAGCGCCTCACTTCGCCGCGCCTGCTCTCTATGTACGCCGATATGCTTGCAGAGGGGGGAGAGATATGGCAAAAGACCGATAACGCCGATTTCTTCGATTTCTCGCTCGAAAGTTACAGTGACTGCGGGTGGGAGGTAGTTCATGTGTGCCGCGACCTCGCCGCACAGCCATTCGAGGGCAACGTGATAACCGAGTACGAGCGCAAGTTTATGGAGGAGGGCAGAAAAATTTACCGCGCAGTTGTGCGCGTAAAAAAGTAATTGCCCCGTAGTTATCGCAAAACTAAACCGTTTTTGCAGTTTGCGCGTGCCTTCCGCGCCAATCTGCGGCGGCAATAAATATAACCGAATATAAATAAATAGGCAGTCGCGCACGAATGTGCGCGACTGCCTATTTATATTTAACGCTTTTTATGCCTTTAATGCGGTGCGCCGCAAGCTGTAACAGCCCGTAGGTGCGGCAATATGCATAAATTATTTCGTTTACTCGTCGTAGTCGTCGTATCTGCCGTTGCGACCGCCATAGCCGCCATAGCCGCTGTGGTCGCTGTCGCCGTATTCGTCGTCGGCGTTCGGTTTCTTTTTATTGCGCCTGTTTGACCCACTGAAATATGCAATATATACCACGCCGCTGATAACAAGAACTACTATAACTAAAACCAGTGCCACGGTAAACACAACGTTCTCTTCGCTGTAATCGCTGTTCCACTCATTCGTCAAATCGTCATCAGAGGGCGTTACATACACATACTCCGATAAAAATCCCGTCGCAACATATCCCGTAAGCGTTTTGCCGTTGGTGTAGCTCACGCAGTAGAAGTCTGTCTCTAATATCTGTTCGCCATCAATCTCTGCCGATAGTTTATATAAAACGCTCACCGTCGTGCCCTCGGCAAGGGTGGCAATCTTTGTGCCTTCGCTGATGTAGGGGGAGGAGTACAGCCCAACCTCCATAACAATCTGTCCATCTGTAAAGCTGGCTTCGGTTTCTGTCAGACTGTATGTTGTTTCTACTTTGGTGGTGATATACGCTTCGCCGCCAGAGGCTACTATCATGGCGCTTCCGCTCGTGCACAGCAACACTGCCTTCATATTGCTTTCAAGCTTATAAGTGTGTACGCCGTCCACGGTAACGGTCTTAAAGTATGTGCCGCTCAAATCGGATAGGTCTATCCTCGTCACATATTGCTCCTTGGGCACAATTACGTATTTGTCGCTGGTTTCCGTTGTCTGTAAAAGTTCGGCGCAGTCACCAATCTCTATCTTTTCCCCGTACGAAAGGTCGGTATATTCAAACGTCAGCTCTTTTACAGGTGCCTCGGTCGATGTACTGCCCTCTACTATGCAAAGTTTTCCGCCCCTTATAACATAAATGGTGCCGTCATCTGCCTGTTTCAGCATTGAGTAAAGTGAGCCGTTAAACGATTTTACCTCGCTATTGCCGTTGCCTGGGTTGATTACGTATAAAATATTGTTTTTTATCGTGTATATGACAAAGTCGGCGTCTCCCGAAGTATACACATTAGCATATTTAAAAAGTTTCGAAAAATCTGCGCTATCTTGCGTCACGCTTCCGTCCGAATATGTGTATGTGTAAGTCCCGTCATAGAGGTGCAGTGTGCCGTCACTGTCGTAACTCAAATCGGTAATGGCGAAGTAGGAGGAGTAGCTCTCCAACGTGCCGCCGCTATATTTATAGCCGCCGTTGCTCGCCGCCTGCGTACCGCCCGTATATATATACAACGTATAAGTACTCGCAAGGGCAAACGTATCGCCGTACACGGCGTAACTGCTGACCGATATATCACTGAGTTGAGATACAAAACTCGGGTAACTCAGCCCGCTGTCGGACGCATCTTCCGCGTATACTGCCGCCGCTCCGCCCAACGTGGCTGTTACGGCAAGCGTTGTAATAAGCGCAATCAATTTTCTCACAGATAAATTATAGCACACCTTTATAAGATTGTAAACATTTTTTAAAAATTATATAACTGCGCGCTGTCTGCGCGCGTAATCTGTGCATCTTGCTAAAAAGCCTCTCCGCACTTCGCATGCTCTCACGCAACACTTTTTGCCGCCGAAATATGTTTTTTACCGCCGCAGTACGCAAAAATAACGCAAAGTTTTTCAAAAAAAGTACAAATAAATTTTTAAATATGAAACTTTTGTCATATTTATGGGTTTATAATCCAACTACAAACACGAACAAATGTTTGTTTTTTTGGAGGTTGCAGAGGGATGAAGCTCAAAAGGGCGTTAAAATTCTATTTCTGCGCAGAGGAGGTGCTTGCCCGTTTAGACAGGCTCATTCTGTTTAAGGCGCTCAACTGTGACAGCACGCGCGGCGCCGAATACTGCGCAGAAGCCGTGGCAGCGCTTATCGAAAAGAAGGGTCAGGTCTGCGCATTCTACGCCTTTATAGATGGGGCAATGTACGGGTTGGACGAGGGGGAGAGGGATTTTTTAAGGCGATATGCCTGCTCACGCCAAAGTTCGGCACTGCCGCAGGAAGTCCGCCGCGAAGCGCACAGACTGTCTGTGCTCCTCGTGCGCAGAATGAGGGGAAGGGCGGCGCGCTATGCCGAGGGCGCAAAGATAGCTTCCGAACTGTGCTTTTTCGAAGGCATTTAAGCGGAGGGTAATGCAGTTGCCTGCCGCATATTGCGCAAATAACCGTATGCGGCGTGTAAGTACATAACATTATTTTATTCCGCACTTTTGTTCCGCCTGCCCGAGCTTCGGGTGCAAGCTATCGCCACAAGCCCTATCGCAAGCGCCGCAATAACGCCCGTCGCTATGTATGCCACCACATTGCCTGCCGACTGCGTTTCGCCCACTTCTTCGCCGTCCCCGTCGTCGGCGATGTCTATAAGTGTGTAATCTTCGATTGCCCCTGATATATAGCCGTATGAATTTTGGCAAAGCACATACGAATACCCTGCCGCGCCGCTGTAATAGTTGCCGTAAAACGCCGCCGTTACGGTTATATCGTCTATGGTGGGCAGACTTCCGCCTGAGGATTGGTGCGAATAGGTCACATCTATCTGTTTATACAGGTATATTACTTCGGGCGTTTCGTCTAAAAGGGTGAAGTCGGCTTTACGCACATACCCGTAAACGGCGCGGTATATGCCGTAATCATCGGCATATTTGGCGATATACCAGTCGCCCTCTTCGCCGAGCACCTCCACGCAGTACGTATACGGCACGGCAAACAGCCCGTAAGACAGGTCGGCAGAAGAGCAGAAGTAGCTTTCGCGCGAGTTTGCGCGTGCATACACTGCCTCGGCGGTATCGTCCGCGCGGACATATACCGTTGTCACTGCGCCGCACATTGCGGCACACACAGCTGCGACAAAACCCAGCGCCGCGGCAAGCAAACCTTTCATACAACGCCATTTTAGCCGCCGCCGCAGCAAGAAAATTAACATATTTTGTAATAATTTGCTGATAAAGGCAAATCGCCGCGGCCATAAGCGTTTTGCGAGGCAAAACGTGCGATAATTGCCTGCGGCAAGTTATGATTGCCTGCGGCAAGTGATAAGTGATGAGCGTTTTGCAAGGCAAAACGCGTGAGGTTGTCTGAGGCAAGTTATGATTGCTTATGCAAGTGATAAGTGATAAGCGTTTTGCGAGGCAAAACGCGTGATAATTGCCTACGGCAAGTTATGATTGCGTGAGCAATCATATTATCACGCGCGGCGACAGGCGCGCTCATAACTGAAAACGTTTCGGCATAGCCGAAACTCTACACTGAAATTTGCCAGCGGCAAATTTCTATGGGGGAATATGGACAGAGATAAAATTTTAGACGAGCTTGTAAGGGTGGAAAACGAGTTAGAACGCCGCAGGCGCACCGACAGGTTGTCTGCGTACAATTCGGGCAGAAAGAAGCACAAAAAGCAGATAGCCTTCCACAGGTGCAAAAAGCGCAACAGGTGGGTATTCGGCGGCAACCGTTCGGGCAAGACGGAGTGCGGCGCGGTGGAGGCGATATGGATGGCGCGCGGAATACACCCCTACCGCAAAAACAGGCGCAACGTGTTTGGTTGGGTGGTGTCCCTCTCGCAACAGGTACAGCGCGATGTGGCGCAGAGCAAAATACTCCACTATCTTCCCAAAGGCTGGATAGCCGATATCGTCATGCTCTCTGGCAGGAAGGACAGCCCCGCTTCGGGCGTTATCGACCAGATTAAGATAAAGAACGTGTTCGGCGGCATATCCACCATAGGCTTTAAAAGCTGTGACCAGGGCAGGGAAAAGTTTCAGGGCGCATCGCTCGATTTCGTGTGGTTCGACGAAGAGCCGCCGCGCGATATTTACGAGGAGTGCCTTATGAGAGTGATGGACAGGCAGGGCGACATCTTCGGCACTATGACACCATTAAAGGGCAGAACTTTCGTCTATTCTGAAATTTACTTAAACAGAAGCCGCAACCGCGAGGTGTGGTACGAGTTCATGAATTGGGAAGATAACCCCTTTCTCTCTAAAAAAGAGGTGGCTCTGTTAGAGGGCGCGCTTTCTGCGCAGGCACTCGACAGCAGAAAGTACGGCAAATTTTCAGAGGGGTGCGGTCTGGTCTACCCCGAATTTGACGAGAGCGTGCACGTCATAAAGCCGTTCTCCGTGCCGCCCGAGTGGCAGGAGCGTATATCCATAGACCCTGGGCTCAACAATCCGCTCTCGGCGCACTGGTACTGCGTGGACTGGGACGGCAACGTGTATGTCGTAGCCGAACACTACGAAAAGGGCAGGGATATAGACTACCACGCCGAAGCTATCCGCAGTATTTCGCAAAAAATCGGCTGGAAGAGAGATTGCGGCGGCAGGTTGTCCGCCCTTATAGACAGCGCGGCAAACCAGCGCACGCTCGCGTGCACGCAGTCGGTGGCACAGCTGTTCTTCGAGCGCGGCATTGCCGCCGATACCAACGTAAACAAAGATGTCTTTGCAGGCATATCTCGCGTAAAGAGCTACCTTGCACGCGGCAACGGCACGCCCGACTTGTTCATATTCGAGGGATGTGCGCACATGATAGAGGAGTTCAAAGGTTACAGTTGGGGCGGCGGCGACAGCCCCGTAAAGCGTGACGACCACAGCATGGACGAGCTCAGGTACTTTATCATGAGCCGTCCGCGCCCTGCCTTGCCTGACAGGGGGCAGGGCGCGGTATCAAAAGACAAGGCGCGCAGAATAAGGAGGTTGACAGAAAAAATTGAACGATGAAGGTTTAAAGGACGCACTTTTAAAGTGCGCGGTGGGTTTCAACACGGGCGAGGTGGTGGAGGAGTACGCCGTAGACGGCGACGGTTTGAAGCTTGTAAAGCGCAAAGTCACCCGCCGCGACGTTCCGCCGGACATAAAGGCGGTGAAGATGCTGTTAGACGGCGAGGCGGCTGTGGAGGAGCTCACCGACGAACAGCTTGAAGAGCGCAGACAAAAACTCATAGCCATGTTAAAGGAGGAAAACGCAGTTGAGTGAAAATTTTATTCCGTCGCAACAGTCGGCGGAGGAGAGGCTGGTTCGCGAGGTGCAGGAGGACTTCGCCGCGCGGCAGAAGGAGAGGCGAAAGGTGG
Source organism: uncultured Clostridia bacterium (assembly GCA_965120485.1). GTDB lineage: Bacteria > Bacillota > Clostridia > Christensenellales > Borkfalkiaceae > Coproplasma. Next base: position 44,127 of record CBCPNG010000013.1, read on the forward strand.
AGGCAGGTTGGGAGCTGAACATGAACTTTGTGTGCGGCAACCAGTATTGCGGCATAAACTACGCCGACGAGGTGGTGGATGAGGAAAAGGGCTACTATTGGCAGACGCGCAGGGTGTTCAACCACATAGCGCCAACCCTCGATATCCGCTACGCAAAGCTGGCGCGCATACGTCCATCGCTTGCCGTAAGGGCGGCTTCCGACGAAGAGGCAGACTCCGCCGCGGCAGAGCTTGCTTCGGCAATACTTTCGGCGGCTGGCGAAAGTTCGGGGCTGGAAAGCGCAATATCCACAGCCACGGTTTGGTCTGAAACTTGCGGCACTTCATTCTATAAGGTGTTGTGGGACAGCGAGGGCGGAAGCGCAATAGCCGTCACGCCCGAGGGAGAAAAACTGCGCGAGGGCGAGGTGCGCGTCGTGCCTCTCTCCCCGTTTGAAATCTACCCCTACACCCTCGCCGAAGAGGATATTGCGGCACAGCCCTCCATAATCTACGCCCGCGCCGTGCCCGTGCAGGATATCTACTCGGCATACGGCGTAAAACTTTCGGGCAGGGACATAGAGGAGTTTGCCCTGTCGCCCTATTCGGCGTCGTCGCACACCTCGCAGGGTTCGGTGCGCGCTGTTCGACACGGCTACGAAGTGGTAATCGAGCGGTACACCCGTCCCACGGCAGATTTGCCCGAAGGCAGGCTTACTGTGGTCGCAGGCGGCAAGCTTTTATACGACGGCGACCTGCCCTATATAAACGGCGACGGCGGCACGCGCGGCTATCCATTTATAAAGCAGGTGTGCATGCCGCTTGCTGGCAGTTTTTTCGGTGCGAGCGTGGTGGACAGAATGATTCCCGTACAGCGCGCATACAACGCCGTGCGCAACCGTAAACATGAATTTTTAAACAGGATATCCATGGGCACCGTGGCGGTGGAAGAGGGCTCGGTCGATACCGACGAACTCATAGAGGACGGTTTAAGACCCGGCAAGGTGCTCATATACAGGCAGGGCGGCAAGCCGCCTGAAATGCTCACGCTCGGCACTCTGCCAGAGGCGTTCGAGAGGGAGGAAGAGACTTTGCAGAACGAATTTTCTAAAATCTCCGGCACCAACGGCATAACGCAGAACGGTGACAGCTTCTCTTCGGTGACCTCGGCAACGGGTTTACAGCTCCTGATAGAGCAGGACGACGCGCGCCTCAACGTCAGCTACGACTCAATCAAGCAGGCGATAAAGCTCATCGGCAAGCACATACTCCGTCTTTACAGGCAGTTTGCCGCCCAAACGCGCCTTTTGCGCTGTGCAGGCGACGGAGGCTTGCTCAAAGTGTACTATTTCAAGGGCGGCGATATATCGTCGGACGATGTGGTATTGGAGTCTGACAGCGACGTAAACCTCACCCCGGCGGAGCGGCGCAATGTGGCGTACGAGCTGATAGATAAGGGGCTTTTATCTGACGACGAGGGCAGGCTCACACGCTCTGCGAAGAACAAAATTTTAAGATATATAGGTTACGACAGCTTTGCCGCGGGGCGCGACCTTATAAAGCTTCACGCCTCCCGCGCCGCCGAAGAAAATTCGGCTATGGAGAGTATGGATATGCCCGTGCACGACTACGACGACCACTCTGTGCACATAGCCGAACACACGGCGTACCTGCTTTCGGGCGTGACGGACGCGGCAACTGAATCGCGCATATCCGCGCACATAAAAAACCATAAAAATAAACTTTTGGAGGAAAAACAGAATGGATAACCTTACGCAAAACGGCAGGGGTACGGCAGACGCCGCAGAGGCGGAAGAGATTAAGGCTGCGACAGACCTCGGCAAATTCAAAGACGTACAGGCCCTTTTAAGCGCCTATGAAAGCTTGGAGGCGGAGTTCACCCGACGCAGTCAACGCCTCAAAGAGCTGGAAGAAAAGATTAAGGCACAGGACGCGCCCGCGCAGGCGGAAAACGCGCCCGTGCCCTCTTCGGCGCAGAATACAGGCGTGGACGACCCCGACGCGCGCGAACGCATAATAGGGGAATATCTCCGCGAAGTAAGCGTGGGGCGCACCGTGCCCTTTGTCACGGGCGGAGTGGGCGTACCTGCGCCGCGCAGTAAGCCGGCCACCATAAGGGAGGCTGGCAGGCTTGCCGAACAATTCTTAAATACCGAAAATTAGGAGGAAAAAAGTTTTGATAACAATTTCAAATGCCGATAAGGCTTTAAAATCTTACTACCTCGAAGCCGTATCGGCTCAGCTCGACGCAATTTCGCCCTTCTATGCCGCCATAGAAAAGAACAGTTCGCAGGTGTACGGCAAAGACGTAAAAATAGCAGTAGTTCGCGGCGAGGGCAACGGAGTGCTGGCAGGCTCGGAGGACGGCGACCTTCCTGCCGCCGCCGGCAACAGGTACATAGACCTCACCGCGCCCCTCAAAAACCTCTACGGCACCATAGAAGTGTCAGATAAAGCCTTGCGCGCCTCTAAAGACGGCAGCGGCGCGTTCGTCAATCTCGTCAACGCCGAAATGGAGGGACTGGTAGAGAGCGCAAGGGTAAGTTTTTCGCGTATGCTGTACGGCGACGGTAACGGCTACCTCGCTTCGGTCACCTCTTACAATTCGTCCAAAGTATATGTGGATAACGTGGGTCGCTTGCGCGAGGGAATGGTGATAGACGTGCGCGATTCAAGCAGTATTGTAGACGGCGGCGAGGGCTTAACCGTAACCTCGGTAGACTACGTAAACGGCTGTATCACCCTCTCTTCCGTGCCCCACTCCGAGGAAGAGCCGATTTCTGGCAAGGGGCTGTATGTAAGCGGTGCTTACGGCAACGAAATAACTGGGTTCAGGTCGCTGTTCGGCACCGACGAGCTGTACGGCAACGACCGCACAGACAGCTACCTCGTCCCTGCAAAGTTTACAGTGACCCAACTTACCGAAGAGCTCATCATGGAAAAGATAAACTTTTTAGAAAAGTTTTATAACCGCCGTCCCAACATGATTTTGTGCTCATACACTACCAAAGCCTCGATTGCCGCTCTGCTCACCGCCGACAGGTTACAGCCTGCCACAACTGTTTTAGAGGGCGGTTACAGTGCCATTCTCTTCGACGGCATACCCGTCGTAGCTGACAGGTACTGCCCCGAAAGCGCAATCTACCTTGTAAATACAGACGACTTCGTATTGTGCCAGCTGTGCGACTGGTCGTGGCTGGAAGATGAGGACGGCAAAATTTTAAAGCAGGTGCCCGGCAAGGCGGCGTACAGCGCCACGCTGGTAAAGTATGCCGAACTTGTGTGCAAAAGACCCTGCGCGCAGGGTATTATAAGCGGCTTCTGATAATTTTCACGCCGCAGGCAGTTTGCCGCGCCCCATACAGGGGCGCGGCAAAAGGGCGGCGTATATGCCGCAAATATCAATCATACAGGAGGTTATTTATGCTTGTTTCCGACATAATCAGTCAGGCTCTCGCCTTTTTGGAGATGGACGGCTACCTTGCAAAATTAAATGCTGGCGGGGACGACGATGACGAGGAGTACAACCGCGCCATAGACGCTCTTGTTCACTGCTTCAACGCCGTTGAGGACGAGCTCGCGCGCGGTTACTTCCCCCTCGTCTGCCGCGAGGAAATAACGGTGTCGGGCGGAAAGTTCTACTATACATCGCTTTCGCACACTCCCGTAAAAATTCTGCGCCTTTTAAAATGCAGGCAAATGGTTAAGTTTTGCACAGAGCCGCAATATCTTTCTGCCGATGACGGCGAATATACCATAGAATACGCCTACTGTCCGCTCGAAAAGTCACTTGACGACAGCTCTGACTACGACGAAGCGATTGTAGGCGCAAGGCTGATTGCCTACGGAGTATGCGCCGAATACTGCCTTATAACGGGCGCATACGAGGCGTCAGAGTGTTGGGAGGCGCGCTACGTGCGCGAAACCGAGCGTCTGCGCCCCCTGCCGCGTGGCGGTCATATCTCCGCGCGGAGGTGGGTATGAACGGGGCGCGCACCAAATACCCTGCTTCTGTCGGCAAAGAAAAGGTGCTGTTTGCCGCCAACGACTTCTGCGGCAGGCTGTACGGTTTAAATATATGCGGCGATGCGGCGGAACCTGGGTACGGTTTGTCGCAGATAGAGTGCCACGACGCTCCGTCCGCAGGTTCCGTCTCGTGTCTGTCGCAGAAGGGCGACTTCTACCTGTACAATTCGGGCACGCTCTACCGTTCCACGCGGCTCAGGGGCTACTTCTTCTCCGTCGCCGAAGAGTTCAAAGACCAGCCCTGCTTTGCCTCCTGCACCGAAGGCGCTGACGACTTCGTCATAGTCATAGGCGGCGAAAAATCGCTGTGCGCCTCCTCTTCGTCGATAGTGTCAGAAAGCTTCCCTGCTTTAAAGTGCGCCGCAGTGCACTACTTCCGCCTGTTCGGCGTAGACCCTGACGACGCGCTTACCATTCGCTGGTCAAGGGCAGGCGATGTGCGCGATTGGGAGGAAGAGCTTTACGGCGCAGGATATATCCGCCTCTCCGCCGAATTCGGCAACGTGCTCGCGCTCATTCCGTACGACGACAAGCTGATTGCCGTAAGGCAGTACGGGCTCACCATTCTGCGAATCTACGGCGACACAGAGGACTTCCGCGTGCAGTTCGCCGATACTGCCTGCGAAGAGGTGGTCGAGGGCACTGCGTGCGTATGCGCCGACAAGCTGTATTTTTATACGTCGGGCGGTCTGCGCTGTTTTGACGGCAACGACATAGAGTGCCCCGAAATCGAGTGTTTAGAGGGCTTCGGCGACGCAACGGCCGCGGCGGCGCTCGGCTGTACATACTTTGTTTGCGGCAGTTTAAATGGCTCGCCTGCCGTCGCCTGCATAGACTGCGAAGAGGAGCGCGCAAGCTATATCATGACGGAAGTCGGCTGCATTTGCAGCGGCGCAGGCAGGGTCGCGCTGTTCAACGGCAACCTTTACGAACTCAAAACGCTGTCTTTTGGCAGTTGGGACAGCGGCGAAACCGATTTCGGCGTAGGCTGTCAAAAATACCTTTCAAAGCTGCATATATGCGGTTCAATTCAAAAAGTAACCGTGCAGTGGAACGGGCGCGAACGCACCTTCGAGGGCGATTTAAAGGTGATAAAGGTGGGCGCGCTCGCCCGAACATTCCGCATAGTAATAGAGTGTTCACAGCTTGTCGAGGTGCGCGCCGAATACATTGCAAGGGGGTAACAGGTGACTTACGATATTTTGGATATGGAGGAAGAGGACATCCTCGCCCTTTCAGTGGTGCAGACAAAGCTGTTGCGCACCGCGCAGAAGAACAAGAACGAGCTTGCCCACCAGCTCGAAGAGGACAAGCAGGCATTTTACAACATAGTGGTGGCAAACGGCACGCTTAATTCGGGCATATACGAGGCCAAATGCGCCCAACTCGAAGCCGAGTACGAGCGTGAGGTAGAGATTTTGAAAGAACAGCTGATATATAACCTCTCGCTCAACGAGCCCACCACCGACGACGAGCTCGGCGACAGCGGACTCGGCGAGGACGAGAGCACCGGTTACATAGTCGACTATTCGCTCTCCTATGTAGAAAGGTATACTATCGTCAAAAACTACTACATGGCAATCTCCGACCCCAACGAGCGCATGACGCTATACGCCTCTGACACCACTGCCATGGCATACCTCGGGCAGTACTACAACACGCTGTATAACCTGCTCGCGCAGTACACTTAATTGTAATGCGTAATGCGTAATGCGTAATGCGTAATGCGCAATGCGTAATGCATAGTGCGCAATTCGTAATGCGTAGTGCGTAATGCGCTGAAAACTAAACCAAGTGCGCGCAAACTTGTGCGGACTTAAACCTGCGGCGGTGAAACGTGCGGCGGGGGGGGGGGGGGGTGGGGGGGTGCGTCCCCCCCCCCCCCCGCCGCCTTTTTATACTCCAAACCCCTCGCCAAACCCCTCGCCAAACCCAATGCCAACCCATAGCCAAACCCATAGCCAAACCCATAGCCAAACCCATTGCCAAACCCCTCGCCAAACCCATAGCCAACTCCCGTGCGCCCTTTTTCCGCCCCTGCCGCACCGAAGCGTAGAGGCAATGCTTAATGCTTAATGCGTAATGCCTAATGCGCCCTCTGCCACGGGCTTTGCCTCCGTTTTTGCTTTACAACGCCTGCCCTTTTGTTGTATAATTTATGGCATGAAACTTGCCGACGGCTGGAAGGATTACAACGTAATAGCCACGGGCGACGGCATGAAGCTCGAACGCTGGGGCGATATAGTGCTTCTCCGCCCCGACCCTCAGGTGATATGGCACGCCTCTTGCGACCTCTACGCCCACAAGGGCACGGCCGCCGTATACAGGCGCAGCAGTAAGGGTGGCGGCGGCTGGGAATATCGCCGCCAAATCCCCGAAGAGTGGAGCATATCATACCGCGATTTGCAGTTTATAATAAAGCCCATGGGCTTTAAGCACACTGGGCTGTTCCCCGAACAAGCCGCAAATTGGGACATCATGCGCTCCCTAATCGAGGGCAGAGCGGCAAAAGAGCCAAACTCACAGATAAAGGTTTTAAACCTGTTCGCCTACACGGGCGGCGCGTCCGTTGCCTGCGCAAAAAGCGGCGCATTGGTCACCCACGTAGACGCGGCAAAGGGCATGGTAGAGCGCGCTGGTCGCAACGCCCGACTTTCGGGTATAGAAAGCGGAATCCGCTACATAGTAGACGACTGCGCAAAATTTGTCAAAAAGGAAATCCGCCGCGGCAACCGCTACGACGCAATTATAATGGACCCGCCCAGCTACGGCAGGGGGCCTTCGGGCGAAACGTGGAAGATAGAGGACGACATTTTCGACTTCGTCACCCTCTGTTCACAGCTTTTAAGCGAAACTCCGCTGTTCGTGCTTATAAACAGCTACACCACGGGCTTACAGCCCTCGGTCTTAAAAAACATACTTTCCCTCGCGTTCGGCGCGCGCAAAGGTCGGGCGCAGGCGTACGAACTCGGACTGCCCACAGACGAGGGCGAAGTTGTTCTGCCCTGCGGAGCAAGCGGACTAATCACCTTTTAAACTTGCTCGCAGGTGCGGCGCAAACCCAACCTAAACCCAAACCCAAACCAAACGCGGCGCACAACCCAACTCAAACTCAACGCAACCCAACGCGGCGCAAACGCGGCGAAAAACGCAAAAATCAACCCAAAACCCAAAACCCAAACCACAAACCAAAGGGCACACAAACCAAAGGGGCATAACATATGAACGCCGAAGACCTTATAATTTTGCACGAAGATAACCACATAATAGTCGTTTTAAAGCCCCGCAACGTGGCATGTTGCCCCGACGAAAGCGGCGACGACAACCTCTTCGACAGCATAAAGCACTACATAAAGCAAAAATATTCAAAGCCTGGCAACGTGTTTTTGGGTCTTGTGCACAGGTTAGACCGCCCCACCGGCGGCGTAATGGTCTATGCCAAAACCTCTAAATCGGCGGCAAGGCTTTCAGAACAGCTCCGCACGGGCGGCTTTGAAAAAAAGTACTTCGCCGTGCTGTGCGGCGTTCCCACAAAGCGCAAGGGCGTGTTAGAAAATTACCTGCGCAAAAACGCCATAAACAACATGGTCTATGTGTGCACGCAGACGGAGGAGGGCGCAAAGCTCGCCTCGCTCGAATACGAAATAAAGGGAGAGGCAGAGGGGCTTTCGCTTGCCGATATAAAGCTCCACACGGGCAGGTCGCACCAAATCCGCGTGCAAATGGCTGCCATAAACGCGCCCCTGTATGGCGACATGCGCTACGGCGGCGCCACTGCAATAAAGGGCAAACTTGCGCTGTGGGCTTATTCGCTCGCGTTCCGCCACCCCGTAACGGGCGAAAGGCTAAAATTCATTGCCGAACCGCCCACGTCAGAGCCGCCGTGGAAGCTGTTCAATATAGCTTTAAACGGCTGAATTATTGCATTTTATGTGAAAAATTAAAAAGTATTTGCCACCGCAAATAAAAGCGGTTGACAAGTACTTTATTTTAATGGTAAACTGTTTCTATTATTGCAAAGTATGCAATGGCGGCTGTTTTTTGCCGCAATCCCACTAAAACTTACCCCTTTACGGAGCAGGTATGAGGACTTATAAAAAGTATTCTGTATTTACATTGGCAATAATCTTTGTTGCGTCAGTTATCACGGCGCTTTCTCTCATTTTCGGGGCAACCGTTGCCAGCGCTGAAAGAAGTATCTCCCTCACGGGCTCAACATATTTCGTCACGTCTGACAACGCCTCGATAGCCAATTACGAGGTGACTACTTCGAGTTCTTCTGATTCAAGCGATTCAGAAAGTTCAGACGATAGTTCAACCAATTACGTCTCTTTCCTGTTCGAGGATGAAGACGACGCCATAACCTACCGTAAAAACCTTGCCTTCCACTGGTATTCCTCCGCAAGCAGTTCGACAAGTAGCGACGATGACGATGATGACGATAGTTCGTCCAGCAGTGGTGAACAGAGCGGCACAGAGGGCTACCTTTCCACCACAATAGGCTTCCCTACCATAACAGAAGGTGACAACGCAGGCAAGCTTCCCTTCGAAACTTTCACCATAAAGTTCCAGTCACAGCAATACTCCGCCACCGAAGACGGCGTTACGACTAACTATATACGTTTTATTGCCGCTGACAGCAGTACAAGTACCAACAGTGGCGATAGTAGTAGCAGTTGCGCAGGTGTTTATGTAGTAATAGGCGACGAGGACGTAGCAAACTACACCCTTGCAGATGTTACAAATACTCTTAGTGAGGGTGATAGTAGCAGTTGTAAACTTCTCACAAACCTTGACAAAATAACCATAAGCTTTGTTTCCTATTCAAGAGGCACATACACCGTAGTTGTAACTGACGGCTCATATGTAAATGTAATAGATAGCATTGAAGAGAGCAAAAGTTTATCTACAACCGGAGGAACATGTAAAAAGAAATTAGCTGACGACACATGCGTTGAAACAGACGGCACAACTATTGTAGAGGGCACATTTACCAACGTGGGCGGAAGCTATGCAAAATATGTTTCTTCGTCCTCGGGTACTTCGGTAATACCGCTCACTTACAGCGCAACCTTCCCCGAATATAACGACCCTTCAAGTTCAAGCGATACCTACGCCGCACAAATGGTGCTCTATTCGTTCAACGGTCAGTCGTTTGAGTCTACAACTTCGGGTTCAAGCACCCCTGCCGTAAGCGATAACACCTCCCCCGTGGTGTGCCTTGACGAGGTAGTAACCACTCTGCGCTACGGCCATGCCATAGATATAGGTTACACCGTTATAGATATGCTGGCAACATCGCCCAAGTCTACGCTCTATTACTACGTGCTTTCCGAAGAAATGGTAACTGCGGGCAAAAGCGATACCAGTACTACCGCAAGCAGTAGCTCCACCACTTGCAGTACTTGCACCAACACCAGTACATGCACCACCAGTAGCTGTACTACCTGTGTCACCACCAAGACCAAAAGCGGCGAAAGTAGCAGTGGCACAAGCTATAACTACGGTTACAACTCTTCCGAGGGCTTGAACGAAGCGTTTGTAGAGGTAACTTCAAGCACCACAGCCAACGTTATCCGCGAATCAGGCTCTTACACAGGTGATTATAGCTATGCGTGCGGCTGTAAAGATACAACAAGCGACGCGTATGCATACGTAAAAATTTATATCTACGTAGCAGACAGCTCTTCCACAACCGCAGGTTACGCCAATACAGACTATGTCAGCATAGACTGGTATATAGATTCCGATAGCCTTGCATATATAAACGACACCCCCTTCATTAAAGCTGTAAACGATACAGAGGGCGCAACTTACGTAAACAACGCCTCTGACAATAGCGCTGCCGAGGAAGAAGAGGACGAGGACGAGGAAGAGGCAAGCAGTTACACATATACAGTTGCAAAAATCGTAGAAGACTACAATAAGGCTGTACAAGAAGCTATTACAGAGCAGGGGGCTTCTGCCGGCGACGGCAACTATTTATACCTGCCTTCGTTTGAAGATTATGTTTCTGATAACTATACAGACTACACCTCGCTCACTTTCTCTATATACTATCTGGCAGGTGACGACTACGGCTCTTCAACCTCGCTATCCTATAACGAACTAACAATAGAGTTAGATAACGAGGGCGACTATAAGTTTGTAATCTACGTTACCGACTCTTCGGGCAACAAAATGTGGTATTTAAACGAAACCACCAGCAGTGGCAACGGCGGCAGTAGTTACAGCAGTAGCGACAGCACCAGCGGCACTATCGTCTATATATCCACGAGCGACCTCGAAGAACTGTTAGAAGACCCTGACAACAGCAAGCTGAAAGGCTATGTCCCCGTGTTCAGTTTCCATGTAGACTACGAAGGACTTTCAATCGAAACGCCTACCGCGCAAGATATTGCATTCGTGGGCAGTGAATACACTGCTTCCTCGTTCGATATAACGGGTCTCAGCTCTAACTACGAAGCCACCTACTCGCTGTATGTGTTCGACCTCGCAAGCTTTGTAGACGAGGTGCTGGGCGGCGAAACAATATCTTATTCCGATTTCATCGATATGGTAGACAGGCTCTTTAACAACTCGGCTTACTTCGAGTACGAGGGCGATATACTCTCTTACGACGAAATAACAGAACTGCTGAAAACTGTGACAAATAATGATAGTACAAGTAGTTCAAACGGTTCAGGTACAAATAATTATACTAGTACTGAAATAGAGGAGCTTCTTGAACAGGTTGCTGACAATAAATATTCGGGCACACTCGATATATCAAGGGTAACCACAAGCATATATTTCCGCACAATAAAGTCGATTAACGATATAGAAGAAACCGATGCCGACTACGACGACTACGTAGACTACGCGTGGGATTACAGCGACAGCGACTCGCTCACCTTCGTTCCGCAGGACGATAACACCTTCTATGTAATCGCGGTCACCGCAACAGACAATGTTTACGCAACCGACAGCGTATCCGCATACATGTGCATAAGCGTTTCGGCGGCAGCCAAAACCTTAAAAGGTGAAAGCAACTGGCTTAAAAACAACGTTGCCTCTGTGGTACTGCTCTGCATAGCGGGCGCGGCGCTCGTGGGCATAGTTCTGCTCCTCGTAATAAAACCCCGCGAAAAAGGCGACATAGACCTTATCGACGAAAACAACGAAAAGCAAAAAACAAAGGGCAGGTTCAGGTTCAGCAGAAAGGCAGACTGATTATCTCTTCCCATAGTATAGCCGACTGATTTCTTTCCATAGAAAGTCTGACCGATTACTTTCCCATATGTTTTATGGCGGCGCGCAAATTTGCGTGCCGCCATTTTTATGCCAAAAATTTTAATATACCCTTGCAATAAATCTCATTTTATGGTATAATATGTTGAACTTATTACAAAAATTGCCATTTTCGGCACTGCGGAGTTAAAAAGGCATGGCAGTAAAAAAGGAACAATCAACATACGTAGCCGACGACCTGAAAGTCCTCGAAGGGTTAGAGGCTGTGCGCATACGCCCGGGCATGTATATCGGCTCTACGGGCGTTAAGGGACTGCACCACATTCTGTGGGAAATAGTCGATAACTCCATAGACGAAGCCGCCAACGGCCACGCAAATAAAATAACTGTAAAGCTCCATCCAGACGGCTCTGCCTCGGTCACAGATAACGGCAGGGGCATGCCCACCGACATAAACAAAAAGACGGGCATAAGCGGCGTAGAGCTGATATTTACCAAACTGCACGCAGGCGGCAAGTTCGATGTAGGCAACTACGCCTTTTCGGGCGGTCTGCACGGCGTGGGCGCGTCTGTCACCAACGCGCTCTCGCGCTGGTTAGAGGTGCAGGTATGCCGCGGCAAGGTTTACCGCATGCGCTTCACCTCTACATTCGATTCAAAAAACAACAAATGGCATTGCGGCGTGCCGCAGGGTCCGCTTACAGAGGTAGGCGAAAAGCGCGGCGGCCACGGCACTTTTGTGCGCTTTATGCCCGACGACAGCGTTTTTGAAACAATAGAGTGGAACTACGAAACAATCTATAAACGCCTTAAAGAGCTCGCCTTTTTAAACAAGGGCGTAACCATAATCTTTCAGGACGGGCGCACCCTATACCGAATCCGCGAACGCGAGGACGGCAAAAAGGTCAAGGAAAAGTTGCCCGAACGCGAAAAGGCGATATTCAAATACAACGGCGGACTTGTAGACTTTGTAAACTACCTCAACACCGATAAACAGCAGGCGTATTCTACTCCGCTGTATCATTCCGAAGTAAACGACATAAAGTTAAAGGGACAAGCTCCCTCTAAAATAAAGGTAGAGTTTGCTCTCTCCCACACCAAAGACGAAAACGAGTGCCTTTATTCCTTTGTAAACAATATCTCTACCGTAGAGGGCGGCTACCACGAAATGGGGTTCAGGTACGGTCTGTTAAAGGCAGTCAACGAATTTGCGCGCGCCAGCGGCGTTTTAAAGGCAAAGGACGCCCCGTTCATAGTCGACGACGTAAAAGAGGGGCTGACCGCCGTGCTCACCGTGCAGATGACGGGCGTAGAGTTCGAGGGTCAGACCAAAACAAAGCTCGGCAACCCAGAGGTGCGCCCCGTGGTAGAGCAGGTCGTATACGAAGGGCTTAAAAAGCTTATGAATACGCGCGGCAACAAGGGCATATTTGAAGAGATTGCCAAAAAGGCAAAGTTTGCCGCCGACGACAGAATAAAGCACCGCCACGAGCGCGATGTAGCGCGCGCTGCCTCTGAAAACGACGGGCTCAACCTTGTGGGCAAGCTTGCGGCGTGCTCTGGCAGGGACCCAGACCGCAACGAACTTTTTATAGTAGAGGGTGACTCGGCAGGCGGCACGGCAAAGCAGGCGCGCGTGCGGCTGTTCCAGTCCATTTTGCCCCTGCGCGGCAAGCCGCTCAACGTACAGAAGAAGAGCGCCCTTCAAGCCCTGCAAAACGAAGAGATAAAAACGCTTATCTCGGCGATAGGCGCAGGCTTCGGCAAGTCTTTCGACGTAGAAAAGGTGCGCTATAAAAAGGTAATCATCCTCTCCGACGCCGACCAGGACGGTATGCACATACGCTGTATACTGCTCACTTTCTTCTTCAAATACATGCTCGATTTAATCAAGGCAGGCTGTGTTTATATCGGCATGCCGCCCCTGTATAAGGTGTATAAAAGGGACATAACCGAATACGCCTACGACGATAAAGAGCTCGATAAAAAGATACAAAAGGTGGGCAAGGGCTATCAGATTCAACGCTATAAGGGGCTCGGCGAAATGTCAGCCGACCAGCTGTGGGATACCACTATGAACCCTGCAACGCGCAACCTCATTCAGGTTACGATAGAAGACGTAGCGCATGCGGCAGGCGTTATAGATATGCTCATGGGCGACAAGGTAGACGGCAGAAAGGAATTTTTAAACACCAACGCCAACTTCAACAAGGTGGACGGCTTTATAGAGAGGGTGCGCTTTAAAGACGAAAAGGCTGGCGCGCACGAGTACGATTAAGGATAACGGCTATACATGGCAAATAACAACGACGGAAATTATCAAAAACCAACACCGCAGGGCAACGTATTTATAACGCCGCTCGAAGAGGTCATGCCGCAGTCCATGCTGCCCTATGCCGAGTTTGTAATATTAGACAGGGCTCTCCCCCGCGTAGAGGACGGGCTGAAACCCGTTCAGCGGCGCATACTCTACACCATGATGGAGATGGGGCTCACGCCCGATAAGCCGCACAAAAAGTCGGCGCGTATCGTCGGCGACTGCATGGGTAAATATCACCCCCACGGCGACAGCTCTGTCTACGACGCAATGGTGCGCATGGCGCAGGACTTCAACATGCGCATGACCCTTGTAAACGGGCACGGCAACTTCGGCTCGGTCGACGGCGACCCTGCCGCCGCAATGAGGTACACCGAGGCGCGGTTAGAGCCGCTTGCATTAGAGCTTTTACGCGACCTCGACAAAGAGACGGTGCCCTTTTCGTTCAACTTTGACGACAGCCTGTTAGAGCCCGATATTCTGCCTGGCAGGTTCCCCAACCTTTTGGTAAACGGCGCCAACGGCATAGCGGTGGGGCTTGCCACAAACATACCCACGCACAACCTGCACGAGGTTATAGACGGCGTATGCGCATTTATAGATAACCCGAATATCAGCTTAAAAGAAATGATGCGCATTATCCCCGGTCCCGACTTTTCCACGGGCGGCTATATCATTGCCAACGAGCTTGTGCAGGCGTACGAAACGGGCAAGGGAAAAATAACGCTGCGCGCCAAGTACTCGGTAGAGGTAACGAGCGGCAAAAAACTTATAATCATAACCGAACTGCCCTACCAGACCAACAAGGCAGAGCTTTTAAAGAAGATAATGCTGTTGCGCGAAGATAAAAAGGAGCTGCTTTCGGGCATAACCGATATTGTGGACGAATCTGACCGCACGGGCATGCGCGCCGTAATAACCTGCAAGAGGGAGGCGGACGTAGACGCGATACTTGCCACGCTGTTCAAGTATACCGATTTAGAGTGCACTTTCGGCATAAACATGGTTGCAATTGCAGGCGGCAAGCCGCGCCAGCTGGGGCTTTTAGATATTATCAGGTACTATGTAAGTTACCAGCGCCTCGTCGTGTTGCGCCGCGCCAAGTACGAACTCAAAGAGGCGCTCGCTCGCAGACACATAGTAGAGGGACTGATTATCGGCGTGCACAACGTGGACGAGGTTGTGCGCATAATCAAAAACGCCGAAAGCACGCCCGACGCACGCCAGAAACTGCGCGAACGCTTCGGGCTTTCAGAAAAGCAGGCGCAGGCAATCCTCGATTTGCGCCTTGCGCGCCTCGCCAAGTTAGAGGTACGCAAGCTTGAAGAGGAGCTCGAAGAGCTCAACAAAAAGATTGACCGCCTGCAAAAGATAATCGGCGATAAGTCCCTGCAAATGGACATAGTCAAGCAGGAACTCAAAGAGATAAAGCGCAAGTACAAGTGCGAGCGCCGCACGCGGATTTTGGGCAAGACAGAGCAAATCCACGTAAAGCGCGACGACGTAAAGCGCGCCGTAACCGAGTGGGCGGTATGCCTCACGGCAGAGGGCAAGGTCAAGTTTGTGGAAAAGGAAGAGTTTTTGTCCAAATTCAAAAAACCGCTCGCCGCAAACTCCAAGCTCACCGCATTGCACACGCAGATAATCTTCTGCGATTCCGACGCAAAGCTTGTCAGCTTCACAAACACGGGCAACTGCGCATACATCAATTTAGACGATGTAGAGCCCTCTGACTACCGCACCGCAGGTTTTACACTGCACCAGCTCAATTCTGACGTGTCAGAGAGCGAGCGTGCCGTAAAGCTGTTCACGCGCGAGCAGATGAAGGGCGAGGCACTGTTCTTCACACGCCTCGGCATGATAAAGCGCACCGCGTGGGACGAGTACAACCTGAATAAGGGCTATTATCAGGCGTTCAAGTTCAACACGGCTGGCGACGAGGTGACAAATGTGGAAACTTACGATACTGACGAGGTGTCTACATTAATATTTGTCACCAAAAAGGGACTTTGCCTCAACGCCTATAAAGATAACGTGCCTGCGCAGGGCAGGGTAGCCGGCGGCGTGCGCGGCATAGCTCTTTCGGAGGGCGACGAGGTGCTGTTCTCTTCACAGATAAACGGCGAGGGCGAAATTATGGTTGTCACCGCCGCGGGCGGGTATAAGCGTGTAATTTCTTCGCTGATTGACCCGTTAAAGCGCGCCTGCAAGGGCGTAATGATAGCCGACGTAAAGGATAGCGGCGGACTGCTGTTTGCCGACTACGTAACTGTGCCGTATACGCTTGCCGTAATCAATAAAGACGGTTCTGTGACAGAGCTCTCCACCGAAGATTTGCCCATAGAAAACAGGGGGACAAAGGGTAAGAAGTTAAAGCGCAAACCGCCGTTAGACGCCGCCCGTATAATCCCTTTAAAGCAAAAGTCTGACTCCTCTGACGGCAGTGTGCAAAAGCGGCATAAATGAAAGGGTAGCCGCAAATAAATAATGCGTATAATTACAGTGCACACGAATAATGCTCAAAAAAAATCAATACGGAACGGCGTGCACCGTTCCGTATTTGTTTTAAATGGTTAAGTTTAGTTTGGCAATTCAGATAAAATTGTGTGGTGTATACATTAATCTTATTCCCGCTGAAATATCAATTACTTAAACTGCGGAAAATAAGTCTGCGGCAATGAGGCGATTTTGCTTTACTTTTTTTCGACTGTTTTATATAATATTGTTGCAAAATTTAATATCCAAAGGCTTCGACGGAGGACAACGCCTCTATCTTTTCCCCTTTAAGAGAGCTCGCGTTCGGTGCAAGCGGGTAGGGGCAGTTAAAGGTTATCACCTCCCAGCTTACCTGCCGAAAGCTCTGCAATTAAGCGGGTACGGGTTCATAGTCCGTTATAACGCAAGTTACTATGGCAAATATCAGTTTGTTTTGGTGGTTTACAAGCACTCGTTTTCGGTGTCCGAAATAACGGGCGCTTTATTTTTTGCCGCCGCAAGGAGTTTTTATGTATAAAAAGGTCGATACATCGCTCAACTTCCCCCAAAGGGAGCAGGAAATCGCAGATTTCTGGAAGAGGGAACATATCTTTGAAAAATCCGTCGAAAAGAATGTGGGCGGCGAAGAGTTCTCCTTCTACGACGGTCCCCCCACAGCCAACGGCAAGCCGCACATAGGGCACATTTTAACAAGGGTCATGAAGGACCTCATTCCGCGCTACCGCACCATGAAGGGCAGGCACGTTTTGCGCAAGGCCGGCTGGGATACCCACGGCTTGCCCGTGGAGTTAGAGGTGGAAAAAACTCTCGGCTTGGACGGCAAACAGGATATCGAAAAGTACGGCATAGAGCCGTTTATCAAACAGTGCAAGCAGTCGGTGTGGAAGTACAAGGGCGAGTGGGAGAGAATGTCTGAACGCGTAGGCTACTGGGCAGACATGGAGCACCCCTATGTAACCTATGAGGATAATTATATCGAGTCGGAGTGGTGGGCGCTCAAAGAAATGCACAAAAAGGGGCTGTTATATAAGGGTCACAAAATCGTGCCCTATTGCCCCCGTTGCGGCACGGCGCTCTCCTCGCACGAGGTCGCGCAGGGCTATAAACTTGTCAAAGAAAATTCCGTCGTCGCACGCTTCAAGGTAAGGGGCGGCAAAAACCGCTATATCCTCGCGTGGACGACAACGCCGTGGACGCTTCCTTCAAACGTTGCGCTGTGCATGAACCCCGACGAGCCGTATGTGGAAATCGAGGCAGACGGCGCACGCTATATCCTTGCCAAGGCATTAGTCGATAAATTCTTTGAAGAATATAAGGTAGTCGCCGAAAAGAACGGCAAAGAATGGGAGGGGCTGGAATACGAGCCGCTCTTTGCCGAAACTACGGCAGAGATTGCGCGTATCTCCCCTGCAAACACCGCCGTAAAGGCGCACTATGTGGTATGCGATACCTACGTCACCATGGGCGACGGCACGGGCGTTGTACACATTGCGCCTGCATTCGGCGAGGACGACTACAAGGTGGGCAAACGCTATTCGCTTCCCGTGGTGCAGCTTGTAAACGAGCGCGGCTGTTTCGACGGACGCTTTTCCGCTATTGACGGCTTGTTCGCCAAAAAGGCGGATAAGGTTATAATAGATATGCTCAAAAAGTCGGGCAACCTGTTTAAAGTGGTGCCCTTCGAGCACGACTATCCCCACTGCTGGCGTTGCGACACGCCCCTTTTGTACTACGCTCGTTCCAGCTGGTTTATCGCCGTCACCAAAGTAAAGGAGCAGATAAAGGCGGCAAACCGCTCTGTAAACTGGATGCCCGACACCATAAAAGAGGGCAGAATGGGCAACTTCCTCGAAAACGTGATAGACTGGGGTCTTTCGCGCGACAGGTATTGGGGCACGCCCCTGCCCGTGTGGGTATGCCCCGACTGCGGCGAGATAGAGGTTATGGGCTCTAAGGCAGAGTTAAAACAAAAGTGCGGCATATCCGCAGAAAAGGATATAGAACTTCACCGCCCCTACCTCGACGGTTTAACTTGCGCCTGCCCCAAGTGCGGCGGCAAGATGAGCCGCACGCCGGAGGTAATCGACTGCTGGTTCGATTCCGGCTCTATGCCGTTTGCGCAGTACCACTACCCGTTTGAAAATGAGGAGCTGTTTAAAAATACTTTCCCTGCCGACTTCATTTCCGAGGCAGTCGACCAGACGCGCGGCTGGTTCTACACCCTGCTCGTCATAAACACAATACTTTTCGGCGTTTCGCCATTCAAAAACTGCATAGTTTTGGGTCACGTAAACGATAAAAACGGCGTAAAAATGTCCAAGCACAAGGGCAATGTGGTAGACCCGTGGACGGTTCTCGATAAGCAGGGCTCTGACGCTGTGCGCTGGTATTTTTACACCTCGTCCGCCCCGTGGCTGCCTTCGCGCTTCTATGAAGAAGCAGTTTCAGAAGCTCAGCGCAAATACCTCGGCACGCTGTGGAATACCTACGCCTTTTTCACGCTATATGCCGAAATTGACGGCTTCAACCCCACGAAGTACAGCCTCAAAGACTGCAAGCTGTCGCTCATGGACAGGTGGATACTCTCCAAGCTCAACAGCCTTGTAAAACTGGTGGACGAACACCTCAACCGCTACGAAATCACCGAAAGCGCGCGCGCCATACAGGACTTTGCCGACATACTCTCAAACTGGTATGTCCGCCGTTGCCGCGAACGCTACTGGGGCAAAAGCATGACAAAAGACAAGGCGGCGGCATATGTAACTCTTTACACCGTGCTTACAACGCTTGCCAAGGTCACTGCGCCCTACACGCCATTTGTTGCAGAGATGATATACACAAACCTTGTGCCGCAGTTCTTTAAGGATGCGCCGCAGTCCGTTCACCTGTGCTCCTTCCCCGTGGCAGACGATACTCTCATAGATGAAGAGTTAGAGCGCGGAATGGAGGGGGTATTGAATATCGTGGTAAACGGCAGGGCGGCGCGCAACGCGGGCAACCTGAAAAACCGCCAGCCCCTCGCCGAAATGGTAGTGGTGTCAGATAAGCCGTTGAAGCTATCCAAAGAGGAAAAGGCAATCGTGCTCGAAGAGCTCAATGTCAAAAAGATTACGGTGGGCAAAGACGCCTCTGATTATATCAAGTACAAGCTCAAACCCCAGCTCAAAACGCTCGGACCCAAATACGGCAAGCAACTCGGCGCAATCTCGCAGTTTATAAACACTTGCAACGCCGAAAAAGTACTGTCCGTCATCCGCGCCGAGGGTAGCTACAAGCTCGAAGATTTGGGTGTAGACTTAAAGCTCGAAGATTTGCAGGTACTAACCGAAAGCGCAAACGGCTACGTTGTCCAGTCCGATAAGGGCGTAACCGTAGCTCTGTCCACCGTCCTCACCGAGGAACTGTTGGACGAGGGCGCCGAGCGCGAAATCGTGTCTAAAATACAGAATATGCGCAAGGAGGCTGGCTTTGAGGTGACTGACAGAATAGCGGTATACTACACCGCCGAAGGCAGGTGCGCGCGCGTATTAAAGGCAGGCGGATTTGCCGCCGATGTGCTTGCCGACAGCGTATCTGAAGGTACTGCACAAGGCTTCACCAAAAAGCAGAACATCAACGGCGAAGACGCGACAATTACCATAGTAAAACTGTAAAGCTTTAACTCTGTTTTCAATGATTGCCCCCACAGTATGCTTAAATAAATGTGCGCCGCGCGGCAGGTTTGCCGCGCGGCGCTAATCTTTCCTTGCCCTCTGCCGCAGGTTGTTCAGTTGTGACGAGAGGGGGTGTGGAGGCGCAATTTTTGCCGTGCGCCTACACGCCCTGCGCACTTGCCGTGCGCCTACACGCCCTGCGCATTTGTTGTACGCCTACACGCCCTGCGCATTTGTTGTACGCCTCCATGCTGTGCGTGCTTGTCTTGTATGGGCGGACATTTCGCATTAACCGCCCGCTTTCGACATATTTTAAAAATATGACGGCTTTCAATCTCGGCGCAGGCAAAAGCGCTAAAATAATAAATGTAACGGCGGTCGGCAGTGCGGCAGAGCGGCTCGCCGCCCTCGGCTTTACGCGCGGCAGGGTGATTACCGTGCTCGGCTACTCAATTTTAAGCAGCAGCGTACTTCTCTCGTGCGGGGCGGTGCGCCTCGCCGTTCGCCGTTCGCTTGCCGATAAAATAGAGGTGGGGTTTTAGGGTATGAAAGTAGTTCTCGCTGGCTGTCCCAACGCGGGCAAGACTACGCTGTTCAACGCCCTTACAAACAGTCGCCTTTCCACTGGCAACTGGCACGGCGTAACCACAAGGGCTCACCTTAAAAAGGTGGGGGGAATCACCTATGCCGACGTCCCTGGTATGTATTCGTTCAACGGCTTCACCATGGAAGAGGGTTCTGCCGCAGAAGAAGTGCGCTCTGCCGACGCCGTAGTCTGCGTGACCGATTCGCTCACCCTCGAAAGTTCGCTGTCGCTTACAAAAAAGTTGATTGCCATGAACGGCAGGGCGGCGGTGTACGTAACCAAATTAAAACAGCTCAAAAGGCGTGGCGGTAGGCTCGACGCGCAAAAACTTTCAGCTATTTTAGGTGTGCCCGTGTTTACGACGGTAAAGGAATTAAAGGACTATATAAACAGCGGCTCGCTCAATTCTCTGTGCGCCCGTGAAGGACAGAATATACCCTTAAACGAGGCATATAACGGGGGCAATTCCTCGCTCACCCGTGTAGAAAAGCTGATATACAACAGATTTTTTGCGCCTGCTATATTTCTGCTCTCCATAGTCGCCATGTTCTTTCTTGCATTTTTTCAGGGCATGCCTGGCGATTTATTAAAGGGACTGTGCGAGGAGCTTATTTCAGATAAACTTGGCGGGGCGGTGGGCGCCCTTCTGCCCGAAGGCAAGTTGCAGTCACTTATCTGCGACGGTATAATAGGCGGTGCAGGGGGAGTGCTCTCCTTCATACCCCAGCTCGCTATACTATACCTGTTTTTAACGCTTTTAGACGAAAGCGGAATAATGTCGGCGCTGTCATTTGTAACTGACGGCATATTCGGCAAAGTCAACCTCTCAGGCAGGGCAATATTTTCGCTTATATCGGGCTTCGGCTGTACGGCGGCGGCAATACTCACCACCCGTGGGCTGACGTCAAAAAAGTCACAGCGGCGCACCGTGGCTTCACTCGCCTACATACCCTGCGGCGCAAAAATGCCCGTCTTTCTCACCTTTCTTTCGCCGCTGTTCTCCAACCCCTTCCCTGTAATTTGCGCCTTCTACTTTGCAGGCATGGCGCTCTGCCTTGCAGTATGCAAGCTTGCCGGCGGTGGCGGTGAAGAGCTTTTATCCGAAGTCGCGCCTGTGGCGCTTCCCTCGCCTGCGGCGGTGCTGAAAAAGTTGTCTTTTTACCTCAAAGGGTTTATAATCAAGGTGGCAACCTCGGTAATGCTCTTCTGCATAATCTCGTGGACGCTCTCTAACTTCACATTCACGCTTGCCCCGTGCGATATAGAGGACAGCATGCTGGCAAATATTTCGCGCGCACTGCTTCCTCTGTTTAAACCTATGGGGTTTGGCGACTGGCGGCTTGCATACGCCATGCTATCGGGCTTTGCCGCCAAAGAAAATATCGCCGCCACCATAACCATGCTAATGCCGCAGGGCGCAGGGCTTTCGCTCGCCTCGGCTCTTGCCGCAAGCACATTTCTGTTGCTCTGTCCTGCCTGCATATCGGCGTTTTCTGCCTCCTGTAAAGAGGTCGGCTTTAAATTTTCCGCGCTCTGCCTGCTGTCGCAGCTTGCAGTGGCGTTCGTCGGGGCATATATAGTATTCTTTTTATCATCGCTATGAAGAAGTACACCACACAAAAAAATTGCAGTTTAAGGCAGTTCACTGATGAAACCTATCCGCAGGGCAGTTTTGCCTTTTTCCGCCTTGTCCGCGAAAGGGATATAAAGGTGAACGGCGTGCGCGTCGGCGCAAACGCTTACCTCAATGTCGGCGACGAGGTTGTCTACTACACCACCCCCAAAGAGGAGGCGGCACCCAGTCACCGCAAAATATATGCCGACGAACAGCTTTTTGTCTGCGATAAATTTTCGGGCGTTTCCACCGAGGCGCTCGCAAACGAGCTCTCGCAGGAGGGGCAGGTTTTCCCCGTGCACAGGTTAGACAGAAACACCTGCGGCGTAATCTTCTTCGCCCGCACACGGGCGGCGGAGGAGGAGCTGTTTTCGGCATTCAAACAGCACAGGGTGAAAAAGACCTACCTCGCATTGTGCAAAGATTGCTTCAAACGTGACGAGGCGACGCTCACCGCGTATCTTAAAAAGGACGCCAACGCTTCGCTCGTCACCATCTGCGATAGTCCGCGCGCAGGCTATGCGCGAATAGTTACCGAATACAAGGTGCTCCGCCGCGAAAGCGGACTTTCTCTCGTGCAAATTATACTGCACACTGGCAAAACGCACCAGATACGCGCGCACATGGCGCATATAGGCTGCCCCGTGCTCGGCGACGAAAAGTATGGCGACGCCGCACTCAACAAAAAGTACGCCGCACGCCGCCAGCGGCTGGTGTGCAGCAGTATGTCGGCAGAGCTTCACGGAGAGCTTGCATATTTAAGCGGCAAAATCTTTCAAAGCACATTTTCACCCGAAATTTAATCTTAAAAGTAAGTATCGACTAACTAAAAATAGGGTGCCGCACGCGCAAAAATCGCGTGCGGCTTAAAATTATATGCCTTATTTATATCTATATGCCCCTGTTTTTATAAGTCAAAGGCGGCTGTGCCCCGAACCTTAAAATCAGTCAAACAGCGACGACTGCCTTCCGCAGGACTTCAAAAAACTCTTTTGGTTGCCGTCGGTTATAATATCTCCGTCCTCTATGTGCCCCAAAAGCAGGGGAGAGTTTATATCGTGCAGTTTGTAATTATCGCGCGCCCTCTGCGGACTTTTGTTTGCATAGCAATATTTACAGCCGTTCGGGCAGGTATCGTACGCCCCAATGTCGCGGCTCTCTATGCATCGGCACCCCTCGCGCTGACCTTTATGCTTTATCTCCCTGAACTCACAGCCGTTTGCCCTGCCTAAAACTTCAAGCGTGATACAGCCCGAATGGTGTATGCCGTAGCGCGAAAAGTCGCCGCTGTTGCCGCATGTCTGCAACAATATCCCGTACTTTGCCGCAGTTTCGCCCAGCCCCTTTGCAATGTGCTCCCTGTCCTGCATTGTCAGAGGTATTATCTCCGTCATATTGTACTTCAATTTTTTGTACATCTCCACAAAGCTGAAAATGCACCTGTCTATATGCGGCGCAAGTTTTTTCGCCATATATCCAAACGTATCTAAATGTCGTTCTATCGTATAATCTTTGGTCAGCAGTACGGGGTCATACCGCCACGCAATTCTGCCTCTGCCCACTATTTTTTCAAGCCCGATAAGCGTGGCTATGCTCTCGTCTATGTCGGGCACTCCTGGCTCTATGTCTTTGCCGTAGGCGGTAATGGTGTAGTGGAAGTAGGTGCGGTATCTGTCTGTAATCTCGCGCAGGCGCGGCAGTATGGGCGCGTAATTTTTAGAGCAAAATATCACCGCGTCTATCTTGTCGGGCGAAAGCTGATATTTTGTGACCATGTGGGGGAAGAGGGGGTTGCGCGTATATACATAGCCCTCTTCAAATCGCTTTAAAAGCCACGGCGTAAAATACTGCACGGTATCAGTCCGCGCTCCTGTGTTGAGTATCATTGTGCTTTTCTCCCAGCCGTCTGCACCGCAGGTTATCCAAACACTGCGGTATATATCGGCGCACTAATAAATAACAGGTCGGAGTTGCCTGCCGACCTGTTGAAAAATTTTAAAGTTAACGCGGTTAAGTTCTTAAAAAAACTTTACTTCCGCTTGTTCATGGGTTTGTAGTTCGAGTCGGGCTTTACACAGCGGTAAGAGGGACGTATTATCCTGTTGCCGTTTATAAGCTCTTCCATGCGGTGCGCACTCCAACCGCCTACGCGCGAAATGGCAAACAGCGGAGTATACAAATCCTGCGGCAGGTTGAGCATGGAATACACAAAACCCGAATACAGGTCAACGTTAGCGCACACAGGTTTAGATACTTTGTGCTGTTCGTTTATAAGGCGCTTTGCGCTCTTTTCAACGGTTTCATAAAGGCGATATTCCTCTTGCCTGCCCTTGGCTATGGCAAGTTTTTCGGCGTAAAGCTTCAAAATCTCTGCCCTCGGGTCAGAAAGGGTGTACACGGCGTGTCCCATGCCGTAGATAAGCCCTGCGTGGTCAAACGCCTCCTTTTTCAAAATCTTGTCTATGTATGCGGTCACGCTCGCCTCAGACCAGTCGGCTATGTTCTCCTTTATGTTCTCCATCATCTGCATAACCTTGATGTTGGCTCCGCCGTGCTTGGGTCCCTTCAAAGACCCCAAAGAGGCAGCCATAGAGGAGTAGGTATCCGTACCCGAAGAGGTGACCACATGCGTGGTGAATGTAGAGTTGTTGCCGCCGCCGTGGTCTGCGTGCAGAATAAGCGCAATATCCAGCACCTTTGCTTCAAGGTCGGTAAACTCGCTGTCCTTTCTCAACATGTGCAGAATATTCTGCGCGGTAGAGTATTCGGGCTTGGGCTTGTGAATTATAAGCGAACCGTTGTTGGTGTCGTAATAGCGGTAGGCGCGGTATGAATATATCGCCAGCATAGGGAACTGCGCAATAAGCTGAATGCACTGCCTCAGCACGTTTGAAATACCTATGTTGTCGGGGTCGGGGTCGTAGCTGTAAAGGTTAAGAACACAGCGCGCCAACATGTTCATCATGTCGTTGCTGGGCGACTTCATTACAATGTCGCGTACAAAGTTTCGCGGCAGTGTTCTGAAATCAGACAGCATCTCGCAGAATTCCTCAAACTCAACCTTGTTGGGCAGTTTGCCAAACAACAGCAGGTACACCGTCTCTTCAAAGCCGAACCTGTTTTCGTCTATGCAGTTTTTAATAATGTTCTTTACGTCGATGCCCTGGTAGCGCAAAATGCCGGGTATCTCTACGCGCTTGCCGCCCTCGTCATTCCACGATATAACGTCAGAAATTTCGGTAAGACCGCACAGTACGCCCTTGCCGTTGCTCTCTCTCAATCCACGTTTTACGTCGTATTTATCGTAAAGCGAAGGTTCTATTCGGTTGGTAAGCGCTGATTCTTCGGCAAGCTCTGAAAGCTTGTAAGAATATTTGACTAAAAGGTTTGCCTCGTTGAAATCCAAAGTTATAACTCCGTAATTGTTTTTAAATAATGTTACCATAAAAATTTGATTTTGTCAATTAAAATACGGTGCGGACGCTTCACTTCGTTAAAGTGTGGGGCATATTCTTGCCGCTGTTATCGGTTAATTTCATGCCGTTTTAAACGTTTTTGGCGGCAATTTTACTATCAAAAATCATGCCGCCGCCGCTGAAATATAATACGGTAAATTGCATAAATTTTACGTTGCCGCAGTCAAATTTAGCATGAGGCGATGAAAAAAAGCGTTATGCACGGTTTTTGCGCGCGATGCGGTGTTTGTCCGCGTCGGCACGCGTTTATAATATATATATAAGAACTTCTACGGAGAGAAAAAATGCAACAGGTAAAACTTATTTCTGCCGAAGAAAAACTCGTCATAGCGCTGCACGGCGAGATAGACTCTGCAACGGCGGAAGATTTCTACGCTCAGGTAAGCGCAATCTACACGCACGATAAAAGGGATATAGAGTTCGACTGCTCTTCCCTCACCTTTATAGACAGCACAACCTTGGGCACTTTCGTCAAAATTTTCAAGCATTTAAAGCAGGACGGCAACACATTCGTCCTTAAAAACGTGCATCCGAGGATTAAAAAGCTCTTTCAGATATGCGCGCTCGACACCATTATGGAGATAGACTGATGAAGCAGTTAAAGATGGAATTCAGCCTTGCAGATAGCGAATATTTAACGGCTCTGCGCCTTGTGGCAGGTGCAATCTGTTCGGTTGCAGGAAAAGATGTCGACTGCACCGAAGACTTTAAGGTGTGCGTAACCGAAAGCGCGCTCATCTTAAAAAACAGCGGCTTTAAAACGCTCCGCGCCACGTTTTGCACGAAAGACGGCGTTTCCGCCGTGCTCAGCGGCGAGGGAGGCAAGGCACAGGACGCCGATAACGAGCTCTCGCTCGCCCTAATCGGCGCGCTTGTCGGTCGCTGTGAAATTTCACGCAACGGCGGCATAATAAATACGGTGACGCTCGGGATATGATGACTAATGAACAGGCAGACGAGCTGTTCCGCGAATATCGCCGCACCGGCGATAAGTCACTGCGCAACAGGCTTGTTGAAAATTACATATATATAGCCGAAATACTCGCAAAAAAGTTTGCAGGGAGGGGAGTGGAGTACGACGACCTGATGCAGGTCGCTTCGGAAGCTCTCATTTTGGGCGTGGAAAAATTTGACCCAGACCTTGGCAACAAGTTCACCACCTACGTCACGCCCACGATTACGGGTATGATTAAAAACTATTTCCGCGACTATTCCCGTTCGGTGCGGTTGCCGCGCAGAATATATTCCCTTGCCGCAAAAATCAAGAGCGAAACCAACGATTATTACAAACAGCACGGCGTAAAGCCTACGGTAAAACAGCTCGCCGAAAAGCTTGGCGAAAGTGAAGAAGCTGTAATCGAGGCAATGGAGTGCCGCCACCCCATAAGTTTAGACGGCACCGTGCAGAGCGAGGACGGAGAGGCAGTGCTCTACGACGTCATTCCGGACCCTGTGGACCCGTTTGAAAAATTTGACGACTCGCAGTCGCTCAAAGAAGAAATAAAAAAACTTTCCCCCACCGAACAGCAGGTAGTATCTCTCCGCTTCGTGCAGGGCAAGTCGCAGTCAGAGGTGGGTAAAATTCTCGGCGTCAGCCAGATGTTTGTATCGCGCGCAGAGCGCAAAATAGTAGAAAAACTCAAGGAAGCGCTATTTCAATGATTAGATTCAGGGTGGACAACTTAAAGGAAATGAACGCCTGTTTGAAGCCCTTTTTAGACTTTCTTAAAAGCAGCGATGTATCAGAGGACGACGTATTTGCCAGCAAACTGGTTTCTTACGAGCTTATAACAAATGTTCTGCGCCACCTCGGCGAGGCGGCAGACTTTGCTGGAAGCCTCAGCGGCGACGACATAGTCATCTCTGTATCCTCGCCTGCAACGTCGGGCGATAAGTTGCACATATCTCTGCCTGACGTCTTTGCCGAAAGCGGCAGGGGGCTGTACATTGTGCGCGCAATAAGTAGCGGCAACGTGTCCTGTTCTGACGGAGCGGTGGTGGTACACATAAAGCGCAAGCGGTAGACGCTACCTGTTGCACAGTCAGAATATGGCAAATGAAGAAGGTAAAATTAAAAGACGGCAGATAAAAATTTAAATAAACTTAAAAAGCGGCGGGGCGTCTATCATAACGCCTCGCCGCAAATTATCTGTCAAATGTCCGTGGCAAACGGCAGCCGCTCTTTCGCATACGCAGTTTACACAGAGACCTTTGCAGTGCTCATGCTTCGGAAGTCAAGGGGAGGGCAAGTGCTGTGTTGTTTATACTCGGTTACGCCCTTCGGCGTTACGCCCATGCGGAACTTTACCGTGCAAGGGCTGTGTTGTTTATACTCCCGCAACATCCCTCACAGACTATCCGCAGTCTGTATAAAACTAAAAAGCTCCGCAGTCGCGGAGCTTTTTTAGTTTAGCTCAAAGTATTAAGTTCGTTGTAAATCTTATACATGAGCCCGTCAGGTATCATCATACGGTATTCGCCGAGATGTATGAACAACGAAACAAAGAACTGCTTGTTGTCGCCGCCGATTACATAGTCGGGAAGATTGGTGTACGGTCCGTTTATCTTATCAATGAACAGTCTCGAAAACTCTGACTTTTCATAATCGTCAAGCTTTGCAATAAATGCGTCTGTTAATTCGTTGTATACTTCGCTTTCCGCATTGTACTCATCCACACTATACCCATCAACATTTAATGCATCCGAGTACGCATCCGCATCCGCATCGTAATCATAATCATAATCATTATCCTTGTGCTTCTTTCTCCACCAAAAGAAAAAGCGGCGCTTTTTCTTCTTCTTCTTTTTAGGCACAAGTTCGGGTTCGGGTTCAAGTATGAACTCAGATTCAGATGCGAGTTCAGGTTCAGGTATAAACTCAGATTCGGGTTCAAATGCTGCCGCGGGTTCAGTTACAGGCTCTGATGCAGATTCATGCGCGGCTGTGGGCAAGGGTATATATACGGTTGAAGGCACGGGTGCGTTCGAGGATACAGGTGCAAGTATGAGTTGGTATACAGGCAAGGTGCCGGTGTCCGCGCTGATACCCGCATTGACGTTGGCGTAAGTATTGGGATTGGCACTTACGTTGACATTGGCGTAAGTATTGGGATTGGCACTTACGTTGACGTTGGCGTAAGTATTGGGATTGGCACTTACGTTGGCGTAGGCGGCGGGAGTGGGGGCTGCATACGCCTCGGGGCTGGGAGCTGCATATGCCTCGGGGCTAGGAGCTGCATATGCCTCGGGACTGGGAGCTGCATACGCCTCGGGAGTGGGAGCTGCATACGCCTCGGGGCTAGGAGCTGCATATGCCTCGGGACTGGGAGCTGCATATGCCTCGGGGCTTAATACAGCGCCGGCAGCAACGTTTGTTTCAGTGCTTGTTACGGCGTCAAAGACCGTATCGCTCTTAACAGGTGTCTTTTCGCGCTTAGATTGTTTCTTCTTATACGGCGCAAATATTGCGCTTATTATAATCTGTAATGTGGCAGCTACAAGTACCGCATACATCAGCAGACCGGGGTTGAAGCCGTCAACGCTCAAACCAAATACAAGGCCTATCGAAGCTATTGCAAGAGCAGCTTCTATTACATACCTTATTATATTGAAGATAGTGGTGCTTCTGCGCGATTTTGTGCTGAGGCAGATAATATCTATAAAGAAGTTGAGCACTATCATAATCGCGGTCGCGGCGATTATTATAGAAGTGATTTGGGTCAGAATACTGCTGCCGTTAATACCTGAAAGCTGTGAAATATAGTCGAAAGTATCTCCGCCCAACAAGCCGTTAAACAGCCCGTATATCGCGTCAAGACCGCCGAACTTATCTGTAAATAATACAGAGATTCCGCTGCCTACATCTATGCTTGCGGGTATGGCGCTTATAAGTGTGTTTACATTCAACACGGCGAACACACTAATGGCGCCCAATATCACTATAATCAGCTTCATTAGACCCAAGCCCCCATTGCGGACTAAGGTCTGTATTATAAGCATAAGCGCCGTGCCGCCCAAAGCTATGATAATACCTAAATCTAAACCATCACCCTCATATGTATGCACATATATACTTAAAAGGGTATAAAAGCCAAGTGCGATTATCGCAAGAATTTCTACAAAATACGCACAGCCTGCCGCCTTGCTCTCTGTCTTGCTTGCAAGTACGGGTAACAGGAACAGAATACCGATAACGGCAACAATGGCAAGCAACACTACGGCAAACGCCATAAAGTTTACGCCGCCTTCATAGAAGGTGAACGAACGGTCAAATTCTGGCATATCGTTGCCAAAACTAAAGTTAATACCGAAAGTGCTGAGTACGATACTGAGTGCAGAGGGCAGCATCATAAAGAGCAGGTTGTCTTTGCTCCAAGTGGACAAATTCCCGAGGGGGAAGAAAATGCCCACAAGTATGCATATCAGTGCAATACAGTACGTTACAGGCAAATACTTTTTTTTGTTTGGTGTACTCATGATAAATCTCCGTCTGTGTTAAATTTTAAGTTCTGTTTTTTCGTAAACGACATTTTACCGCAGAGAATGCAATGCCCTCACTATCAATACGTATGCATTCACGGGCAAATATGCCACAACTTACACTATATTCATAGTTTAATACAAAAAGTCCATTATGTCAAGAGTATGTTTATGTTGATAGGTAAATTTGTTGCAATTTCAGATAAAAATTTCAAAAATATGGTATATTTGCAGGTTGGAATATATTGGGTATAATTTTGCAATATATGTTCAAACTAACTAAAAAGTTAAAATTTCACATGTATTTCAAACCTTTTTCGTGTTATTTTCCCATTAAGTTTGAATTTTATGTAATGCAAGTGTATAATAAAACAAAAAAATAACATTTGCCGCAAGCGGCAGTCACAGGAGGATAACACACCTTATGGAGCTGGACAGGGAAAAATTCCCTTCTTCCGCAGAAGGGGCAGTTCAATCGCCTTTAAGGCGTCACCGCCAGGATGTGAATAGCGAAGAGCTCGGGCGCGAGCTCGATAAAATTTACAGCAATATCTCCCAAGAGTGCATAGACGCGCTTATTTCGCTCAGCAACATCAACGGTCTTAAAAAAGTATTTGCCGACGGCGAACTGATGCGCACGGCGTTCAGTTTCATAAATAACAGTCTCAATATATCTAAGGCCGCAAGGGCGTTGTATATGCACCGCAACACCATGATGTACCGTCTTGATAAAATCAGAAGACTCACCGGGCTTAATATCAAACGCTTCGACGACTCATTGGTGTTTAAAATTTTGTATAAGGCGTTCCGCCGCAGTGAAGAGGTCGTATAGTGGATGGTAACGAGAACAACAACATACAAAAGATAAAACCTGTAAAAAGGGCGCTTATCATTGCTGCATATGTGATAGGCGCCCTTATACTGCTTTTGGGTGCGTTTCTCGGCGGCTACTTTACTAAGGGCGCGCTCGGCGCTACTTCCTACGACTGGGTGCTCTCTGTAATACAAAATTATTATTATGAAGAGCTCGACCTGACCGAAGCTGACGAAATCGCCATAGACGCGCTTGTGGAGTACTACCTCGACGACTACTCCGCATACTACACGGCGGAGGAATACGCCGCCCTCGTCAGCCAGAACAGCGGCAACCGCAGCGGCCTCGGCATAACCTACACGTTTATTTCGGGCAAGGGCGTGCTCTTAAACTCCGTCATTGGCAACTCACCCGCCTATAACGCTGGTCTGCGTTCGGGCGACGTACTCGTTTCTGGCTCGGCAGAGGGGGTGGAGACGAACTTCACCTCGTCCGAGGTGTTCTCATCATTTGTAAGTTCGCTCGAAGAGGGGGAGAGCGCGACGTTAAAAACCTTGTCGGGCGAAAGCTACACCATAGCAAAATCGTCCTATGTAACAAGCTACGTAACGTTTGCCACAAGAGAAAGCGGCTGGTACTTCTCTGGCAGTAATGCCCTCACCCTTACAGAGAGCGGCGAGGCGATAACTTATCTGCCCGAAGGAGTGGGCTATATCTGCCTCACGCAGTTCTACGGAAGCGCCGCCGAACAGTTCAAAATGGCGGTTGAAAAGCTGAACAGCGAGGGCGTGACTTCCGTCATACTCGATTTGCGCAACGACGGCGGCGGCTACACCTCGGTAATGGCAGATATTGCAGGCTGTTTCGAGGCGTGCGCGGGCAACGTTGCCATGATAGCGCAATACAGAAGCGGCAAAACCGAAACGCTCTCCGCCTCGTCCTATGCCGATAAATACACGTTCTCGTCAGATATAGACGTATATGTGCTTGCCAATTCCTCCACGGCGAGCGCCTCCGAAGCCCTGATAGGCGCGCTTATAAGCTACGGAGTGTGCGATTACGGCGACATATATATTTCGGATTACAGTGAAGATTACCTCAATGCCATAGGCTCAACGGCGGAGGCGGCAAAGAGCGGCAAAACCTACGGCAAGGGCATTATGCAGACCACCTACCGCAACTTTGAAACAGGAGAGGCTCTCAAACTGACCACTGCATATATCTACTGGCCGGACGGAGAAACGTGCATACACGGCACGGGTCTTTCAGAAGAAATGGGCTGTAAAACCGTTTCTGCTCCCGCGCCCCTCAACGGCGACGGCAAGGAGCTTGAAGCTGTGGTTACGGCAATATGGCAGACTTCTGCATAACGGTAAATAGGGCATATTCCTGCGGCAATTGCATAGATATCAACAATAAACAAGAAAGCGGCGGAGCGTTCAAATGAACGCTCCGCCGCAGATTTTATGCAAAAACTCACTTTACATGGGGGTGCGGATTGCCTTTATGCGGCGTGCCGCAAATACTAAACACACCGAATACCCGTTCTCCGTTGCCGTCACGTCTATAACGCCGCCCTCCGTTTCGAAGTACTCGGCCGCCACGCGCATAAGGTCGCGCCGCAAAAGGTCGCGCTCGGTTTCGCTCATAATCTGCCGTTCAAAGGTCGGCTTTGCCTTTGTCTTTGCCCTCATATGCGTTCCCTCATCTTGCGGCGCAGGTATCCGCCTGCGCCCGAATAGTCGTCCTCGGGGCGCGGCAGGCTCACTTCTCTTCCTGCAAGCCTCTGCGCGGCCGTTTTAAAGTATTTTATTACTTGTTTTCGCCACACTCCCAGCGGCAACATAAGGTCTTCGGGGATAACTGCAATCAGCTCCTCTTTCAGTGCGTTGGCAATCTCTGCGGCACTGCCCGTCTGCCCCGAAAGCACCAGTCCGCCGTTTATTTTGTTGACAATAATTCCGCTCACGCGCATACCTGCGTCTTTCAACGCGCCTGCAACCACGTCGGCTGCCCTCACGCTCGGCGCATATGGTTCTGTGACAATCACAGTCCTGTCGCACACCCTGTGCGCCGCGCCGTCGCAAAGTATGTAGTCAAACAGCCCGTCAACCTCTTTCACGGCTTGCTCGGTTGCCCTGTCGTCTTTACAGCCGAGTGTGGGCATAATGTACAAATTTTTGTGCTTTGGGTGCTGAACTGCCGTCTGTTTGGCGCGGCACATTCCCTTCGCATAGTCGGCAACGGTAAAAAGGTGCAGTTGCTCACATTTGCATACCGCCATAAGCGAGGCGCACAGCCCGTCGCCGTCTAAAATAAGCGTGCGCTCGCCCGCGTTGCCCAGCGCAACCCCCAGCCCTGCGGCGGCGGTGGTGGCTCCTGCGCCGCCCTTTGCCGCGGCTAAATATATCTTATCTGCCATAACTTTTACCTCCGTACCAACATTATACCGCCCCTTTTTATGCGCGTTTTGCAAATCAATGTCAAAATTTGTAATATCTGTAATTACAAACGTTGTAATACTTTTTTATTACAATGCGCGTATTTTATTTGACATTGTAATATTTATTATCTATAATATATATGTAAGTTCTAAAAATGCCGTCCTGCGGCGTTACAGGAATATAGATTATGGTAAAACTCAGAAAAAGTTGTAATAAATTAAAGATAGTTCTTTGCAGTGTGCTCGGCTCTGTTACATCGCTCGGCGGAGTGGCAGGCATTTACATGCTCGACGCCGCTTTGCAGCCTTCAAAGAGCATTACTGTCCCCGATAATCTTACCAATTATGTAAAGGAGCTTCCCGCAGGCGTAACCTATTCTTCGCTGTGCAGCACGCTTTCGGCTTCAAGCGGAGTCAGCGGGTTAGACAACATAGGCTACATGGCTTATGTACTGCAAAATCAGGGGCAGTATCACGCCTATTCCCTCAACACAACCACCGCTATGGGCGTAAAGCAGTGTACGGCGACCTTTAAAGATTATAAAGTAACAGACGGCGTAGGGGTGATGATTTCTACCGATACCACCTACGGCTCGCCCCTTGTCAAGGGCGCCATGCAGTCTTGTTATATTATCGATGTAGACGGCACTGGCGTAGACGGCGCAGGCGTTTACAGGCGTGAATATTCGGGCAGTGTAAGCTCGTCCTCTACACCGGCTTCAATCAGTTGGGATAACGATTCCGAGCCTGTTTACTACGCCGATTCCGAAAAATACGACGAAAGCGTAGGCTATTACTACACCTACGGCGCATATTCCACCGAGATGACGGTCTACCTTCTCAATGAAGAGACGGTGGAAAGCTGGGACGACGTTATATGCAACGGCGACGGCACCTACACGCAGACCTATTACCTCGATGCCGAAAAGGCGGCGTATTTCTATCAGTTCCTCATGAAGAAGAACGGCGGGCTAAGCGACTATCCCACGTTTAAATCTATAACGCTCACCATAACTTTCGACGACAGCTATCGCGTGCTTGAAACGGTGGCGCATGAGGAAACAGAGATAAACAAATATATCACCATGTCCAGTTCAAGCACCACGGTGACAACTTTTTCGTACGACGAAAATGATTTTGACGACGGCAATTTCGGCTTTTACGAAAGTTACTTCAAAGATTACGTAGGCAAGCTGGAATCGGGCGGCGGTACGTCGTCTACGACTGACGGATACACCAAACTGTTGGCGGTATTCTCTGACCTGCTCACCACAACTGGTCAGCAGTTCGATATAGAGCTCACGCTCGGCAAAAAGACCTACTACGGCGCGCTCTTCCTTTCGGTAGACTTCGACGGCATAAGCGGCGGCACTGCCGACGTTACAAGCGCAATAGTTGCAAAACTTGCGCTCTCCGCCGATAAAACCCTCGATTCGCAGGATTTGTACATAGAGTATTCAAACGGCAATTTAAACTGCTATTACAGCACAGGCTTTGCTATAACCGCAGACATAAGCCAAATTTCTTCGGTAGTCAGCGGCTTTACCGACTTTATAAACAGCTTTACTGTCGGCGGCAAGTCAACCCAAACGATGTCGGCAACCACGACCTCCTCGTCAGATAGCATACTTGACGAACTTTTGGCGATGCTCGCCGAAATAGAAGTGGCGGAAGATGAAAATGGCAACGGTACGCTCACCCTTGACTTGGATTTGTACGGCGTTTCGGCCAGCGTAACTATAAGCTACACCGTATCGGGCGATACTTACAAATTCAAAAGCGCCGCCATAAACAATATAAGCTACAACGGCGAAGATTTAGAGCTTTCGCTTGAACTCACTGCGGGAAGCACAACGCCCTCGCACAACTCCTCGTCGGCCGCGCTCGACTTATCCACCGCCGCCGAAGACATACTCGAACTTCTCAAAGCAAACAGCCTCGGCGTGGAAATCACCTTGCAGGGCTCCGGGCTTGAAACTTTCCTTGCAGGGCTCACAGACCTCACCGATATAAACAGCGTGCTCAACTCGCTCGGCACCAGCCTTGCTGACCTCAAACTTACAATCAGCGGCAACGTAGATATAGACGGCGTGACCGTTTCTGCCGGCATAACGCTTAAAGACAGCACAACCACCTACCTTGACGCAACTGTATACTACGACTACGACGGCAAATCTGCCAAGTACGGCAAGGCGTACCTCAACATAACCACCATATACGGCAATACGGCAAATATCAAGGTTTGCTGTGATATAAGCGAGCTTTCAACCGCCGTGACCCAGCTTATAGCCGCCTTCAATGACAGCACGGCAACATCGACAAGCAGCAGCTCTTCGCTCACCCTTGCCTCGATAATTAACTCCGTACTCTCCGTTGACTTGGGCGACACAATAACCGACCTCTATGCCAACGGCACAGCGGTTGGCGCAACGCTCAACGTAGATAAAGTGCTTGCGGCACTCGGCATAGACAGTGTTAAAGTCGGCGACATAGTGCTCTCTTACACCCTCGGCACAAGCGGCGGCACGCTCAAAGGCTCTGTTGCGGAGCTCGGGCTCACCGCAACCGTTACTGGCAGTAGCTACACAGTCTGCCTGCCCACCGATACGGGCAACTATCTCGACCTCACTTCGGCTGTTACGCTAATCACCGACGCCAAAACCGTGGCAGACAGCATTGCCGAGGCTGGCAGTGTATACTTTGATATAGAAACCGAAATCGCCGTCGGCAACGAAACAGTTTCGGCAGAGGGAGAGGGCGAAATTGAATGGGATAAAGGCGGCGCTATAACCTCGGTTGCGCTCGCGCTCACATTCAAAGCAAACGATGCAGAGCTTGAATTTGTATTCATATACAACGCGGAAAGCGAGAACTATGTAACCATTGCCATAGGCAAATCTGTATTCACTTATACGCGCAGTCAGATAAACAATCTTACAAGCTCGTTGCAGACTCTTTCGGGCTATGTAGACGGTCTGTTAAACGGCGACAACGCCGCCGAAACGCTTACCGAAATTATGCAGAGCCTCGGCTATGCTTCCACGCTTTCGGGCGGCGGCAGCGGCGCTATCTCTGACGACACTTTAAATATAATCGCCGTAATAGCAGAACAGCTCAACGGCGACGGCATACTCGGCACGCTTGTTAAACAGCTTATAAGCGGCACAACTGTAAGCATATCAGAATATGTCGCCGAAATTCAAACTTCCATAAGCACGGGCAGCTACGTGCTCGGCGGCTCGCTCTCTGTCGGCGTTACATACACAGACGGCGACCCCACGGGCTACACGCTTACAGGCTGGCTCAACTTTGCCGATGGCGGAAGCTCGATAGTCGGCGCAAGCGTTTCCGTCACTGCCAAAGCTGGCGGCGCGTATAAAACATACGGCAGTTATGCCGAATACCTCGCCGCACAGCTTACGGATAGTAACGGCTACACAATCAAAACCTACAATTCCCTTATAGATTACGTATGGAATTTGGTATTTGCCGCGCTCGACAGCGACGATATAGCCGCCTTCCTCGGCAGTAATACATATTCCGTCAACCTGTACTTAAACGGCACCAGTTCCGGCATATCACAGCTTGACGGCGTAACGGTAGACGCAACGCTCTACTTTGGCAAGGTGAGCACAGGCGGCACTAAACTGCAAGCTGGCACACTCGTACAGCTCGATATAACCGAGCTCACTGTAAGCGGCTTCACGCTCGCGGCAAATGTGATATACAATAAGGGCACATTCTACGTATCGGTTACTAAGGTAAACGGCGTTACGCTCAACGACTTAAACGTAAGCATTTCTTCCGACAGCTTATACACCGCCGTACAGAGCCTTATTTCGCTGCTCGGCAACGATGCAGTGCTTAATGTTCTCTCTGGCGTGTTCTCCTCCGAAGACGAAGCCGAGGCAACCTCTTACGTCACCGCGCTTGCCGAAAGCGGACAGACGGAACTCACCGAATCGCAGAGCTCGGTTGCAGATGTTCTTTCGGGACTGCTCTCGCTTAAATTCAACGAAGTGGCAAAAGTCTACAATTCAGACGGCTCTACAATTGTAGCCATTGATATAGACAAAATTTTAAGCACACTCGGCATAACGGGCGTAAGCGTAGGTTCGGCTCAGGTTTCGGTGGGCACAAGTTCGGGTAATACCACCGTAAAGGCAAGTCTTATCAACGGCGATACAACCTGGGCATACCTTAAAGCTGTAAAAACGACTGGAAGTATATCTACCAGTGTAGACGCCACCACCTATTACGATATAAACTTTATCGTAAACCTCATAAAGGACGCGGCAACGTTTATAAGCTCTAATACAAACACGCTGTACACGTTCTATCAGAGCTCGCTCTCTATCAATGTAAGCGTAAGTGTTATATCTACCAGCATTACCATAAAGAACCTGTATCTCACCGTCGGCATAGACGACTCGGGCGAGTTTATGGTATCTATGAGCGGTGAGCTTCAAAAAACAACATACTTGTCTTTCACTCTCTCAACTGCCGCAACAATTGGTTTTACCTACTACAACGGCTACATTACCCTTGTGCGCGACAGCGAATACATAGTTATGACTGCCGATTACCTGCTCGATAACCTGTTTGACGGCGAGAAGCTGTTGAAGTGGTATCTTGGTATGAGCAGTACGGTTTGGGGAATTTTAAGCAGTTTCTTGCCTGACTTATCCTCGGGCGCTTCCGACCCCGACGAGCTGTATCTGTACGATACTTCGAGCAATTCGGGCGCAAACTCCGACGGAGAAATATCTATCTTCGACTATATCCTCGGATATTTCGTAAGTATAGGGTCTTACACAAGCAGTGCGGGCGATTACAGCTCGGCGCTCTCCAATCTGGGGCTCACCTCGTCAAGCGACTACTATGCTTTCGCAATTAATGCAAGCGACCTCACGGGCGGCACGCTCACCGCACTCGATGTTGCCATTATCCGCAATGATACAACGGGCATAGGCGGCTTAAAGGCGTACGCAAATATAAGCGGCTATGTATCTATCTCGCTCGACATGACTTATAGCAGTGCTTATACAGCTGTAACAAACCACTTCACGGCGGCAAACGATAAAGTTGACGGAGGCATAGACTTCAACTATTACGAAAAGGACGGGAACAAATCAACCGAAGAGGGCTACACCTATGTGTTCGGCTCATATAATACTCAAAGTAAAGTTTACAGTTGTACAAAGGTTCTCGACTCCGATTACGTCACCGTCAAAATTTATGACGAGAACTCAAATCTGATTGAAACTACAACGCTGACAAAGGGCTCCACAATCTACCTGCACAGTGCCATGTATCCCATTACAGACGATAGCGGCACAACCTATATCTATGTGGTTAAGGTAGATGGCAAGGAGGTCACGGACGAAGACACTTACCCCGTCGAAAGTTATGATGTCGGCACAAGCAAAGAGGTATATGTATATAAGGTAAAGGCTTCTGACTATAAAATAGAAAGCGTTTCAATCACCGTACACGATAATACAAGCAATACCGATTACTCTTTGAATGTGTACGCAGGCACAACGCTTGACGACCTTATGTCTGAAATGTTCAGCGGCTATGTGGTAGACGGCAAGTGGACAATTGGCAATAGCACATACGAAAGCAGTTATGCAATACAGAGCGCAGACAATGGCGCAACTCTGTATGTCAGCCTCGCACGCTCGTCCGTCACAATCAACGGCGTTATATACACCTTCTATTATGCAGACGGTACGGGTACAGACGGCTCTACGGCGGCAAATAACACGGATAAGTCACACTACGAAATATCGGGTCACACCAACTCGATTGTCGCCTATTATCAGGATAGCACTATCTTAATTCTTGAAAACGAGATAGACGGCTACGCCGTTACTGCCATAAGGTCGAACGCGCTGGCTAACGATATTAACGAAACCAGCGGCTTGCAAACTGTTATCATTCCTGCAAATATTACCTATGTCGGCACAAATGCATTCCTTGATAACTACGGAATGCAGACTGCAATCTTCCTTGCAGACGAGGTAACTCTTGCGGGCAGTGTAAGCGACAAAAGCTTCCCGTTCTACGGCTGTTCTACCGCAAGTGGCGGCACAACCAGCAGCCTTACGGTTTACTTCAATTCCATAAACGGCAGTTCTACTTCGTTGTCGTCGGGCACAAGCGGCGATTGGAATCATTACAGATATACTTCCGGGGTGTTTGGGCTTGGAAGTAAAAACTACTACTTTACCGCTTACGGCAAAGGTGCTTGGGCTTATATAGACTTGTCTGTTATCAAGGTAGACGACTACACCAGTGACGAACTCGCCGAAATGGTAATTGCATATCTTTCGGAAAACGACTACTCCTACGACAACACTGTATACAATGCCACGGGTTGCCTGTTTGTAACGGGACTGTCGTCAGAAAACCTTACTACCGCAGACGATATCTATAAATTGATTGAAAATGCTATAAACGCGTACTCTACAAGGCTGGGTAGTGCAAGCGCTTAAACAAAAACTCAATGCGCTCCGCAGATTTTCTGCGGGGCGCATTTCCATGCCGCCGTAGCAATCATAACTTGCGGCGCAAAGCGCCGCAATCATTAATCGCCGTACTATTGCATACAATTTTATATGAACCTTATCACCCAACTGCTCTCTGAACTCGGTGCCGATAACATGCGCGCTTTCACCGTCTGCCCAGGTCAGCTCGGCTACTTCCGCGGCGTAAAATCGGTGGCAGAGCTCACTCCGCAAAAGATAGCGCTCATCTGCTCTAAATATACGATAACGGCAGAGGGGGAGGGGCTCGTTTGCGCCGAATACTTCGGGGGCGATATAGTAATCCGCGGCAACATAAAGAGGGTCAGCGTTGAATAAATTTACCTGCATTTCCGTCACCGCCGCGCCCCGCACGGCGCTTTTAAAACTATCGCGGGCACATGTGCCCGTATACGACTGTTCCCACAGCGGCGCGTTCTTTATTTTCAATGTGCGCGATAAATATGTAAAAAAAGTTTTTGCAATTTTTGCACACCCGTGTTATAATGTTACCGTAAAGCGCAAAAGCGCACTTGCACGAATAAAATATTTTGCCGCAAAAAGGGCGTTCCTGTTCGTCGGGGCTGTGCTGTTTGCCGCCTGCGCCTATCTTTCAGACTGCTTTATTTTAAAGATAGAGGTCACTGGCAGCGGCGCATACCTTAAACAGTCGGTACTCGGCATTGTACGCGATGCAGGGTATGGCGAGGGCACTTTCTTTCGCGGTGCAGACAAAGTTTCAATAATTGCACAGGTGCTCACACTACCAAACGTAACTTTCTGCTCTGTGCAAAAGAGCGGCAGTGTTCTGTATGTAGACGTAGAGTGCGAGGAAGAGAGCGCACAGCGCGCAAACTATTCTTCGCTTGTTGCAGACCGCGCAGGGGTAGTGCAGTCGGTGGTGGCAATCTGCGGCACGCCGACAGTCGCCGCAGGCGATACCGTGGCCGCAGGTGATGTGTTGATTGCGGCATATTCCGTGGTCAATTCGTCAGAAGTCCCCTGCCTTGCAGTGGGCTATGCCCGTCTTGAATGTACGGCGCAGATAAACAGCTTCGCCGATAAAGAGAGCGAACAAAATTTGCAGGCGGCGCTTGCCTCCGCCCTGCTGTATGCAGGCGAAGGTGAGATAATTTCGCAGACTTATACGGTAAAAACGGTGTCAGAGGGGGTTATCTATACGGTTAGTTTCACCTATTCGCACACGGTGAGCATAAATTTTGACTGATTTTTTAATCTATGGCTGAAACTGAAAAAAGAGTGTCCGCAGACTCTGTGGACAAGTTGCAAAAAATCTTGGGCAACTTCGACGAAAACACAAACCTGATAATGCGCGAATTCGGCGTGGGTCTGCACGTAGACGGGCTGGATATAATCGTGCAGGGTGAAGAGGACAGGACTGCGCCCGCCGCCGAGGTTTTAGAGTGCCTTTTAGAGCTCGCCGAAGAGGGCGAGGTAGTCGATAAAAACCGCATACAGTACTGCATAGAGCTCGCCAAAGAGGGGCGCGCCAAAGATATTTTAAAACTTTCAGGCAGTACGGTGGGCGTAACCTACCGCGGCAAACCTATAAAGTGCAAGACGGTAGGTCAAAAGAAGTATGCCGACAGTATCCGCAAAGATACGGTTATTTTCGGTCTGGGACCTGCTGGTACGGGCAAGACCTATCTTGCGGTGTGCCTTGCGGTAAAGGCGTTCAAGTCCAAGCAGGCAGAGCGCATAATTTTAACCCGTCCCGCAGTGGAGGCTGGCGAAAAGCTGGGCTTTCTCCCCGGCGATTTGCAGACAAAGGTAGACCCTTACCTGCGCCCGCTGTACGACGCCTTGCAAGAGATGTTGGGGCTGGAAACTTACACAAAACTTATGGAGCGCGGCTCGATAGAGATTGCTCCGCTCGCATACATGCGCGGCAGAACTCTTTCAAATGCGTTTGTAATATTAGACGAAGCGCAGAACACCACGCGCGAGCAGATGAAGATGTTTTTAACGCGCATGGGCGAGGGCAGTAAGATGGTAATCACGGGCGACATAACGCAGATTGACCTGCCCGAAGGCAAAAAGAGCGGACTTACCCACGCCATACGCGTGCTCAAAGATATAGACGGCATAGGCATTTGCCGCCTTACCGATAAAGACGTGGTGCGCCACCCCCTTGTAATGAAGATTGTGCGCGCCTACGAAAAAGACAGCAAAAGGAGCGAAAGCGAAACAGTTGAAGAACAGTAAGAAAAATTATATTTTAGGCGCCTTCGTCTATATAGCAGGAACGGCGGTACTGTTTGCCCTGTTCCTTTTAATGCTCGTTATATCGGGTAATCCCGGATATATAAAGAGCGATATCGAGAAGGTAGTTCTCATTCTCGTATCATTCTTCATTATATCGGGCATAATGTACTGCTATTTTTACTTTGAAAATAAGAAGTACATTTTTTCCCCTGTCAAGATAGCAGAAATTTATCTGTTGCTATTCATTGCGCTCTTTATATCGTTCATCATCGGCAAATATGTGCATGCGTCCGCCCGACCCGTGGCGTTTATCGCCCTTATCGCGGTCACTATTTTCGGCAGACGCGAGGCTATATTCCTCAACATAATATTTGCCCTGCTCACATTTATAATCGATAATTTTTCCGACGTATCGACAGGGCTTGATTCTGAACAAAGTTACAAGTTTCTTATTGTAATTTTCTGCACGGGTATGTTGGCTATATTCATTGCTCCCAGAATCAAGTCAAGGATAGGCGCGGTGCTCGTGGCTTTTGTACTGCTCATACCCATAGAGCTTATAATGATTTTGCTCGAAGCCGCTGTCGCCGACGGGCTGAATGACGTGCTCATACTCGTATTATACGGCGCACTCTCTTCCTTCTTTTCGGTTCTGCTGTACATGTTCTTTCTGCCCGTGTTTGAATTTATTTTTTCTGAACTCACCGTGTTCCGCCTGCGCGAAATCGCGTCAGACCAATCAAAGCTGATAAGGCGGCTCAAAAAGGTGGCTCCCGGCACCTATCACCACTCCATGACGGTGGCTCAACTGGCAGAGTCGTGTGCGCAGGCAATAGGCGAAGATTCCGAGCTCGCCCGCGCCGCGGCGTACTACCACGACGTCGGCAAACTTAAAGACTCTGAAATGTTCACCGAAAACCAGACCGACCACAATGTGCACAACGAGCTCACGCCCGAACTTTCGGTTGATATTATCCGCGCGCATACGCGCGACGGAGCGGCGCTCATCCGCAAGGCGCGCCTGCCCGAATTTTTTGCAGATATTGCCGTACAGCACCACGGCACTATGCCGATAAAGTATTTTTACGCCAAGGCGCTCAGAATGAGCGACGGCGAGCTCAACATAGAAAATTATTCCTACACAGGTCCCACGCCCTCCTCAAAGATAGCGGCTATAATAATGATAGCCGACGCGTCAGAGGCGGCAGTGCGCTCCCTGCCCGAACGCACGCCCGAAAAGGTGGAGGAGCTCGTGCGCAATATAATAGAAGAGAGGCTCGAAATGGAGCAGTTCGATAACTGCGACATAACCATGAGCGAACTTACCACCATAAAACTCACCATAGTTTCGCAGCTTACGGGCGTGTACCACTCGCGCATAGCCTACCCCAAGCTAAAAATCAAACATGAATAATCTGCATATATATTGCGACCAATTTGATTTTTCCGCCGTAGAAAAAGCGTTCGAGGGGGAGTTTATCTCCGACGTACCGCTTGCGGCGGAAATAATATTTGCCGACGAAGAGGGCATAAAGGACTTAAATTTTCGGT
The DNA here is from genome assembly GCA_965120485.1 of uncultured Clostridia bacterium. GTDB lineage: Bacteria > Bacillota > Clostridia > Christensenellales > Borkfalkiaceae > Coproplasma. The sequence goes on from CBCPNG010000013.1 coordinate 87,569, forward strand.
TCAGGGGCAGGGACGCCGTCACCGACGTGCTCTCCTTTCCCACGTTAGAGGGTATCTGTGGGCAAAAGATACTGCGGCGCAACTTCCCCTACGATATCGGCGAAGACGGCTGCCTTATGATAGGCAGTATTGCCATATGCGAAAAGCGCGCGCGCGAGCAGGCGGAGGAATACTGCCACAGCTACATGCGCGAGCTAATGTACCTTACGGTGCACGGGCTGTGTCACCTTTTGGGCTACGACCATGAAGAGGGGGCGGACAAACTCCTCATGAGGGAAAAGGAAGAGAGAATTTTATCAAGGCTCGGGCTTGAACGAAAGGATTGAATGAATGATATTCACGCACGAATTTAAAGGAGGCGGAGTATGAGAAGCGGATTTATAGGCGTAATAGGCAAAGCCAACGCTGGCAAGTCTACGCTCGTTAATGTGCTTGTGGGCGAAAAGGTTTCCATTGTTTCCCCCAAGCCGCAGACCACGCGCGACGCCGTTATGGGCATACTCACAACCGAGGCTTACCAGCTTGTATTTGTGGATACTCCGGGCATTTATAAAAGCCGTAACTTCCTCACCGACCTTATGATGAAGACGACGGAGTCGGCGGCAAAGGGCGTGGATGTGATAATGTTCGTTCACGACGGTCACGCAGGCGTGAACGACGACGACATAGCGCTTATGAAGAAGTACGCCTCTCTCAAAATTCCCATGATAATCGCCTACACCAAGACGGATATTATGCCCAAAGAGCGAATCCCCGAGGATGCAAAAAAGCTGTACGAGGCGGGCATAGAGTGCGACTTATATCCCGTTTCGGCACGCAAGGGCGCCAATATCCGCAAGCTGGAAGCGGCGCTCATCTCTCTCGTCCCCGAGGGCGACAGGGTGATAGAGGAGGACATAGTCTCTGATAAGAGCGAGCGCTTCATGCTCGCCGAGATAATGCGCGAAAAAATTCTGCTCAAATTCGATAAAGAGGTCCCCCACGGCATTGCGGTTGTAATAAACATTTTTACGCGCAGGGAAGACGGCATATACGAAGTCAGCCTCGATATAGTCTGCGAAAAACCCTCGCACAAGTCAATACTTATCGGCAAGCGCGGCACTGCTATAAAGCAGGTATCCTCCTACGCACGGCAGGATATGGAAAAGTTTTTGGGCGGCAAGGTGTTCCTCACCACATATGTCAAGGTCAAGCAAGACTGGCGCTACAGACCAGGGCTGGTAAAGGACTACGGCTACGACATAAAAAACAGATAGCAACGCAAAATTATTCCCCGTTTACCCAAACTGTAATCGGGGGTGAAATATGAAGAATTCTGACAGAGACGCGGCAGAGCTTGCGTGGAGAATGTTCGAAAAGACGGGCAGCGTCAGCTATTACATGCTTTACACAAAATTGAGCAAAAAGTAAATGGGGCGCGCGTAAGCCGCGCCCTTTAAAACGGCGGCGCATATGCCGCAACTGATGTATGGAAGTAAAAGTAAACGCGCTCGTGGTGCGCACCGCAGACTACGGCGAAAACGATAAAATTCTCACACTGCTCACCGCCGAGCGCGGCAAAATAACGGCTGGCATACGCGGAGTAAAAAAAGCGGGGGCAAAGTTGAAGTTTGCCGCCCAGCCCTTTTGCCTCGCCGAATACGTGCTCACGGGGCGCGGCGGCCGCTACACTGTGACGGGCGCCGCCGAGGGTGAAAGTTTTTACGACCTCCGTTTAGATATTGCCAAATTTTACGCCGCTTCGGCGGTGTGCGAGGCAGCCGCCTCGCTCACGTTTGAAGAGGACGCCTCGCCGCAGATTTTTTCGGCGAGCGTGCAGGCGCTCGCAGGAATGTGCACGAAAGACGAGGCGTTCGCGCTTATAAAATTCCTCTTGCGCGCGCTGTCGCTCTCAGGCTACGGCTTTTCTGCGGACGGGTGTGCCGTATGCGGCAAAGCCCTTGCGGAAGAGCAAAAACTGCGGTTCGATATGGAGGGAGGCGCATTCACCTGCTGGGACTGTGGGGTGGGCGCAGGCGTAAGCGGCGCAACCTATTCCGTTTTGCGCGCCGCCGCAGGTCTTTCTGGCGGCACCGTCACGCCCGAAGGCGAAAAGCGCGCCCTGCGCCTTCTGCGCGAATACTTTACTTTAAAGACGGAAAACCGCTGCACAAGCCTTTCAGAATATATAAGGCTGATACAGTGTGTTTAAAACTTATATAATGTGTTATGGCGCGGTATGTTGCATGTCTTGCAACATACCGCGCCATTGTTTGTTATGTCAAATATAAATATATCCCTCATCGTCTGCCTTTATTGTTGCGGCAAAAATTCCCTCAAAAAAGCCGACAAGTACAGGAATCAGCGTCCAACAAAATATCAGATAAATTACCCCCAAGCCTATTTTGCCTGCATAAAATTTGTGTAAGCCAATTCCGCCTAAAAGTAATGCAAGTAATATATACGCAACTTTATTTACGCGTGTTTTTCCTTCGGAATAACTGCTGTTGCCTGTGATTTTTTGCTCGTTATTATTGTTAATGTTTATCTGAACGCCTGTATTATCTTTTGTATCTCCGAACTTAACGCCATTGCCGCTGTTTACATGTTGGGTTTTCTTTAATACGCAGATGACACCGTCACTTTCAAAAATTTCAACGGCATCGCCTATATTCGGTGCAAAATCCAAATTATGTAAATTTATTACTTTTATTTTTCCGTCATCTAATCCTATATAACAGCGTTCATAGTCTAATTTTATTATTTTTCCGTTTTTCGTCATGCTTCCTCCATACACAGGCAATTATAGTTTTTGCTGATTTGCTAATAATTCTCTTAATACAGTTTAAAACTGTATTTTGCTAATTATACAGCAACAAACTGTATAATGTCAAGCAAAATGGAGTTAGCAATGGGTGGGTTTGAAGAGTTTCCTAAAATTTTAAGGAATCTACGCAAGGCAAGCGGTTATACCTTGATTGAAGTCGCGGAAAAATTAGAAATAGCCTATCAATCATATCAAGCATATGAGCGAGGCGTTGCGTTGCCTAATTTAAAAAACTTTGTTAAACTTGCTGACTTATTTGACGTATCGCTCGACTATCTTTTAGGGAGAAAGGAATATTAAAAATTTATCAAACCATATAAATTATAAAAGCGGCACATTGCGCCGCTTTTAATTTATGTGAGTGGTATGCGCAGAGGTAAACTTTGCGCTCAAAGGCAAAAACCGAATAAATTGTGCATATGTTCGCCGTAATTTTCGTCAAAAATTGCTATGGGTGACGACGGAGGGGGGGCAAAGCGCGGCAATAAAGTAGTGGGGCACAGCAAAAGCACTGCGGCAAATTGTTGCCAAACGCGGCGCTTCGTGGTATCATATAAAAAAACTCGCAGGGGCGCTTTCCTGCAAGGGTGATTTTATTTTGGATTCTCTCAGGCAAAAAATAAGGCAGGCTTCTACCCTGCCTGTAATAAAGCATATCATCTGCTTTTTAGAAAAACCTTTCTATCCTGCCGCATACGCCTTGCTTGCGCTGTTAACCTCTCTCCTTGGGTTAGAGATAGCCTTCTACGGCATAACGGCAATCATCGTCGTATTTTCCTGCGTATTTTCACGTGACTCGCGCGCCATAATTACGCCCGTTTTTATTACGGTATACGGATTAAGCTGGAAACATTCTCCGATTTACGGGTCTGATTTCTTAAATTCGGCGGCGGTGCAGGGGTATCTGCTTGCCCTCGGCGCTATCGTCATTGCCGCTATGGTCTTTCGTGTTGCGCTCTTTAATAACGGTCGCAATATCTTAAAAGAGAGCAAACACCGCGCAGGCATAGTTCTGCTCACGCTTGCGTTTTTGCTCAACGGTGTGGGCTTTTCAGACTACACCATAGCAAACTTGCCTTTCGGGCTTTTAATGGCTCTCTCTTTCTTCCTGTTCTATGTGTTCTTCTTTATCACGCTCGACGTACGTGAAGACACAGCCGAACATGTGGCGTGGGTAATGCTTATGGCGGCGGCGCTTATATTTATACAGCTCGCCAAAATATATATTTTCGGCGACATATTCGAAAACGGCGCCGTAAACAAAGACTACATCTTAACGGGGTGGGGCATAAGCAACAACATAGGCGGTGCGCTTGCAATGTTTATGCCGTCGGGCTTCTACCTCGCATTAAAAAAGCGGCACGGCTGGGTATACTATGTGCTGTCATTTGTGATTTTCGGCGGAGTCTGCCTTACGCAGAGCCGCACCGCGGCACTGATTGCAGGCATAGTGCTCGTCGCCGCCGCAATATATATCTGCATTATAAAGTCGCCTGTAAGAAAATTCGCCATAATCTTCAACTGCGCGGCGGTGGCAGTCGCCGTTATATTCATAGCGGTATTCTTCAATTTCGTGAAAGATATCTTTGCCACATTCTTTGAAAGAGGCTTCGATGATTCACACAGGGGAGAACTTTGGGAGTATGGCATACTGAACTTCCTGCGCGCGCCTATATTCGGCGTAGGTTTCTACGAGCCTATCACCTCAGCGGAACTTCCTTGGTACGATATAGAAAACTGGGTGTTCCCCGATATGTACCACAACTCATTCATACAGATGCTCGCCTCGTGCGGCATATTCGGTCTGATTGCCTTCTGTGTGCATATCTTGCAGGTGATATTCGCCGTGCGGCGGCGACCCGTGCGCGAAAGCCTGTTCTATATAGCCGTGCTGATAATTATTATCGGCATGTCGCAGTTAGATAACCACCTGTTCCATGTATTCACCGCACTCGTCTATTCGGTATTCCTTTTGCTCTCTGAAAGGGACGGCGAGGACAGACCGCTGCTGCTTCTGCGACCTTTGTTTGTAAAACTTGTGCGGCGGATAAAGCGCAAAGACGCCGAACCTGCGAGCAGTACGGGCAGTGCAGACGTACTCTCCGAAGGCTCAGAGTATTGCGGCAATGACTGACGCTCTCTGCCGTAACAGCGTGCGATAGCGCGTTCATAGTGGCGTGTGATATTTATTATAGTATGTAGAAAAAAATATATCCGCACGCATTGCGTGCGGATATGAAGAGGAAGAGGCGGCTGCGCGTAAAAATTCCGCGCAGCCGCCTCATATCATATTATACTATATCCTTACTTTTTATTTTCGGTGGGCTTGGTATCCGTCGCAGGCTTGGTGTCAGCCGCAGGTTTGGTATCCGTCGCAGGCTTGGTGTCAACCGCAGGTTTAGTGTCAACTGCAGGCTTGGTGTCAGCCGCAGGTTTGGTATCCGTTGCAGGCTTGGTGTCAGCCTTGGGCTTCGTTTCAGTCATCGCCTCTTTGTAGTGCTTGAACACGGTGTCTATGTCGCCGTCCTCGCGCACAATTCCGTCGTCAATCCATATGGCGCGCTTGCAGTATCGCTTAACCGCCTCGCCGTGCGAAACTATCAAAAAGGTCAGCCCCTTTGCCTGCAATTCGGCAAGTTTTTCGTGGCACTTCTTATTAAAGGATATGTCGCCCACGGCAAGAATCTCGTCTATCAGCAGTATCTCTGATTCCATACTTATGGCAATAGAAAATCCCAGCCTTGCCATCATACCCGAAGAGTAGGTTTTAATAGGCGAATAAATAAAGTCGCCCAGTTCAGAAAATTCTATAATATCTTTAATTTTGGCGTCGATTTCATTCTTTGTGTAGCCGAGTATTGCGGCGTTAAGATAGATATTTTCCATGCCCGTGGCATTGCCGTCGAAACCTGCGCCCAGCTGTAACAGAGGCGTTATTCTGCCGTACTGCTTTGCATAGCCGCCTGTCGGCTTTAATATGCCCGAAACTATCTTTAAAAGTGTAGATTTCCCTGCGCCGTTCCTGCCCATAAGCGCAACCGCCTCGCCCTTGTGTATGTCGAAGCTCACGCCTTTAAGGCATTCAAACTTTTTCTTTTGCAGTTTATTTTTGAACGCCCGCACCACAAGCTCTTTAAGCGAATTAACGCCTACTTCATACTTGTTGTACTTCATGGCAACGTCGCGCACTTCTAAAACTATATCCTGTATGTTCTCGTCCATACTCACCTCACAGATTGGCTGCAATCTTGTTGCGCAATGCCTTTAAAACAAGCCAGCCTATAATCAGCGAAAGCGCCGCAAAGCCATACATTGCCAGCCATGTGGGTTCGGTCGATAATGAAAATACTTTGGGTATTTCGCCCATAAGCAGTTCGCGGAACGCCTCCACATAGTGATACATGGGGTTAAATACTATTATTTTGCTTATAAGGTTGCTTTTCAATGCGTCTACTGTATAGAATATCGGCGTCAGATAGCGCCACAGCGTAAGTATAACCGAGTATACGTGCTTCAAATCGCGGAAGAACACAAACAGCGCGCTTAAAAAGTAAGATATACCCAGCGAAAAAACAAAGAGAGGGGGCAGAATAAGCACAACAAGCAATATTGTCCACGTAAAAGTGGTGTAGTCGCCTGTAATCGCGCGTACGCCCGCCACAAGCAAAAGCGCTATAAACGAAAACCCAAACGTTACCAATGCAGAAAAGACGTTGGCTGTGGGGAATAACTCTATGGGCACCTTCGTCTTTTGCAACATGCTCGTATTCCCCACAAGACAGCCGAGCGAGGAAGAGGTAGAGCCGCTCATCAGATTGAATATAATCGTACCCGAAAGTATGAATATGGGGTAGTCAAGGTCAGTGCCGTTGCGTCCAAATATCTTCGAAAATACAAACGCCATGACTATCATGTTCAGTAGTGGGTTGAGCACCGTCCACAACACGCCTATGAACGAGCGGTAGTATTGGTTTTTTATGTTTCGCCTGACCAGCAGACTCATAAGATAGAGTCTCTGCGAAAAATTACCTTTTTGCTTGGTCATACATACAATCTCCCGTAAAAATAATTTTAGCAGAAGGTACATTCTTCATACGTAAACCTTATAGTTGCCGCGGCGCAAATTTCAGCGTACAACTCTGTAACATTATAAACTAAAAATTTACGTTTGTAAAGGGGGGAAGCCACAAATACCGCTACATAATAATTTTTTATGCCCTTTACGGCTATTTTCGCGCGGCTATTGCCTTTCCGCGGCTACTGACTTTCGCGCAGTGCGCTTTCGTAAAATTTTGTCAGCCGCTCCGCTTCGAGCGATATATCGTAGTGCGCGTCTGCAAGAGCTTTTCTGCAATCGTAAAAATGTCCGCGCGGCTTTTTCAGCTCATCCGCCCACAGCTCTATGTCGTCGGGCAAAAAGGTGCATCTTCCCGTCACGTCCGCCTCTTTCGGCACTGCCTCAGACAGCAGGCAGTGCAGTCCCGAAGCCTGCGCCTCTATCGCAACAATACCCAGCCCCTCGTAGCGCGAAGGCAGGCAGAACAGGTCGGCTGCCTTATAATATGGCGCAGGGTCGCAGGGCTCAACTATGCGCACTCGCCCCCCGATGCCCCTTGCGGCTATAATCTCTTCTATTTCTTTCTTACGCGTGCCGTCACCTATAATTAAAAGATTGAGCTCTTTGTCCTCTGCGGCGGCGCGTGCAAACGCACGCAACAACAGCGGAATGTTCTTCTGGTATTCAAACCTGCCCACAAACAGCACAGCCCTGCCCGTAACGCCCAGCCGATTTCTTGCCTCTTCATATTCCGACTGCGAAGATAAGAACCTGTCCAAATCTATGGCGTTGGGCAAAATGGTTGCCACGCCTGCGCGCTTGCCAAAAATGCTTTGGGCGGCGTGCGCACTGCAAGCCATAAGGTGCGTGGCGTTGTCTGCGGCGAACGGCCGCAAAAAGGACTTTATAAGGTAGTGCTCTGAATTTTTGTTGAACGCCGAGTGCGCGTGGCAAATTCTCACGGGTATGCCTGCGCTATGCGCCGCCGAAAGCGAAAATGCCGAAAGCGTGGTAAGGTGAGAGTGCACTATATCATATCCGCCCTTTTTGCAAATCTTTTCCAGCTGTGCAATGCCCTTTATAAAGTTGCGCTGAAAGGGTGATATATAGTAAACCTTTGCGTTCGGGTCAACCTTTGTAACTTCTTCGTCGAATGAAGAGGGGGCGTAGGTCACAAAGTCAAAGCAAAACCTTTCAAGGTCGACCCTTTTATAGTAGTTTAATATAAAAGCGGCAACGCCGCCAATGCGAGCGTTGCCGACCACCTGTAAAACTTTTATTCTGTTCTCGTTCATAGCTTTTGTCGCCTGTTTTTCGTGGAGGGAGGGGGTGCTAATTTATACGCCGCCTTTTTCGGGCGTAATTGTCCCGTCGCCTTGTCGGGCGGTGTTTCTCAATCGCCTGTCGTGCTGTCGGGAAGTGTTGCTCAATCACCTGTCGGGCTGTCGGGCGGAGTTATTCCAAAGTTTTCATATGTTTCGCGGCTTATTCTGAATTTCCTGTCTATCTCCCTATGCAGTTTGTCATAAGCCTCCTGCGGCACTCTGCGCAAAAACATGCGCTCGCCCACAAGCAGTACAGCCACCGTTTTCAATGCAATCTTTATATCAAGTAAGGGAGATACATGCGCCGCGTAATAGGCGTCGTAATACTTTCGCGCCTTTATGCTCAAATATCCGTTGCCGTACACCTGCCCCAGTCCCGTAAGCCCAGGGCGTACCTCAAATTTTGCAAGCTCCCAGTCCTCGTATTCGCAGTCATATACGGGCAACAGCGGTCGCGGACCTATAAAGCACATTTCGCCCCTTATAATATTATAAAGTTGAGGCAGTTCGTCAAGTTTGAACTTGCGTATCACCCTGCCAACTTTGGTAAGGTTGGGGTTGTCGTCTTTTATAACGCGCTTATTTTTGTTGTACTCAACGTGCACGCTCTTCATCGAGCGGAACTTGTAGCACATAAACTTTTTGCCGCGAAGTCCCGTGCGCTCCTGTTTAAAGAGCACATGTCCGCCGTCCTCAATCTTTATGGCAAGCGCAATAACGCCCACAATGGGAGAGGTTATAATAACGGCAAAAAGTGCCAGAACAAACGCCGTTATATATTTCAGCCGAACGTAAAATTTTCTCACTGCCTTACCTTTCCGCAGGGGGACAAGAACATGTTAATCTCTTGTGTATAAATGGCGCGCTGTCTGCGCGCAGATTATGCTTTTTTGTATGCCTGTATGCACTATATATTATTATAGTACATTCTTTAATATAAATCTACCTTTTATATCCGTATTATGTGAAAAAGTTAAGAAATATTACAAGATATATTTTGTAAGCCGTTCGCCGCAATCGGCTCTATTGCCTGCCGTGCGGGCGTTCGCCGTTGAATATCTCGCACCAGCTTTCATAAGAGGTCATTTTTTCAAACTGCGCAATATATTTTTTCTTAATTCTGCCGTAACAAAACAGCAGTCCGAAGAAAGCGCGGTATGCGGCGCGCCTCAATTTTCTTCTGCGTGCGCCGTCAAATTCCAGCACAAGTCCCCTGCCGGTAGCGCGGTCTATCTGCACAACGGTCTTTTTCATAAAGCAGTCGGCGGCGCACGGATAGCCTGCATCGGTTATAGCAAACCTGTTGCGCAGCATAAACGCAGGCAGGTAAATTTCAAGCGCAAAGAACAGACAGTGGAAAAACTCTTTCTTTTTGTCTGTGCTCCGCACCTTCGGTTCGGGTCTGCCGCCAAATATTGCCTCGATATCCTCAGGCGGCAGAAAGGGCTGTGCATATGCCCTAATCTCGTCATTCACCTTTTCGGGGTCGGCGGTAAGAAAAAATTCAGGTCCGCGCTTAAAGTCGAGGTATGCAAGGTACAGCACCTCGGCGCAGTCGTAATTTTTCAGTATCAGATTTTTGAATATAAAGTAAGCAAACCGCACTGCGGCTTTAAAACCGCCGCCCCTGCCCCGAAGGGCAGAAACAATCGCCATATTGCGCTTTATATAGTATTCGAGTATGCCTGTGTACTTCCCTGCAAAGTCCTGGTGCCACACAGCTATGCCGCTGGAAATTATTATCTCTTCGGCGGCGCGCATGCCGTACTCTACATCGTCGCCCTTAATAAAAAAAGGCATGGGCAGTCCGTATTTTTTCGGAGCGGAGGCAGGCATACAGCAGTACCACCATGCGTTGTAGTCAGGCGTGGCATGGTTTTCGTTGCGCAAAAGCGATGTTGAATCGCGCATATCCAGCCCCGAATTTATAAGTTTAAAGTTCAGCCCGTTGTATTTTCCGCCGTATTCATACTGTATGCTCGGCTTTTCCATAACAAGCATTGCGCCCCCCACGGTGGCGTCTGCGTGCTCTTCGGTGAGCCCAGAAAGCAGGTTGCAGGTGCGCTCTACCACGGCAAAGTCAAACCTTATATCGTCGTCCATCAAAAGGAAGTGCGTATACGAAGGGTCTGCGCAAACCTCGCATATTCCGCGTGTAAATCCGCCCGAACCGCCCGAATTGCCGTTCGGTATAACGGTGTAAAAGCCGCCTTGTTCAAGTTGCAGTGTCTTTGCGTTGTCTACTATAAAAACGTGCAGGCGTTCAGCCCGTTCGGGGCGCGCCTCAATGGCGGCTCTCATACGTTCAAGGTTGGCACAAACAAACTTTTCGCGCCTATACGTGCATATTATAATCCCCACCTTAACGCGCCTTCGTTCGGGTATATCCGCGCTCCAATTTCCGCCGTATATAATGCAATCGCCGCGCGCCGTAAGCCGCAAAAAGGCATATCCGCCATCGCCAGCGCGCGAAAGGTCGGCTTCCAGCCTTGCGCTGTTTTCGCACTCGGCATATGCGGCGCGCACGGTTTTGCCGCTTTTGCGCCGCACGTATATTTCGGCAAGGTATGCCCCCTCGGCGGCAATTTCAACGGCAAAGCGTTCTGCTCCGCAGTATTTTGAATATGTGCCGTAAGAGAGCAGGTTAAAATAAGCGTCAAAGTCGGCAATCTGCCCGTCATTTAAGCTTACGGTGCCGTCCTCGCCTGCACTTGCGCCCTTTAAAAACAGTTCTTCGGCGCCCTGTATATCGTTTGACAGTATAATATCAAATAGCTTCACACTATATATTATATCACACGCGCGCCGTAAAATCAATATTTATCCCGCCGCGACCAGCCAAAATTATACAAAATAATACAAAAATGGCGTTGGTGTAAATAATGCGGCGATATGTCGCATAAAACTTTTTTGCGGCGGCAAAAGGGAGCGGAGGGGTGCAAATGGCGCGGCAATATACCCCGAATAAAAGGGAGGCAGTGCAAATGCACCGCATAAGCATTTGCCCATGGGCGGCAGTATAAATGCGCCGCGGACATAATTGTCTGCGGCGCATTGTAAAAATTTATTTTATATACTTTTCTGCACAGTCCAGCGCGGCGGCTATAACTTTATCCATATCGTAGTACTTATAGCTGCCCAGCCTGCCGCCGAATATCACGTCCTTTTCGCCGTCGGCAAGCTCTTTATACCGCGCAAACAGCTCGTCGTTTTTTTGGTTGTTCACGGGGTAATAAGGCTCGTCGCCCCTCTTCCACGCGGCGGGGTATTCGCGCGTAACGTAGGTCACGGGCGATTCCGACCTTTCAAAGTGCTTGTGCTCTATCACCCTGGTGTAGGGCACTTCGCGTTCTGTATAGTTCACCACGGCGTTGCCTTGGTAATCCTCTTGTTCAAGGCGTTCGGTCTCAAACCTCAGCGAGCGGTATTCCAGCTCGCCGAAGCGGTAGCCGTAAAACTCGTCTATCATGCCTGTGTAAACGGTCTTTTTTGCTATGCTCGGGTTTTCCTTAATAAATTCAAAGTAGTCGCACCCTAATTTCACGTCGCTGCCTTCAAGCAGTTTTTCGGCAAGTTTGGTGTAGCCGCCCTCGGCTATGCCCTGATACCTGTCGTTGAAGTAGTTGTTGTCGTACACAAAGCGCAGGGGCACTCTTTTTAGTATAAAGGGCGGCAACTCACTGCAAGGTCTACCCCACTGTTTTTCGGTGTAGCCCTTTATAAGTTTTTCAAATACGTCCTTTCCTGCAAGTTTAAGCCCCTGCTCTTCCAGATTTTTAGGTTCGCCTATGTCGTACGCGGCAGTCTGTTCGTCAATCTTTGCCCTTGCCTCGGCAGGGGTAACCACGCCCCACATTTTAGAAAATGTGTTCATGTTAAACGGCAGGTTATAAAGCTCGTTTTTATAGCGCGCTATGGGCGAATTTATAAAGTTGTTAAAGCTGACAAATCTGTTCACATACTTCCATACTCGTTCGTCAGAGGTATGAAAGATATGCGCGCCGTATACATGTACGTTTATGCCCTCTCTGTTTTCGGTATAAATGTTGCCGCCTATATGCGGTCTTTTGTCTATCACAAGGCAACTTTTGCCTGCCGCGGTAGCCTCGCGCGCGAAAACACAGCCGAACAGTCCTGCGCCAACTATAAGATAGTCATACTTTTTCATTGAGCCTCCTTAACCTGCCGCCGTCTGCGCGGCAACGATGTTATTATGATGTTATTATAATGTCTTTACAGCCGAACGTAAAGCAATTTTGCGAAGCGAACAATAACTGCGGCAGGAGCATATCTATATATTATGGCAATACAGCCCGATGCCGAAGTCACGCCTGCAAAACTTACCAAATCCTCCGCGGCTTCTGTATAGTATATCACTTTGTCGGCGCTCCGTCAACACGCATGGCAATAACATAAAAGCCGCAAGCCGCTCTCACCAAATTTTTTTAGCCGTTTATCAAACATTTACGACGGTATCACTTATAATTAACATTTATAGTTTATATTATAATTGCAACGGGGAAAACGCTCCGCAAAGCATTCGGGGCGCTCACGCAAAATATATGAACAGGGGCAAAGACAAAATGGAAGCTTATGTACGGGAACCTTACAGTGAAACCACACCGCTCAAAGACGGAAGCTACAAAGTCACGTTTTTCCGCAATGAAGAGGGCGCGTGCGCCAAGGAGGACGCAACGGCTGCCATTATTCACTTCCATAACTGCGGAGGCACGCTGGTGCGTTGCGAATATACAAGGTTGAAACACTGATATAGCCCACAGTGCGGCAAATGCCGCTTAAATAAAATACATAATAATACCTCCTGAAAAGCTGAATCCGCTGGTACGCAATATGCGCCTGCGGATTCAGCTTTTTTTTGTGCAAAGGCAGTATTGTGCGGCTGGTTCAGTTTATCTCCGCCTGCTTTTTGTCCGCGCATGAAAAAATTGTTTACAATTTTCCGCGGCGGTTGTATAATGTAAAAAATGTTCACTTGCGGTGGCATATGGCAGGGTTCGGCAAAAAACTCTCTAAAAGGTCGATTGCCGCCATTATCACGACGGCGGCAGTTTCGCTCGTCATTGCGGCGCTCTTCATCGTTAATCTGTTCTGTCCGCTCAAATACCTCACGGCATATCTCGTTTCAGGCAGTCACTCGCAGAGCGGGGTTCTCACCGTGCACGTACTCGACGTGGGGCAAGCCGATTGCGCCATATTCGAACTCCCCGAAGGCGGAGTGTTGCTCATTGACGGCGGTGACGGCTCTTACAGCAACAATCTTAAAATTATAAAAAAGCTGAACTCGCTCGATATTGACTATATAGATTACCTCGTCTGCACCTCTGTGAACGAAGAACACTGCGGCGGACTTGCCGAAATTATTTCTTTAAAGGATGTGGGCAAGATATACATGCCGTACTGCACGGTAGAGGATATAACCGATGCTTTTTCCTCCTTTTGTGCGGCGGCGGAGGAGTGCGGCGCAGAAATCTGCATATCGGAAACAGGCGCAGGGGAAGAGGAGGGCGACTTCTTTTTTACCTTTCTCTCGCCGACAGACCACACAAGCTTGCTTTCGCCGTATGCCGACCTCAACGCCTCGCCCTCACAGCAGACCATGGACGACAGTTCGGCAGTATTGTGGATAGAGTTTGCAGGTACGGGCATTTTCTGGGCTGGCGATGTCACGTCAGACATACTTGTCGGGCTCGCCGACGAATATATTCTGCTCGAAGAAGCAGGCGACTGTCTATCGTGGAACGGGCACACAATCGACTATTCCAAGTGCGCCGTCGTCAAGGTGGCAAAGCACGGTTCAGAGGACTCTGTCTGCACAGAGCTTTTAAATCTGTTAAATGTTTCGGCGGCAATAATATCCGTCGGAGAAGATAACGGCGAGGGCTGTCCTTCATTGCAGATACTCGCCGACCTGTACGCCTTTACTGGCGACGTTTACATTACACAGCACTACGGCGGCATAACGCTGACAGTCGCGGCGGACGGCACGCTTACTATAAGCTGAATACACAGAATTTGGAGAAAGTTTATGAAACTGGTCACGGCAGGCGAATCCCACGGCAGGGCGCTCACGGCAATCATCGAGGGACTGCCCTCAAACCTTGAAATCGATATATCCGCGATAGACGCCGACCTCGCGCTCCGTCAAAGCGGCTACGGCAGGGGCGGCAGGCAGAAGATAGAGCGCGACAGGATAGAAATTTTATCAGGCGTGCGAAACGGCAAAACGCTCGGCAGTCCCGTGGCATTTGCCGTATTCAACGCCGACTTTAAAAACTGGGAGGACTGCATGTCTGCGCAAAAGTGCGATGTAACAAAGCGCACTCTCACAAAGGTGCGCCCGGGGCATGCCGACCTCACGGGGCTGAAAAAATTCGGACAGACCGATGCGCGCAATATTTTAGAGCGCGCCAGCGCGAGAGAGACGGCTGTGCGCGTTGCGGCAGGGGGCTTTGCCAAGCAGTACCTCGCGGCGCTCGGCGTTTCGGTGGGCGGCTATGTGCGTTCGGTATGCGGCGAAGAGGACGCGGCTGAATACCCCTTTGAAGCGCTTTCTGCGGCAAAGTCACAGCCGCTGTTTATGTTGGATAGCGGCGTGCAGGAGCGCGCCATGCGCCTTATAGACGGACTCAAAGAGCGCGGCGACACCGCAGGCGGCGTGGTAGAGGTGCGCGTGCACGGCTTAAAGAGCGGCTTCGGCAGTTGCATGACCTACGGCGAAAAACTCGACGCCCGCCTCGCCTGCGCGCTGATGGGCGTGCAGGCAATTAAGGGAGTAGAGGTAGGCTTGGGCTTCAAGGCGGCGGCTCTCCCTGGCGGTCGCGTGCACGACGAAATTTTTAAAGCAGACGGCAAATTTATCCGCCGCACCAACAACGCAGGCGGCATAGAGGGCGGCATGTCCAACGGCGAAGATATAGTTCTGCGCGCCGCCATGAAGCCCATTCCCACCCTAATGCGAGGGCTCAAAACGGTGGACTACCTCACAGGCAAGCCCTGCACTGCGGCTGGCGAGCGCAGTGATGTAGCCGCAATCTGCGCCTGCGAAGTCATCTGCGAGGCAGCCGTGGCGTTCACCGTTGCGCAGGCGGTGGCAGAGCGGCTGGGCGGCGACAATATGGCGCAGGTAATCGAAAGATATTCCGCTCTCGATTGAGGTTTTGGTATGGATATAAAAAAGATTAATATAAACACGCCGTCTACAAACAGTGTGGTAATCTGCGGCGCGGATGCGGCAGAGGAATTCATCCCCATGCTTGCCGAAGGCAGGCATACCTTTCTCATCACCGATAAAAATGTCTATTCGCTCTACCGCCAAAAGCTCCACGGCTGGCTGGGCGCAAAGTGCCCTACGTACGTACTGACGGCGGGCGAGGCAAGCAAAAGCTACCGCTTTCTGCTTGAAATTTTAAAGGCTATGCTTTCGGCAGGTTTAAGGCGCGACTGCACAGTGTTCGCCGTCGGCGGCGGAGTGGTGGGCGATATTGCAGGGCTCGCCGCGTCGCTGTACATGCGCGGCGTAAACCTCGTGCAGGTGCCCACAACTCTGCTCGCGCAGGTAGATAGCTCCGTGGGCGGCAAAACGGCGATAGATTTGTGCGGCGTAAAAAATATAGTCGGCGCATTCTACCAGCCGCAGAACGTGGTTGTAGACCCCGTCTTTTTATCCACGCTCCCTGCGCGCGAAATACGCTGTGGTCTGGGTGAAATAATAAAGTACGGCGCGCTCGATAGTGTTATATACAATAAACTTATAAACGCGGCAGATTTGTACAGCCCCGAATTTTTGAAGGACATAACCTACGACTGCATACGCCACAAGGCGGACGTAGTGACAGCCGATGAGCGAGAGACGGGCGGCAGGAGAAAGACGCTCAATTTAGGGCATACAACAGCCCACGCATTCGAGCTGTACTATAAGCGCCGCTCGCACGGCGAATTTGTGCTAATCGGCATGTATTACGAGCTGTACATAGCCGTTAAAAAGGGCATATGTACGCCCCAATACGCCCAAACGCTGATAAACCTTATACAACGGGTAATCAAAATTCCTGCGTGGGAGGACGCTGAAAAAGCTGCCGCGCTCGCGGATTATGATAAAAAGAATGTCAGCGGCGGCGGAATCTCTCTCATAGTCCCTGAAAGAGAGGGCGTAAGCACAGAGATAAGATTGAGCGAAGAAGAGTACGGTTCGCTCATAGCCGAGTGCGCGCGACACATAAAGGAGGGGGCATGAAAAAGCTTAAACTTGCCGTAATCGGCAAAGACGTGTCGCAGTCGTCCAGTCCGCAGATGCATACATTCATAGCAAACGCCATGGGCAGAGATATATCCTACGACAAAATTTCAATAGAGCCTTCGCAGTTCGACGATAAAATTGAGGGCATAATATCCTCTTACGACGGCTTCAACGTCACCATTCCGTTCAAACTTTCTGTAATTCCTCACCTCAAAAAGGCAGAGGGCGACGCGGCTGTGTTCGGCGCGGTAAACACCGTGTTGTGCGCAAATCGCACAGGTTACAACACCGACGGGCTCGGTTTTTCGCTCATGCTCAAAAACGGCGGCATACATGCCGAGGGCAAAAGGGTGCTTTTGCTCGGCGCAGGCGGCGCAGGCAGAAGCGTAGCCAAAAAACTCGCCGATATAGGCGCACAGGTTTTCGTCTATAACAGAACGGAGGGCTCCGCCGAAAAGCTCGCCCAAGAATTTAGCGGCGTGCACGCCATTGCCGAAGTAGTCCCCTCGCCATACGATATAGTCATAAACGCCACTGGCGTGGGTATGCACAAAACGGAGGGGCTATCCCCCGTCGGCGAGGATGTGCTTTCGCAGTGCGGCGCCGCGGTAGATTTGATATATGTGCCGCCCAAAAGCAAATTTTTAGAGATTGCAGAGGGGCTTGGCAAGCCCGTATTAAACGGCATGGCAATGCTGTTTTACCAGGCGTATTATGCCGAATGCATATACTTCGGCTTACAGCCTGATAAAGAGCAGGCTAAATCAATGTTTGTGCAATATTCAGGGGGTAATTTATGAAATTATTGTTTATAAACGGCGTCAACCTCAACATGACGGGCAGGCGCGAACGCGGCGTTTACGGCAGTGAAACGCTTGAAGAGATAAACGCGCAGATAGCAAAACACTTTTCGCGCGACGAGTGCGAATTTTACCAGAGCAACATCGAGGGCGAAATCTGCACGGCATTACAGAAGGCGGACTGCGACGGCATAGTGCTCAACGCGGGCGCGTTCACCCATTACAGCTACGCCATACGCGACGCTATCGCCTCAATCACAATACCAGTGGTAGAGGTGCACATGTCCAACGTATACTCGCGCGAGCAGTTCCGCCACAACTCGGTTATATCCGAAGTTTGCGCAGGCACCATTGCAGGCTTCGGCAAGTACAGCTACATTCTCGCTGGCGAAAGCTTCAAATTCAAGGGCAGTAAGTCCAAATGAACATTGTGCTCTGCGGAATGATGGGTTGCGGCAAGACGACAGTTGCCTGCGAGCTCGAAAAACTCACGGGAATGGCTCGCGTCGATACCGACGAAGAGATTGTAAAAATTCACGGAAGAATTGCCGACATATTTACAAACTTCGGCGAGGCGCGCTTCCGCGAAATAGAGACGGAGATTGTGGCGGCAGTATCTCTGCGCGATAATATAATAATCGCCACGGGCGGCGGCTGTGTGCTCAGCGATAAGAACGTCAGCCTTTTAAAGGCGGAGGGCAGGGGCAAAATATTTTTTCTGCGCACTGCGGAAGAAACTTTAATCTCTCGCGTAGAGGGCGATACCGAGCGCCCCCTTCTTTACGGAGGGGCACGGCAAAAAATAGCCGCTCTTCTGCCCGTCCGCACCCCCAAATACGAGGCGGCGGCAGATTTTATTGTGGATACAGACGGCACAGCCCCGTCAAGTATAGCAAAAACAATCGCACGTCTTGCAGGGGTATAAAAGCTTACATATCAGAGGAAATATAATATATGAAGACGGCTTTGATAACGGGCGGCACGCGCGGCATAGGCAAAGATATAGCCTTTGAATTTTTAAAGCACGGGTACGAAGTTGTAATAAACTACTCCTCCGACGAAAAGGCGGCAATCTCCGCCCAGGAAGAGTTCAACATGCTGGGCTATTGCCCCGTGCTCATGCGCGCCGACGTATCAGACGAAGAGCAGGTCGGCGAATTGTTCGCCGAAGTTTTACGCCTCTACGGCAGGTTAGACGTATTGGTAAACAACGCAGGCATAGCGGAAGTCAACTTAATACAGGGCACTACCGCCGCCATGTGGGACAGAATTTTCGCCGTAAACGCGCGCGGAACATTTTTATGCAGTAAGGCGGTGGTAAACAACATGATAGCCATAGGCGGCGGCTCTATAATCAACATATCCTCAATCTGGGGCGAGGTCGGCGCCAGTTGCGAGGTAGCGTATTCGGCTTCAAAGGCGGCGGTCATCGGCTTTACAAAGGCGCTCGCCAAAGAGCTCGCCCCCTCAAATGTGCGAGTAAACTGCGTTTCCCCTGGCGTTATAGATACCGACATGAACTCCCGCCTCGGCGAAGACGAGGTGCAGGAGCTTATCGAGCGTATTCCCGCAGGCAGGCTGGGCACGGGGGCAGACGTAGCCAAGGCGTGCATATTCCTCGCCGAATCAGAATATATCACGGGCGAGGTGCTATCCGTGGGCGGCGGCTTCGGCAAGTAAATAAATTTTGTGTTAACGGTTATAAGTACCGCCGCTCCGCGGCGGTCTTTTTATATAAAAAAGGACAAAATAAAAACCGCCGCAAAATGCGGCGGCGCAGGCTTTGGGTGGACGCAAATCTCCTCAAAGGGAGCACCCCATCATTCAAAGATACAGCGGGCTGCGATTTTCTGTATGTCAAAGCCTTTCTGACGGTGCCCCCCTGTGCCCCGAGAGTCCGCTCCGGCGGGCACGCCTCGGCGAATCGTAAAGCACCGTCATGCTATAAAATTTTTGGTTAAGCGGCGCCCCCCTGTGCCCAGGGTGCTCGCTCCGGCGGGCACACCTCGGCGAGTCTAAAAGCACCGCTTTTATATTATCAGTATATTCCCAATCCCAAAAATTGTCAATAATTTCTGCGAGTAGAGTGAGCGCCGCTACCTAAAAATTGTTTTTCTTTGCGCAAACGGGGTATAATAAGGTTATAAAACACGGCGGACAAGCCGAAAAATATAAAAAAATTTAAAAGCTAACGGCGCACCGTCGGGTCTGCGCAAAAAAATTTGCAAAATTTTTGCGCAAAAAAAAGGAAAACGCGGTTTTTTTTCGTATATTTATGCGTGAAAGAAAAAATACCCGTACTAAAAGAGCGCACCTACGCCATAGAGCAGGCGTTCCTCTCGCCGTATGCAAAGAGGTCGAAAGACGCCTCTCCGCGCGACCGCGAAGAGCTCCCGTGCCAAATGCGCACCGACTTCCAGCGCGACCGCGACAGAATAATCTACTGCAAGGCGTTCAGGCGGCTCAAAAACAAGACGCAGGTCTTCTTTTCTCCTGAAGGCGACCACTACATAACGCGCCTCACGCACACGCTCGACGTAGCGCAGATAGCGCGCAGTCTTGCCCGTGCCCTCGCCTTAAACGAGGAGCTCGCCGAGGCAATCGCGCTCGGGCACGACTTGGGGCACACGCCCTTCGGCCACAGCGGCGAACGCATTTTAAACAGCCTCGCCCCAAACGGCTTCCGCCATAACGAGCAGTCTGTGCGCGTGGTAGAGGTGCTGGAAAAGGGCGGCGCAGGGCTAAACCTCACGCGCGAGGTGCGCGAGGGCATACTCAACCACAACAACCACAAAAAGGGCGGCGCGCACACCACATTAGAGAGCAAGTGCGTCTCCATTGCAGACAGGGTTGCCTACATAAACCACGACCTCGACGATGCCGTGCGCGCAGGAGTTTTAAAACTTTCCGACGTCCCTGCAAAAATCACGGCGGTGCTCGGCTCTACCTCAAAAGAGCGCATAGATACGGCTATATCCTCGGTTTGGCGCAAAAGCTACGGCAAAAACTTTGTAGAAATGGAGGAGGAAGTGGCTGAGGCGAGCGAACAGTTGCGTGCGTTTATGTTCCAGAGGGTCTACTTTACCGAGTTCGCCTGCGGCGAGGAAGAAAAGGCGGCAGGTATGCTCTCGATGATGTACGAATATTTTATCGCCCATACAGATAAGCTCCCCCAAACCTTTAAAACGCTTTTAAATCGCTTTTCCAAAGAGCAGGTGGTGTGCGACTATATCTCTTCCATGACCGACAGATACGCCGTGTACGTGTTTAAAAATCTGTATGTGCCGCGCGGCTGGTCGTTCGGCGACGAACTCAATTAATTGCGGCATATATACGGGGTAATTACTTTGAGGCGCGTTTGCGCCTTTGCAGAGCATAACGGCTGATTGCGGCATATATACGGGGCAATTGCGGTGCGTAAAATATTAACGCCCTTCTTTTCGGGGCTAAGGTGAAGATATGGCAGGCGGATACGACCGCGATTTTTTGCGGATACTCACTGAAAAATTCAATATAGCAGAGGTCGCCTCCAACTACATGAACGTAGAGCGCAAGGGGGGCACATATTGGGCGTGCTGTCCCTTCCACCACGAAAAGACGGCGTCTTTCCACCTCGACGAACAGCGTCAGTTCTATCACTGCTTCGGCTGCGGCGTTTCGGGCAACGTTATAACTCTCGTCAAAGAGATGGAGAGCATCTCTTTCGGCGAGGCGGTAAAACTGCTCGCAGGGCGCGCCAACATTCCAGTGCCCGATTCCCGTTACGACGCTGAAAAAACTGCCGAGGCAAAGCGAAAGCGCGACACCCTTTTAAAGATAATGAACGACTGCGCGCACTTCTACCTCGATAACCTCAATTCAGGCAGGGCGCAGGAGCATGTAGAATACATTCTCTCCCGAAAAATTCCTTCTTCCGCCGTGCGCGCGTTCGGGCTGGGCGCCAGCCTCAACTTCCACGACCTCCCCAAATATCTGCTATCCAAGGGCTATTCCAAGCAGGACATTGTAGACAGCGGCGCGGTAAACGACGCCGAGGGCAGGCTGTCAGACGCGCAGGGCGGCAGGCTTATATTCCCCATAATCAACGCCCTCGACGAGGTAGTTGCGTTCGGCGGCAGGGTGCTGAAAAAGACCGACTTCGGCAAATATAAAAACACCAAAGAAACTTCAATCTTCAACAAGCGAAAAACGCTGTACAACATAAACAGTCTGAAAAAACTGCGCCGCGCAGTCGGGCTTAAAAATGTAATCATGGTCGAAGGATACATGGATACAATCTCACTGCACATGGCTGGCTTCAAAAACGTAGTCGCCTCTATGGGCACATCGCTCACGCAGGAGCAGGCGCGCCTCATAAAGAGGTATACAGACACAGTGCTCATAAGCTACGACGGTGACAGTGCAGGTCAGAACGCAAACATGCGCGGACTGGAAATTTTAAAGAGCGAGGGTTTAGACGTGCGCGTCGTGCCCCTGCCCGAAGGGCTCGACCCCGACGACGTAATAAAAAAGTACGGGCAGGTGGGGTATCAGAAGTGCCTCGATGAAGCCATGCCGCTCACCGACTACAAACTTTCGGTACTGCGCCGCGGCTTCGACCTTGAAAAGGGCGAAGATAAGGTAAAATACATAGGCGAGGCGCTCAAAGTCGTGCGCTCCGCCGAAACGGCAGCCGAGCGCGAGCTAATGCTCAAAAACCTGCGCGACGAAACGGGCGTAAGCTACGAGGCACTCTCGCGCGACCTGCAATCTGCCCCCGCAGGGCGGCAGGAGCACACAGAGGTGCGGCACGAGCGCGCAAAGGACGGAGCCGACGTGCGAAAAAAGGCTTCGCGCTTTGTTGCGGCGGCGTTCCTGTTCGGCGCAAGCTACACCGCAGAACTCGACCCCGACGGAGTGCCATATTCAGACGAGGTTCACTCCTTAATCGCAGGCTATGTAAAGAGCAAGGCGCTTATGGAAGAAAAGATAACTTTAAGCGAACTTTTCGACTTCTTTGAAGAGGGCTCGCCGGGGTATGCCGAGTTAGAGCGCGTGCTCGATTTAAACGACGGCTCTAACCTCGACGGCGAGGTGCAGAGCAAATACTTTTCAGACTGCCTTGTGCGGCTGAAATCAGACGAAATTTCAGACGCCATAGAAGAGTTAAAGCGGCAGTATGCCTCCTCTGCCGACCCCGAAGATAAAAGGCAGGCGGCGGAGCTGTTGCAACAGCTCATAAAGCAAAAGCAAAAATTAAAAAGCGGAGATGTACAATGAGTTTATCCGACCAGAAACTGAACGAAATTTTAAAAAAGATTATAGAGGAATACGGCCCCAAGGGCTCTATCACCACCAACAACCTCTGCGATATAATGGAGAAGTACGACACCACTCCCAACCAGATGGACTTTGTTTACAAGTCTGTGGCGGAGGCTGGCATACAGATTATCGACGAGGCAGAGCGCGATAAAGAGCTGTACGAGCAGGCGCTTTCCGATATAGGGCTCGACGACCCCGTAAAGATGTACCTCAAAGATATTGGCCGCGTGCCCCTTCTCTCCGCCGACGACGAAATAGAGCTGGCAAAAAAGATGCAGGAGGGCGACGAAGAAGCCAAAAAGCAGCTTTCAGAGGCAAATTTAAGGCTCGTCGTATCCATAGCCAAGCGCTATGTGGGCAGGGGTATGCTGTTTTTAGACCTTATACAAGAGGGCAACCTCGGACTCATGAAGGCGGTGGATAAGTTCGATTACCAAAAGGGTTTCAAGTTCTCCACATACGCCACGTGGTGGATAAGGCAGGCTATAACGCGCGCCATTGCCGACCAGGCGCGCACAATCCGCATACCCGTGCATATGGTCGAAACAATAAACAAACTCACCCGCGTTTCGCGCATACTGTTGCAAAAGCTCGGCAGAGAACCCAGCCCCGAAGAGATAGCCAAAGAAATGAACATATCAGAGGAGCGCGTGCGCGAAATACAGAAGATTGCGCAGGACCCCGTGTCGCTCGAAACGCCGATAGGCGAGGAAGAGGACTCTCACCTCGGCGACTTCATCGAGGACGAAACCACAATCACCCCGTCAGACAGCGTGTCCACCACAATGCTTAAAGAAACTCTGCTCTCTGTGCTCAACACGCTCACCCCCAGGGAAGAGAAGGTGCTCAGGCTTCGCTACGGCGTAGACGACGGCAGACCGCGCACGCTCGAAGAGGTGGGCAAGGAATTCAACGTAACCAGAGAGCGTATCCGCCAGATAGAGGCAAAGGCACTGCGCAAGCTCCGCCATCCCTCACGCTCCAAGCACCTCAAAGACTTTCTCGACACCTGATGGCAGACCGCATACAAACAATCTGCGCGCACCTCTCCCCGTGCGGCACCTTTGCCGACGTCGGCTGTGACCACGGCTACTGCACGCAGTATATGCTTACAAACGGCATGTGCCGCAGTGCTATAATTGCAGATGTCAGCGCAAAGAGCCTTGCCAAGGCAGAGCGGCTTTTAAATGACTATATAGCTTACGGCGTGTGCAAGTCCGTCTGTTGCGACGGGTTAGAGGGGATAGAGGAGGGGAGTGCAGACCTCGTCCTGATTGCAGGCATGGGCGGCGAAGAGATTTTAAAAATCCTGAAAAATGCCTACATTCCACGCTCGTTCGTATTCCAGCCCATGAAGAACGCGCAAAAGTTGCGCCAGTACCTGTTAAATTCGGGCTGTGCCATAACTTACGACGGCATATTCAGCGAAAGGCGCGGAGCAGAGCAAAAGTACTACTTTTTAATGGCAGGCAAAAGTACGGGCGGAAGCCCCTCTTACAGCCGCGCCGCGCTCGCTTTCGGGCGGGACAGCCTCGGCACTGCACAGCTTAAAGATTTTATAAACAGAGAACTTGAAAAAAACGCGCTCTATGCGCGAGGCACGCTCTCGCCCCCGTCGAGAGAGACGGTAGAGCGGCGCACAGCCTTTTTAAAGGGGGTATTGAACGGTGAAATTGAATGATGTATTCGCCGTGTTGCAGGGCGTGGCGCCCGTTTCGGTCAGCGACGAAATGGCGTCCTCCCTCGGCTTCAAAGATAACAGCGGCATAATAATAGACTGCGGAAAGGAAGTAACGCGCGCCCTGTTCGCGCTGGACTTCTCACCGCGCACGGTCACCGAAGCGGAGGCGGCTAGGGCAGACCTGATTGTAACCCACCACCCTGCAATCTTTGCAGGCATACGCCGCATACATACTGTGGGCGACAGCCCCTCGTCAAGCATAGCGCGGTGCCTCAAAGGGGGCATATCCGTTATATCCATGCACCTCAACTTCGACGCCGCGCCACGCGGCATAGACTACTTTCTCATGCGCGGACTGGGCGGAAAGAGCGAACAGGCTGTGCTCGACAGCCCCACGGGCGGCGCATACGGCAGGGTGTACTCCGTAGAGGGGCAGTCGTTCGATAAGTTTGCCGCGCATGTAAAAAAGGAATTCTGTACACAGCGTTGCCGCTTCTACAACTCTGGCAAAGACGTTAAAAAAGTTGCCTCGTTCTGCGGAGCGGGCGCAGACGAGCGTGCCATCGCCTTTTCCATAGCAAACGGCGCAGATACATTCGTTTCGGCGGATATCAAACACCACCATATTTGCGCGCTGACAGAGGCAGGCTTAAACGTAGTCGAAATGACGCACTACGCCTCGGAAATTTACGGGTTCGCCCGTATATATGACGAAATTAAAGACAGTTTGGGCGTGCCGTCCTCAATTTTTACAGACGGCAGTCTGCTATAAATCTTACACCTGCGCCGCGGCGCAAAAAATAAATTTCAAGGAGTAAAGAGATGTCACAGATAGAACAACTTTTAAAGTACCAGCAGGAGGACGAAAAGCTCATACGCATAGAGCAGGAGGCGGCGGCTTCCGAAGAGCGCAAAAAGTACGTGCAGGCAAAAAACTTTATGACAAAAGCGCCCGAAAAGCTCGACCAGATGGAGGCGCGCTGTGTAAGTCTTAAAGAGCGCGCCGATAAACTTTCGGCGGCGTATGAAGAGCTTGCCGAGGCGCTCAAAGACTTCGACTCTCTCGACGAGATGATGAAGGAGGGCGCAGACGTGGCTTTCTACAAAAAGTCCGCGCTCTCCATACAGGATAAAATCAAGTCTTTAAAGGCAGATATAAACTCGCTCACAGCGGCGGTAAAGGCGGCGGACGAAGAGTACAAGACCTTCAAATCAAAGGTCATTTCCATGCAGAAGCAGTATAAAGAGATGTACGCGGTATACAATGAATACAAGGCAAAGCGCATGGAAGAGATGAAGGTAATAGAGGGCGAACTCAAAAAACTTGTAAAGGTCATAGACCCTGCCATATTCGAAAAATATCAGACAAAACGCAACGAACGCATCTTCCCCATAATCTGCAAAGTCAACGGCGACAGGTGCTCAAAGTGCGGCATAGAGCTGTCGCTGGCAGGCAAGGAGAGCCTCGCTTCGGGCGGTGTGGTAGAGTGCGAAAACTGCCACCGCTTCCTTTATAAATAAATGCAGAATGCGCACACGCGCACTACATAAAAAATCCCGCATGTTGCGGGATTTTTTTATGCGTAATATTTTGCGGCGCGTCGTGCGGCGGTTATCAGTACTTCACCATCTTTGCAATGTAGCTTTCAAGCTCGTCAATCTTTAAGCGTACCTGCTCCATGGTGTCGCGGTCGCGCACGGTCACTGTGCCGTTTTCCAATGTGTCAAAGTCAACGGTTATACAGCAGGGCGTGCCTATTTCGTCCTGTCTGCGGTAGCGCTTGCCTATCGAGCCCGTAACGTCATATGTCACTGAAAAGCTCTTGCTCAACTCTGCATAAATCTCCTGCGCCCTGTCGGCAAGTCCCTTTTGCAGGGGTAAAACTGCCGCTTTGTATGGCGCGAGGAAGGGGTGCAGGTGCAGTACGGTGCGCACGTCGTTCTTTTCCTTGTCAAGCACTTCCTCGTCGTAGGCGTCGGTAAGTATGGCAAGCACCATGCGCTCCACGCCCAAAGAGGGCTCTATAACGTACGGTATATACTTTTCGCCCGTCACGGGGTCAGTGTACTCCATATTCTCGCCGCTCTCCTTCTGGTGCTGTGTAAGGTCATAGTCCGTCCTGTCGGCAATTCCCCACAGCTCGCCCCAGCCGAAGGCGTAGTTATATTCAAAGTCGGTTGTGGCTTTGGAATAGAACACCAGCTCTTCGGGCGAATGGTCTCTCAATTTAAGGTTTTCGTCCTTTAACCCGAGCGAGAGCAGCCACTTGTGGCAGTAGTCCTTCCAATAGCCGAACCACTCTAAATCCGTCCCGGGCTTGCAGAAAAATTCCAGCTCCATCTGCTCAAACTCGCGCACGCGGAATATAAAGTTTCCGGGCGTAATTTCGTTGCGGAACGATTTGCCTATCTGCCCTATGCCGAAAGGTACGCGCATACGCATAGAGCGCTGTACGTTTTTAAAGTCCACAAATATCCCCTGGCAGGTTTCGGGGCGCAGATATACGGTGTTTACCGTATCTTCGGTCACGCCCTGAAATGTTTTGAACATAAGGTTGAACTTTCTTATGGGCGTAAAGTCGCTCTTTCCGCACGCAGGGCACACAATCTTGTGCTCGGCAATAAAAGCCTCCATGGCGTTGTTGTCCATTGCCTCTGCTTTTATATCTGATTTGTGCTTTTTGCAGTAGTCCTCTATAAGGTTGTCCGCCCTGTGCCTCGTCTTGCAGTTTCTGCAATCCATCAGCGGGTCAGAAAAACCGCTCAAATGCCCCGAAGCCTTCCACGTGCGCGGATTCATAAGGATTGCGCTGTCCAGCCCCGTGTTGTGTACGTTCTCCTGCACAAACTTTTTCCACCACGCGCGCTTTACGTTGTTTTTAAGTTCCGCGCCAAGGGGACCGAAGTCCCACGTGTTGGCAAGTCCGCCGTATATCTCACTGCCGGGGAATATAAAGCCCCTGTTTTTGCACAGAGCCACAAGTTTTTCCTGCGTTACCGCGCGTTTCTTTTCCGCCATATTCTTCTCCTTGCCGCGCGCACTTTTTCCTGCGCGCCATAAACATTTAACACAATTTTATTGCAAACAGGCGTTCAAGTCAAGCAAATAAACGTGCCGCCCGACAGCCTCTGCCGCCCTGCGCGAAAATAATCAAAAATCGGCTGAAAATGTTTGAATAATTTATATACTTTCCCTCGCTATATGTGTTATAATCTTATGTGTTATAACCAAATAAACATAACAAGGTGGAGCATGCTGTCTGATATCGGGATTGCGGAAAGTTGCAAAATGCGCCCCATCGCCGAAATCGCAAAAAAACTCGGCGTAGGCGCGGACGATTTAGAACTGTACGGAAGGTACAAGGCAAAGATAGATTTAAAGCAGGTAAACCCCAAGTCCAAGCTTGTGCTCGTCACCGCCATAAATCCCACGTCGGGGGGCGAGGGCAAGACGACCGTCTCTATAGGTCTTGCCGACGGCATGTCAAAACTCGGCAAAAAGGTCTGCCTTGCCCTGCGCGAACCCTCTTTGGGTCCCGTGTTCGGCATAAAGGGCGGCGCGGCTGGCGGCGGCTACGCACAGGTAGTGCCCATGACAGATATTAATCTGCACTTCACGGGCGACCTTCACGCCATAACGGCTGCAAACAACCTGCTTTGCGCAGTAATAGATAACCACATCTTCCGCGGCAACGCCCTCGGCATAAAAGAGGTATACTTTCACCGTTGCATGGACATGAACGACCGCGCCCTGCGCGATATAACGCTCAACTGCGCGGCGGGTAAAATGCAGGGCTGTAAAAGCTACTCCCGCAAAGAAAGTTTCGATATAACCGCCGCCTCCGAGGTAATGGCTGTGCTGTGCCTTGCAACAGACCTTGCCGATTTAAAGCGCCGCATAGGCAACATAGTGGTTGGCGAAAATAAAAAGGGTGAGTTTGTATACGCCCGCGACCTCAAAGTCGGCGGCGCCATGACAACTCTTTTAAAGGACGCCATAAAGCCCAATCTCGTGCAGACCCTCGAAGGCACGCCGGCCATAGTGCACGGCGGACCGTTTGCCAACATAGCGCACGGCTGTAACTCGGTGCGCGCAACATATACGGCTATGACCCTTGCCGACTATACCGTTACGGAGGCAGGGTTCGGCGCCGACCTCGGCGCTGAAAAATTCCTCGACGCCAAGTGCCGCGTTGCAGGCATACAGCCGGACTGCGTAGTGGTGGTGGCAACGGTAAGGGCGCTCAAACTTCACGGCGGCGCGCCAAAAGATACGCTCTCGCATGAAAATCTTTCCGCTCTCCGCGCAGGGCTCCCCAATCTTTTAAAGCATATAGCCAATATGCGCGGCGTTTTTTCAAAACCTGTAATCGTGGCAATGAACAGGTTTGCAAGCGATACCCCTGCCGAAATCGAAGAGGTAATATCCGCCTGCCAATCTGCTGGCGCAAAGGCGGTATTCACCGATGTCTTTTTAAAGGGCGGCGAGGGCGGCGTTGCGCTCGCCGAAGAGGTGATAAAATGCTGTAATATCC
The DNA here is from genome assembly GCA_965120485.1 of uncultured Clostridia bacterium. GTDB lineage: Bacteria > Bacillota > Clostridia > Christensenellales > Borkfalkiaceae > Coproplasma. Next base: position 116,331 of record CBCPNG010000013.1, read on the forward strand.
CCTCGCAACTGACATATGCGTACAGCCTTGAAGAGGGAATAAAACAAAAGATAGAAAATATTGTGACCAAGGTCTACGGCGGCGACGGCGCAGTTTATTCGCCTCTCGCCGAAAAAAAGATTGCCGACCTTGAAAAGAAGGGTCTTGCAAACCTCCCCGTAATAATAGCCAAAACGCAGTATTCCCTATCAGACGACCCCAAACTGACGGGCTGTCCGCAGGGCTTTAAAATAACCGTGCGCGACGTGTCTTACCGCGGCGGCGCAGGCTTCATAGTGGTAATCGCAGGCGATATAATGCTCATGCCTGGGCTGGGCAAAGAGCCTGCCGCCGAGCATATAGATATAGACGCCGAAGGCAACATATTCGGGCTTTCGTAATTTTAAAAAAAATATTTTGCGCGTTACTCGCGTCGGACTGCATATATGATTGATAAAAACAACCTGCCCGAGGCGGCAAACTTTATCGAACAGATTATAAACGAAGAGCTTGCGGCTGGCAAATTCCTGCCCGTGGGCAACAAAATAAAGGTGCGCTTTCCGCCCGAACCAAACGGCTATCTGCACATAGGTCATATAAAGGCGCTTTCTATCAACTTTGGCGTAAAGCAAAAGTACGGCGGCGAGCTCAACCTGCGCATGGACGACACCAACCCTGCCAAAGAGAGCTACGAATACGTCAAGTCTATAACCGAAGCCCTCGACTGGCTGGGCTATAAGTACGACAGGTTGGTATTTGCCTCTGACTACTACGACAAACTCTACGAAATCGCAGAAAAGTATATAAAGGACGGCAACGCCTATGTATGCGACCTCTCTGCCGAGCAGATAACCGCCACGCGCGGCACGCTTACCGAGCCAGGCACGCCCTCGCCTTACAGGGGTAGGAGCGTGGAAGAAAATTTACAGCTCTTTCGCAAAATGAAGTCGGGCGAATATCCCGACGGAGCCAAGGTGCTCCGCGCCAAGATAGATATGTCCTCGCCCAACATAAACATGCGCGACCCCGTAATCTACCGCATAGCGCACGTGCCGCACTACCGTCAGGGCGATAAGTGGTGCATATATCCAATGTACGACTTCGCGCATCCGCTCTCCGATGCGATAGAGGGCATAACCCACTCGCTGTGCTCGCTGGAATTTGAAAATCACCGTCCGCTTTACGACTGGATTATCCAAAAGGCAGGCTTTGCACAGCCCGTGCCCAGACAGATAGAGTTCGCAAGGCTCAACATAACAAATACGCTCATGTCTAAACGCTATTTAAAAAAGCTGGTAGACGAAGGCTTCGTCCGCGGCTGGGACGACCCCCGAATGCCCACGCTCATGGGTCTTAAAAACAGGGGCGTTCCGCCCGAAGCTCTCAAAAAATTTGTAGCCGAAACGGGCGTGGCAAAGGCATATGCCGTGGTCAATTCCGCCCAGCTCGATAGTTGCGTGCGCGACAACCTCAACGAAAACGCCGAAAGGGCGATGGCGGTGGCAGACCCCTTAAAGCTTACCATAACCAACTATTCGGGCGAGGAACAGCTCACCGTAGAGGTCAACCCCGTAAAACCTGAACTCGGCACGCGCAAAGTGGCGTTTACTGGCAGTTTGTATATCGAGCGCGACGACTTCGCCCTTGTGCCGCCGCCCAAATACAAGCGCCTCACTTTGGGGGGCACGGTCAGGCTCAAAGGCGCATATATAGTGCGCTGTGACGACGTTGTAAAGGATAAAAGCGGCAACGTTACAGAGCTGAAATGCACATACTTCCCCGAAAGCAAAAGCGGCTCTGACATGCCCTGCGATATAAAGGCAAAGGGCGTTATTCAATGGGTAGACGCAAAGCACGGCAAAGACGCCGAGTTCCGCAAATACCAACCCCTTTTAAACGACGAGCAGTACCCCGACCAGGACTATGCCGAGCGGCTCAACGCCCAAAGCGAGCAGATTTTTTACGGCAAGTGCGAGCCATATCTTGCCGAGGCAAAAGACGGAACGGCGTTCCAGCTCATGCGCATGGGTTACTACAAAAAATGTTCCGAAGGCGGACTTGTCCTCTCCGAGATAGTTTCGCTCAAAGACAGTTTCAACAAATAACGCGGTTGCCTGCCGCTTTTGCGGCTGGCGTTGCAAAGTCAAAAGACAGCGCAGTATGCGCCGACAATCGCTCTTAAAACGCAAAAAAAAGGACTGCCGCAGCAGTCCTTTTTTTGTTATAGTATATCAGTACATCCTTTCGGCAAAGCTTTCACAGCAGGTGCACTGCTCGTTGCCGCAGCCCACCTGAATTTTTGTAAGCGTGCAGTTTACGCCGTCAGAATTATACTTGCAGTTCCTCACGTCGCAAGCGACGCCGCGGTTAATCTCTTCCATATAAGTCCTCCTGCAATTTATTTTGCGCATATTTACGCTTGTTATGCGGACTAAATATTGACAAACCGTCCCTTTCATATTAAAATATAAAAAAATCAATCATAGGGGTGTACCATGCAGGTAATTCTGTTAAAAGAAGTAAAAGGTCAGGGCAAGGCAGGCGATGTAATAAACGTAAGCGACAGCTACGCGCGCAACTACCTCATCAAGGGCGGCTATGCCGAACAGGCCACCGCCGAAAAGATAAACTCGCTTACGCAGAAGAAGGCTGCCGCCGACTATCACAGGGCGGAAGAGCTGAAAGCGGCAAAGGCGGTCGCGGCAGAGCTTAAAGGTAAATCATTCACCATAAAGGTAAAGTCGGGCGCTGGCGGCAGGCTGTTCGGCTCGGTTACAGGGGCAGACGTAGCCGCGGCGCTTGCAGCCGCAGGCTATCAGGTAGATAAAAAGAAGGTATCTTTGCCCTCGCCCCTTCGGGAAGCTGGCAGTTACTCCGCAGAGGTAAAGCTTGCCGAGGGCGTTTCAGCAAAAATAACTATCGTTGTAGAGGCGGAGACGGTTTAGCAATTTTTAATTACATAAATATTTGCACATAATAAGCGGCAGGCAATGTAAATGCCTGCCGCTTATACTTTGTCAAATGCTCGCAGTTTGTTTTTACTGCGGCAAAACTAAATTTATATAAGTGCGGCAATTGCGGCAATTCGGCGTTAAGTCCGCCGCAAAATTACGCACCGCATATGCCTCAATTAAAAAGCGTTCTTTTTAAGTTCGGCTATGGCGTTCTTCAAAAAGAATTCGGCTGCGCTGTCCTTTCTCACGGCTTCAATCGCCTCGTCAAACGTAAACCAGCGCACCTCGTCTATCTCGACGGCGTCTATTTCGGGCTCGCCCGTCTCCGCCATAGACAGATAGTTCAACATAAGTACGTTTTTAGGTTCGTGATAGCGCGAGCTCATATACTTAAACTTCACTGTGTTAAGCTTTGTCTCTTCCTTAAACTCCCTCGTCACCGCCTTTTCGGCAGTTTCACCCTTTTTCACGTAGCCTGCAAACAGAATAAAATCTTCGTTGTCCCTGTGCCTTGCAAGCAATATTTTGTCCTTTGTCCTGTTTGTCACCACCATGCTCACGGCTGTGGCAAATTGGGGGAAGCGGAACTCGTTGCACTTTTTGCAGAACGGCACAAGCCCCTCTCTGTGGTTGAACATAAGCGTTAGCTTTTCACCGCACTCTGTACAAAACATTTTATTTTCCTCCTTTTATAAACGCCCGCTGATTTGCGGACGGCACATATGCTCAACATATGCTCATATATAATTATAAATCATATTGTGAAATTTTTCAATAACAAAACGACACATTTAACCTTTGCTTGACATATTTTTTATTTTAATATATAATTTACAAGATATAGGCAGGGGATTCTATTATTATGGACTTTAACCAAGCTCAACTGCTCCTTAAAAGGGAGGGGCAGGAGCATTTGCTCGAATACTACGGCGAACTATCAGAGGAGCAAAAAAGTTCGTTGCTCTCGCAGATAGAGGCGACAGATTTTTCCTGCTTTAAAAATCTGGCTGGTTCAACCCGCACCATAGGCAAACTTTCGCCTGTGCCTGCCGTAACCGCCGCCGAGGCAGAGGAGCGCAGGGCTGAATTTGAAGCGGCAGGCATATCCCTGCTAAAATCGGGCAAGGTTGCCGCCGTACTGCTTGCAGGCGGTCAGGGCACGCGCCTTGGAAGCAACAAACCCAAGGGTATGTTCGATATAGGTATTACCCGCAATCTCTCAATTTTTGCATGTCAGTTCCAAAACATCATGCAGGTTGTCAAAAAAACGGGGCAATACTTCCATATATTTATAATGACGAGCGTCATAAACGACGCAGATACGCGCATATTTTTCGAAAAGCAGAACTTCTTCGGCTACCCTGCCGAAAAAATTCACTTCTTCGTGCAGGATATGGCAGCCACCTGCGACTTTTCTGGCAAGGTCTTTTTGGAAGAGAAGTGGAAGATTTCCACATCCCCCAACGGCAACGGCGGCTGGTACGTATCCCTCGTCGGCAGTCCCGTCGGCAAAATCATAGAGGAAGAGGGCATAGAGTGGCTCAACGTATATGGCGTAGATAACGTCCTGCAACGCATATGCGACCCCGTCTTTATAGGCGCGGCTGTCTTGTGCGGCGCAGGGTGCGCCTCAAAGGTGGTGCGCAAAGTTTCCCCCGAAGAGCGCGTGGGCGTACTGTGCATGGAGGACGGCTGTCCTGCAATAGTCGAATATTACGAAATGCCAGCCTCGCTTGCCGCCGAACGCGACAGATACGGCAATCTTAAATATGCCTACGGCGTAACGCTGAACTACCTGTTCAAAACAGACCTCCTCAAAAAAACGTTGTACAGCAAACTGCCCGTACACCTTTCAGAGAAGAAGATACCGCACATACAGGGCGGCGAACATGTCAGCCCCGAACAGCCCAACGGCTATAAGTTTGAGCTACTTGTGCTCGATATGATAAAGCTTATGGGCAACTGCCTTGCGGTAGAGGTCGTGCGCGAACGCGAGTTCGCCCCCGTCAAAAACAGGACGGGCACAGACAGTGTTGAAAGCGCGCGCCAACTGCTCCGCCTCAACGGCGTAGAACTTTAAATATTCTTTCGTGCAGTGCGCGTCAGGCTCCCGTCAGTCCGCCTTTTTCGGCGGCATATTCGGGCATGGCGTGCGCGGCTCTTGTACAGAGGTATAAATATAATGACAAAATACATAAAACGCGCCGCGAGCGTCCTCGCAACCTGCATATTGGCGCTCTCCATCTGCTTTGTTACGGCATGTACGGGCACAGCAGGCATAAACGGCAAAGATGGCAGTGATGTCACCATAAGCGGTATTTATCAAGAATATGTAAATACATGTTATGAAACAAATGATACTCCGCTCAGCTTTCTTGATTTTTTGAAGGAATATCTGGGCGTTGTATCGCAGGAAGCGGAAGAGGCAGTGTCACTGCAATCGATTATAAACCGCTCGCTTTTAAGCTCTGTGTCCATTCTTGCTACATTCACCACAGACGGCACGTCGAGTACCTACGTAGGCAGTGGAGTGATAGTTGATATAGACGAAAGCGGCAGCGCGTACATAGTCACCAACTCCCATGTGGTGATAAACCCCAATTCGACAGGCTCAACTTATTCTTATTGTAATAGCCTGAATATCTTCCTGTACGGCAACGATGTCAACGGCACAGATTACACTATATCATCAGGCGTTGTCAAAAACATAAACGGCATATCCAGCAGCTATATACAGCTAATCGGCTGTTCTGCAAGTTACGATATAGCCGTGCTCAAAGTCACAAATAGCCCCCTGCTTGCCGAAAGGTACAGCGCTGGCACGGCAATTGCCGCGAAGTTTTCTGAGGAGGACGAGGTATACGCAGGCGAAAGCGTATACGCAATAGGCGACCCTTCGGGCAGCGGGCTCTCTGCAACCACGGGCGTAATCAGCCGCGATTCTGAAAATATATCCTTGACAATAGGCGGCACAAAGGGAGTTTACCGCGTAATACGCACAGACGCCGCTATTAACGGCGGAAATTCGGGCGGCGGACTCTTCAATACCAGTGGCGAATTAGTCGGTATTGTAAACTCCAAAAACGAAAGTGATGGCATAGACAATATAGCCTACGCCCTTCCGTCGTCCTATGTGCGCCGCATAGTTCAGTCCATGATAGACAGCTACAAAAGTGACAGCACCGCCAAGATGTATGTAAAAACGGCAGTACTCGGCATAACTACGACCGTCGCCCAAACATCCCTCGAATACGACGGAGGTAACGTCATTATAAATGAAACAGTGCGCGTATCCTCGGTAAGCAAGGGTTATGCCGCGTCAGGAATATTAAAAGAGGGCGACGTTATAAAAAGCTTTTCCATAGGCACTCTCACTTCGGCTTCTTCGGATTCTTCGACTACAACGGGTGGAGAAGGGTGTTATTTATACAAACTTTCAGGTTTCTCCGTCCCCGAAGATGATAATACCGTGGCGAAACACTACTTTACCATAGATGTTACCCGAAGCTACATGGTTGAGGACGCCATGTTCTCTGCGCGCGAGGGCGACTGGTTAGAGCTCGTGATAGAGCGTGATACCAATACATATTACGCCTATATACATATAGAGGCAGGCGACTTTTACGGATATAGTTAATTGCGCCATATGTCGGTTTAATATTTGCTACGCGCATAAATCAGGGGTTTATTTCATTAAAAACATGCGTGCGCCGCGGCTGTAAAGTGCCGCGGCGCACGCGTTTAATAATATAATATCCGCTCCGTTCGGTCGGAATAAAGAGAGGTATATGGGCAACGGTTCGCAATATATAACGTCAACGGGCAGCTATTTTTCGCAGATAGCACGGCTTAAAAAGTGCCTTGCGCAGTCGCAGGCGGTGCTGATAGGCGCAGGCGCAGGGCTCTCCGCCTCGGCAGGGGCAGATTATTCCGGCGCGCGCTTTAAAGAGGTATTTGCCGACTTCATAAAAAAGTACGGCATCCGCGATATGTACAGCGGCAGTTTCACCAAATTTGAAGACGAAGCCGAACTTTGGGCGTTTTGGAGCCGCGTGGTGCTCATGTGCCGCTACGAATGGAACGCCGACGAGGTTTACACCGCCCTGTATTCGCTGGTCAAAGAAAAAAACTACTTCGTGCTCACTACCAATGTAGACCACCGCTTTCAGATAGCAGGGTTCGATAAATCACGCCTTTTTTATACGCAGGGCGACTACGGCTTGTGGCAGTGTTCGGTGCCTTGCCACAACAAGACCTACGATAACGAGCGGCAGATTCGCCGCATGGCAGAGGAGCAGTGCGGGATGAAGGTGCCCAAAGAACTTTTGCCGCGCTGTCCCGTCTGCGGCGCGCCCATGGTGGAAAATCTGCGCAGTGACGATAAATTCGTGCAGGACGAGGGCTGGTACGCCGCCGCCCAAAGGTACAAAAACTTTCTGTCGCAAAACTTAAACGGGCGCATACTGTATTTAGAACTCGGCGTGGGCGGCAACACCCCTGCCATAATAAAGTATCCGTTCTGGCAGTACACGGCGCGCAACAAAAACGCCACATATGCCTGCATAAATTTGGGCGAATGTTTTGCCCCGTCACAGCTCGCAGGGCGCAGTATCTGCATAGATGCAGACATAAAACAGGCGCTTGCAGATTTGCAAGCGCCGCAATAGTTATATACTGCGCAACAGTCCAGCCGCCGCGCGCCGATTTTAAAGTATATAGGGCGTAACCTGATATACATAGTAATTCAGCCAATTTATGTAAAACAGGTTAGAGGTAGAGGTCCAGTTCATCTTCACTTCGGTGTGGGTGGAGTCGGTAAAGTAGTTCACCGGCGGCTTAACGTCCAGCCCCTTGGCAAGGTCGCGCTCATACTCGTTTTTCAACGTGTCGCGGTCATACTCCATGTGCCCCATAACAAACACGCGCCTGTTGTCTGTGCTCTTTATAATCGAAGCCCCTGCCCGTTTAGAGTAGGCGAGAATTTTCAGCTCCTTTACGTGCTTTATGTCCTCGGCGTATACCACGGTGTGTCGGGAGTGGGGCATGTGGAACTCGTCAGAAATCCCCCTCATAAGCGGTTCGGGCACGCCGTCGCGTATGAGTTGGTGCGCAAATATGCCAAAGCACTTCTGTTTTAAGGGGTGTTTTTTTATGCCGTAAAAGTAGTGCAGTGCCGCCTGCGCGCCCCAGCATATAAACAGGGTAGAGGTAACGTTGTCTTTCGTCCAGTCTAAAATGACTTTCAGCTCCTCCCAGTAGGCAACCTCTTCAAACTCCATGTTTTCCACGGGCGCGCCCGTAACTATAAGCCCGTCAAATCTGCGCCCTTTAATTTCGTTAAAACTCTTATAAAACCTTTCAAGGTGCTTCTGCTCTACGTGCGTGCTCTTGTAGCTCTCCGTCTTTATAAGCGTAATATTCACCTGCAACGGACTGTTAGAAAGCAACCTCATAAACTGCGCCTCCGTCGTCTCCTTGGTGGGCATAAGGTTTAAAATGGCAATCTCTATGGGGCGTATCTCCTGCGAGTGCGCCCTCTCTTTGTCCATAACGAAGCATCTTTCGCCCGTAAGAATTTTAAATGCAGGAATATCTTTATCTATAACTATAGGCATATTTTTTTCGCCCTCTGTGCAATAGGTGCGGCATTTGTGCCGTTTATTTATAGTTTTTAATCTCGCGCTCCAATTCGCGCTTTCTGTCGCGCTCGGCAATGGTGCGCTTTTTGTCGTAGGTCTGTTTGCCGCGGCAGAGCGCAATCTCGGCTTTAACCAGCCCCTGTGAAAGGTAAAGCGAAAGGGGGACTACCGTCATGCCCTTGGCGTTTACTTTGCCTGCAATCTTTGCAATTTCGCTTCGGTGCAAAAGCAACTTTCTGTCGCGCTTGGAATCGCGCGAATTAAATGCACCTGCCTTGTCATACACGGCTATGTGCATGTTCTTTATAAAAATCTCGCCGCCTTTAAGGTAACAAAAGCTGTCTTTTAGCGAGCAGTTACCAGCCCTTAAAGACTTAACTTCGGCGCCTTCAAGCACGATTCCTGCCTCGTATTTTTCCTCTATGAAGTATTCAAAACCAGCCTGTCTGTTTACGGCAATCGTCTTTTTCATAGCGACCTCTATTATATACCACAGCGCGCCTTTTGTAAACCTATTTTTTGCGCCTGCGCCCGCCGTCTTCGGCAAGCGAAAATTCCGCGCGCATGTTGCCCCAGTCACAGCCGTCCACTTTGATGCGTATCCTGTCGCCTAAACGGAAGGCGCGCCCGTTGCCGACCAGCATAAACCTTTCCTCAAAGTATTCATATCCGCCGTTGCCGGGCAGTTTTTCTATGCGTATAAGTCCCTCTACGGTGTTGTCAAGCTCGGCAAATATGCCGAATGAAGTCACTCCCGAAATCCTCGCCTCAAACTCTTCGCCCACTCGGTCAGATATATATACGACCTTATACAGCGCGTCCACGTCGCGCTCCGCCCCGTCGGCGTTGCGCTCGCACAGCGAACAGTGCGCCGCGGCTTCCTCGGCTCCGTCCCCGTAAAGTTTGCGCATTTCGTCCGCCTTTCCGTGCAGAACTCCCTTAATAACGCGGTGTATAAACAGGTCGGGATAGCGGCGGATGGGGGAGGTGAAGTGGCAGTAGCACTCGCTGGCTATGCCAAAGTGCCCCAAATTTTTATTGCTGTAACGCGCTTTCTGCATGGTGCGCAGCATTATTTTATTAACCGCGTCGCGGCAGGGCATGTCCCCGACCTTTTTAAGCACGCGCTGAAACTGCTTTGGTTGAGGTGCTTCTGCATCTATTGCGGCGCTCACGCCCAAATCATTTAAAAACATGTTGTAAGAGGCAACTTTTTCGGGTGCGGGCGGTTCGTGCACTCGGTACATAAACGGCGCTCTTTCCTTGCTCATCTTCTCCGCAACCGCCTCGTTGGCGCAAATCATGAATTGTTCTATCATTCTCTCCGATATTGTGCGCTTGCAGTCGGGAATCTCTATCTCTCCGCTTTCGTTGATGTATATGTGCGCCTCATTTACCGCAAGGTCTATGTTTCCCAGCCTTTCGCGCCGCGCAAAAAGTATGCCGCACAGCTCCTGCATGTCCGCGCACATCTGCATAAGCTGCGCATACTTTTTTCTCATCTGTTTGTCGCCTTCGCACAGTGCGGTTATCTCGTCATAAGTGGTGCGGTAGTCGCTTTTTATTACGCTCTCGCATATTTCACAGTCCAGCCGCTCGCCGTCTGGCGAAATGGTCATAATACAGCTCAATGCATACCTGTCCTCGCCCTGTTTAAGACTGCACGCCCCGTCGCTTAAAGCCTTTGGAAGCATAGGCAGCACGCAGTCGGGGAAGTATACGCTCGTGCCGCGCGCGTATGCTTCGGCATCCAGCTTACTGCCGCGGCGCACATAGTGCCCCACGTCGGCTATGTGCACGCCGAGTATAAAGTTTTTGCCGCTCCGCTTAATGCTGACTGCGTCGTCCATGTCGCGCGTATCTTTGCCGTCTATGGTAATGGTCAGCTCTCCGCGCAAGTCCCGTCTGCCGTCGGGCTTTACCTTTTCGGCGGCGGCTTCCTCTGCCTGCCGCTCAACCTCGCTCGGAAACTCCTCGTACAGCCCGTAGTTGCGAATTATAGAAAGTTCTTCGGCGTAAAAGTCGCCGCCCCTGCCCAAAACTTCGGTAATCTTGCCGTTGGGCACCTTTCCGTGAGGGTATGCCGTAATTTTACACACAACCTTGTCGCCGCTCTTTGCGCCGCCGGCAAGGGAGGAGGGCACTAATATCCTCGGCGCAAACTTCGATTGGTCGGGTATCACATAGTACGCTCCGCCGTGCCTTTCAAACGTGCCCGCAACCGATTGCCGTCCGCGCGATAAAATTTTTAAAACATACGCCTCGTCCTCGGTGCCCTTTACGCGCATGGCAAGCACCCTGTCGCCGTCCAGCGCGCCGTGCAGGGCGTGTTTTGGCATAAACAGGTCGCCGCAGTCGTATCCGGCCGCAGGAATTAAAAAGGCAAAGCCGCGCTCGTTGCCCTGTACAATGCCCTCAACCGCGCCCATCTGCGCAGGGGTGGCATAACCGCCGTGCCCGTCCTTTAATATTGCGCCGTCGCGCTCTAATATCTCCAATGTCTTTTTTGCCGCCTTTCTTTCGGCTGGCAAAACTCCTATGGCGGCAAAAATCTGCCTTTCCGTCTTAAAGGCAAGCTCGCCGCACTCTATCTTTTTAAGTATTCTATCTTTTAAATTCATCAGTCACTCCGCTAATTAAAAATTAAAGGCGGCTTATCTTAAAAGCCGCCTTGTGTGTATCTGCTTATTTCAGCCCAAAATTGCATCCGAAAGGAGTATCTGCGTAATGTATATTACTATGGAGAGCACGCCTATAATTATCAGCGAAATCCACGCCCACTTTTTCAGCTTGCTTTCTATACTGCGCCCCTTGTTCTTGCCGAAAAAGGTTTCGCTCGTGGCGGTAATGCCCTGAATACCGTCAGAATTGCTCTTTTGGAACAGTACCACTATAATGGCAACTATGGCGGCGATAAACAGCAACGCCATAAATATAAGAGTTAAAGAGATATAAAGTGTATACATAACTAATTACCTCAAATTTATCAGCCATAGAATTATAACACAGCAAACGCAAAAGTACAATCAAAATAGCCCGCAAATCAAAAATTTTATTCAAATTTCCTTAAATATAAAAAAGTGGGCGAAAGCCCACTCGCTTTTATACTCCTCACTTATACGGCGGTGGAACACCTCTTTACTGCTCCTCACTTATACGGCGGTGGAACACCTCTTTGGGTGCTATTATATGCAATTTTATGGCTGTTGTCAATGCTTTTGATTAAATTTTTATTTTCATAGATATGTGATTTTTACTTTTGACTTGCTTTGCTTGCCGAGCTTGCCCGAATTGTCGAAACCTTTGAAAAATCTATTTAAAAACAATAATTTGTCCGCCGTTTGCGCCTCGGCTTGTATTGCGGCAGTTTCGTGCGGAATTTTTTCAACTCGCGCCGCATATTGCGCCTCGTGCCGCGCACCTGTTTCCGCGCGGCAAACAGCCGCTTTTCGCCCACAGTGTTAATAAGCAGTATTCCTCCGCACACCAGCGCCAGCGCGGCAAGGGTGGTGTAGTTTAATATCTGTTCGCTCTCACCTAAAATTGCCGCCGAAAACACCGCGCCGAACAGGGGATTTGTACTTTTGAAAACAGCCACCTTAGATACGCGGTTATATTTTAAAAGATAGCCCTGCAACGTAAAGGCGCACGCTGAAAGAAATGAAAGGTAAAACAGCATGGCATAGCTGCCTGCGCCCTGCGGCTGAATACTGCCGCCCGTCGCCGCGCCTATAAATACCAGAGCCAGACCGCCGCACAAAAACTGCCAGCCGCACAGCGTGGTGGTGTTTTCGTGTTTAGAAAACACTTTCACAAACCCAGCTGCCGTCGCGGCCGAAATTCCCGAAAGTACAATTAGCCCCTCGCCCGTAAACCTGAACGAAAAATCCAAGCCCTCAATATTCATCACCAGTACGCCGCAAAAACCAAAAAGGCACCCTATAAGTTTTATAAATGTAAACCTTTCGGTGCGGAATATAAAGCAGGCGGCAAGTATGGTGAAGAACACGCCCAGCCCGTTTAAAACAGAGCTTTTAACCCCCGTAAGGTGAGCCAGCCCTATATAAAAGCAGGTGTATTGCAACGCCGTCTGAAAGACAGCCACAACAGCTACGCGCCATATGTTGTGGCGCTTTGGCAGCAGCAGTTTTTTCTGCATAATACTGCCGAACAGCAGAACCAGCACGCCTGCAAGCGAGAACCTCGTCCCAGCAAACAGAATAAGGGAGGAGTAGGAAGATGTGTCTACGGTAAAAAGAGTGTACCCAAGCTTTACGCAGGGGAAGGCGCTGCCCCACAGCATACAGCAAATCAGCGCGCCTATGACCACCACATAATTTTTGGTAAAAAATTTTTCCGCGTTCAACATGCAATAAATTATATTACTGCTACCACATTTTTGCAAACAAATAACGCTTGTTTAATTTTAGTTTGAGCTGATTTTTGTGGCAAAGTTCTCTTTTTATAAAATTTAATTGTTTTTTTCAATCAATTTTCCTATAAACATAAAAATCGCCGCACGGCAATTCTGCCGCGCGGTAAAAAAAATTTTGCAAAAATACTGATTAACTGACCTCGCTCATTTGGGCGAAAAATTGCAATTGAAAATAATTTCCCCCGCATATATGCCGTAAATAATGCAAAACGCCCGCGGTTTTTCGCAGGCGCGTATAGGGGGCGCACAATGGCGCGCTTTTATCTTACTTTATAAGGCTCTTTCCTGTCATCTCTTCGGGTATGCGCTCGCCCATCACGGTTAAAAGGGTGGGGGCAAGGTCGGCAAGTATGCCGTCCTCGCGCAGTTTTTTACCCTTGTATTTATCGGAGACCAGCACCACGGGAACGCGATTGGTTGTGTGCGCCGTGAACGGTTTGCCGTCGTCGTCAATCATTCTGTCGGCGTTGCCGTGGTCGGCGGTGAGCAGTGCCGAGCCGCCCATTTCAAGTATCTTGTCTGTCACGCGCTTAACGCATTCGTCAACAACGTGCACAGCCTTCACGGCGGCAGGTATTACGCCCGTGTGCCCTACCATATCACAGTTGGCAAAGTTCAAAATCATCACGTCAAACTCGCCCGTTTCCAGCTCCTCTATAACCTTGTCGGTCACAAGGTAGGCGCTCATTTCGGGCTGTAAGTCATAGGTTGCCACCTTGGGCGAGGGTATAAGGTCGCGCACTTCGTCTTTGTTGGGCGTCTCCACGCCGCCGTTGAAGAAGAACGTTACGTGCGCATATTTCTCTGTTTCGGCAATTCTCAACTGCTTTTTGCCGAGCGAGGCGAGGTATTCGCCGAGGGTATTTTTAAGTTGTGTTTTGGGGAAGGCAATCTCCACACACTCAAATTCTGCGTCGTATACGGTTAAGCATACGTATATCGGCGCAAGGAAGCCCGTCTTTCTTTCAAACGCCTTGCCCTTGGGCACGGTAAAGTTCTTCTGCGAAAAAGCGCGGGTAATCTCGCGCGCCCTGTCGGGGCGGAAGTTAAAGCATATTATGCTGTCGCCCTTTTCTATAAGTCCTACGGGCTTGCCGCCCTCGTAAACCTTGGTGGGCAACATAAATTCGTCGGTCACGCCCTCTTTATAACTCGCCTCCAATGCGTCGGCGATGTTTTCACAGCGCGCGCCCTCGCCCAATGTAAGCATATCGTATGCCTTTTCCACGCGGTCCCAGTTGTTGTCGCGGTCCATGGCGTAATACCTGCCGCACACGCTGGCAATCTTGCCACAGCCAATCTTGTCAATCTTTGCCTGCAACTCGCGCGCAAACCCTGCGCCTGAGGTGGGGGAAACGTCCCTGCCGTCGGTAAAGCAGTGCACATATACCTCTTTTACGCCCCTGCGCTTTGCCATCTCTAAAAGGGCAGAAAGGTGCGTTAAGTGGCTGTGAACGCCGCCGTCGGATAGCAGTCCGTAAAGGTGCAGTTTTTTGCCGCCCTTTGCGTTGTCCATCGCCTTGATAAGGGCGGAGTTTTCAAAAAAGTCGCCGTCCTCAATCGCTTTGGTAATCTTTGTAAGGTCCTGGTATACAATTCTGCCTGCGCCCATGTTCAGGTGCCCCACTTCGCTGTTGCCCATCTGACCGTCGGGCAGTCCCACCGAAAGTCCGCTTGCACCAAGGGTGGCGGAGGGATACTGCTTTATAAGTTCGCTCACATTTTTACTGCCGTCAAGCGAAATTGCATTGCCTGCGCCTGCGGGGGCTACGCCGTAGCCGTCCATAATAATAATCGCATAGGGTATCTTTGCCATAACAACCTCTTAAAATATAGTATTCTTACAAAATATATTATAACCCAAAACCATAGGCAAATCAAATATTTTAAGCGCATTTTATGTATTGACGCACAAAGTTTATGTATTGAGATTTTTTTACAAGTAACATTAAATTGACCCGTATATATGCCGTAAATAACGGCAAAAAATAAGCGGCGCACATATTTCCGTGCGCCGCTTTAAATTTTATTTATTGTAGTTTACAATCTTTGCAAAGTCAGCTCCTAACGAAGCGCCGCCTATAAGTCCGCCGTCGATGTCGGGCTGTGCCATAAGCCCCTTGCAGTTGACCGCGTTCATAGAGCCGCCGTACTGAATTATAACCTTTTCCGCGCAATCGGGGCAGAATAATCCGCCTATTTTTTTGCGTATGTAGGCAATCGTTTCCTGCGCCTGTTCGTTGGTCGCAGTTTTTCCCGTTCCTACCGCCCACACGGGTTCGTAGGCAATCACAACCTTGGTTATATCTTCTATGCCTGAAAGCCCTTTTTCAAGCTGTCTTGCCAGCACCTTTTCGGTAACGCCGCTTGCGCGCTCTTCAAATGTTTCGCCTACGCAGGTAATGGGCGTCATGCCTGCCGCAATCACCGCCTTGGTGCGCCTGTTCACCGCCTCGTCGGTCTCGCCGAAGTACTGCCGTCTTTCGCTGTGCCCTATAATAACGTATTTTACGCCGTATTCTTTCAACATATCCGCCGATATTTCGCCCGTATATGCCCCCTTGGACTCCCAGTGCATATTCTGTGCGCCTATGGCAATGTTGCTGTCCTTGACTGCCTTTGTCATGGCAGGTATAAGTATGGCGGGCACGCACAGTGCCACGTCGCAATCCGCGCCGACTATAAGCGGTTTAAGCTGCTCAATTAGTTTTGCGCCGCTCTCCGCCGTCATGTTCATCTTCCAGTTGCCTGCAATAAAAGGTTTCCTCTTCATTTTCCCCCTTTTAAGGTGCGATTTTAAACGCCGTTATTTATTTTACGCTTTTTCGTTGAGGCATGCAATACCGGGCAGGGTCTTGCCCTCGAAAAGTTCCAGCGAAGCGCCGCCGCCCGTAGATATGTGCGTAACTTTGTCGGCAAAGCCCAGTTGCTGAATAGCCGCCGCGCTGTCGCCTCCGCCTATGATAGTGGTGCACTTGCCGTATACATCCGCAAGCGCCTGCGCAACGGCAATGGTGCCCTTGGCAAGGGTGGGGTTCTCGAATACGCCCATAGGTCCGTTCCAGATTACAGCCTTTGCCGAATGAACCTTTTCGGCGTACAGCGCCCTCGACTTTTCGCCTATATCCATGCCCATCTTGCCTGCGGGAATTTTGTCGGCAGGCACCGTTTCAACCTCTACGGGTGCGTCTATGGGGTCGGGGAAGGAGGTGGTAACCACTGTATCTACGGGCAGCAAAAGCTCCTTGCCCAGCGACTTTGCCTTATCCATCATCTGCTTGCAGTAGTCAATCTTCTCCTCGTCCAAAAGCGATGTGCCCACTTCATAGCCCTTTGCCTTTAAGAATGTATATGCCATGCCGCCGCCGATTATAAGTGTGTCGCACTTTTCCAAGAGGTTGCTTATAACGTTCAGTTTGTCGGCAACCTTTGCGCCGCCAAGTATGGCGACGAAGGGGCGTGAGGGGTTTTCCAACGTGTCTGCCATAACTGTGAGTTCTTTTTCGATGAGGAAGCCGCACACGGCGGTCTTTATAATTCCGTACTCAACAATAGCGGCGGTAGAGGCGTGACTGCGGTGCGCCGTGCCGAATGCGTCGTTCACATAGATTTCAGCATCATATGCAAGCTCCTTGCAGAACTGTTCGTCTCTGCCCTCTTCTTCCCAGTGGAAGCGGAGGTTTTCCAAAAGCACAGCCTCGCCGTTTTTAAGCGCGCCGCGTTTGGTCTTTGCGTCTGTGCCTACAACGTCTTTTGCAAAGGTAACCTTGCCGCCCAAAAGTTTGTTCAGCCTTTCTGCAACGGGCGCAAGGGTCAGCTTTCCGGGCTCTTCCTTTTTAGCCTTTGCCTCTATCGCCTCGGCGGTCGTCTCGCCTGCGTCAACCTTCTTTTTGTCCTTTTTGTTCAGCTTGAACTGTGCAGAAAGTATCGGGTGCGGCTTGCCCATATGCGAGCACAACGTAACCTTTGCGCCTGCGTCAAGCAGGTATTTAATGGTGGGAAGCGCGCCCGTAATCCTGTTTTCGTCGGTAATCTTGCCGTCCTTCATAGGCACGTTGAAGTCGCACCTTACCAGCACTTTCTTGCCTTTAAGGTCTTTCAGGTCCTTTACAGACATCTTGTTCATAAAAGAATATCTCCTTTAAACAATATTTTTTTAACTATAATTATAAATAAACGCCATGCGAAAGTCAACCCTTACAGGGCACCATTTGCCGCATGCGGCGGCAAAAATTTTCAACATATAAAGATTTTATTCAATATTCGTCAAAACGATTGAATAAACTTAAAGACTATGATATAATGGGTTAAAATATAGGTAATCTTTTTTCTTATTTTTATGAAAATCTGCGTAGTAGGGCTGGGGCTGATAGGCGGTTCGCTCTGTCTTTCGCTTCGCCGCGCAGGGTACGAGGTATACGGCTATAACCGTTCCCCCGAGCCTCTGCGTTACGCCCTGTCCAAAAACATAATCAACGGCGCCGCGCAAAACTTCGTCGGCTTCGACGCCGTGTTCGTCGCACTTCCGCCGCGTGCCGCCGCGCGCTTTATCTGCGGCACTCACTTCAAAGACGGCGCCGTTGTCGCCGATATCTGCGGCGTAAAGGGCTATATCGAATCCGAGGTAAACAAACAGCCGCGCAACTTCTTCTACGTCGGCACCCACCCCATGGCAGGTAAAGAAGTATCAGGCATACAAAACGCCTGCGCAACCCTTTTCGACAACGCAAGCATGGTCATAACTTCCAGTCCGACCACCAACGCGGGCGCGCTCTCGATTATTAAGTCGCTTACAAGGGATATGGGCTTTAAATATATAGTGGAGTGCTCCGCCGAAGTGCACGACAGAAAGATTGCCTACACCTCGCAGCTTGCGCACGTCGTCTCTAACGCCTACGTCAAAAATGACGAAATTTCTTGCTGCCTCGGCTTCACGGGCGGTAGCTTTCAGGATATGACCAGGATAGCAGGCGTAGACGACGGTGTGTGGAGCGAACTCTACCTTTTAAACGCAAAAAATCTCTCAAACGACATAGCCGTTCTTGTAGACAGGCTTCTCGAAGTCAAAAGCGCGGTAGACGGAGGGGACGAAGAGGCTCTGCGCGCCGTGCTTCGTCAAGGCAGAGAGGGCTCTCTCAAAATCTCTGCACAGCGCCGCGGCATAATATCGTCAGCAGACGACGGCATAGCTGTTACCCCCCTCAAAAGCGCAAAACGGAGGCAAAAGAGCTGATTACGGCGGATTGGCTATAAGTCATAAAGTTTATAATATGAAAGTAAAGATAGAAATTTTTTCACATACAGACGGGGAGGAAAGCTTCTTCCCGTCGCAGGGCACGCTTAATGTGCGGCGCGGCGGCTTTTGCGCCGAATACGAACTCTCTGGCGACAGTTGCACCCTCGGCTGGGACGGAAAAACTCTCACCCAGCGCAGGCGCGGTGAACTGTGCACGGATATGCAATTCCGAGAGGGGTGCGACACGGACTGTTCGCTCTCCGAAGGCGGTAAACTCTTCCCGTTTACCGTGCATACGCGCGTTCTCGGCGTTTCTTACGGCGAAGAGGGCTGTACGGTAACGCTGGAATATAAAAGGAGCGGCTGTGATAGCTGTTCACAGTTGATTTTCAGGGCAGAGCGTGTGCGCGAACCAAACGCCCCGCGCGAGCCAAGGCGCGGCAGCTTGCAGTAACTCAAAAAAACTGCGCCGCAACGCGCGGCGACACCCACAGGAGAATTTAAAGTTTTTATGAAAATAAGGTATCTGGGACATTCCTGCTTCCAACTTATCGAAAGTACAGGCACAACGGTGGTAACCGACCCCTATTCGGATGAAATAGGTTACTCTATGCCAAAAGTTACGGCAGACGCCGTAACCATATCTCACAACCATTATGACCACGCCGCCGCAGAAAAAGTGGGCGGCAATCCCTCTGTCATAGCCAAAGAGGGCAGTTACGATTTGCCAGGCGTGGAGATAGACTCAATCAAAAGTTTACACGATGCCGAGGGCGGCAAGCTGCGCGGTGAAAACATAATCTTTAAATTCAGTATGGACGGCATTGTGGTATGCCACCTCGGCGACATAGGCGAAGAGTGCTCTACCGAACTTATCGAATCCCTCCTGCCCGTCAACGTACTGCTCATTCCCGTGGGCGGAAACTATACCATAGACGCCGAACAGGCAAAGGAATACGTAGACAGAATAATGCCCGATATAGTAATCCCCATGCACTTCAAAGAAAAGGGCAAAAAAGTCGATATAGATAAAGTCGAGGAATTTACCGACCTTTTCGACGACGACGAAATCGTCGCCGAAGAGCAGTCTGAAATAGAAATTTCACGCGAGGACCTCGGCGGCGACGTTACAAAAATAATAGTTATGCAGAAAGTAGAGGATTGAATTAATGAGTCAATTATTAGAAAAACTTAAAATTGATTTAGGGAAGAAGAGTATTTACGACCTCCGCCAGATAGGCAGGGCTGTGGGCGTAAACCGCTCTGCCGCCATGAACAAGGCTCCCCTAATAGAGCGCATCATTGCCATTGCCGAGTGTAAGGAAGAACCTGCTCCGCGCTCGCCCAAGGGTGCGCCCCCCAAGTCTGAAATGTTCGATAAAGAGGTTGTAGCATTAGTAGAAAAGTGTCGCGAATTTTTCTCTAACTACAAGGCAGAGTACGATGCCGAGCACCCCTCGCCGCGCAGTGAAGAGGAGCAGGGGGCAACCGTCTCAAATTTTGATTACGACGAAGAGCGCGTTTATACGGGCGTACTCGAATTTACCGAAAAATTCTGGTTTATCCGCACCAACAACTTTGAACTCACTTCTGGCGGCGACGTGTTCGTGCATACCTCGTTCATAAACCGCTTCCGCCTGCGCGAAGGCGATATGATAACCTGCAAGGCGAAGCGCCGCAAAGAGAATGAGTGCCCCGGTGCCACCTATATTATAACAGTAAACGGCGTTCGCCCCGATATGCTTAACCCGCGCGCTGTGTTTGAAAAACTCACGCCCTGTTATCCCGACGAACGCTACACCCTCGAACGCGCAGAAGGCACGCTCACGGGCAGGATTATAGACCTGTTTTCACCCATAGGCAAGGGTCAGCGCGCCCTCATAGTGTCCCCCCCCAAGGCGGGCAAAACCACTATGCTCAAAGAAATTGCGTGTTCCATAACGGCAAACCATCCCGACTCCAAGGTAATCGTTCTTCTCATAGACGAACGCCCCGAAGAGGTAACCGATATCCGCCGCACGGTAGATAAGGTTCACGTAGTATATTCCACGTTCGACAGGGGCGAACACCACCACATACACGCCGCCATGCTCACATTAGAGTATGCAAAACGCCTCGTCGAGGCTGGCAAAGATGTAGTAATCTTAATGGACAGCATCACAAGGCTGGTGCGCGCGTACAACGCGATTACCAACTCTGGCAGAATGCTTTCGGGCGGACTCGACCCTCAGGCGCTCATCGAACCGCGCAAATTCTTCGGCGCGGCGCGCAATATCGAAGACGGCGGCTCGCTCACAATAATAGCCACCGCGCTCGTAGATACGGGCAGCAGGTTAGACGACGTTATATACGAAGAGTTCAAATCGGCAGGCAACATGGAACTCGTTCTCTCGCGCGAGCTCGCCGAACGCCGCGTGTTCCCGGCCATAGACATAAAGGCGTCGGGCGCACGCAAGGAAGAGTTGCTTCTCCCCACCGAAGAGCTCAAAGCCTCGCTCAAATTCCGTCAGCTCATCAGCAGGCAGGTTCCCAACGAAAGTCTCTATGCCATGATAGAAAAGACGGAAACCAATGCAGAGCTCTGCTCACGAGCAGACGACTGGGTGCGAATATACAATAATGACAGATAAAAACGCTTTTACCGACAGGGTAAAAATAAAAATTAAGTCGGGCGACGGCGGCGACGGCATGAACTCTTTCAAGTCCTACAAGGGCAAACCTGCATGCGGTCCCGACGGCGGCGACGGCGGAAAAGGCGGCGACGTCTATATCGTTGCGGACAGAGGGCTTAACGACCTTCTGCCCTTTCGTTTTGTAACAAAATACTATGCAGGTAACGGCGAGCGCGGCGGCACCAACCAGTGCTTCGGCAAGGGCGGCGAAGATATAATAATAAAGGTGCCCGTGGGCACTGTTGTATATGACGACGAAACGGGCACGGTGATTGCCGATATGTGCAAAGACGGCGGCAAAAAGCTTATAGCCGAAGGCGGCAGGGGTGGAAAGGGCAACGTGCGCTTCACCACCTCGCGGCGGCACGCCCCCAACTTTGCGCAAAAGGGCGAAAAGACAGAGCCCCACATAGTGCGGTTAGAGCTCAAAGTTATAGCCGATGTCGGCATAATCGGCTTTCCCAACGTGGGCAAGTCTACCCTGCTCTCCAAAATCTCGGCGGCACGCCCCAAAATCGCCAACTATCACTTCACCACTCTCTCGCCCAACCTCGGAGTGGTAAAGGTGTACGATAATTCATTTGTCGCGGCAGATATCCCTGGTCTTATAGAGGGCGCTTCGCAGGGCGCAGGACTGGGACACGACTTTTTAAGGCATATCGAGCGCACCCGTCTGCTGTTGCACGTCATAGACATCTCGGGCAGTGAGGGGCGCGACCCTGCGGAGGACTTTAAAAAGATAAATTCCGAGCTCACGGGCTACTCTGAAAAGCTCGCCGCGCTGCCGCAGGTCATTGCGCTCAACAAGTGCGACGTATGGGGCGCCGAACAATATGTAAAGGCATTTACCAAAAAATACGGCAAAAAATACAAAATTTTTCCCATAACCGCCGTATCGGGCGAGGGTTTACAGCCGCTGTTAGAAGAGCTTGTCTCCATGCTCCAAACCCTGCCGCCCACGGCGATGGAAGAGGCGGACGAAACTTTCACCTACCGCAAATCAGGCAACCTCGGCTTTGAAATTTACCTCGACGGAGATTGCTACGTGGTGGTGGGTACGCTTGTAGATATGCTCTGCCGCAACGTAGTGCTCAACGACCCAGACTCCATGGCGTACTTTCAGAAGATTCTGCGCGAAAAGGGAGTTATTGCAAAACTCAGGGAGATGGGCGTCACCCAAGGCGACACGGTAGTAGTGGGCGAAGTGGAATTTGAATTTGTAGAATAGCTACGCGCCCGAAAACATGCCCACATATGCGCCGATTACATTCCGCACGCGGTAAAAATATGCACATGCGGCACAAAAATAAAAAACTGCGCATTTGCGCAGGGGAAGCAGATATATGTTGACTTCAAAACAGAGAAGCAAATTAAAGTCGCAAGCGGCAAACCTCTCCCCCGTGGGTCAGGTCGGAAAAGAGGGCGTCGGCGAAAACATGCTCAAAAGTTTTTCCGATTGTTTAGAGGCGCGCGAGCTTATCAAAATCAACATACTTGAAAACGCTTCGGGCGTCCCCCGTGAAATCGGCGAAGAGCTCGCGGCAAGGCTGGGGGCGGAGTGCGTTATTGTTATAGGGCGCAAGGCGGTGCTTTACAGGCGTTCCTCGCGCAAGGGGGCAGAGCATATTCAGCTCTGATTCAACCTTCCGCCGAACACCGCCGCGGCTGCGCACAATATCAGCAGTGCCGTGCCTAAGGCAATATAGTAATAAGGGTAGTATGTGAAGTACGAAAAGAACATCAGTGCCGCGCCCGACCAGAACGCAGGCAGGCACAGCTTGCGCGTAAAGCGCGCGCGCACCTTTGCAAAGAAGCGCGCCCTGCCCTTTGGTTCGCACATATAGCTTTCAGGCAGTTTTCCCCTCTTTTCAAGCATTGTATAAATCTGCTCGGCGCACACAAGCTCTATGCCGTAACTTTCGGCAAGGGCGGCACAGTCGGGCGCGGCGGCACTGCACACAAGGCACTTTTTGTCCTCTGTTTGCATGCGCAAAAGCGGTATAAGCGCGTCTGCGCGCACAGGTTCAAGCGAAAAATTACACATATAAGTTTTGCCGTTCATTCGGGCATATTCCCCGTCGAATTTGCAATCATCATAACATTCGGCAAACAGTGCGCGCGACTTTTCGGGTTCAAGCACGGCAAGGTGCGCGGCAAGTTTAGCCGTCCCTGCACGGCATATGGTGTGCGCCTGCCTCTTTCTGCGGCTTCGCCTCTTTAAAAGGTATGCCCCAGCCCCTGAAATAAGCGCGGCGGCAATGCCTGCGGCAAGCCCTGCGGCTGAGTTTGAATAGTACCGCACAAGCGTAAAAAATATTATAAAAGCGCACAGTGCGGCAAGCAGTGAATCGGCAATAACTGCCAGACTAAATCTTTTCATACTCATGTTTTTGCCACCGTTCGGCGTATTTAAACGCCTTAACGGCGCATATTTCAATTAAATAATAAATATGAAGATAATTATATTCGGCGGTTCATTCAATCCCGTACACAACGAACACGTTGCCATGTTAAGGGAGGCGGTCATCAGCGTCGGCGCGCAAAAGGTAATAGTCATGCCCACTGCGGTCTCTCCCCACAAGCGCGCCAAAATTTCTGCGCCCCCTGCCGACAGAATGGCAATGTGCCGCCTCGCCTTCGGCGACATTGCCGAGGTCAGCCCGTACGAGGTAGATAAGGGCGGCACAAGCTTCTCATACATCACCTGCGAACATTTAAAGCACCTCTACCCCGAGGACGAGCTGTTCTTCCTCATGGGCGCCGATATGTTTGCATACTTCCCCGAATGGGTCTATCCCGAACGCATCCTGTCCTGCGTTACCCTTGCAGTATGCGCCCGTGAAGGCAGTGCAAGCGTAGGTGCGGCACAGCGCAAGTTTGCCGAACTTTTCGGCAGACAGGCGCAGGTTATCAGCTACACGGGTGCGGCTGTTTCGTCCACGCGCGTGCGCGTGACTGCGGCATTGGGGTACGATATATCTTCGTATGTGCCCAAAGCCGTGCAGGACTATATTTCGCGCCAAAAGCTGTACTTTATGCCAAACCTTGCCGAGGCGCAAAAACTTCTTAAAGCCGAACGCGCCGCGCACACCCTGCGCGTGGCGATTATGGCGGCGGAAAATTGCGGCAGATTAAACATTGCCGAAAGGACTGCCGTTACGGCGGCGGCTCTGCATGACTGCGCCAAGAACGTCCCCTTAAACGATAAAATGCTCGCGAGCTTCACCCTGCCCGAGGTCGTGCCCGAAAGTGTAGTGCACCAGTTTGCGGGCGCATACCTTGCCGAACACCGTTTCGGCGTGAAAGACAGCGATATTTTAAACGCCATACGCTACCACACCAGCGGCAGGGCGGATATGTCTGACCTCGAAAAGTTGATATTTCTCTGCGATATGCTCGAAGAGGGCAGGGACTTTGACGGCATAGACGAGCTCCGCGCCGTATTCTCGCGCGATATAGACGAGTGCCTGTATCTTGCGCTCAAACACCAGCTCGAATATCTGCAATCTTCGCGCGCAGAAATCTATCCGCTCACGCGTCAGGCATACGATTATGTTGCCGTCCGCTATAAAAACCGAACCAATGACTAAACTAAAAAGAGGAAAAAAGATGACAAGTAAACAAAAGGCGCTCACAATCTGCAAACTGCTCTCCGAAAAAAAGGGCGGTCACATTGTATATATAGATGTATCCGAAAAATCCAGCCTGTGCGACTTCTTTGTAATAGCGTGCGGCAGGTCGTCCACGGCAGTCAACGCCCTCGCCGAAAATTTAGAGGAAAAGCTTGAAAAGGATTACGGCGAAACCCCCTCACGCAGGGATGGCGGCAGAGAGGGCAGGTGGATAGTTTTAGACTACTCCGACGTAATCGTGCATATCTTCAACGACGAAATGCGCGACTTCTACAACCTCGAACGCCTATGGGAAAACGGAACAAACCTCATAAAGTACGAAGATTAAGGTATTTTTAGCAAAGCAACGCCGCCTGTGCACTGTTGTGCGCAGGCGGCGTTGCTGTGGCGGTCGACAAATGGACAAGGCAGCGGCTGGGCGGTGAATGATTGCAAGTGTCGTACCGCCGCCATGCTATTTCCGTACGCTGGTGAAAAAAGGGCTTTAATTTTCGTCTGTGAATTTAATCTCGCGCGGAGAGGAGTAGCTCGTCTTTTTGGCGCGCTTCTTTTCCACTATGTAATACACTGGCTGAGGCTGCGGCTGTTGTTTAGGCTGTTCCTTGGGCGGCTCATTATTTTCGGGCTTCTTTTGCGACGCCTTAAATCCCAGCCACGCCATCCGCACTATATGCACCACGGCAAAACACGCGGCAAAAAGTATTATAAGGTAAAGTATTCCTATAACTTCCATGCCTGCATTGTAGCATATTCTCTATCGGTATATTTTGCCGCTTATTGGTGCATAATGGTAAAAACGGTAAATTATGGAAAATATTTTAAACAGTGAAATTTCGCCGCAGGAGCGGCAGGAATTTGAAGAATTCAAACGTCAGAAGAGGGTGGCAGAGGCTCGCCTCTCCATAGGCAGACTGGAACTTCAATTCACGGGTGTCTGCTCTGAAAGGTCGCAACTTCGCCGTGCCGTAAGGGAGGCGGAAAAACTCGGCATAGGCGGCGTCTGCCTGTCGCCCTATCTCGTGCGTCCTTGCGCCGACTTCCTCGGCAAAGACTATCGCATGGCAATCGTAGCGTGCATATCGCAGTGGGGCGGAACAGATACCACCGATTTAAAGGTCAGGGCTATAAAGCGCGCCATTCGCGACGGCGCAACCGTGACAGAGGTAACCGCGCCCATACCTGCCGTAAAAGAGGCGGCATGGGGTTATGTCAGGCGCGAGTTCAAAAAATTGCGCTCAGCCGCAAAAAAAATAACACTGCGTATCAATATAGAAGCTCCCCTGCTCACGCGCGAAGAGCTCTCTAAACTGTGCACGCTCTGCTGTGAATGTTCGATTTCCTGCGTGTGCACATCGGGCGGACTTTTCGGCAGCGGTGCTGACGAAGAGGACATAAAGGCAATCAAGCACGCCCTCAAAGACAGGGCTGTCATAAAGGCGGAGGGGGCTGATACTCCTGCCCGAGCCGACACTCTGTGCGGACTGGGTGCAAGCATAGTGGCTTCCGCCAACGCCGTGGCAGTGGCGCAGAGCATTCTCTCCGCCGCCGAAAGAAGGAGCTGAACGGCGCAACACTCAAACTGAACAGCGTAACACACAAACTGAACGGCGCAACGCACACTTGAACGGCAGAGTGCATAACCTGGAAGGCTCAACGCACTACCTGAACGGTACAGTAAAAAAAGCCTTACGGCAAAATCTGCCGTAAACAATCTGCCGTCCGGATAGGGGCAAATCCTTACAAATATTGAAGAAATGGCTTGGGGGGGGGGGAAAAGAGTGGGGGGGGGAGGGGGAAGGGGGGGGGGTTTCCCCCCCTCCCCCCCCCCCCCAACGAACCCAACCCCCTTCACCCCAATTCCCACCCCAAAGGCAAGGGGGGGGGGGGGGGGGCTTATGGTGGGGGGGCACAGTTATTTTTTGGGGGGGGGTCTTTTATTTTAATTGGGGGGGGGAATTGATTGTGTTTCACTATGGGGGGGGGAGCCTCATTTGGGGGGGGGTTCACTGGATTTGTCGGCCCATTCGCTCTCCGTGGCCCCCACTCCCTGTCTCCCCCCCCCCCCACCTTCGAGTCCTGGGGGGGGCCTCGT
>CBCPNG010000014.1:0-39314 GCA_965120485.1 uncultured Clostridia bacterium
AAAACAATTGCATTGCACGTTGTTGTAAGCATTAATATAATAACAAAATACGGAGAGATGGCAGAGTGGTCGATTGCGGCGGTCTTGAAAACCGTTGAAGTGAAAGCTTCCGGGGGTTCGAATCCCTCTCTCTCCGCCACGCAACAGGGAGGCATAGCCTCCCTTTTATTGTTGTTAGAGAGGTTTAAAAGAGCCTGCGAATATTCGCAGGCTTTTTTCGTGCGCTAAATCAAAAAGTTTAAAAACTTTGGTCAATTCTGTTGACAAATACATAATATTATATTATCATATGAATAGATATTCATATAAAAAGGAGGCGGTCAAAGAATGAAAGACCAATGCCATACCCCCGAAGAGCATGAACATGCCATAGCGGCGGCACTTGCGAAGATGCCTTCGGAAGAGGGAATAGCCGCCATGGCGGCGCGGTTCAAGGCAATAAGCGAACCTTCGCGGCTCAAAATACTGCTTGCGCTGTCTGTCGGGGAGCTGTGCGTAGAGCACATAGCCGAGGCGGTGGGCGGCAATCAGAGCGCAGTTTCGCACCAGCTCAAAACGCTCAAAGATAACCGCATAATAAAGTGCCGCCGCGCAGGGAAAAATATTCTCTATTCGGTGGACGACGAACACATAGTCACCATGATACAGGTGGCAAAGGAGCATTTGCACTGTGATGAATAAAGTGGTAAAAATAAGCGGGCTCGACTGTGCGGCGTGCGCCGCCGAACTTGAAGAGCTCGTCGGAAAAATCGAGGGGGTGAGAGCCGCTTCGGTTGACTTCGTGGGTCAGAGAGTGCGCTTCGAGTGCGACAGCGAACAGACAGTCGAAAAGGTAAAGGCGTGCTGTAACAGCTTTGAAGAGGTAAAGGTGGTGGAAGAGCCGGCGGCCGCAGGCACCAGACTAAAAATCAAAAACCTGTGCTGTGCCAACTGCGGCAGGGAGCTCGAAGAGATACTCAACAAGGTGGAGGGCGTAAACTCCGCCACGGTAAACTTAATGAATATGACGGTCACGCTCGACTGCGCCGACTCCGCCGCCTATCAGAGGGCTGTTTACGAGATAACGCACTTCGAGGACGTTCAGCTCGACGGGGAAGAAAAACCTCAAAAGGTCAATCTGTTCAAATCGCACTTAAAGGACATTATCTGCCTTATAGTATCGGTAGTTTTCTTTTTTTCCGCCATAGCGCTCAACCTTTTGGGCGGTGATATAGGCTTAATAATTTCCTATCCGCTGTTTGCCGCGTCATACCTCACCGTGGGCTACCCCGTGCTGTGGAACACGTTAAAGAACATATCCAAGGGTCGGGTTTTCGACGAAAACTTTTTAATGACTATCGCCTCGATAGCCGCAATAGTTTTAGGCGTGTTTTCGGGCGACGGCATATACGAGGGCGTTGCGGTAATGATTTTTTATCAGCTGGGCGAGCTGTTGCAGTCGATAGCCGTAGGCTCATCGCGTAACTCCATAACCAAGCTCATGGACCTCAAAAGCGAGAGCGCCACTCTGCTCAAAGAGGGCAGACAGATAGTAGTAAAGCCCGAAGAGCTTGAAATCGGCGACATAATAGTGATAAAGGCTGGCGAAAAAGTGCCCGTTGACGGCGTGATAGTGCGCGGCGAAAGTTCGCTCGACATGCGCTCATTGAACGGCGAGTCCCTTCCGCAGGACGTTTGTGAGGGACAGGAGATTCTTTCGGGAGCAATAAATATCTCTAAGGTGATAGAGGTGCGCGTCATACGCAAGTACGCAGATTCCGCCGTGGCGAAGATACTCGACCTCGTGGAAAATTCCACAGCAAAAAAGGCAAAGACCGAAAAGTTTATAACCAAGTTCGCAAGGTACTATACCCCCATAGTGTGCGCGGCGGCGCTCGTGGTGGCCGCACTCGTTCCCACCATACTATGCGCCGTTCAGGGTGCTTTTGGCTGGGCAACTTACGAAGAGTGGATAGGCAGGGCGCTCTCTTTCCTCGTAATCTCCTGCCCGTGCGCGCTGGTAATCTCCGTGCCCCTTTCATATTTCGGGGGCATAGGCAGGTGCGCAAAGTCGGGCATACTTGCAAAGGGCTCTACCTGTATAGACGGGCTCGCGCAGGTAACTGTTGCGGCGTTCGATAAGACGGGCACAATAACCGAAGGCTCGTTCAAAGTAAGCTCATACTCGTCGGAAGAGGCTTTAAAACTTGCTGCCGCCGCAGAAAAGTTCTCTTCCCACCCGATTGCGGCGGCGTTTGCCGATACAGAGGCTGTTTACGAAATTTCCGCCGCCGAAGAGATAGCAGGCAGGGGGGTAAAGTGCATGTGCGGCGGAAAGCCGCTGCTCGTGGGCAACGCCCGATTGCTCGAAGAAAACGGCGTGCAATTCACTCCTGTTAACAGCATATATACCGTGGCATATGTTGCGCTCGCAGGAGAATATGTCGGCTTTGTTGAAATCGGCGACGGTATAAAGTCGGGCGCAAAACAGGCAATTGCCCAACTCAGGGCGCAGGGCGTGCAGTACTGCACCATGCTCACGGGCGACAATCCCGAGCGCGCCAGGGCGGTTGCCGCAGAGGCAGGGCTGGACGGCTATGAGGCAGGGCTGTTGCCCGACGGAAAACTTGCGTGCGCCGAAGAGCTTAAAAAGAGGGGCAAACTTTTATATGTGGGCGACGGCATAAACGACGCACCCGTAATGGCGGCGGCAGACTGCGCCGTATCTATGGGTGCCGTAGGTTCGGACGCGGCGATAGAGGCAAGCGATATTGTGCTCGTCACCGACAACCTTGAACTTCTGCCCAAGGGTAAAAAGATTGCAAAGTTCACGCGCAAGCTGGTGTTCCAAAACATTATAGGCTCGCTGGCGGTAAAACTTGCCGTAATGGTTTTAAGCATTGCCGTAAAAGATTTTCCGCTTATCCTCGCCATTGTGGCAGACGTGGGCGTAATGTTGCTCGCCGTGCTCAACTCCATGCGCACAAAGCTGATTAGGTAAATCTGTTAAAGATATAGATATTGAGGTCGCCGCGCAGATTTCACGCGCGGCGACCGCTTTTATAGGGGCAAATCTTTTCTGCGCCAAAAAAATTATATATTCTTCGAAAAAACGATTGTAATTATTGCCCTGAATGTAGTAAAATTATATACGGACTATATTATACCGCATTATACCGCGCAAGGCGCAGGTGAGTAAATTTTAAGGAGAAGAGATGGGACTTATCAGTTATATACTCGGTTCTGACAGCCGCCAGAGCCTTAAAAAGCTCAATAAACTTGCCTTAAAGGTAGAGGAACTCGAATCTAAATACCAGCCGATGACCGATGAAGAGCTCAAAGGTCAGACTGCCATATTGAAGGACAGGCTTGCCGCTGGCGAATCGCTCGACGACATTATGTTCGACGCCTTCGCCGCTTTGAGGGAGGCAAGCTGGCGCGTGCTCAAAATGAAGCACTTCCACGTGCAGATAATGGGCGGCATATGCCTGCACCAGGGCAGAATTGCAGAGATGCGCACGGGTGAGGGCAAGACGCTCGTATCTACCCTCCCTGCATACCTCAACGCGCTCACGGGCAAGGGCGTGCACATCGTCACGGTAAACGATTACCTTGCCAGGCGCGACGCCGAATGGATGGGTAAAGTGCACAAATTTATGGGGCTCACCGTCGGCGTGGTTGTGCCGGGCATGGATGATACCCAGAAGAAGGAAGCCTACGCCTGCGACATAGTGTACGGCACCAACAACGAACTCGGCTTCGACTACCTGCGCGACAATTTAAGGACGTCTATCCCTGCAATGGTTCAGCGCGAGCTCAACTTCTGCATCATCGACGAGGTAGACTCCATTCTCATAGACGAGGCGCGCACACCGCTCATAATCTCTGGCAAGGGGGGCGAAAGCTCTAAACTGTACGAGGACGTAGACAGGTTTGTGCGCACCCTTACGGGCGGCTTCGACGATGAAAAGAAGGAGGCGGAAAAGCACATTCCCCGCCGCAAAAAGGGCGAAATCTCCGCAGAGGAGAGGGCGGCTAACGAACGCCTTGCAGAGATTTTGCAGGAGATGGAAAACTGGGACTATATAATTGACCGTAAGGACAGGGCGGTAACCATAACCGAAAAGGGCGCTGAAAAGGCAGAGCGCTTCTTCGGCATATCCAACCTCGCCGATATAGAAAACGCCGACTTAAACCACCATATACAGCAGGCGCTCAAAGCGCACGAGCTGTTCAAGCGCGACGAGGACTATATAATTTCGGGCGACGGTGAAATTCTGATAGTGGACGAATTTACGGGCAGGCTCATGCACGGCAGAAGGTATTCAGACGGTCTGCACCAGGCGATAGAGGCAAAGGAGCACGTAAAGGTGCGCAACGAGAACAAGACCCACGCCACCGTTACCTTTCAGAACTACTTCCGCCTGTATAAAAAGCTCTCCGGTATGACGGGTACGGCAAAGACCGAAGAGGCGGAGTTCCGCACCATATACTCGCTCGACGTTGTGGAAATCCCCACCAACAGACCCATTCAGCGCAACGACTATGTCGACATGATTTTCTCTACGGTAGATGGCAAAAAGAAGGCAATAGTCAACGAGATTGCCGAGCGGCACGCAAAGGGACAGCCTATCCTCATAGGTACTGTAACCGTAGATAAATCGGAAGAGATTTCAAGGCTTCTGCGCCGCAACGGCATAAAGCACAACATACTCAACGCCAAAAACCACGAGCGCGAGGCAGAAATAGTTGCGCAGGCAGGCAGGTTGGGCTCGGTGACAATAGCCACCAACATGGCGGGGCGCGGCACCGATATTCTCCTCGGCGGCAATCCCGAATACCTTGCAAGGAAGCGCATGAGGGAAGAGGGCTACGACCACGACATGATAGAGGTCGCAATCTCCTATGCCGACAGGCAGTTCAGCGAAGAAGAGCAGACGGCGCGCGACAGATATGCCGAGCTTTATGAAAAGTACAAATCAGAAACCGACGCCGAAAAGGAAGAGGTTATAAAGACGGGCGGTCTGTGCATAATAGGTACAGAGCGTCACGAAAGCCGCCGCATAGATAACCAGCTGCGCGGCCGTGCAGGCAGACAGGGCGACCCCGGCGTATCCATATTCTATATATCCCTTGAAGACGACCTTTCAAAGCGGTTCGGCGGCGAAAGGATAAAGGCAATATACAACGCCTTCAAGTTAGACGACGACCAGTGCCTGCAATCGAAGATGCTTTCGCGCAGTATAGAGAACGCGCAGAAAGCAATAGAGGGCAGAAACTTCGGCATAAGAAAGCGCACTTTGCAGTACGACGAAGTAATGAACGAGCAGCGCAAGACCATCTATGGCGAGCGCCTTAAAGTGCTCAGGGGCGAGGACGTACACGCGCAAATGTTGAAGTTTATCCCCGACTATGTTGAAAAAGTAGTGGGCGAAACGGTAAACGCCGATGCCATGCCCGAAATGTGGGACGGGGACGCCCTGAACGAGGCGCTTAAAACACGCGTATATCCCGACGAATGTGAGTTTGAAATCACGCACGACATGCTCGAACGCTGGGACTACAATATCGCCATAAAGAAAATATCAAAGGAAGTGGTGAGCGCATACGAGAAGAAGATTGAAAATATCCGCGAGGAAACGGAAGGTCAGGTGGACTACCACCAGATAGAGCGCAACGAGCTTTTGAGGAACGTAGACCGCAACTGGATAGACCACATAGACGCAATGGACCAGCTCCGCAAGGGCATAGGTCTGCGCGGCTACGCCCAGCAGGACCCCGTAATCGCATACAAGCAGGAGGGCTACGAGATGTTCTCCGAGATGATAGAGCGTGTGCAGAAAACCACCATATCACGCCTTTTAAAGGGCAAAATAGTGCGCGTGCGCGCGCCCATGCCCGAACCCGTGCAACAGCAGCCCGTAAGGGTAATTCCTGCGCAGAGCGTTGGTGCGCAGGAGATTGGCGCAGCGGCTCTCTCCGAGGGCGCGCAAATGTCTGCGTTACCTGCCGCCCTGCCGGAGCGTAACAGGGTCAACATTCAGCGCATGCCGGGCGCATCGGGACTTGCTATGCAGCCGCAGGAGTTCACGCCCAACCCCACGGGCAGGCGTGCGCCGCTTGTAAAATCTAAAAAGAAGGACGTCGGGCGCAACGAATCCTGCCCCTGCGGTAGCGGCAAAAAGTATAAAGACTGTTGCTACTGGAACGACCACAAGTAAAAAAGGTGCGGCAATATGCCGAATAACTGCTAAAAACGAGCGGCAATATGCCGCAAATACCGCCGCCGCGGCGGCAGGATTGAATTTATAAGAGAGAATTATGTTTAATGCAGACGATTACAGGCTGAGGCTTAAAGCGCTCTCGGAAACGCTTGCCGAGGCAAAGTATGCCCTCGATATAGATAACCTCGACGGCAAGCTCAAAGAGCTCAGGGCAGAACAGGAAAACCCCGAGGTGTGGAACGACCTTGAAAGGTCTAAACATATCGGCAGGGAGCTGTCTGTAATAGAGGGCAAAATTACGTCATATAAAAAGGGCGAAAGCGCCTTAAACGACGCTTTCGCATTCATCGACCTCATCGAGGAGGCAGGCGACGAGAGCCTTATCCCCGAACTCGAAGGCATGATAAGCTCGGCAGTGACCGATATAGAGGATATGCGCATAAAGGCGTTGCTCAAAGGCAAGTACGACTCGAACAACGCCATTATGAGCCTTCATGCGGGCGCAGGCGGCACCGAGGCGTGCGATTGGACGCAGATGCTCTACCGCATGTACCAGCGTTACTGCGAAAAGTCGGGCTTTAAAGTCACCGAAATAGACCGCGAGGACGGCGACGAGGCAGGCATAAAGAGCGTCAGCTTCAAGGTGGAGGGCGAAAACGCCTACGGCTTTTTAAAGGCTGAAAAAGGGGTGCACAGACTGGTGCGCATTTCCCCTTTCGACAGCAACAAGCGCCGCCATACTTCCTTTGCCTCGGCGGAAGTTATGCCTGAGGTCGAGGACGAGGCAGAGGTAGAGATACGCGACGAGGACATAAGGGTAGATGTGTACCGCTCTTCGGGAGCTGGCGGACAGAAGGTCAACAAGACGGAAACCGCCATAAGAATAACGCACTTCCCCACGGGTATAGTGGTCACCTGCCAGAACGAGCGCAGTCAGTTGCAGAATAAGGCGGTGGCGTTCCAGTGCCTGCGCGCAAAACTGCTCGAACGCCAGATAGCCGAAAGGGAGGCGGCGGACGCCGAACTTAAAGGTGAGATAAAGAAGATAGAGTGGGGCAGTCAGATACGCTCTTATGTGTTCTGCCCATACACCCTCGTCAAGGACCACCGCACAGGCTACGAAAATACCGATATACAGTCTGTAATGGACGGCGATATTCAGGGCTTTATAATAGACTATCTCAAAAAGGCTGGCTGATTGGCAAAAGGGTGTTCACCAGTCTTTTGTATGCGCCGCACGAGGCAATGTCTTGCGGCAAATTCAAATATTATACACGGCGCTCCGCTCTGCGGCGGTATGCGCTTTTTTTTACCCATGTACGACATAAACAAATTCACTGTAAAAGAAAACCCTGTTATATTGGGCATTGAGTCCAGCTGCGACGAAACGGCGTGCGCCGTACTGTGCGGCAGAAAGATTCTCTCCTCGCGAATAATCTCCTCGGCGGCGGAACAGGCAAAGTACGGCGGCGTGGTTCCCGAAATAGCCTCGCGCGCGCACACCGTAGCCGTGGGCGAGGTCTGCCGCCTCGCCCTTGCCGATGCCGCGCTTACCCCTCGCGATATAGACGGCGTTGCCGCCACCTACGGCGCAGGGCTTTTAGGCGCACTGCTCGTGGGGCTGTCCTTTGCAAAGGCGTTTGCCTATGCGCTCGGAGTGCCGTTTATGGCAGTCAACCACATACGCGGACATATAGCCGCGGCATACCTCGATAACCCTGACTTAAAGCCGCCTTTTTTAACCTTGCTTGCAAGCGGCGGACACACTGCTATACTGCACACAACCTCGTTAACGCAGTCGCAGGTGCTCGCATCCACTTCCGACGACGCCGCAGGCGAGGCGTTCGATAAGTGCGCCCGTGTGCTCGGTTTGCCCTACCCTGGGGGACCTTCTGTGGAAAGGTTGGCGGCGGACGGCAGGGCGGTCATAGATTTTCCGTCCGCGCTCGTTAAAAATTCGGCGCAGACGCGCTTTTCTTACAGCGGTCTTAAAACTTCGGTAATAAACTACTGCCATAACGCCGCGCAGAGGGGTGAGGAGTTCAACCGTGCCGACGTCGCCGCGTCCTTTCAGCGCGCCGCCATAGAGCCGCTCGTCAGTAAAACTGTGGAGTACGCCCTCCGCCTCGGCGTAAATACCGTCACCGCAGGCGGCGGCGTAATAGCCAACGGGTATTTGCGCGGCAGACTAACTTCCGAGTGCAAACGCGCAGGTTTGCGCCTCGTTCTTCCCGAAAAAAAGTTCTGCACCGATAACGCCGCCATGATAGCTTCCGAAGGGCTCAACATGTATATGTCGGGCAATTTCAGCCCTATGGATACCAACGCCGTAGCGGCAATACCGCTCAAATAATAAATTGTACCTTTTCCCTGACAGTTCCCTGTCGGGGCTTTTGTTTTATTGCACCCTGTCCAACCGATTGGAAAATTTATAAACGCTCCGCGCGCCCACCCATTACACATTACGCATTACGCATTAAGCATTACGCATTGCGCATTGCGCATTAAAATTTCGCACTCAAAAAAAATGTGTGATTTTTTGGTTAAAGCCTTTTTTCGTTGTTTATATTAATATTGTAAACAAAAAAAAGGCAGGTCAAAATGGCTAAAAAACGTCAGGATAGTAAACGGGCAGAGGATATGCCCGAAGGTCAGACAGCTCCCGAAGAGCAGGAGCTTACAGCAGAGCAGGCAGAGGCGGCTTCGGCTTCATGTGAACAGTCCGCCCGTGGCGAATCAGAGCTCGAAAAGGCGCAGGCGCTTGCCGAAGATTACAAGCGCAAGTGGTACGCGGTTGCCGCGGAGTACGATAACTACCGCAAGCGTACGGCGGCGCAGGCGGCGCACGCATACGCGCAAGGCAAGGCAGAAGCTGTATTAAAGCTGTTGCCCGTATCAGATACTTTCGGCTACGCGCAGGATGCAGCCAAAGACGACGCCACACGCGCAGGCATAGACAAAATAATAAAGAACTTTGCCAACATACTCATTTCGCTGGGCGTTGAAGAGGTGCCAATATCCCCTGGCGACATCTTTGACGAAAAGGTGGCAGAGGCGGTGATGAATGTCCCCTGCGAGGACGGCGAACAGCCCAACACCGTAAAACTCGTGCTTAAAAAGGGTTATAAGCAGGGCGATAAAATCATAAGGTTTGCGCAGGTTTCAGTAACCTGTTAATAATTTAAAGGCGCAGAAGGCGCACTCAATTTGGTAATAAAGGAGATTAATTATATGGGAAAGGTAATAGGAATCGACCTCGGCACAACTAACTCGTGCGTGGCAGTAATGGAGGGCGGCGAACCCGTCGTAATACCCAACAGCGAGGGCAGCAGAACTACCCCCTCGGTGGTATCGTTCAAGTCGGACGGCAGCAGAATAGTGGGTCAGGCAGCAAAGAGGCTTGCCGTGGCACAGCCCGATAAAACTGTCATTTCTATAAAGAGGCATATGGGCGAGGCGTATAAGGTAAATATAGATAAGGGCTATTCACCGCAGGAGATATCGGCTATGGTACTCTCCAAACTCAAAGCCGACGCCGAAAGCTATCTCGGCGGCAAGGTTACCGACGCGGTTATAACCTGCCCTGCATACTTCAACGACTCACAGCGACAAGCCACCAAAGACGCAGGCAAAATAGCAGGGCTCAACGTACTCAGAATAATAAACGAGCCCACTGCGGCGGCTCTTGCGTATGGTCTTGATAAACAGGAAGGCAGTCAGAAGGTCATGATTTACGACCTCGGCGGCGGCACGTTCGACGTCTCTATTCTCGAAATAGGCGACGGCGTGTTCGAGGTGCTTGCAACCAACGGCGATACCCACCTCGGCGGCGACGACTTCGACAACAAGATTATAGACTGGCTCGTAGAAAACTTCAAAAAGGATACGGGCGTAGACCTCTCTAAGGACAGAATGGCTATGCAGAGGCTTAAAGAGGCTGCCGAAAAGGCAAAGATAGAACTCTCTGGCATGAGCAACACCAACATCAACCTGCCCTTCATCACCGTGGTAGACGGCGCTCCCCAGCACCTCGACTACGACCTTTCAAAGCAGAAGTTCGACAGCCTCACTTCCGACCTTGTAGAGCGCACGGTAGAGCCCATGCGCAAGGCAATGCAGGACGCAGGTCTTAAATACTCAGATATAGGCAAAGTAATAATGGTGGGCGGTTCTACCCGTATTCCCGCCGTATTCGATAAGGTTAAGGCAATCACGGGTAAAGACCCCTTCAAGGGAATCAACCCCGACGAATGTGTTGCTGTCGGCGCGGCTATTCAGGGCGGCGTGCTTTCGGGCGAGGTTAAGGATGTGCTCCTTCTCGATGTAATGCCCTTAACCCTCGGCATCGAAACTCTGGGCGGCGTATCCACGCCCCTTATAGAGCGCAACACCACCATACCCGTAAAAAAGAGCCAGGTATTCTCTACCGCGGCAGATAACCAGCCTGGCGTAGAGATAAACGTTTTGCAGGGCGAGCGCAAATTTGCCAAAGACAACAAGTCGCTCGGCAGGTTCATGCTCACAGATATACCTCCCGCACCCCGCGGCGTGCCCCAGATAGAGGTTACTTTCGATGTAGACGCAAACGGTATCGTAAACGTAACAGCCAAAGATTTGGGCACGGGTAAATCTACAAATATCACCATAACTGCTTCCACCAACCTCTCGGAAGAGGAGATAGATAAGGCGGTGAAAGACGCCGAGCGCTACGCCGAAGAGGATAAAAAGCGCAAGGAGTCGGTAGACAACAAGAACAATTTAGAGGGCATGATAGACAGCCTCGAAAAGACGGTAAAGGATGCCGGCGATAAGCTTTCTGAAGAGGATAAAAAGGTAGTAGAGGACGCTATTGCCAAGGCAAAGGGCGAACTTGAATCGGGCGACGACGAGCGTATAAAGGCGGCCTCCGAAGAGCTCACGCGCGATATTCAGCCAGTGATTGCGAAGATATACCAGCAGTCGCAGGGCGGCGGCGATAACGGCGGCAACGGCGACGATACCGAATTTAACCAGCACAAATGATTTGTGTTAAAACCAAATTAAAATATCGGGGCGCACGGCGAGTTAAAATTCTCCGTGCGCCGCGCGGCGTCAAGTAAATTCAGTTGCGGCATATATGCCGCCCATTTTAAGGTAAACCATGGCAGAAAACAAAAAGAATTATTACGAAATCCTCGGCGTTTCTAAAAACGCTACCCAGACAGAGATTAAGTCGGCTTACAGAAAGCTTGCAAAAAAGTACCACCCCGACTTCAACCCCGGCAATAAAGAGGCGGCAGAAAAATTCAAAGAGGTAAACGAGGCAAACGAGGTGCTCTCTGACGAGCAAAAGCGCAAGCAGTACGACTTCCAGCTTGAACACCCCAATATAGGCGGTATGGGCGGTATGGGCGGCTCTGGTGGTTTTTCGGGCTTTTCGGCGGGCGGTTTTTCAGACCTTGGCGATATTTTCAATTCGTTCTTCGGCGGCGGTTTTAGTTCAGCCCGTCAGCATGCGCGCCCTGCGCGCGGCGCCGATATCGAGCAGACAATCCGCCTATCCTTCCTCGACGCCATAAAGGGTTGCTCTAAGGAGATAAATTACTTCCGCAACGAGCCCTGCCGTTCGTGCAACGGCACGGGCGCAAGGGGGGGTACGGAATACCAAAAGTGTTCGCGGTGTAACGGCACGGGCACGGTACGCTACCAGCAAGATACGCTGTTCGGCAGAACGGTGCAGGTGGGCGCATGCCCCGACTGCGGCGGCACGGGCAGAAAAATTACAGAAAAGTGCCCCGACTGCAAGGGTAAAGGCTACAAGCGCACCGAAACGCGCTTCACCATAAATATCCCTGCGGGGGTAGATAAAGACAGCTCTTTAAGAAAGCGCGGCTACGGGCAGGCGGCGCCGAACGGGGGCGAGCCCGGCGATTTGTACGTCTATTTCCAGATAGAGCCGCATAAACTGTTGAGGCGCGAGGATAAAGATTTATACGTCACCGTGCCCATATCTTATAAGACGGCAGTGTGCGGCGGCAAGATATTCGTGCCGGGCATAGACGATGTGATAGAGTACACCGTGCCCGAGGGCACAGCTTCGGGTACGCGCTTCTGTCTGCGCGGCAAGGGCG
Organism: uncultured Clostridia bacterium; assembly: GCA_965120485.1. GTDB lineage: Bacteria > Bacillota > Clostridia > Christensenellales > Borkfalkiaceae > Coproplasma. The sequence goes on from CBCPNG010000014.1 coordinate 12,314, forward strand.
TTAAAACTGTAAACGGCACGGGCAATCTGTATGTCACGGTAGAGATAGAGGTGCCCGTGCGCCTCACTCGCGACCAGCAGAAGAAGCTCGCCGAATATGAAGACGGCTTGCCGCTTAAAAACTTCGACGGCATGTCGCGCTATGCCAACAATGTTTCTGCACTGTACGGCAAAAATTTAGGAAAGCAGTAAATTAAAGTAGTAAAATAAAGTAGTAAAATATATATTTATAGAAATCCTCGGGGCAGGAAAACTTTTCCTGCCCCGAGGATTTGCATATTGAAGCGGAGTGCAAAATTTCGCCACGCTTTAAATTCCCGGCTATTTATTTTTGCGTCTGAGCAAAGTTGCAACCATATATAATATAGCCGAACTAAGCATGCAGTACGCGCCGACAATTAGTAAAAGTTTATCTTCCATTACCGTATACGTTAACTGGAATATGCCATATATAACCATTAGTGCCGCAGCAATTAAATATATTATTTTGCTTATGCTCATCGGCGTTTTCTCTATCAAAGTTGCAACGATAGATAATATGGCAGAAACAAGTATGCAGGGCGCCATGATATACAGTAAAAATTTATTTTCCGTTATTGAATACGTTAACTGGAATATGCCATATATAACAATCAATATCGAAGCAATTAAATATATTATTTTGCTTTTGTTCATCTGCTTTTTCTCCCAGATTCTATGATTGGTTCAGTGTTTTAAAACAATTATTATATCTGCCGCCATTGTCAACTCCATGCTTATAAATGTTAATATTGACGAGCTAATAGACGATGCTTTAAAAGCAAGAAATGCCGCAATTATAATGGTGGAAAGGGGTAACGCTATAGCAAATATAATATTTGACACCGTCATTTCGTTCGATTTCTTCAATAGCTTTATAGAATAAAATATGTATGCTATCGAAAGAAGAGATATTACAGTAAAAGCTACTATTGTTGCAACAAAGAATGTTTTTAAAAAAGCAAGTACTGCCGCAGAAATGGTGAATAATGCGCCCCCAATATAACGGTCAATATTTTTTTTGTCGTCATTTTCTATCTCCCGTAAATTTATTTTTGTATAATTGCGCCATATATGCGGTGCAATCAGTGCTTTTCATAGTCGTTTTCCTTGCCTTTGCGCCGTTTTACGCACTCGGTCAAAAGGTACTCTATCTGCCCGTTTACCGAGCGGAACTCGTCCTCCGCCCACTGCGCGAGCTCGGCGTACAGCTTTGCCGAAAGCCTCAGCGGCACCTGTTTTTTGTTGTTATCAGCTCCCTTTTCCATACAGCACCTATAATCGCCGAATTTGCGGCGGAATCACGTGCGGCGTGCCGCACGTGATATTTAATAATCAATATAAACTGCCTGAATTCACCACGGGTTGGGCGTCCTTGTTGCCGCACAGAACCACAAGCAGATTGGATACCATTGCCGCCTTGCGCTCTTCGTCCAGCTCTACGGTGTGCTTTTCGCTCAGGCGTTCAAGTGCCATTTCCACCATGCCTACGGCGCCGTCCACAATCATCTTGCGCGCGTCTATAATGGCGGAGGCCTGCTGGCGTTGAAGCATCGACGCAGCTATTTCGGGCGCGTAGGCAAGGTAGGTTATCCTCGCTTCTAAAATTTCCAGCCCCGCAAGCTCTACGTTCTGTTGTATCTTGTCGCGTATGCGCCTTGCAACAACTTCGCTCGAACCTCTCAGGCTGCCGTCATCGGCAAGCCCGTCGCCCGTCGTGTCTATGCCGGGCGCCACGTCGTAGGGGTATATCTGTACAATGTCGCGCAGCGCCGTGTCGCATTGCAGCGATAAAAACGCCTTGTAGTTATCCACGTCGAATACCGCCTTGGCTGTGTCGGTCACGCGCCACGTCACGGCTATGGCTATCTCCACGGGGTTGCCAAGGCAGTCGTTTATCTTCTGCTTTGCGTTGGAAAGGGTCATAACTTTCAGCGATATCTTCATGTTGACGCCCTGTCCGTTTGTCGCCTGCGGCTTTTCGGTGGTGACGTCGCTGCTCTGTCCTAACCTCGTCTTGGCGGCGGGGTTGCATGCCACGCAGAAAGGGTTTACGAAGTAAAAGCCCTCGCCCTTCAACGTGCCGTAGTATTTGCCGAACAGCGTAAGCACAAGCGCCTCCTGCGGTCTGATTATTTTCAGTCCTTTAAAGGGCAGCCAGCCTATGCACACCCAAACTATGCTTATGATTATAAGCGCAAGCATAGTATAGTTCAGCTCTCCGTCGGCGTTTTCTAACATTGTCGCGCATACGCAAAATAAAGCAAGGGCGGCTATGTACAGCAGACCGAAGAACACGGCGGCAATAAGCCCGTTTCTTCTCTTTTTGAGTATTTTTTCTTTCATAAGAGTTTTTCTCCTGTATTAATTTGATATCATAATGATATCACATATTTGTTGCTCTGTCAAGGTGAATTTTAAAATAGTTTTTTAGTGTGGAGTAAAAAGGGGACGCCTGTCGCCGCGCCGCTTTTGCGTCGAGCAATGATTTTTACACAATCATCTTTACAATTTCATAATTTTATGATATCATATTAACTGTAAAAGGAGGCTACAATGCGCGCGTATGCGCTTGCCTTACGGAGGATGCCATGGGAAGGAACATTCATGTAATTAAATATGAGGGCGATAACAGCGAACTGTTCAAAAAAATCTGCGTGGATGGGCTCGACGCAGACGCAAAACTTGTCGTTCCCGAAACGCACAACGCAATACTGATAAAAGACGGCATGGCTATGGATACGCTCAACAGCGGCAGTTACGATATATTCGAAGAAAAGTCCAGGCGAAAGAGCAAAAATGTATCCGTAGAAGTCATATATATGTCTAAAACGGCTCGGCTCAAAGTTATGTGGGGCACAAGGTCGCAGTTCAGCTTCCGCGACCCCGAAACTGACGTGCCTGTAAAGCTGGGCGCCCACGGCGAGTTCGAGGTTCAAATTTCAAATCCGCGCAAGGCGTACATGGTGCTAATCGGCGCTGAAAAGGAGTTCACCGTTCAGGACTTGAAGGAGCGGCTCGTCATGCGCATGCTCAGCAAGACGGAGCCTGCAATTGCGCGCGAGATGCGCGCTGGCGCTTTAAGCTACGACAGAATCAGCGAGCACAAGGACGAGATTGCCGCAAAGATAATGCCCGACCTTAAAGATATGTTTGAAGACTACGGACTTAAACTGTTTTCTTTCATGATAGGCAACGTGGTGATTTCTGACGACGACATTGCCGCCATACGCGAGGCGCGCGAACGCGGTCGGGCGCAGGTGCGCTGTTTGGCATGCGGTCAGCCGTGCGGGTCAGGCGCAAAGTTCTGTCCCAATTGCGGTGCGGCGCTCGGCAATAAGGAGTGCCCTGCATGCGGCAGACAAAACCCTGCCGACGCAAAGTTCTGTTCTGATTGCGGCAAAAAGTTTTAAATGGGCATACATGCTTGCGCTGTCGGTGCGGCAAATAAATTTTAAGTTCCGCTGATGCGGGAAGAGGGGCAATTTATGATAAGTAATCTTTTACTCGGCTCAACCGAGACTGTAATAATAGTAGTTGTGGCGGCGGTGTTTGCAGGCGCAATAATCGCAGGGTTTTTATTTAACTCTAAAAAGAGGCGCAGCGTAGACGAAACCGTGCTCGAAAGCAGGGAGGACGTAAGCGAAAACGCGCAGAAGGTGCGCGTGTTGATTGCGCTTGCCGAGGGCAAGGCTGATACCGTTGCAAGGCTTGAAGAGCTGTACGACACCCTTCTCTATCTCACGCCTTCGGCAGAGGACGAGGTCGCCGTTATAGACGGAAAGATAAAGCGCGTGCTGGACGATATAAAGATAGAGCTGACCAAGACGCGCGGCAAAGCAGGCGACGGCAAAACGCAGAGTTTAATGGACGAAATAAAGGTGTACGTTGCCGAGCGCGCTGTGCACACCGAGAGGTAAAGTTATGTGGCCCTTTAAGAGTAAATACGACAAACTCAAACGCGAGGACGTGGTAGAATCAATCTGCATGCTGGAAAAGCAGGAGGACGATTTAGAATCCGCCATATCCGCCCGCGCGCAAGAGATAGAGGGACTCCTTGCCAAGGGCAGAAGAGAAACCAACCGCGAGTTGAAGCTTTTTTATGCCAAAAAGGTTACGTCGCTCAGGGAAGAGAACCAGGCTGACGTTAAGCGCGCAATGTACCTTATGTACAATATGAAGCTGTTGCGCAAGCTCAAAACCACCATAGACGACAACGAGTTCTACATTCGCACGGGCAAAATTTCGCTCAGCAATCTGCTCTCTGACCAAAAGGGGCTGGCACAGTTTTTAAACAAGGCGCTCGGCACAAAAGTGCGCAGCGAGCAGGTGCTCACCGATGCAGACGATATATGGCAGGAGATTACAAGCGGTTATACCGAAAACGAGCGCATATATGGCGTAAACGAGCACGACGACGAGCTTTTGGCAATGTTCGAGAGTGCAGACCAGCTTGAAGCCGAGGGCGCGCTATCAGAGGAGGGCGTTGCGGCAAAAAGACCTGCCGCCGACGGGCAGACAGAGTAAAGGGAGAATATTATGGGGCTTTTTAAGAGTAGGGCAGATAAAGAGTTTGAAAAGAAGCGGCTCGTAAAGCAGACCGTATATAATATGAATAAGCAGATAACCGCATTAGAGGAACAGAAAAAGGTTTTTGTAGAAAAGGCGGTTTTGGCAAAAAAGAACGGGTTAGAGGCGCAGTATAACCTTGCGATTACAGGTTATAAGATGACTCTCTTACAGCAGAAGCGCGCGCAGGAGATGCTTTTGAACTTCGAGATAACCTCGCAGATGAAAGATATGACGCTTATGACCAAACAGTTTTTGGGCGGCATGAGCGTTTTAAGCAAAGAGATGGCAAAACTCGCCGACGAAAAGGAATTTATAGAGGTACAGAAGCAGTTCGAAGTAGCCATGGGCAAGGCGGAAAGGCAGGCAGAACAGATGGATATGTTTATGGAAACCAGCCAAGATACCTTTGCCGGCGTGGCAAATGCTTCGGGAAACATAGACGAAGGTGCCATACGCGAACTGATTGAAAACGAGGCGGGCGCGGACGAATTTTCTGACGACGCCATAGACAGGGAGATAGAGAGCCTTAAAAAGAGGATAGAGGCGCAAGCCGAAAAGTCCTGAGGTAAAAAATACCCCTTAATATGCCTCGGTTAACACACTTTTTTATACGGAGTGAAATATGAATAATGCAAGGAGGCAGATATACTGCGATACCTGCGGAGGTACGCTGAGATATTCGGATGACGGCGCAACGGCAAGGTGCCCTTACTGCGGCAACGAATACCGTTTTACAGGAGTAAGAAGCGAGGCGCTCTCGCTTGCGCTTGCGCGCGCGAACGCCTACCGCCTCAACTGCGATTTCGATGAGGCGGCTGCCGAATACAGACTTATTATTGCAAGCAACCCTGAGGATGCCGAGGCGTACTGGGGACTGTTGCTCAGTCTGTGCGGTGCAGAGTATATAGACGACCCCGACGCAGGCAGGCGGCTTCCCACTCTGCGCAAATTTTTAAAGGGCAGCATATTGCAGGACGAAAATTATCTTAACGCCTTGCGCTTTGCAGACGAAGAGCAGGCTGCCTCTTACCGCGCCAAAGCAGAAGAGCTTGAAAGACTGCGCCTGAAAATAGCCGCGGGCGGCGAAAAGTACGGGGTTTTCCTGTGCTATCAGCCGTACGATAAAGAGGGCGAGTCCACTGCCGAAAGCTCAATTGCGCGCAACATATATGCCGCTCTTTCAAAGCTGGGCATTAAGGTGTTCACGCCCGAAACCGCCCTTTACGGCAAGTCGCCCGAAGAGTGCGAAGCCGTAATTTTCCGCGCACTCTATGGCTGTCAGTATTTTATTCTAATCGCCTGTTCAGAGGGCGCGCTGAACTCTCCGCGCGTAAAAAACCAGTGGGCGCGTTTTTGCGACAGGGCATATGAAGAGAGGCTGGGCGACGCCTGCTGTGCAGTCTATGGCGGCATTTCTTACCAGTTGTTGCCTGCGTTTATACGTTCGCATGCCATAAACCTTTCAGACTACCCCTCGGGCGGATATGAAGAGGTTATCGCGGAGGGCGTCGCCGCAAAAATATCTCCTTCAAGGGGCTATGCAAAAAGGGTGAACGGCGCAGGTTCGGCGCGCAGCAGTGCGGCGGCAACCGCCCACGGCGTTGCCAAAGATTGGCTGGCGCAGGGGAAAGAGGCGCTTGTGCGCGGCGACTTTGTCAGTGCGGCGGCGTCTTACAGCAGGGCAATCGACGAGGACGGCGGCAACGGAGAGGCGTGGCTGGGCGCACTGCTCGCCGAAGCCGAGGTGCGCGAACTCAAAAGCCAAAGGCAGTTTGCCGGCGAGCTTTCAAACAAGCTCTGGGCATCGGGCAGTACGGCGTCGGAGTGCAGGCAGAGGTTGGCATATAACGAGCACGTTTTATACTTGCTTTCCTCACCATACTACAAAAACGCGGTGCGCTATTGCACGCAGAACGTGGCAGATATGCTTGCGGAAGCAAAGCGTTTCGTCATGAATACGGCGGAAAAGTGTAATGCTTCCCTGCGGCTCAGCCTTGACGAGTGTATTCGCCGAGAAAGCACTTCGGGCAAAGATTATACATATAAAGATTATTATAACGATAATTACTCTGGCGGCACGTCTGCCGCGGCAGGAATAGCCGCAGGTATAGCGGGAGTCGCGGCGGCAGGGTTTGCAGGAGTCGCTGCCGGCAGATTTATGAGGTTTCTGTTCGGCAACCGTAGAGGTCATCGAAGGTTTGAACCGCCCCATTTCGGCGGACCAGGAGGGTTCGGAGCTCCTCGTGGAGGAGGATTTGGAGGGCCCCACGGACCCGGAGGTCCCCACGGAGGCGGACCCGGAGGTCCCCACGGAGGCGGACCGGGAGGTCCTCACGGGGGCGGACTGGGAGGTCCTCATGGAGGCGGACCGGGAGGTCCTCATGGAGGCGGACCGGGAGGCAGAAGATAACTCCGCCGTGCGCTTTTTAAGCGCATGAGCGCCGCAAATAATTGGCGCAGTAAAAATAAAAAATGTGCGGCATTATACGCCGTCGAATAATAAAAATGCGGCAGTTTGCCGCAAAAAAGGAGGATTTTATGAGATATTTTTCAGAACAGAGAGGCAGGGGTCCCCATCCGGGTCCCGCACCTCATCCACACCCCCATCCTCATCCCCATCCGCACCCCCATCCAGGCGGTCCGCACCCGGGCAGATAATATAATACACAGCGTAATATCCTAAAAATAAGCGGCAATATGCCGCAATAATATAAATATGCGGCAATCTGCCGCAGAGGAGGATTTATGAATATTTTTTCAGAATTTAAGGGCAAAGAACCCCATAAACCAGAGCCGCCTAAACCTGCACCTAAGCCAGGTCCTCGTCCCGGTGGCAGATGAGAGGTGTAAGATTTGAATAATCCTGCACATAAACACGGCGCGCTCAACTGCGAAACCTGCGGCGGTGCTCTCAACTACTCTGCCGAAGGTTTGAGTGCTGTGTGCCCTTACTGTGGAAGCAGTTATGTATTCTCTGCGGAAAAGAGCGAGGCGCTTGCCCTCGCTCTCAACCGCGCAAATGCAATGCGTATGTCCTGCGACTTCGACGGAGCAATCCGTGAATATTCGCTTATAACCAGTCGCAATCCGCAAGATGCCGAGGCGCATTGGGGTCTTGCACTCAGCAGGTACGGCATAGAGTATATCGACGATTCGCGCATGGGCAGACGGGTGCCCACGTGCCGCCGCACGGTAGCTTGCAGCATATTGCAGGACAGCGACTTTCTTGCCGCCGTAAAGTATTCCGACGCCGAGCAGGCAGAGGTCTATAAGTCGAGAGCGGCTGTAATAGACAGACTGCAACGCGATATAAAGCGCAAAATGGAGGAAGAGGAGGGCTTCGACGTCTTTCTCTGTTTTCGTTCGGCAGACGAAAACGGCGCGCCCACACGTGAAAGAACGGTGGCGCGCAAAATATATGACGAACTTACCTCGCGCAAGATAAAGACCTTCTTTTCAGATGTCACTTTAAAGGACAGGGTGGGTGAGGACTACGAACCTATAATCTTCAAGGCGCTTTACAGCTGTAAATTTTTTGTGCTGATTGCGTGCAGTGAAGAGAACATAAATTCCCCGTGGGTAAAGAACGAGTGGTCGCGCTTCCGCGACCGTGCGGAGCAAGAGCGGCTGTACGGCGCGTGTTGCGCCGTGTACGACGTGCCCGTAACTGCCCTGCCGCCTTTCATACGTTCGTTGCAGGGGGTCAACCTTGCCAAGTATCCTGCCGGCGGCTACGAGATTGAGCTTGCCGACAACTTACATACACGCTTTTTCGGCGGAAAACGCCTTCCTTCGTCTGGGGTATTTGACCAAAAGCGCCCTGCCTCGCCCGAAGGCAAAATTCAGTCGCCCGATAGTCTTTTAATCCGTGCGGAGCAGGACCTCGGCGACAAAATGTATAAAAGCGCATACGCAAAGTATCAGCATGCGCTGGAAATTGACCCGTACAGCGGTCAGGCGTGGTGGGGGTGCTTCCTTGCAAGCCGCAGGGCTTACAGCGGCGGCATAGCCGCGCAGAACATGACGTATGAGGCGGCTCTTACCATAGAGGAAGACAGAAACCTCAAAAATGCCGAGCGTTATGGCAACGCAGAGGTCAGGTCAAAGGTAGATGCATTCCGCAAAATGTGCGCCTTTCGCTGTAACGAGCTTGCGGCGCAGTGCAGGGAAGAGATAGATTCCATTTCCGCGCGCGCCGATAGGTTCAGGGAGCAGAAGGACAGGGCGGAATTCCGCAAGACGAATCTACGAAAACAGCTCGATAGGTGCAAGTGTAAAATATCCGCCATCTCTAAGCCGATATTCAAATACACGCTCATTGCAGGCGTTATCTTCTTTATAATGATGGGAATATTAGCGGCGGTCACCGACGAAGAAGAGTTTTGCGTGTTCGGAGCTGTGGTAATGGTATTCTGCATATTGGGCGGTGTGATAGCGCGGCAAGGTATGGCGGCAAAATTACAGAAGGCGCGCGAAGAAGAGGCGTCCATTTCCGCCGAGATAGCGGCTGTGTACGCTGAGATACAATCGCTCAGCGGTAAAATTGCCGTCTGTAAGGAAGAGGCAGCCGAACTGCGCCGCAAGGAAGAGATTTTTTTACGCGTGTTTTTTGACTGCCGTGCATATGGTTGAGGTATATATATGGATGATTTAAGCATTACGGTGCTCAACGATAAATTCAATATGTATTACGCCTCAGCAAAAAAGGCGTACGAAAACGGCAACGGCGCGCTGGCAAAGCGCAACTATATGCTCGCCGCCGAAACGCTTTTGCAGTTGGCAAAACATTCCTCGCCAAAGCTGAAAGAGGCGCGCGTAGCCCGTGCAAAGCGGTTGGTGGAGATTGCCGACGGCATTGACGAGGCTGTTATGCGCAAAAAGTTTCCTGCCGGCGCAGATAAGTCTGAAAAGGTTGCCGCGCAGACAGAGGGCGACGACGGCAGACAGTGGCAGGCCGCCGAGGTTCCGAACATAAGGTTCGACGATATAGCCGGGCTCGACGATGTAAAAAAAGCGATAACCACGCGCATGATAAACCCTTTAAAGCACCCTGAAAAGTACAAGCTGTACAACAAAAAATCGGGCGGCGGCGTGTTGCTGTTCGGTCCCCCCGGTACAGGCAAGACCATGATAGCCAAGGCAATTGCCTGCGAGGTGGGCGCAAAATTCTACGCCGTAAAGGGCTCTGACGTCGTTTCAAAGTGGGTGGGCGAATCTGAAAAGAATATAAACTCGCTGTTTGAAACTGCGCGCGGCGATGACCTTGCCATAATATTTATAGACGAAATGGACTCCCTTTTGGGCAGGCGCGGCACAGATGCGCACAACGACAGGCGCGTAAACGAGTTTTTACAGCAGATAGACGGTTTTGCTGGCAGAAGTTCCAATATGCTTTTGCTGGGCGCAACCAACCGCCCGTGGGATATAGACGGCGCGGCGCTCCGTCCCGGGCGCTTTTCGCAGAAGATATACGTCCCCCTGCCTGACGCACCTGCGCGCAGGTTTATGCTGGAAAAATCTTTAAAGGGCGCGCCCGTTGAAGACGACGTAAGCGTGAGCGAGCTTGTGTCTCTCACCGAGGGATATTCGGGCGCGGATATAGAGGAAGTGTGCGACCGTGCCAAGGAAGACCCACTTCTTCAATCTATAAAGACGGACTCGGTTGTGCCCGTCAAGCGGACAGACTTTTTAAGCGCGCTCGACGCCGTTCCCCCCTCGGTATCGTCTGCCGAAGTTACTCGGTTCGATAAATTTATAAGGACGGGCGAATGATATGGCAATAATAAAATATCTTTGTAAAACATGCGGCGGCGAATGCGTCTGTGAGGGAGTACGCGGCGGCAATGTGCAGTATCGTTGTACCTGCTGTGATAATGTGTATTCTATGCGTGAGGGCGAAGAGCAGGAATTTTTCGCTCCCGAAAAAAGGTGCGCATCCGCGAATATCAACGGCGTTGGCGGCTTTAACAGAGGTATTTCGTGCGGTATCAGTGCAGGCGGCGCGCCAAAAGCTGACCCCCCTGCGAAGGTTATGAACCCCTTTAAATCCGCAGAGCCGCCTGTGAGTGCAGAAACAAAACGCGGATTTGTTCCCGTCTCTCCGTCGGGCGAAGAGGTATACGCGCAGTGTATAGACAGCGTAATGGAGGTGCGCGCGTACAACGGCAGAACGGTTGTATCAGGCTCAGGCTTTGCGTTGGGCGGAGGATATGCCGTAACTAACGCGCATGTGGTGGTTAAAGACGGCACCCCTGCGCGCAGGTTGGAAGTTTATATCTGCGGCAAAACATGCACGGCGGAAATCGCCGCGCTCGGTATCGGGTCTGTTGACGGCGACGACTTGGCCCTGCTCCGCATAAAGGGTGCGCCTGCGTCTGTCAAGCCCGTAAGGTTTGCCGACTTTTCTACGGTGAAAAACGGTCAGCGGCTGTTTGTAATAGGCAACTCGCTTGGCGGCGGCACATGCATAACCGCCGGCATAGTGAGCGACAGACTGCGTACGGTGGAGGGCAAGCAACGCCTTATGACCGACTGCGCCGTCAACCACGGCAACTCGGGCGGCCCCGTGTTCAATGCGGCTGGCGAAGTTGTTGGCGCGGTGGTGGCGGTGACTACCTCTGCCGAGGGCATGAATTACGCCATACCGGCAGACAGGGTGCGCGCCTTTGCAAAGAGGTGCGGCGCGCCCGTTTAAATCTTTTTTAATTTGTATCTGATTGCGGCGTTTGAACAGCGCCGCATTTTTTTACACGTAAAAGCAGTCTTTGCCGCAGGTTTTTGTAAATTCACATAAATTTAACTATATGTCTATTGACAGTGCATGGTACATATACTATAATTAAATACAAATAAATTAACAGTAAAAACAATTAACAGTATTGTCATATTTATCCCTTACAAATATAAGGCGGCAGAGGCATTATGGGAAAAGCAAAGTTAAACAAATTAAATAAAAACACCGAACGCGTGCAGGAAAACATTGACATTGTGCACGGCGTCGCCGAAGGTTTTGTCAGGTTTACCGACGTATGTAAAAATTACACCATGGGCGGCAACATTATAAAGGCGGCCAACGGCGTTAATTTCACCATAAACAGGGGTGAATTTTGCGTAATAGTGGGTCCCTCTGGCGCGGGCAAGACCACAGTTTTAAACATGCTCGGCGGCATGGATGACATAAGCTATGGCGAAATTGTTGTTGACGGCGTAAAGGTGAGCGACTTTAACGAAAAAAAGCTCACCGAATACCGCCGTTACGACGTAGGCTTTGTGTTCCAGTTTTACAACTTAATTCAAAACCTCACCGCGCTTGAAAACGTAGAGATTGCCTCAGAGATTTGTCGCAATCCGCTCAATGCAAGGCAGACGCTCGTAGACGTGGGTCTTGGGCATAGGCTGAATAACTTCCCTGCTCAACTGTCGGGTGGCGAACAGCAGAGGGTATCTATTGCCCGCGCAATAGCCAAAAACCCCAAACTGCTGTTGTGCGACGAACCGACGGGCGCGCTCGACTACGAAACGGGCAAAAATATCTTAAAGCTGTTGCATGACGTCTGCCGCAACAGCGGAAAAACGGTTATAGTAATAACGCATAACCAGGCGATAACGCAGATGGCGGACAGAGTTATTAGCATAAAAAACGGCACTGTGGTTGCGGAAGAGCTCAACGCTAACCCTGCCGATGTATCTGAAATCGAGTGGTAAGTCTGCATTTTTGGTAAACGGGGCATATTTTCCGTTATTTTATAATTAGGGTGCGGCAATGAGAAAGTTTACAAAAAACATAGTAAAAGAATTTAAATATAGCTTTGGCAGGTTTCTCGCCATAATGGCTATCATAGCGCTCGGCGTGGGCTTTCTCATCGGTCTTTCGCAGACAACGCCCGACATGAAGACCTCTATGAGCGCATATCTTTCAGAAAATTACGCTTACGATATAGACGTAAAGTCAGCCTACGGCTTGACGCAGGACGATATAAAAGAGGTTGTAAACGCAACCGACGAATACGGCGGAGAGGTCGTTTCGGCTTATATGCCCGTCGTTACAAGCTCGGTAATGGCGAGCATAAACGGAGCGGACAACCAAAAGGCTGTCAACCTCATCGGGCTGGATTTTTCTGTCGTTGAAGGTACGGACGGAAGCGGGGGCGAAGGCGATAGCAAACTTTCATACCTGAACAGGTTTACGCTGATGGAGGGCAGCTACCCCACGGCGGCAGACGAGGTTGTAGTAGAGCGTTCCAATAACTACTTTGAAGAGGTCTCCGTGGGCGATATAATAATGCTCACCGCAGAAAACAGCACCTACGGCGACATATATACTAATACCCAACTTAAAGTTGTGGGCATAGTTTCCACGCCCGACTATTTCTATACGGACGCGCGCGAAGTCACCACCATAGGTTCGGGCGTGGTTTCGCTGGTAATGTACGGCAACTACACGCCCGAAGATACCCAAAGCAGTGTGTACGACCTTACAAAGAGCGGCGGCGCATTCAGTCAGATTGCCGCAATTCGCGGCGATAGCATAACCTACACCGACGTATGGGTGAGCGTGGCCGGCGCAGGCGTATATGAGCACTTCTATACAAATTATAAAAATTATGTGTTAGAGCGCGCCGAATATATCGAGAAAATCGGAGAAGAAATCTGTGCGGATGTAAACGACAAAGCGAGTAGTTTTGGCACAACGGCAAGTGCAAGTTGGTATGTTTTAGACAGGGCAAGCTCTAACATGAGCTACATCAGCTTTGAAATGAACGCAGAAAAGGTGGAAGATATAGCCGGCGTGTTCCCTGCGTTCTTTATAGTGGTGGCGGCTCTCGTTGCGCTCACCTCCATGACCAAGATGGTGGAAGAGGACCGCTTGCAGATAGGCGCGTTAAAGGCTCTGGGCTATAAAGAGGGCACTCTGATGGCAAAGTACCTTTCGTACTGCGTGCTTGCCTGCCTGATAGGTCTTGTCGTGGGCATACTTTTGGGGTTCAGCATAATGCCCAACATATTCTGGAACGCCTACGCCACAATGTACTACCTGCCCACGCTTTCACTCGGTTTCTCGTGGTGGCTCGCCATAGCCGTGGTATTCGGTTCGCTCGCCGTCACTATAATCATCACCATAATAGCCTGCCGCGCTACCACAAAAGAAAAGCCCTCCACATTAATGCAACCGAAAGCTCCCAAACCGGGCAAGCGCATTTTGTTGGAAAAGTGTACCCCCGTATGGAAGCGCATTTCATTCAAATGGAAGGCGACTATCCGCAATATATTCCGCTATAAAAAGAATATGATACTCACATTAATCTCCGTTTGCGGCTGTACGGCGCTGATACTCGCGGGCTTCGGTTTGGGCGACAGCGTAGACGCCGTAACCGATGTGCAGTACGGCGAGATTGTGTTTTACGATACAATAATAAGCTATACCGCGGAAGAGGCAACGGCAGACGGCGCACTTGCCCAATATCTTGCGACTTTGGACGATGACAACGTGCTCGATATTTACTCCGAAAGCGGTCAGCTCGTACTCGACGGCGGAAGGGAGAGTGTGGATTTATATGTGGTGGATAACGAGGATGCTTTTGCAAACTTCGTAAGCCTGCACAGCCGCCGCTCGGGCAAAAGCATATCGCTCTCGGCAGACGGCATAGTCATACCCGAAAATATAGCCACAGTATACGGCATAGAGGCAGGCGACGCCGTAACATATATATCGGGTAGCGTACAGCTCACTTTCACCGTCTCCGCCGTGTGCGAATACTACACAGGCTCTGACGTGTACATAAGCGCAGAGGCGTTCATTCAGGCATATTACGGGGCGGCTGGAACAGAGCCCACGCTTTCGCACAACACCTACCTTGTAATCTACGGCTACGGCGACGACGAGGCGGCTATGAATGCCGCCGTCGAAAAACTGCTTTCCGACCCGTCGGTTACGGGCGTTGAGTTCACCTACACCACAATCAAATCTTTCAAAGCTTTGAGCGAAACGATGAGCTTTGTAACGCTCATACTCATAGTTTGCGCTGGCGCGCTCGCCGCAATAGTGCTTTATAATCTGACCAATATAAATATAGACGAGCGGCGGCGTGAGATTGCCACACTGCGCGTGCTCGGCTACACCAAGCGTGAGGTGGCTGGCTATATCTACCGCGAAAGTTCCATACTCACCCTTGCGGGGGCGCTGTTGGGGCTTTTGGGCGGTTGGCTGTTGCATATGTTCGTTGTAAGCAAAATTAACAGCGTAATGGTGATGTTTGTAAAGGCAATAAACTGGACCAGCTATATTTGGTCGCTGTTGATTACAATAGGTTTTGCCATAGTGGTATACGCGTTTATGCTTATGAAACTCTACAAGATTGATATGGCGGAGTCGCTAAAATCAAACGAATAAACGGGAGAGGTATATATGGATAAAACTACTCTGCGCGACGGGCTCATGGAGCAGCTTTGGCGTATGTACAAGATGGATATAATGGTCTACCTGCGCGAATTTTTATTCGGCGAAACGGCGGCGCTGGAATGTTTGTTCCGTTGCGACGGTTCGTCCACGCCAACGGCTCTCGCCGAAGAGATGAAGCTCAGCCGCCCCCGTACGGCAAATATACTCTCTACTCTGCGTAAAAAGGGGTTTATAGATATGTCTGTCGACGAGGCTGACCGCCGCAGAATGAACGTCGTCCTCACGCCGGTCGGGCTTGCGCACCTCGGCGAAAAGCACGCCTATTTAGAGCGTTACTTCGACGCCTGTGTAGAGGTGCTCGGAGAGGAGAATATAACAGAGCTTACTTCGCTTTTGCGTCAGACGGCAGACATGGAAGGGCTTCTGCTCGAAAAATTTTATGGCTCTGCGAAAGAGTAATGGGCAGAGCATATGCCGCAACTATAAAATAAATCGGGGCGCGCCTTTTATGCGGCGCGCCCTGATTTATATCATTTTAATTATCTGTGTGCCTTGCTTTCGTGTGCGTCTTCTTCGCGGTGCGAAAGTTTAAGCCCGTGACCGGTGATTATGGGCGAAATTATCAGCCACAGCGCAGCAATTGCGATTATTATATATGTGACTATAGAACCTGCCGAACGGGGTCCCCCGAATATCCAGCTGACAAGGTTGAAGTTGAATATTCCGTACAGACCCCAGTTAAGTCCGCCTATAATGCACAGAATGTAAGCTATAAAGTTTGCTATAACCATAATAAATCTCCTTGCAAACATTATGGGCGATAGCCCTTCGACTTATGCAAAAAATAAAATAATATTGCAATTATATGTCTGATATGCTACAATAGCGGTGTATGAACAAAAACGACGGCGCGGCGGAAGCCGCAGGAAAATTAAGTTTACAGCGTAAAGCTCAGCTCGTCACGGGCAGAGATTTCTGGACAACGCAGGACTATTCCGACATAGGAATCCCTCCCATACGCTTTTCAGACGGTCCCCACGGTCTGCGCGTGCAGGAGGGCGCTGCCGATAATTTGGGCATAGGCGGCTCTCTTCCGGCTACATGCTTTCCGTGCGCATGTGCCGTAGCCTCGTCGTGGGATAGACAGCTCGCCCGAGCCCTCGGCCTCAGGCTCGGCAAAGAGGCGGCATATTTCGGCGTGGATGTACTGCTCGGACCTGGCGTAAACATAAAGCGCAATCCGCTGTGCGGGCGCAACTTTGAATATTTTTCCGAGGACCCGTACCTTGCAGGCGAGATTGCCTCGCAGTATATCCTCGGCGTGCAGGGCACGGGCACGGCGGCTTGCGTAAAGCACTTTGCCGCAAACAACCGCGAATGGGCGCGCACAATTTGCGACAGCCGCGTGGGCGAACGCGCCCTGCGCGAAATCTACCTTTACCCCTTTGAACTTGCCGTAAAAAAGGGCGGCGTACGCTTTGTAATGACGGCTTATAATAAATTGAACGGAACATACTGCTCTGAAAACGGGCGGCTTATTTCGGATATACTGCGCGGTGAATGGGGCTTCGACGGCGTGGTTCTGTCTGACTGGACGGGCACTGCCGACCGCGTTGCCGGCATAAGGGCTGGCGAGGATTTAGAGATGCCCCGCTGTACCTTTACGCCCGAAGAGGTGCTCGCCGCCATAGAGGACGGCAGACTTTCACAGTCTGAATTAGATATCTGCGCACAGCGCATTGTCCGCGCCGCACTCCGCCCCAAGGCGGAAAAGGCTGATTACGACCAAGACGAGCACCTGCGCTTTGCAAGGGAGCTTGCTGAAAATTGCGCCGTGCTTTTAAAGAACGACGGCGCACTGCCTCTTGTCAAAGGCGAGCGCGTGGCTGTCATAGGCGACCTTGCGCGCGACATGCACATTCAGGGCGGCGGCTCGGCGCACGTCAACTGCTCCCATCGCGACAATTTTTTACAGGAATTTTCAAAAGGTGCGCATATATGCGGTTTTGAACGCGGCTACCGCTCCGATGGAAAGTCAGATAAAAAACTTATTTCGCGCGCCGTAAAACTTGCAAAAAATGCCGATAAAACGGTGGTCTTTCTCGGTCTTTCCGAAGAGGAAGACGCCGAGGGCGGTGATAGGGCGCATTTAAATCTCCCCGTCTGCCAGATAAATCTGTTGCGTTGCCTCGCCTCTGCTGGCGTGCGCCCCGTGGCAGTGCTGTGCGCAGGCGGTGCAGTAGATACCTCGTGGGATAATATGTGTTCGGCTGTGCTGTGTATGCACCTTGCAGGCGAGGGCGCAGGTTATGCCGCGGCAAGGCTTCTTACGGGGAAAGCAAACCCCTGCGGCAAGCTCGCCGAAAGTTATCCCGAGAGCTATCAGGACGTGCCCTGTGCGCGCGGCTTTGCCGCCGACCCGCTTACTGTGGAGTATGCCGAAGATATTTTTGTGGGCTACCGCTGGTACGACGCCGCAGGCATATCCCTCAAATACCCGTTCGGGCACGGGCTATCTTACACACAATTTTGTTATTCACAGTTTAGCGTTTCGCTTTCGGGCGCGCGCTTTAAAGTAAAAAATATCGGCGGCGCGGCTGGCGCAGAGGTCGCGCAGCTTTATATTTCTCCGCCAGACTGCGGCTTCGCCTTTCCCCAAAAGAGGCTGGCAGGGTTTGAAAAGGTGTTTTTACAGCCTGGGGAAGAGCGCGAAATTTTTGTTCCCTTTGATGGAGCAACCTTCCGCGCCTTTGACGAAAAGGACGGTAAATGGCACATATATGCAGGGCAATACGGCGTGCTTGTGGGCGCTTCTTCGCGCGATATACGCCTTGAAGGCGGAATTTTTATAGAGGGAGAGTCCGCCACTGCCGCAGGTATCGGGGCGCAAGAGCGCAAAAAAATAATCGCCGCCGCAAAAAACTATTCTCACAAACCCTCTGCTCACGAAAAAGGCAGGGTGGAAATTACAATGTACAGCCCCATGCAAGACCTTGCGCGCGCAAAAGGGTTAGCCGGCAGGCTTATATACAGACTGGCAAACATTATAGTCAGGCGCAAGGGGCAGACAGCTCTGCTCACCTTCCGCTATGTAACCGTGCGAGGAATAGCGCAGTATGCCGGGTTTAACCTCGCGCAGGCTCTCGGATTTATCGACTTATGCAACGGCAGGTTTTTAAGGGGACTTGCCGCAATTATAAGAAAGAAATCAAAAAAGGAAAAACATATATGAGAGCCGCAATTTACGGCACGAATACTTGCGTCCAACCAAAGGACAATACATCTTCAAAATTTTAACGTAAAGCGCCGCGCGGCAATTTAAATGCCGCGCGGCGCTTGTATTATGCCTTGTTTTGTTAAAACATGGCGGAATATGCATAAATAATGATGTTTGGCAGTAAGCAAAACAACGCGCCCTTTTAAGTTTTACGGATAAGTTGGCAAACTTTTCCCTTTTATATCAATGTTTTATGTAAAAATTTTTTGCGATATAAAATTTGTTCTAAAAAGGGGCGGTTGCAAATAGAATAGCTTATACAAAACAAATTGGAGGAAAGTATGCTGGATAGCGATGTTTGCAGAGATATAGCCGCGCGCTGCGGCGGAGGTGATATAGGAGTGTGCGGCGGAAACGTGGCAGGACTCCTTTCAGAGGTAGCCGAAGGACTTAAATTTACAGACGGCTCTTCGCCCTGTGCGGCATATATATTTTGGGGAGAGGCGCAGGGCGATTTTGCAGAGCTTTCCTGCGGCCGCCCCTTCGTTGTGGTAGGCGGCAACTCTGTCGAACTTGCCGCGCGCTACGGCTGTGCCTGCCTTTCTGACGGAGTCGCGGCGGAAGAGGTTCTCCGCGCACTTTGCGCAGAATTTCCCGTGAGCGGAGTGGGGGTGGATATTCCTGGGTGGATGTGCTTTCTTCCGCGCGAAAATTCGGCAATAGCCGAACTTTTAGAAAGACTGCGCGACGTTTCTTCAAAAATAACAAAAATGCGCGATATATCTGCGCTTGACTCGCTCACTTCGGGCGCAAAGTACTGGGCGGATAATATATCGGTTGCCGCCGACTTTTCCTGCGGCGAGGTCACTGTCAACGTACCTGCCAAAGAGGGGATTTTCTACGAAATGCTCTCTGAAATAGCGGGCGACGAAATAGACGGCGAATATTCGCTCATGCGCTATGTGCGCTCTGCCGCCGAGGCAAAGAGCGGCTATGCCAAGGTGCGCGACGCTTTGGAGTGCGCCCGCGTAAACGGCTACGGCATAGTAAAACCTTCTGGCGAAGATACCGAGTACGAACAGCCGCAGACGGTACGGCAGGGGCAGAGTTTAGGTCTTAAACTGCGCGCCAGCGCGCCCAGCTACCACATAATAAGGGTAGACGTTTCGGGTGAGGTCAGCCCCATTATGGGCGAAGCCTCGCAGAGCGAAGGCATCGTCAAGAGCATGATGAACGGATTTGAAACCGACCCCGAAGCTACATGGAACACCGATGTATTCGGCAGAACGCTTCGCTCTATGGTGCAGGAAGGTCTGGCTTCAAAGGTCAACTCAATCGCCGATGAAACTCGCGGCAAACTCAGAAAGGCTATCACGCGAATGGTCAACGAAGGTAAGGGCGGCGTAATCTGTATAATACTTTAATTGCAATAGTTCATATATAAAAAGTGTAGCACCACAAAAGAGCCACCCGATTGGGGCAACGGGTGGCACAATTAGAGGTATAACATTGCACCG
Source organism: uncultured Clostridia bacterium (assembly GCA_965120485.1). Taxonomy (GTDB): domain Bacteria; phylum Bacillota; class Clostridia; order Christensenellales; family Borkfalkiaceae; genus Coproplasma. The sequence goes on from CBCPNG010000014.1 coordinate 32,036, forward strand.
TAAGTAATATTGCCGTATCCCGCAAGCGGGAGCCCACGGCAAGACTCTGCCTGCGGCAGAAGTCCGAGCTTACGCGGCAAGCGCCGCTCCGCGTACGATACCGTTTAGGTGCACCACAAAAGAGCCACCCGAATGGGTGGCTCTTTTGTGGTGCACCGTAAGGAATTCGAATCCCTAGCCTTTGGTTCCGTAGACCAACGCTCTATCCAGTTGAGCTAACGGTGCATATTATTCAAGCTTACATATTATATAAAATCAGAAGTTTTTTGTCAATCACTTTCTGCTCTGTGCAGGGTGCATTTTCATTTTTTAATCGCGCCCAAGCGCTGTTTTGCCGCAAGATGAGGAATTGTGGATAACTTCTGCAAAAAAGTTCACATAATACTGTCTAAAATACGCGAAATTGTTCTTATTTTGTATTTTTTCACATAAAATGTGGATAACTTTTTAAATAAATTGTTTTACTAACAGTCTTATGAGGATAAAAGCGGTGCAAAATGTTGATAATTGTGGAATAATATACAGCCATTGTGCATAAGTTTATCTGTTGTCCACATGTCGCGTCAGGTAGGTTATCTGACTATTGAAAGTTTGAAATTTGTGTGTGTAAAGCTTAAATACAACAAACTTAAATACTGTTCAGGCAAAAGCGCATATATACGTCATAAAAGATTGACCGTGCAGGGGTTGGATGATATAATTAACGCAAACAAAACTATGCAAAGGAGAAATTTATGGCGGCGACGTTCGAGTTGGAATTAAAAAACATGGTACGCGAGGCACGAAAGGGGGCAGGACTTTCGCAGTCGGAGCTGGCAGAAATGGTGGGCGTTTCGCGCAATACCATAAGCAGTATAGAGCGCGGACAGTTCAACCCCACGGCAAAACTCGCGCTTATACTGTGCATAGCCCTTGAAAAGAAATTTGAAGATTTGTTCTATTTTCAACAATAATTAAAATGCCGTTTTGCAATATTACCTTGTGATTGCCGCAGTGTGTTGGGCGGCGAAAAAAAATATGAAGGTTACTGCGCCATATTTAACGGCAACGTATTATGCCTGCGGCTTTCGCCGCAGGCATAAATTTTTAAATCGGTACTTGATACCGACTTTTTATAGCTGTTTTGCATAAGTTGCCGATTTTTTTTGTACTAATTGTCGAATTTTGTCTGCTTTGCCTGCAAAAACTTGCAAAAAAGAAGTTGTTTCTCTATAATATTTTATTATCCCTGCGGCACTGTTTGGTGCTTTTTGAGATTTTATGGATAAGATTATTCTGTTTTTTAAAACCACGATAATCACCCCCCCCCCCCCCGTGGGGAATATTACATCTGTGTTGCCTTGCGCTTGTGGCGGCGGCTTCTGTTGCAATATGTTTGTGCGGCGCAAAGTTGCGCGCCTGTCCACGAGTTACGCACGGCATTACCATTGGGATAGGCGTTTTTCTCATTGTTATGGAGTGCCTCAAACAGGTGTTTTACGGGCTCAACGTTTCTGTATCGGGTGAAGTGTATTGGGACTATCCTTGGGATATATTTCCGTTCCAATTTTGTTCTACGCCCTTGTATGTGTGTGTGGCTCTCGCCTTTACAAAGAGGAACGGCGCCGTCAGGGAGGTGTTTAACGCCTTTCTTGCAACTTACGGTGCGTTCGGTGGTGTTGTGGTTTTGCTTCATCCAAACGCGGTGCTCAATGAGCTGATGTTTGCCACACTTCACAGCATGGTGTGGCACGAGCTTTTAATTATACTCGGTATGATTCAGTGGGCGGGCGGTACTTTCCGCTTTAAAATTACCGTATGGCTTAAAAGCAGTGCAATCTTTGCGCTATTTGTAGCAATAGCGCTCACCCTCAATTTTGCCCTGCCTAAATTGGGCAAAGAGTATGGCTTCAATATGTTCTTTATAAGCCCGTATGTTCCGTGTACCATACTGTTCCTCACAAAAATCTGGGAAGTTGCGCCATACCCTGTGTTCCTTGCAATATATGTGCTGGGCTTTGCCGCCATATCCGCCGCTATATTCTATTTAATGGGCTTTATATTTTCAGCTGTAAGGCAAAGGGAAGCAAAGCATTACATATCCGAAACATTCTGCGTGGGCGCAAAGCCATATAAAAGGCGCACCTTTAAAATAAAAAGGAGGAAACGCGCCATACTATATTGCAATCGACGCCGTTATAATCGGCAGTAAGCGGCGTGCAATCTTTTTACATATTAATATTTGCGGTGTTCTGCAACGCGCAAACTGGCGGCGTCCTTTTTTGTTGGCATAGGTAAAATAGTCCGCTCAAACTGTTGTAAAAAAATTTAAACCGTGGTATAATACAATCGCATATAAAAATTACAGGAGAATTTAATTATGGCAAAGATAACCAAAGATACGCTCATCGTGGATTGCCTTCGTATAAATCCCAACAGCGCCGAAATTCTTCAAGCTGTTGGCATGCACTGCATAGGTTGCGCTATGGCTCACGGCGAAACTATTGAAGAGGCTGTTATGGTTCACGGCAACGACCTCGACAGGCTTCTCGAAAAATTAAACGAGGGTGTTGAAGGTTAAATAAAAAGGACGGCTTTGCGCCGTCTTTTTTCATTTTGCGAATTGCGCAACGGGAGGGCATATGTACACGCATGAGCAGGTTATATCGTTCGCAAACATAATGGCGAACTCGCGGCGCGCCGTGTTTTTCGGCGGCGCAGGCGTAAGTACGGAGAGCGGAATACCCGACTTCCGTTCGCAGGACGGGCTGTATGCCGAAAAGTACGCATATCCGCCCGAATATATGCTCTCTGCCACGTTCTTCAAAAAGCATACAGCGGAGTTTTTCGACTTCTACCGCCAAAAGATGGTCTACTCTGCGGCAAAGCCGAACGCCGCCCACTATGCGCTGGCTAAATGGGAAAAAGAGGGCAGGCTCTCCGCCGTGATAACGCAGAATATAGACGGGCTTCATCAGGCGGCAGGCAGTAAAACGGTGCTCGAACTCCACGGCAGTATATGGCGCAACCGTTGCTTCTTCTGCGGCAAAAGCTATACGTTGACTGCCGTTACGGAGTGCGGCGGCGTGCCGCGCTGTGCCTGCGGCGGTATTATAAAGCCTTCGGTAGTGCTGTATGAAGAGCCGCTCGAAAGCGATGTTGTACAGCGTTCCGTGCAATTTATTCGTGCCGCAGATACGCTGATTATCGGCGGCACGTCGCTCAACGTCTATCCTGCCGCAGGGCTGATAGATTACTTTTCGGGCAAAAACCTTATCGTAATAAATAAGGGCGCGCCGTCAAGAATGGCAGAGGGCGCGCTTTACATAGACGGCGGAATAGCCGCTTTTCTTGCGGAAGTTTCAGCTCAAAGCTGAAAAGGACGGCATGTATGCCTTAAATACGCGGTTTTTTTGCGCCGCGTTTTTTATTTGCCGTAAAACGCGGTGTTGCGCGCGCTTTATTTTAATAGATACACTTATATGCCGCAATCAACTGCGGCATGTGTTTTAAAACGCTTAAATATGATTGTGCCGCCCCTGCGCGCATAAATTTAATCGGGGCGCATATATGCTCCAAATAAAGCCATGCCAGCCGATGCCTCTGTTGGAAAATTCTTTGCATTGACTGTATGTGCGGACATATGTATAATTGTTCTCGTAAATAAATTTTATGGAGGACATTATGAAACTCAAACTCAGGATTTTTGCCGTAGCGGCAAGCTTAATTGCCCTCACTGCGGCAGGTTGCGCCTCTACGGGCGCGGAGAGCGCGGACGAACCCGAATATGGTGTAACGGAAGAGGTCACCGATTCGGTTGGAGATACAGAATCGGATAGCGAAACGGCAACGGATAACGATTCAGAAACGGTGGTGGACGCCGATACTGAAATTGAAACGGATACGGAAACAGAAACGGAGGAAGAGGAAGAGACAAAGTCAAAGACGGTGACATATGTAAAGGTGACGGCAAACGGCGTCAACATACGTTCGGGCGCAGGCACAAGCTACACGGTGTACGGCTCTGCTGAAAAGGATACTATGTATTCATACGAGGGCGAATACAACGGCTGGTACAAAATAGGCTATCTCAACAGCTATGCGTACATATCCAAAAAATACTCCGTCCTCACCGAAATGGCGGCGAGCGATAACGAGCAGATAGAGCGTACAATAAGTGTGGGAACGCAGCTTTTGGGCACCACATATGTATACGGCGCTGTGCGCTATCACGACGGCAAGGGCAACAAACTGTCTGGCTTTACCATAAAGGCGTTCGACTGTTCCTCGCTGATGCAGTACATGTTCTATATGGGTGCAGACGTGCTTTTAGATGTAACAACGCGCACGCAGGTTGTGCAGGGCACTACCGTTGCGCGCTCTGATTTGCAGCGCGGCGACCTCATCTTCTATACCAACTCCACGCGCTACAATAAGACGGGTGTAGAGCGCATAGGTCATGTTGCCCTGTACCTCGGCGACAACTACATTCTGCACACGGCGTCTGACTACGCCAAGATAGAGCAGATTTCTTCCACGCGTTGGAGCTATTACGTGCAGACGCAGAGAATGATTTAACGGCATGGCAAAAGCGCGGCGTGCCGCGGAAAAGCGGCACACTGTATAATGATAAAAGGTTTTAAAACGCGGTGCGCCGCGGAAAAGCGGCGCACTGTATAATGATAAAAGGTTTTAAAACGCGGTGTACGGAGAGTGGAGTGGAAGTAGAACTTGCCGCGCATAGGCGTTAGCAAGGGCATAATAAGCCTTGGGAAAACGGGCTAATGTAGCCCACCATGAGTATCCTTTTATTCGCAGTATTTCGGCGTATCCGTAGACTGCTTAATTAGTCGTAAAGATTTTTAGCCAAAAAGTTTTGGCGAAATATGGCGGACTTGCGGGCGTGGCGCGTTGCGGTTGACCGCGCAAAATGTACGCCCTATATATACCATATTATATATTATAAAAATATATAGTTTCACCATAAAGGTGGGGGAGCGGCTATCGCCGCTCCCCCAGTATACATACAGTTAAAGTTTAATTTTTGGTTTTACTGTCCGCCTCGTCGTTTGCATCACCGTTCGTTCTATCGCCCGCCTCGTTGTCTGCACCTCCGTCGGTTGCGCCGTTCGCCTCGTCTGCACCGCTGTCGTCGCACTGCTCGGGTATCCTGCCTGTTATAAAGTCGCCTATGGGAGGGGGAGGGTTCTTTTCAAGTTCCTGCGCTTCCTGCTTCCGTTTAAAATGCGTCATAATAAAAAAGAACACTGCTGCCGCGGCAACTACCATAAAGCCCCACTGCCACGGCTGGGCGTAGATGAATACAAATACCGCCGCGGCGACGCACGCCACCGACAGGCAACAGAAAACTATCCTGAGTGTTTTATACATGCCGTTTACCTCCGCATAACTATACCTATACTATCACAGCCGCCCCCCAAAATGCAAGCAATCGTGCCGCCTATGAATTTCTTCCGCTGTACAGGTATAAAATCTGTAAAATTATAACAAAATCTTATACAAGATATCTTATAAAAATTTTTTCAGAAATTTTTAAAATTGCTTGACTTTTCGTTCAATCAAGTGATATCTTAATGAGGCTGTCGCAAGCGGGATATCTTGTCGAAAGTCAAAAAAGAAGGTTTGAAAGTGATAAAAAACTTTCAAATATCTTAAAAAACTTTTAAAAATCAGTTGACAAATATATGTCGGCTGTGATAAGATAGAAACGCTCTCTGCGAGGGCGCCGCGCTTTTTGCTGCGGTTTGCGAAGATTAAAAATTGAATAGAAGGAAATGTTTTTCTGTTCGGCGCAAGTCGAATGGAAGGAAGTTTCTGTCAATTAACTTTGAAGTACATTAGTACCACAAAGCAAAGTCAGCAAAGATAATGACTATAATTAGTCGAAGATAGAGCCTCGATTTTCTTAAATGGAAATCGGTTTTATACCAATCAACTCAAGAGTTTGATTCTGGCTCAGGATGAACGCTGGCGGCGTGCTTAACACATGCAAGTCGAATGTAGTTTACTACATGGCGGACGGGTGAGTAACGCGTGAGCAATCTGCCCATATCTGGGGGATAACAGTTGGAAACGACTGATAATACCGCATAATATCGTTTGAAGGCATCTTCTTACGATCAAAGATTTATCGGATATGGATGAGCTCGCGTCTGATTAGCTTGTTGGTGAGGTAACGGCTCACCAAGGCGACGATCAGTAGCCGACCTGAGAGGGTGATCGGCCACATTGGAACTGAGACACGGTCCAAACTCCTACGGGAGGCAGCAGTGGGGAATATTGGGCAATGGAGGAAACTCTGACCCAGCAACGCCGCGTGAATGATGAAGGTCTTCGGATTGTAAAGTTCTTTTCTAAGGGAAGAAGAAAGTGACGGTACCTTAGGAATAAGCCTCGGCTAACTACGTGCCAGCAGCCGCGGTAATACGTAGGAGGCAAGCGTTATCCGGAATGACTGGGCGTAAAGGGTGCGTAGGTGGTTTGGCAAGTTGGCAGCGTAACTCCGGGGCTCAACTCCGGAACTACTGCCAAAACTGTTGAACTTGAGTGCAGGAGGGGCAATCGGAATTCCTAGTGTAGCGGTGGAATGCGTAGATATTAGGAGGAACACCAGTGGCGAAGGCGGATTGCTGGACTGTAACTGACACTGAGGCACGAAAGCGTGGGGAGCAAACAGGATTAGATACCCTGGTAGTCCACGCTGTAAACGATGAATACTAGGTGTAGGGGGTATCGACTCCCTCTGTGCCGCCGCTAACGCATTAAGTATTCCGCCTGGGGACTACGGCCGCAAGGTTGAAACTCAAAGAAATTGACGGGGACCCACACAAGCAGCGGAGCATGTGGTTTAAGTCGAAGCAACGCGAAAAACCTTACAAGGCCTTGACATCGAGTGAAAGCCCAAGAGATTGGGCCCTCCTTCGGGACACGAAGACAGGTGCTGCATGGTTGTCGTCAGCTCGCGTCGTGAGATGTTAGGTTAAGTCCTGCAACGAGCGCAACCCTCATATATAGTTGCCATCATTCAGTTGGGCACTCTGTATAGACTGCCGTGGTTAACACGGAGGAAGGTGGGGATGACGTCAAATCATCACGGCCCTTACGGCCTGGGCTACACACGTGCTACAATGGCTATTACAAAGAGTTGCAATATGGTAACATGGAGCGAATCTCAAAAAGATAGTCTCAGTTCAGATTGTGGGCTGCAACCCGCCCACATGAAGCAGGAGTTGCTAGTAATCCCGAATCAGCATGTCGGGGTGAATGCGTTCCCGGGTCT
>CBCPNG010000015.1:0-48792 GCA_965120485.1 uncultured Clostridia bacterium
ACCCGTACTGTGCATGGCAGAAGGGTACCAACGAAAACCTTAACGGACTTTTACGTGAGTTCTATCCCAAAGGCAGGAATCTTTCCCATGTGAGTGAAGCTACGCTAAAAAAGAATCTGGCGCTTATTAACGCCAGATCCAAAAAAGTTTTAGGTTTCAATAAACCTGTCGATTTATTTCACTCTTATATCTCTTACTGTTGCACTTAGTTTGACAATTCATTGTCGTCCGTTTCGCTAATATTACTTTTATGCTCTGTTTCTTCACTCAGCCCCTTCTGCAAAGATTTCGAACTGACTGCGCCCCTCTTTTTTAAAACCCTGTTGACTAAATATGCCACGCCACCGCCAACAGCGAGGAACAACAAACTGAACGGAATTATAACAAATGGCTGTGAGGGAAAACCCTCCCGATAGATTATGTACCCCAAAAATACACTCAATACTATCCATAAAACCCATGCGCTATTCAACAATATTGCCTTAAATATAAATTTTTTATCCATAGTGCTCCTAAAATTACAAAAAGATTGCTTATTATTTTTTATAAATCATGGTTTCTCGTGAAACTTTTTACATAGCAGCAGTCTTTTTAAAATAATAATACGTATCATCCTCTCCGTCCGCTTTCATACCCGCAGACAGAATGGTCTTTCGACTGCGCTCATTCTGTTTAAAACATTTAGCGCCTACCGTCTCTATATCGAGCTCGTAGAATGCATACCTCATCAGACATAGAAGCGACTCCGTGGCAAAGCCCCTGCCCTCAAATTCGGGCAAAAGCCTGACGCCGATTTCACAATCGCTTCTGTACCCAAAATTATGAAGAACAACTTCGCCGACGAACTCTTCATTATAGAATATGCCGAATGGCATCTCTTCCTTATTTTTAAAATCTTCGCGTATGCCGCGTAAAAAGTATTCGGGCGTAGGCTCGCCACTAAAATGCTCACGCCAATCATACCCCCAATACTTGTTGCGCTCTGAATCATACTCCAACCTGTATAAGGGCATAGCATACATATCTGTAATTTCCTTTAAAACCAACCTCTCGGATTTCAATTGCGGCAATTGCAAAATACCGTCGATAGCGCGCATAGGTAAAACATTATATTTATCTACAAGCGCTACGGGATTATATTGCAATTTGCTCTTCCTCAATCCTGCGTCTCCTGCATCATCCTCTCTATTTATAAATTTAATATCCTTTGTAACATTATGGCGCGCAAATTCATTTGCCATCATCGGATAGACGCCCTCGTATGAGGTGAGCGCCTTTTCGATATGGATAATTAATTGGTCACCGCACACCTCCCCCAAAGAAAAGGCAATCAGTTTACCGTCAACGCGCAGTCCGCCCAAAAAGAGGTCAAGAGCATTGACATAGGGCAAAATTTTATATACCGACTGCATCTCTTCGCGCGCCAATATAGTCCCCTTTGCAAGCTGGCGCGCCTCATATTCTTTTAAAAACTGCAAAATATCTTCGCGGTCGTCATCTGTCAACACACAAAAACTATACCTGGGGTAACTGCGCTTAAATTTATTAATATGATTGCGCTGTCCTGCAAATTTTTTACCTGCAAACGATACAAAATCCTGTGCGTCATAGAGGTAGTCCCTCCACCTGCGCCTATTAGTAATATGCAAATCTGCGCCATACCTTTTTACAATTTTACAAAGTTTATCGGCAGGTACAGCGGTAAAGTGTATGCGAATTTTGTTTTCAATGCAATATTCCTCTAACATATCCAACGCTTGTTCGGCGCAACCTTCGTCATCAGAGCGCGAAATAGGATAGTGAAAATACGTCTTGCCCTGGAAATACTCCTTAAATACAAGACATCCCTCCACCAAAGCAAAGTAGATTTCAAAATAGTTTTTCCACATCACCTTAAAGGCAGACGAATAATCGCTTATATGGTAATTGCAGTTTTTAAAATAATCTTTTAGCTCAATAATATCTTCAATTTCAAGCTTTTTAAAAGTTATGGTCTTCATTGTTTTATCTTTTTAGTCAATTTTTGAAGAAATCGACCCCGTGGTCAACCCTCTCCATTTTCATAGATATTGATAATTAAGAGCCTCTGAGACAGAATAACCCACCCTTAATAGTAGTTTTTGCCAAAAACAGGCGATTTTAACCCCAATTTTAGCCTCTCAGAGCCTCTGAGACAGAATTTTAGCCCATTTTGCCCCATTTTTGGCGACTTCTTTGCCAAACAACACTCAAATTTATGTGTAATATACACAAAAAATCTGTTGTTAAAATATTTCGGCATAAAAACTATGCCGAAATACTAAAACTTTGAATATAATTTTACTTTTGCTTGTCTATTATATCAAGAATTTCCACTATTCTATCGAGGTCATCGGCAGAATAATAATCTATGTAAATTCTACCCTTCTTATCATTGCCGATAAGACTTACCTTTGTTCGGAATGTAAAACGCATTCTTTCAACAAGATTTTTAAGTTCTATTGAAGCTATGGCGCGCTTCTTTTTCTTACGCTCATCGAGAATCTCAGGCGCTATATTATAGGCACGTACCTTTTTTTCAAGTTCACGTACCGAAGACGCATTCTTTACAACATCTTTGGCAAAGTTGACTTGGTCTTCGGCGGCAAGCGGAACAAGGGTACGCGCGTGTCCGGCGGAAAGCTTGCCCTCCGAAACCATCATTATAACTTCTGGCGCAAGCGTAAGCAACCTCAATGTGTTTGCAATAGCGGGGCGCGACTTACCTATTCTTTCGGCAAGCTCGTCCTGCGTGAGCTTATAGTCGGTCATAAGCTGCTTCATTGCCGTTGCCGCCTCTATGGGGTTAAGGTCCTCGCGCTGCAAGTTTTCTATAAGGGAAATTTCCTTAATCTCCCTCTCTGTATAGCGCCTGATAACTACGGGTATAGTTGCGTTGCCTGCGAGTTTGGCGGCACGGTAACGGCGCTCACCCGCAATAATCATATATGTACCGTCGTCGTTATCGTTTACGACAATCGGCATAATCACTCCGTGCTTTTTTATCGAGTCGGAGAGCTCTTTCAAAGCCTGCTCATCAAAATTTTTGCGCGGCTGGTTGGGGTTGGGGCTTATCTTAGAGAGAGGCATGTCCTGCGCATTTCTCCTCTCCTCCTCTGTAAATTCAAACGGCTTGCCGCTCTCGTAAACATGCTCGTATGCTGCGTTTGTTTCCTGAAAAAGGGCGTCAAGTCCCTTGCCTAATCCTTTTGCCATCCCTAACGTACTCCTAATAGATTTTTATGGGCTGCTTTGCGCCGCCCAAATTTATTGTTTAGACAAAAACTCTTCGGTAAGCGCCTTATATGCACGCGCCCCAATACATTTAGGGTCGTGCTCACTGATTGGCTTGCCGTGGCTCGGTGCCTCTGATAACCTCACGTTGCGCGGAATTATTATTTCGTACAGCTTACTCTTAAAAAACTTTTTTATTTCGGCGGCAATTTGCTTGGATATCGTCGCTCTGCCGCCGTACATGGTTATCACAACTCCCTCTATTTGAAGCTGAGGGTTGAGGTGTTGCTTTACCATTGATATTGTATTCATCAGCTGGCTCACACCTTCAAGGGCATAATACTCACTCTGTAAAGGTATAATGAGCGAATCAGACGCCGTCCATGCATTGATAGTGAGCAGGCCGAGCGAAGGCGGACAGTCTATAAATATGTAGTCGTACTTGTCCTTCACCTCTTCCAAAGCATTCTTCAAAATTTTGTCGCGGTTGCGTTTGTATACAAGCTCTACTTCGGCGCCTGACAAATCTACATTTGCCGGCACAATATCTAAAAGCGTAACTTCAGTGGGCAAAATATTTGCCGAAATCTTTTCATCATCAATGAGAACATTATACACTGATTTTTTTAGTGCGCTCTTAGAAAAACCCAAGCCAGTCGTTGCATTCCCTTGTGAGTCGAGGTCGATGAGTAGTACGCGCTTGCCAAATTCCGCACAAAACGCAGCCATATTGATAACTGTCGTAGTCTTTCCCACGCCACCCTTTTTGTTGGTAAACGATATTACTTTTGCCATATATCCCTCTATGTATTGGTCGGGGATGTTTCACGGGAAACATCCCCGACTATCAATAATTACTCGTATTTTTTAAAACGGTTCTCTGCAAGGGATGAATCGTGTTCATCCATGAAAGTTAAAACTTCTTTATAACTCTTACCTTCCATAAGAAGGTCTACCTCTTCGGTGTAAATAGTTTCCTTTTCGATAAGCACTCTTGCCATATTATCGAGCACGGAGCGATATTCCGTCAGAATATTAAGGGCTCGATTGTGCTCTGTATCAATTATCAGGTGCAATTCTTCGTCTATGGTGCGAGCAGTTTCTTCACTATAAGTGTTATGCGTTTCCATATCCTTTCCGAGGAACACCGTCTGCGAGTTACTGCCGTAGGTCACAAGTCCCAGCTTATCTGACATACCCCACTCGGTCACCATCTTCTTTGCAAGCTCTGTAACGCGTTCAAGGTCGTTAGATGCACCCGTTGTTATATCCTTAATAACAATTTCCTCGGCAACCCTGCCGCCCAGTGCCATACAGATAAAATCTTTTAGCTTGTCACGCGTCATGTGCGCGTCGTCGCTGTCTGGTCTGGTCATGGTGTACCCTGCCGCATTGCCGCGAGGGATAATTGAAACTTCCTGCACGGGGTCACAGTGCTTGCACTTACGGGCGACGATTGCGTGCCCTGCCTCGTGATAGGCGGTAATCCTCTTGTCGCTTTCGGTAACAATCCTGCTCTTTTTCTGGGGTCCCATAAGAACTTTATTTACGCCCTCATAGAGCTCCTGGTTGCCTATAAACTTCTTATTAGCCCTTGCTGCAAGTATTGCCGCCTCGTTCAAAAGGTTAGATAGGTCGGCACCCGAAAAGCCGCTCGTAATCCTTGCAATCGTCTTGAAGTTGACATCGGGCGACAGCGGCTTATTGCGCGCGTGCACCTTTAATATCTGCTCCCTGCCCCTTACGTCGGGAAGGTTTACGTATATCTGTCTGTCGAATCTGCCTGGACGCATGAGTGCCGGGTCGAGAATATCTGCGCGGTTGGTAGCCGCCATAACTATTACGCCCTCATTAGACTCAAAGCCGTCCATCTGTACAAGAATCTGGTTCAAAGTCTGCTCTCGTTCGTCGTTACCACCACCGAGTCCTGCGCCTCTGTGCCTGCCGACCGCGTCTATTTCGTCTACGAAAATAATGCAGGGCTGGTTACGCTTTGCCATTTCAAATAGGTCACGCACGCGCGATGCACCTACACCTACGTACATCTCCACAAAGTCGGAACCCGATACCGAGAAGAAAGGTACGCCTGCCTCACCTGCAACAGCCTTGGCAAACAGGGTTTTACCCGTTCCGGGAGGGCCTACGAGCATCACGCCTTTTGGTATGCGCGCTCCCAAATCAGAGAATTTTTTCGGCTGTTTTAAAAATTCCACTATCTCTGCAAGTTCAAGTTTTTCTTCCTCTGCGCCAGCCACATCAGTGAAGCGCACCTTAATATTTGTAGATACGCGCGCCTTACTCTTGGCAAAGGTAGAAATCTTGCCGCCGCCCGCCGTAGAACGGATAACCAGCCAAAAGACCACGCAAATAAGCACTATTCCTGCTATTGAAATCACAGACGACCAGTAACTGCCGGCATTGGGGTCATCGTAAGCTATTTTTACGCCGCTATCTATCCATGTGGATATAAAGCCATTTTCGCTGAGTGCGTCTGATTGGTATCCCGTGGGTCCTGTCGACGAATAGGTCGCGCCGTTTGCTGCATAACCTATATACGAATACTCGTCAATGGCAACGCTGTAAATTACCTGAGAGATAGTAACATAATTACCATCTTTATCTTGAAGATATGTGTTGCCGCCTTGCGAGTAGACATAACCATTGCTGCTGTCGTATTTGACGATTGTCTCATCATCCTTTTCTGCCATAACATAGTTATCGACGTAAGTTTTAAATTCGCTGAAACTTATCTCGCTTGACGACGTGCCGACGCTGGTAGCTATTATTACAGCGATAACGGCGACTATGAGCACCGCGATAACCACCCACATCACAATTTTGCTTTTTTTACTCAAATTTTCGCTCCTTTTTAAGGAAAGTTAAACTCTCCTGAATTGTTTTAAAATCTTTATTTTCTCCGCAATTGAAACCTGCGCCATGCTTATAAAACTGCACCCACAGTTTTTGACTACATACTTACTTAAAGGGCTCTCGCTTTGCGAAAAAGCCGTATAAAGTTATTATATGGTCGCACGCGCAAATTACGCGGAAAAAATCAAGCTTTTTAAAAGAATTTTAAATATCCGATACAGCCGCTCATTCCTCGACTTAAAAGAGGCTAAAAAACATTTTTAAGCCCCTTTAAACGTTATTCCGCCGCAAAGAGATAAGTCTTGCCACTAGCCTTTTAAACGGCTTAAAAGCCCCCTTAAAGCGGCTTTTAAGCCAACTTTAAGTTTATGGGATAATCCGCTCGAAAAGCCGCGAATTTGCTTTAAAACAGCTTATTTTTTCGCACAGCGATAAGAGTGCTGAAAACCTACGTCTTACGCTTTACGCAATTCAATGCAACCCCTTGCAATAGTCCTATGCGAGTTTGATATACTGTTATTAGCGCACGGATATTCAATTATAGCGCATTAGCAATATTACTATGCGCAAAAGTTAAAAGTCCGTCATAAAGCATATCGTCTCCATACCAAAGATTCAATAAGGAAACTTTCTATGCAGTTTGACGGTTAACTTACAAAAATATTTTAACACAAGTTAGATTGTTTATCAAGTGTTTAGCGTTTAAATCAGCGGTTATCACTCAAATTTTATAGTTATTTCACGACTTAACTCGTGGCATATTTAGCCACAAATTATTCGTAAAATCAACAAAAATGGCAAATAATGGCAATGCGCTTATGGTATTTTATGGTAAAAATTATGTTTCACGGGAAACATTCACCAAAAAATTTTAAGGTTTGTTTGTTTCACGTGAAACGTAAAACGCGGCTTTTTAGTGTTAGGCGTATTGATAAATAAAAGTTAACACAGTGTATAAAAATTTTTTTGAGGAAGTTTTTATAGCTAAATTCGTGAACAAGTTATAATTAAAACTGATAAAAAGCCTTCTCTACTGAATATTTTGTGTATTTCTAATGCAAAATAACTACTTTAAATTCACTGATATAGATTTACCAAATGTTGATTTGTTGATAAATTGAGAAAATGTTTTTGCAAATAAAAGGTTTATGGATATACGTACATATCGTAAATAATATACCTCCACTTATAAGTTGGGTTGGCTTGGGATGTTAAGCAGTTGGGCATTTGGGGGTCAGAAGGCCGGTCGGTTGGACGACTTGGGCGATTGGGCGCTTGGTGGAATGCTGGCGATTGTGGGTTCGGCCGGTCGGCGGCTTGGTGGTTGGCGGCTTTTGGTGACTGGCGGCTTTTGGTGGTTGGACGGCTTTGGCGATTGGACGGTTTTGGCGATTGGGCGGCTGAACAAAAGATAGACAGGACAAGACATATAGAAAATAATATAGCAAAAGGCTCGTCAGATAAGTAGGCTTAAAGATAAGCAAAATGGCGCAATTTGCATAGATGGTATATCTTTATATATAATAAAAAAAGCAAGTACGGCGTATAAGACATGCAAGGACGTTAATCGAGGTAAATAGCATAAGGTATTCTTGTTGTCAGAAAAATATCAATTACGAACAACAGCATTACTTAAAAAAGTTTGTAGTTATTTCCCTTTTTTTCTTGTAGTTCATACCGCAAAAGAAATTCGAAATATTGTTGCGCACGCACGGCGCATATTTATATAAATATTCAATAAAGTGGGCGCAACTTATAATTCATGCAGGGGAGAATATACAAGGGACATGCAAAACAACATATGGCGGCGCATATAATAGCTGGTCAGGCAAAAGCAAGTTAGCGTAGGCGCAGAGGCAGTGAAAATAGAACACGCAGAGATTAAGAGGTTAAAGTACGTGTAATACAACGATATAGCGCATGTACATTTTGTCAGACAAAAGCTAATTGTTAAACAAGGGCAAAGATAAGGCGGTTAGGTTATTTATAGAGAACTTCATATTGTTTTTGTCTAATAGCTCTATTGTATATGCGCCATATTTTTGTTTTTACATGTACTTTTCCTTTTAATTTCCGTGCACCTACCTTTTTTGTCTGATAATGCATCCGCACAATTTATGCTTAATTAAATCGTGGCTTTTCTTGAACTATTTCATATTAATATCCGTGCGCCTGCTTTTTTGACTGCCAATAAATCTGCCCAATGTTTTTTAAATTCTTGTTTATGCTAATTTAAAGCTGCATTTCTCTTTTCTACATAGGGAGTTTGAATAAATTTGCGGGCGCATTGATTGGCAAAATGACAGACGCACCGTAATTTGACTTAACAATTTGACGAAAAATTTGACACAGCACATAAAAATTGAAGGGCGCATAGACGAATAACCTTATTATCTATCTCATTGAAGTTTTATTATACATTGCGGAAACAGGAAAGAACTTATCAAAGACCAGTAATTTTGAGTTGTTTTACGCACTTCCATTTATTTCTGTATTTATTGAAGCTACAACCAGCCTCTACTGTTTGAGGCATACGAATCTAACTTTGCCAGCTAAGATAATGTTAATAATTACCATACTACACTCTACTATACCATATTATAATAAAATTTATTATAATTCTATCAACCAGATTATAACTGTTTATACCTTAAAAATATTTTACTTTTTTTATCACGACTCATCTTATGTTTTGTAAAGTTTTGTTTGCATAAAATTGTCTAAATTGGCGCTTATTGCATAGTTTTATTTGAATTGTATACACTTAATATAAATTTTCTCGCCAAATATTTTACGAATAATTTAAAAGATAAATCTATGAATAATTACCTGTATATTTGGCAATAACTCGTTAGAAAAACAAATTTTTCGGAGATAAAATGGACTATTCATTTAACTTATATAACAGTCTTGCGCCAGAGGGCACCGTGCTCGCGCTGAAAAAAATGCTACCCACGCCAGAAAATCCGCCTGTTTTGCTCTGTATAGGCAGCGACCTTTCCGTAGGAGACAGTCTCGGGCCAGTGATAGGTACAAGACTGAAAGAAAAACTTTCTGGACTGGGCTGCTATATCTACGGCACTCTTTCGAAACCTATCACCGCACATGAAGTAAAGTATGTGGGGCAGTTTATCCGCAGTACGCACCCGCTATCACCTATAATTGCCATAGACGCCGCCGTAGGTTCTGCCGGCGACATAGGACTGATTCGTATATCAAAGGGAGGAATAAAGCCTGGCAGCGGAGCAAATAAAAAGCTTGGCAGGGTGGGGGATATTTCGATTATCGGCGTCGTTGCTGAAAAATCGGTATTTAATTTTTCACTGCTTTCCGCAACCCGACTTAATATCGTATATAAAATGGCAGGAATTATCGCCGAAGGAGTATCGACCTACTTTATGGACTGCCTCGGCGCGGCTGAAACGGGACGAATAAGCGCTGTTAGCAAACTGTACAGAGCGGTTAACCAAAAATAATCTTAAATTAAAAAATCTATTTATTCCTTATTATTATATAAATATAAATTGCCCTCATTAAATAAAGATAGCTTACTTAATTTTTTAAATGGACTTGTGTCGACCTACTTTATGGACTGCCTCGGCGCGGCTGAAACGGGTCGAATAAGCGCAGTTAGTAAACTGTACAGAGCGGTTAACCAAAAATAATCTTAAATTAAAAAATCTATTTATTCCTTATTATTATATAAATATAAATTGCGCCCATTAATTGAAGATAGCTTACTTAATTTTTTAAATGGACTTTGATTTCAATTAGCTCGGCATACACCTCGCAATACGGTTACAACATTTTCGCCTAAAATCACAGTAAATTTGAGTTGAATATACAGCTTAAAAAACGGCAAGGTGGTGGGGCTAATTTATCTAAATCAAAAAAAATATAAAAAAATTCTATCGGCGCGCCAATGAATTTATGCACTGAATATATTTAAAAACCAGAGCCTTTTGAATAAATACCGCCGCGCTGACCGCCCAAATTTCCATAAAAATAATAAAAGAGTGGTTAATATGACGCAAATATTCAATTATACAGGTCAATTAAGGCAAATAAGTGCAATTCTATTAAAAAGAACCGAATATAGCCTCGGTTACGCAAATTTTTTGCAGAACGCGTACCCATGTAAAAAGACATACTTAATCTATGATAAAAGAAAAATAAAAATTCAATTAAATAAGCCATATATGGCACTGTTTTTATTTCCGACAGGTATTCACTGAATTATCTCTTAAACCTTTGTGTTGGTTCTCACTGCCTTACTTCGCCACGTTATATTCAGCGATTTTCTGCCTTTATTTTGCGGTCTATTAGCTTCCGCATAGTCGCCCTCTTTTACATTAAAAAGTGCCTCGGTTTTCGCCTTGGCGCTCTGTGAGTTGTTTATTCTTAATACCACGCGTCTTCGTCCATAGGGAAAAACTCGTCGTAGTCTTCATCTGTAACGGGTGTCCCTCGTTTCACTGCAGCCTCACACATAGCAATATATCGTTCGTCATCTCTGCCCGAACATTGTATCATGGGTATGCCAGGCAAATCGTCGAATTTTTCCAAGTATTCACGAACACTACGGTGCATATTTAATCCTCCCTTTTGTTTTTATTTCACCTTTTAAAAGTTTCGAGTAGTTTAAAAATTGATAATATTTTTGGAATATACCTTTTAAGCAATTTTAATTTATTTTAAAGCTCTATTATACGGCGGCCGCGCGCACGCGCATAACTTACAGTATAGTAGGTGCCGCCTCTGTCCTTACGCAGATAGCAGACAACCGTGCCGCAACAGTCAACCATAAATCTGTCGCGCGAGTGCATACAATACCTATTGTAATCCCGAGAAAAAACTATTCTTTCCGAGCAATAGCCGAGTATATTGTTATAGCGCTCCCTGTCTGCACTGGAAAATGAATTGCTCTGCCCTTCGTAGGGGATACAAGCCACCAGTTTTACACCCTCGCCTGAAAATCTGAGCGCAACTTCAGCGGCAAACAGGTCGAACCCCTTTGCCATTCCGCAATAAAATGTGTTTATTCCGCGCTTTACAAGCCCCTCTACAACCCTGTCAAGCAACACAAGGTCAAAATCTGTGGAAATCAGCCTGTGACCCGTAAAAGCGCAGGCATTGACGTTCAATACGGGCTCAGGGGGCAAAATAAAATTTTCAATCACAGCGGCTTCTTCCTCTCTTTTCCGTTTCCCCTCGGATATGCAGGCGGCGTCGGTCTGACCTTTTTATACACGGCAAGCGTTCTCTCCCCCATTCCGTGAGGAAGGGAATAGCTTTCGCAGAAAATAAGGTTGCACCCCAAAAGCGCCGCGGCGTTTTCTGCCTGCTTTATCTCTTCCGCGGCATCCGCCTTGTAAGCTATAAATTTGCCGCCCACCCTCACGAGAGGAGCGCAGTATTCGAGCAGAGTGTTCATCCTCGCCACAGCCCTTGCGCAACATACGTCGAATTTTTCCCGAAGATTCTGCATTTTTCCTGCCTCTTCGGCACGCAGACACAGTACATTCACGCCTTTAAGACCGAGATTAAAGGCTGCCTCTTTTAAAAAGGTGCACTTCTTACCCACGCTCTCTATAAGCGTAAATTCAATGTCGGGGCGCACAAGCTTTAACGGAATCGAGGGAAATCCGCCGCCCGAACCTACCTCTACGGCGCGCGCTCCCCTTTCAAACAGAGCCTGACCTGCAACACTGTCCCATACATGCTTGATAAAGAACTCCTGCCTTTGGGTAATGGCTGTTAAATTTATCCTTTCATTATACGAAAGCAACAGGTCATAAAACCCTTCCAATAGTTTTTCCGCTTCCGCAGAACACTCAAATCCGTCTTTAAACTGCAACTTTCCACCTTCGTCTGTTGATAACTTATGTCTATCTTTTAGATTGTATCATAAAAAACGCCTGCTTTCAATTATAAAATACATATATTTTCACTTTTTTGAGGCTGTTGAGTTGTTATAAACTTTTCTCCACAGCTATGTAAATTTGTGGATAACCCTTTGTCTCTCTCAATTTAAGACAATTTTACCTTTCATTCGACAAAATCTTTCAAAATCTGCATATACACAATTCCAACATATCCACAAAATTTTCCACCTGTTTTCAACAACTTTGTCCACATAAATCCTCTTTTACCCTTCTGCTTCAATCACTTGCTTTTTTGCTTTTAATTTGATATTATATAGCTGTAACATAATAAATTTACCATGGCTGAAAAAGTTATCCATAATTTCACAGCCTCTACTAATAATAAAACTATATAACCTATTTGAATAAAATAATAAGTGACAAAGGCAGGATTTCACATGAAAGTTGTTTGCGAAGGAATAAGTCTTTCAGACGCTGTATTAAAGGTTGTAAAGGCATGCGCTACGCGCACCACCGTGCCTGTTTTGGAGTGCATCAAGATAGAGGCATATAACGATATTCTCACGCTTTCGGCTACCGACGGCGAAATATCCATAAAAAAGAGCATAAATGCCGAGGTTTACGAAGAGGGCGAGCTCTGCGTTCCGGGCAAATATTTTTCAGACTTTATAAAGAAGTTGGAGGACGTGCAGATAACCCTCGTCACAGACGGAAACAGAATGAAGATAGACTATGCAGACAGCCAGTCAGTTCTTCAAACCCTGCCCACCGAAGAGTTTCCCAAGATAAGCACCGACATAAGCGAAAACAGCTTTAAAATGGCGGCGGAAGATTTAAAGAAAGTTATAAGTGCAACCACGTTCTGTTGTTCAACCGACGAATCGCGCCCCAACCTTAAAGGATGCCAGTTTGTAATAGCGGGCGGCAGTGTGTGTGTAACCGCTCTCGACGGGTTCAGGCTTGCCACGGCAACCGCGCCCGTAATCTCCGCTACGGGAGATTTAGAGATAATCTGCCCTGCCCGTACGCTTAACGAGATAGAGAAGATGCTCCCTAACGAGGGAGAAACAGAGGTATTCGTTCAGCGCGGCATTATTTTAGTATCTGTGGATGATACCGTACTCACCTCTCGCCTGTACGGAGGGGAGTTTATAAAGAAGGAAAATATCATTCCCAAAAGCTTTATTACGGTTGTAACGGTTGAAAAAGCCGCTTTAAAGAGCAGTATAGAGCGCGCCGCAATATTGGTTCGCTCCGATAAAAACAACCTTATAATCTTCGATATTTCAGCAGGCAGGATAGAGATTTCCTCTAATTCAGAGATAGGAAACGTGCAGGAGCCCATAAAGGCGGAAGTAGAGGGCAAGGATATTAAGATTGCCATGAATTCCAAATTTATAACAGACGCTGTAAACGCCCTTAACGAGGACAGAATAACGCTCTCTTTCAACACGCATGTTCAGCCATTTATTTGTACAAACTGCGAAAATAAAGAGCTTATGTACTTAATTTTACCTGTAAGAACGGCGAATAACGCTTGACTTTAAGATTTTTTTGATTGTATAATTGTTTTTACTTAATTAAATAGACAGCATAGGTTTAAAAACCGCAAAATAAAATTAACGGAGAAGTAAAATGAAAAGGACTTATCAGCCCAAGAAAAGGCAGCGTAGCAAAGTTCACGGATTCAGAAAGCGCATGTCCTCGAAAGCAGGAAGAAAGGTTTTAAAGAGAAGGCGCAACAAAGGCAGAAAGAAGCTCTCTGCCTGATATATCTTTAAATTTTAATCAGATTTTCAAGCGGACCAAAAGTCCGCATTTTGGCGTAACCGCGTAAAGCGCAAAAAGTTATGATTTATTCAAGGCTGAAAAAGAACGCCGAAATACAGCAAGTATTCAAAAGGGGCAGGCGGGTCTATTCTTTGTCACTTACGGCGGTGTATATCCACGCCGCCGCAACTGCCATGGCTGTAATAGTATCAAAAAAACACGGCAAGGCGGTAAGGCGCAACCGCATAAAGCGGCTTTTAAGGCAGTCATTCTATAATAAATGCCAAAAAATGCCCTTTCCGTGCACAGTGTTGCTCATTCCAAAGGTAAACGAAGAATATTCTCTCTTCTCGTTCGAGAGGGCGTTAGAGGAATGTTTTAAAAAGATGAGGTAAGCTTTGAACAAAAAGCTTTTGTGGAAGAGATTGAGGCGCAAAGTGTTCCGCCCATTCATTAAGGCGGCGTGCATGCGCATGATAGTTTTCTATCAGCGCCATATATCGAGGGGGACATGCATGTTTACCCCAACCTGTTCAGAATACACTCTGCGCGCCATAAACAACCTCGGCGTAATTGCGGGCATAGCCGTAGGCTTTTGGCGCATAATGCGCTGCAACCCTTTCACTAAGGGTGGCTACGACCCCGCGCCCGAAAATTATTTTAAGGTAAGGTGGGTATACTGACCCGTTGCAAAATGCGATGAATTTTCTAAGCAATATTTCTACGGACTGGCTGTCTTTCGGTGTAAAGCAGATAGATTCGATAAAGCTCAACTGGATAGCAAATATAATAAAGTTTCTAATCGAGAGTGTGGGCATAACCGCCGTGGGTATTATAATATTTACCCTCATTATAAAGACGATAGTCTTGCCCCTCGATGTTTTCTCTAAGTATAAAACAAAGAGGCAGTCACTCATAATGGAGCGTATGCGGCCGCAGATGGAAAAACTGCAAAAGCAATACGCCAACGATAAAAACATGTACAGCCAAAAGGTTATGGAGCTGTACAAAAAGAACGGTTACAGCATGCTGGGCATATGTCTGCCCTCAATAGTTTCGCTGGTTATATTCATAGGTGTGTTCAGCCAGTTCTCAACCTATTCGCAGTATGCCAATTTAGAGCTCTACCGCGGCATGGTTAACGCCTACAACAGTGTAGTTACTCAATATGTTGACGAATCCCGCACAGCAGTGTGGGAATATGATGAAAGCGGCAACTATAAGATAAATGTCAGAGGTACTTCAACCGACAGCTATGCCTTCCTTATAGAGGGAACGGATACCGACGGCGAAACTGCATACCTCGTAGACTTCGACGCCTTCAATACGTATTACGAGCAATACGGCGCAAGCAACTACGAAGAGTTCAAAGAATTATACGAAAGTTACAAAAAATATTCAGAAAATAATAATACAGAAAATAACACAGACGGCGAAGATACGCAGTTTGAAATGATGTCCCTTATAAAGGAGCACATCACAGAGAGCGCACGCGAGGCCGCGGCTGATTACTACCACAAAGAAGTGAAGTCGGTGCGGTTCCTCTGGGTAAAAAATATCTGGTATCCCGACTCTGCGCTCGAAAAAGAAGTTCCCAGTTTCGACGACTTCGTAAGCTCGGTATCCAAAGCCTCCGACATGACCAACTACGAAGAATCATACAACGAGGTCACTGCAAACCTAACGTCAGAAAAGGGTCAGGTAAACGGCTACTTCGTGCTTATAATTCTGGCAATAGCCATTATGTTCCTATCGCAGTTCTTCACAATGCGCATGCAGAAGGGCATGAACGAGCTCGGCACGGTAGACGGCAGCGGCAAGCGAACCAATAAAATATTGCTTATTGCCATGCCTATAATCTACGGCTTCCTCTCGTTCCTTTACAGCGCGGGCTTTACTATCTACATGATAGCCAACTCGACATACAGTTTCTTAACCACCATTATAGTAAACAAATCGCTCAACATAAAGTTCAAAAGGATGGAAGAGAGGAACGAGTTAGACAGATTCCTCAGAAAGTCTTCCAAGGCAGGAAAGAAGAGGAAAAAGTCTTAACCAGATGCGTAGAGGCGCGGAGCAGAACAGCGTTCCGTCAGGTCTATGATAAGTGACAGGAGGTCATCTGATATTATGGATGAAGCGAAAGAAAATATTTTCATCGGCAAGACCGTTGAAGAGGCGGTGGCAGAGGGATTAAAAACACTCGGCGTCACTGCGGAGCAGGTAGACATCGAAGTTCTTGAAGAGGGAAGAAGAAAGCTTATAGGCTCGATAAAGGCAAAGGTAAAGCTCACTAAAAAGCTCTCTGACGGCGAGCGCGCCGCGGAATTTATAGACGGCTTGATGAAGATACTCAAAATACCTGCGTTCAACGAAGTAGTGTCTGACGACGAAAAGGTTGTAATCGAAATTAAAACTACCGATTCTTCGGCAGTCATAGGCAGAAAGGGCGAGGTGTTAGACGCAATACAGTGCATAGCAGGCGCAGTTGCCAATATAGGCAGAGAGGAATACAGGCGTGTGGTTGTGGACTGCGAAAACTACCGCACTGTCCGCGAAGAAAAGTTAAAGTCGATGGCGATTGCCGAGGCAAAAAAGGCGGCAGAGACCAAAAGACGCGTTTCGTTAGAGCCCATGAGCCCCTACGAACGCCGCATAGTTCACTCTGTTCTTGCAGATAACGAAGATGTAACGACCATTTCAGACGGCAGAGAACCTATCAGAAGAGTGGTAATAATCCCCAAGGACGAAATCCCTTACGAGCGCCGCGATGGCGGCAGAAAGTTTAACCGCGACAGGCGCGACGACCGCTCCTATGGCGAGCGCCGCGATGGTGGCAGAAGATTCAACCGTGACAGACGTGACGAGCGCCCCTACGGCGAGCGCCGCGATGGCGGCAGAAGATTTAACCGCGACAGGCGTGACGAGCGCCCCTACGGCGAGCGCCGCGAACGCCGCGAAGATTTTGGCGAGCAACGCGGACGGGAAATCAGACCTCCCCGCAGTTCTGCCCCCAGAGGTAAAAAGCAGATATACCTCGGCACATACCTTGGCAACTCAAACGATAATAACAATAATAACGATAACAGCGATAATAATAATGAGTAAGCCGCCAAAGGCAGGCTTTTTGTGGAAGGTTTTCGGCTCAACACTTCCTTATAAAAAAACCGAAGGAGATGCAGATTGAATATTTGCACGGGACGGTTTTTGCGCCGTCCCTTTTATATTGCGCCGCAATCTGCTAAAACAAATGAAAGAACTTTTAAAATGCATCCGCAGTGATTTTTCGCACTGGAACACAAAGATGCTCTGCCGCGCAGGCGTGATAGCCGCGTTGTACGCAGTGCTCACATGGGCGCTCGGTTCGCTTGCCTACGGACCGCTGCAAATCCGCCCTGCCGAAGCTTTTACGGTACTGCCGCTGTTCTTCCCCGAAACGGTGCCTGCGCTGTATGTCGGCTGTATTCTCGCCAATCTCATATCGGGCTACGGCGTGTACGATATTTTCCTCGGCAGTCTTGCAACGCTCGTGGCTGGGTTCTGCACCTATATCACTGGCAGGGTGATAAGGCAAAACCTGCTTAAAGTAATTGTGGGTGGTTTTTTCCCCATCATAATCAACGCTTTTGTAGTTCCTGCCGTGTGGATTCTTGCAGGTGGTCAGTATGCCTACTGGTACGAATTTGCCGTTATGATTTTAAACGAAGCGCTTTGGGCGTATGTGCTGGGAATACCGCTCTTCTACGCCATACTGCGGTTGAGGAAAAAGGGAGTTAAGGTGTTCACCTCGCCCGTGCACGCCTCGTCCCCCTCTGCCGATGGTTCACAGCCAACCGCAGAGGTCGCGCAAAGCTCCCACGCCGCACAGCAGTATGAAGAGCCTGCCGAAGGTAATTCTGCGGCAACTTCTCCACTTTCAGACGAACAAGCAGAGGAGTGAGCGGCAAAGGCTACAACCTATTCGGTTAATTATACAGCGAAAAACTCTGTAAATAGTTTTAAAGCCGCCGCGCGGAATTTTCCGCGCGGCGGCTTTGGCTTCACTTTGTTATAATTGGCTGTACTTTGTTATACTTCCGACGGCATTTTATCCGCTATAAATAATCTGTAAGCCGCAGACTATTTAAAGTTGAGTTTTTTGCTCTCGGTATTCTTTTTGTTCTTGACAGTTTCACCTTCTGCCATAAAGGTAAGAAGTTCCAGCCCAGAGGCTTCTTCGCTCAATGCCGTAATGGCTATTATAACTGCAACGATAAACACCGAGTAAGAGGAGAGCGTGGCTATGCGTAAAAGCCTTTTCATGTTCACGGCTTGGAACAGCATGCCGAATATAAACCCAGCCTCAACCAGCATAAAGTAACCGAAGGTAGATAAAAACTCCGTCTTGGTCACGCATACAAATACTAAGTACACGGCGGCACCCACCAGCAGAAACACTAAAAAGTAGACCTTTGCGTGCCGCGCAAACAGCGGAATGAGCCCTACAAAAAAGAACACCCACAGTACGGCAATGCAGGCAAGGCAGATTAAAAACATTGTAAGCAGGTTGTTTTCCAGTCCTCGTATTATGTACCACGCGCGTATGCACAGCCCCAGTGCCACGGCGTTTACTGCAAGGCATGCAATATCTACCGCCGTCCTGTTCCGTATACAAAACGCTGTGATGCCGCTTGCAACCATGGCGACTATTCCCGCTGAAAGGTATATTGCCCAGTGTCCTTGTAAGCTTTGCTGTATGTACCCCAGCGCAAACGCCGTAACAGACGCCGCAAAAAGAAAGAAAAGTGCCACTGCCGACACAATAGTTGCCCGTATGAATTTATTCATAGTATAATCATTACTTAATTTTACTTTTTTAGTTTCATCCATATTATTTTTAAATTTTCCAAATAAAAAAAGACGACATTCGCCTTGGATATAAAGACAACTCACGCATTGGAATAGTATCTAAATCAATATAAATAGCTTTTCTTATTTGACGTTCCATAACTTATACGGCAAACAATGTGTTATCCTTTCGCTCCTCTGCCAATACATCATAATCCTGAAAAGGCAGCTCTTCATTATCATCGTTATCGTACCATACCCATTTAGTGCAATATTTTGCAAACCAGTTACGATGTCTTAAATTCCAATATGCCAAATTTATACGAGTATAATAATCTTTATTCGAGTCACCCGAATAAAGCACGGAACCGTCTGACTGAAAGTGCTTTTCCCGCTGCCGTTTGCCCTGGCAAAGAAAACATATTCCATTTGTCAAATTTTTCCTTCTGCTTCTAACTCATTGTATTTTGCAATACCGTTTGTCATGGCACGATGATAAAGTTCATCTTCAACCATAGAAATACGAGGATTTTTTTCTTTGGGAGCGCGCGCCGCCATATCCGCAAGCGCGATTGCTTTTGCTATTCCTTCAATTTCTTCGTCTGTAAATTTTACTTTCTCTTTAACTTCCATAACGGCTACCTCCTTGTTTTTCTTTGTACTATTATTGTATCTACATTGAAGGCTTTTGTCAATGTATAATGCACATTTCGTTTCCGACAACACGGCAAGTCTGCTTTGTCTTACTTGTTGGACTTGCCGAATGGTGGGGGGGGGGGTGGAGTAGAGGACTGCCGCCGTCAAGGCACGATAAAGGTACTTAACAAAAAATCTCCCCACACCGAATGGTGGGGGAGGTATAGTAATAAATCGGTCTTAATGCCTTAAATGCCGTAAGAGCCTCACTTTATTCCTGCTCGGAGGTCTTGCGGGGGCGACCCCTGCCGCGCTTTTCAGATTCCGCAGATTCTGTGGGTTCTGCCGCAATCTTGGCAGCTGCGGGCTTTCTGCCGCGTTTTGCGGGGGTCGTAGACTCTGCGGCTGCCTCAGCTGCCGCAGCCGCAGGTTTTCTGCCGCGCTTTGCAGTGGTTGAGGAACTCGTTGCTGCCTTTCCTGCCGCAGGTTTTCTGCCGCGTTTTGCGGTGCAACTATCTTTAAGGTCGTTCAGGCAATCCCAAAGTTCCTTAGGTATTCTGGTGCCTATGGCGGTGTTGTAGTAATTTTCAAGCTCTTCCGCTTCGATTGCCCAGCTCGCCTTGTCTACTTCGAGTATGCTTTCAAGGTCTTTCAAGCCAAACTTGTGCCCTTCGGCAATGTCGTAGTCGAGTTCAGTTATATCTATATCCTCGGGGTTGGGCACATAGCCTATCGCCGTCTCTTTGGCGTCTACGCCGTTTTCGCAACGCTTCAATATCCACTCTAAAACGCGCATGTTGTCGCCAAAGCCGGGCCAGATAAAGTTGCCGTCCTTGTCCTGACGGAACCAGTTTACATTGAATATCTTGGGCGGGTTTTTAACCATTTTGCCCATGTCTACCCAGTGCTGCCAGTAGTCGCCCATGTGGTAACCTGCAAAGGGCTTCATTGCCATGGGGTCGTGGCGCAGAACTCCCGTTGCTCCCGTAGCGGCGGCGGTCGTTTCGGAAGACATAGCCGAACCTACAAACACGCCGTGGTTCCAATCCTTTGACTGGTATACAAGGGGAGTGGTGGTCGCCCTTCTGCCGCCGAATATTATTGCCGAAAGGGGCACGCCCTGGGGGCTTTCAAACTCAGGCGAAATGCAGGGGCAGTTCTTTGCAGGCGCGGTAAACCTGCTGTTGGGGTGTGCCGCGCAGGTAGATTTATCTTTCTTGTCAAACTTGGCAGGGTTCCAGGGCTTGCCCGTCCAGTCTATCACGTGTTCGGGCAGTTCTTTTGTAAGTCCCTCCCACCACACAGTCATGTCGTCGGTGTCAAGCGCCACGTTTGTGAATATGGTGCCGCGCTTGGTAGTGGCAAGTGCGTTTGCGTTAGAGTGCTCGTTGGTGCCAGGCGCCACGCCGAAGAATCCGTTTTCGGGGTTAACAGCCCAAAGTCTGCCGTCGTCGCCTATGCGTATCCACGCAATGTCGTCGCCCACGCACTCTATCTTATAACCCTTGTCGGTATAGTGTTTAGGGGGTATCAGCATGGCAAGGTTTGTCTTGCCGCAGGCGGAGGGGAATGCCGCCGCAACGTACTTCTTTTCGCCGTCGGGGTATGTAATGCCGAGAATGAGCATGTGCTCTGCCAGCCAGCCTTCGTTTTTGCCGAGGTAAGAGGCTATGCGCAGGGCAAAGCACTTTTTGCCCAAAAGCACGTTGCCGCCGTAAGCAGAATTTACTGAAATTATAGAGTTCTCTTCGGGGAAGTGTAAAATGTATCTGTTTTCTGCGTCTACATTGCACTTTGCGTGGAAGCCCTTAATAAATTCGCCTTTCTTGCCTATTTCGTTGAGTACTTTTTTGCCCACTCTTGTCATAATGCTCATATTGAGCACTACATATATAGAGTCGGTTACCTCGATGCCGTAGCGTGCAAAGCGCGAACCTATAACGCCCATCGAATAAGGTATTACGTACATAGTTCTGCCGCGCATAGAGCCGCGCGCAATCTCTGCGGCAAGTTCGTGGGCCTGACGGGGGTCCATCCAATAGTTGTTGGGGCCTGCGTCGTCTTTGTCCTGCGTGCATATAAAGGTTCTGTCCTCTACGCGCGCTACGTCGTTTACCTTGGTGCGGTGCAGGTAGCAGTCGGGGTAAAGGCTTTCGTTGAGCTTTATAAGCTCTCCCGAATATACCGCCTCTTTTTTAAGTTCTTCAATCTGTTCGGCAGAGCCGTCTATCCATACGATATAGTCGGGCTGCGCAAGGTCGGCGCTCTCTTCCACGAATGAAAGAATTTTCTTATTCTTCGTAAGTGCCATGTTTTTCTCCTTAATTTAGTATCTTAATTAAAAATTGCGAGAGTAGAAAAAATCACAATCTCAATTTAATTATACTTCAATTTAATAATAATTGCAAATAAATTTTACCAAAAATTATGTTCATTGTGTTTAATATGTTATTTTTTGCGGCAATCGGCGGAAAAACACCCCGATTGAGCCAAAATAATGCAATAAAAAACAAAATTTACGCTTGCGTACTATTATAATATGTAGCAAAAGCGCCATATATTAAATAAATAAATGTAAGGTCGCAAAAAGTATGGCAGGATACAGCAAAAATATTGCCGTGATAAGGGCAATGAAGGGCGGTTTTTCCGTCGACGGCGGAGCGCTTTCAGGTCTTGTAAAGGCAGAAAAATACGGCGGCTATATGCGCGCAGAGGTGGTAAAAATTAATTTTGCCCCACTCTCTTCGGGCAGGTACGTCACAGGAATATCTGACGGAGTTCGCGTAGAGCTGTGCAGCGGCGACTGCTTCGAGGGCAGAACAGAAATAGATATTTCCTGCGGATTTGCCGCCCTTGTCTGCTTCGTGCGCGAGGGCGAAGTTTCGCCCGTTGCCAAGGCGGTGTGCGGCGACTACTCGTGGGCACTTTCGCGGATACAGGCAGAGATAGAGCGGTGCGAGGGGGCTCCCGGTGACCGCAGGTATGATGACGACGCCATAGCGGAGGATAACTATTATGAATATGGGGACGGTGCTCAGGACGGCGGCTCTGTACGCAAAGATTCGCAACAGAAAGAGGTGCCGCGCAGGCGCAAAGATGAAGATGATTTCGGCTTACGCAAAGGGCAAAAGACTTATAAAGCCCCCATAGATTTGCCCCGTGCAGACGGGGAAGAAGATAGCGGCGAATCTGCTTATGCGCGGCATTTTTCCGCGCAAAATTCTGTCCGCGGTAAAGACTATGTTATAAGTGAAGCCCCCAGTATCAGTGATTGCCATTCGGGCGGATTACGCGCGGACGAAAACTCCGCGCCGTATACTGAGGAGGGCGATGTCGGGCAAGGCAGTGCTTTTGCCGGCGACGACGCGTCGGGCGAGGTCGCCTTTCACCGCCTGAAAAATGCTCAAAGCACAGATAAAAACAACGGTCTTGGCGATGGCGGCGGAAAAGATTTTTATGCGCGCATGCGCGCCGAAATAGAACGCCTGCTCAAAGATTATCCACGCGAAGAGAAGCTCGAACAGACGGTAAAGGGTTCGCGTTGGGTGCGCATAAACTACGGCGTCGGCAGGCACTATGTGTTCGGCGTAATTTACGAAGGGCTATCACCTGCATACGTGTGCTACGGTGTGCCCTCTAAAAATTCTACATGTCCGCCAGCCTCGCTTTCGGGCATGGCAAGCTATATCCCTGCCGGCAGGCAGGGATATTGGGTAATGTACCAGAACGCGCAGACGGGCGAAAGCGTAAGATTGCGCGCCGAGTGATTATTTAAGTCCGCGGTAGGGTTTGAACGCAATCAGGGCATAAACGCAGAACAGTGCAGAAACAAAGCATATTCCCAAAAATGCGCGCATGGCGGTTGTATTATTCAGGCATATCGCTTGCAACAGGTTAAAGCCGGAAAACGCGTAAACGCCTCCGCATATACCTAATATAATAAGATTTATCGTGCAGATTACGGCGGTTATTCTCATAAACATAAGATGGGCGTGCGGACGCGGCGTTATGCGCGTTTACCGTGAAACATTAAAATTTTTGTATAATCGGCACGGCAATATGCCGTGCCGAATAAAAAATAGTAGGGGGCGCAGAAATTGCGCCC
Source organism: uncultured Clostridia bacterium (assembly GCA_965120485.1). Taxonomy (GTDB): domain Bacteria; phylum Bacillota; class Clostridia; order Christensenellales; family Borkfalkiaceae; genus Coproplasma. Next base: position 23,347 of record CBCPNG010000015.1, read on the forward strand.
CCGATTTTTAAATTATGTCGTCCTCAATGCCGCCAAAATATTTATCCTCAAAAAATTCCGCCAGCGTAATATTCAGCCCGTCGCACAGCATTTTTATAGTTACTATGCCGGGGTTCACACTCTTGCCGTACAAAATATTTTTAATCGTCGACGGCGAAACTCCCGATTCAGTTGAAAGTTTGTGTATAGACATCTTTTTAATTTCCAGCAACTGCAAAAGCCGCTCTCTTACCGCCCGATATGTGTTCATTGCGTACCTTTCTAACTATGATACACAATATTATTGACATTTGTAGGCTATATATGATACAATTTAGGCTATATATAGCCTAGAAGAGCTATTAAGGAGCAAATTATGACATATTTTTTAAAAATTATAGGCGACACAAATATGCCGAATTGCGACCCGACGCCGTACTTCGAGCGTGCTAAAAGCTTATTCTGGGAGAGCGAAAGCCGCATACTTTTAAGCGATATTGCTGCGGGCATGGTGCGCAAGGGGGATATTTTAATTCAGTATGTCCCCAAAGGTTTCGCCAATAAACAGTGGGCAGGGCGTGTAGTCGGCTGTTACCGCGCCATAAGCGAGGTTCGGTGTTCGCCATTTAAAGAAAGTTTCGGCGAGTGGGACTATTTCTGCGAGGCAGAAAATCTCTGCTTAAAATTTTCCCTCCGCGCAAAAGATAGCTCCTATGTTGTTGTGGACGAGTTGGGCATACCGCTTTTCAATCTGCGGCCGGGCATAATGCGGCTCACGCGCGAGCAGGGCGAAAAAGCAGTTGCCTTTTTAGAGCAGAAAGCAGTTGCCTTTTTAGAGCGGTTAGAGGATAAATTATGAAAATAGGCAGTTTAACGGTCGTAAGTAAAGAAACTTACGAGAAGCTGTACAGAAAAACAAAAAAGAACGCTAAATTTATTATTTGGCAGTAGTTTTATCAATTTTTAAGGGCAGGCGGCGCGTTACACGCGCCGCCTGCTGAGTTTTACAAAATTATTGTTTGGGGTATGACCTTTTTTATGAAACGGTCATTGTTGCTGAATACCCGTTGTACCACTTGTCGCTCCATGTTATTGTTACGCTTTCGCCAAGCGTTTCGGTTGACCCGCTTATGCTTGCAGTGGCGTAAGCCTTAACGTAGCTGCCGTCTTTGAACTTTGCTTCGTAAGAGATTGAGGCGGTACTGCTATTCTGCCGCACTGTACCCGAAAGTACGGTCACGGAAGAGAGCGTTTTTGCATTATTGCCGCTGTTCATATCGTTAAGCGTGGCGCCCATATCCATCCATATGGCGGTTACATTATAGCTAGAATAGCTAGATACTTTAAACTCAACCGTTATTATGCCGTATGAATTATCATAGTAGATATATTTGGGCTCATCGCTCTCCTCTATCTCGTCGGGCTCGCCGAGGTAGTAAGTTACCCAGTATGTCCCGTAGCTGAGGTCAATTTTGCTCACAAGACTCACGCGGAAAATGTTGCCCAAAACGGAGGGGATTATACTGCAAAGCAGAATAACTACCACAAGTATTCCTGCCGTAATGGAAAGGGTTACGCGGTTTGCGCATATCCAATTAATGGCTTTTACGGGCTGTTTGCCCTTTTTTGCACAATAATTTTTGTAGCGATAGGTGCGGATAGCCTTTTTATTCTGCACATATGCTATGTATTCGGCATTTTCCTCTGCAAAGGTATGTAAAAGCGGCGCGTCTTTGGCGGGCTTTTTACTGCCGTAGAAATATTCACAAAGTTTTCTATTCTTTTTCTTTGCAAAGATTGCTGCGCCGAAAAAGCCTAAAAAAACCATTTCAATTAAAGTATAAAGAATAATATAGAAATCAAAACCCTGAAATAAAATTATCATTATTATTCCGAAAGCAAGCCAAGCTATGGCGCATATGGCCATAATTACGGCAATAGCGGTCATTCCCCCGTTTTTGCGGCACTTCTGTTCGTTCCATGTGGTTTCGCACCGGGTTACTATGACGGTAAAGCCCGCAACAAATGCAATCAGCCACAGTGAAACGCTCAAGCTGATAAACGTTACTTCTGCGATGTATGAGGCATCAAATAGGCGCAAGAGTAGCCAAATACCGCCAATAACTGTGGCTGCCAACAGCATTAATAATACGAAGGCAATGCGGCGTTTTCTGCGCATTACTTTGTTAACGTTGCGCACAATTCCGCCCTTGGGTATGGCGGTTTTAAGTTTTTCAAGGTTGGGAATGTCTATGACTGCCGTCTCTGTTGCTTTATCCTTTCCTGCATCCGATTTTTGACGGCGTTCTGCTTCGCATATGGCGGCAAGCTGCCCTTCATATTCGGCATATTCGGGGAATTTCTTCGCCAAAAAATGCCTTGCCACGGGCGCAAGCATAAGTATGCCGAACAGTATTGAAAATACTACGATAAGCACAGGACCTGCGCCTGCCTTGGTAAAGCCGCTTATAGCGCCGTTTGCCTGACCGCAGAGTATGCAGCCGAGCAAGAAGTATATAAACAGCACCACGCCCGCAACCGCATAAAGTGCGGTAATGCGGTAAAACTTTTTTCCGAAAAGTTCAATGGTGCGGTAACGTTCACCTTTCGCCATAAGCTGTATGAACATAAGCACAGAAAGCGCTATGCCTATAATTGCAAAAATTATTGTGGCAATAACGGTGTCGCTAATATCTGATAAGTCTATGTCTAATGTGCCACTATATTCGGAAAGCATGTCATAACCGCTGCCGAGAGCTTCGGTGTTGTAGCCGAAAAATGAGAAGGTTGCGGTGTTTGCGGCGAGGAAAGCGAACATCAGAACCGAAATAAGTGCGAAAGCGATTGCTGGGACAAAGAAGAATATGCCGTACAGCTTGCCCTTGATATCTGCGGGCGAAGCAGGCTTTTCGGGTATGGGCACAGGCGCCCCGGGTTGTGCGTACACCGGCTGCACAGGTGTTGCGGGCTGTGCGGTGGTGTAGCGTTTAGCTGCAGGCATGGGTTCCAACCTGTAACCGCAGTCAGGGCAGAACTTTGCGCCGTCGGGGTGCTCTTTGCCACATTGCGGGCAGATTTTAAGCGCCGGCGTGCCGCAGTTGGGACAAAAGTTCCCTTGGAATTCCTGTCCGCATTTTTTGCATTTCATAATGTACCTCCAAAAAAATCTCATTTGCAGATTAGTTGCGCAAAAAAAAGCGCGCCCTCAACCGAAGACGCACCCTGCAAATGTATCTCCGATTGATGCCACTCAAACTTTCCGTATATGGGAAAATGAGAGATACGAAATGCCCGTTCGTATCCCATATACGGAATAATTCAGTTTAAGTGGCGATTGCATTATAGCATAAGCGGGCGTTTTTTGCAAGGAGTTGCCGCATTTAAAACTAAAAAAAGCGCCCTCAATCAAGAGAACGCCCGCAAAACGCACATAATGTTTCCGTTTTGTAATTCAATAGATTAATTTGTCTGATTTTTTGCCGTTGCATTTAGAACAAAGCACCTGCAAGTTAGAGGGCACGCTCTTGCCGCCCTTCTTTACGGGTATAATGTGGTCTATCTGCAACCCCACCCCGTCAGGCATATACTTGCCGCATATACGACAGGTGTAGTTGTCGCGCAGGGCTATCTGCGTACGCAAATCCTTTGTAACCAGCTTGCGCTGGTCTTTGGCGTGGTACTGCGACAGCGGACACTCGAAATTAATCGCCGAAAGCTGTGCATACCTCTTTCTTATCGCCTCGAAGTCCATGGTGAAGTCTGAATCGTATGAGCTCACCGTGTAGGCATGCCTCTGATAATTGTATTGCCTGTATCTGCGGTGGTTGCGCGTAAGCACAAAGCGGAACATGTGGCTGTCGTCAACAATTCTGTCGTACTGCCGTTGCCGCAAGTTCTTTAAAATACTCCTGTCTATCCTCGCAAAGCAATTTCTCTTCCACTGCAAAACGTAGTCGAAGTGACGGGAGATATGTTCAAATCCGTTTTCAATTAAATATGTATCCACCAAATCGTAGGTATCGGGCGAGCGTTTGCCCGATACGTCTAATGTTATTTCGCAGTAGGGGTATCTGAATGGCGGCCTCATTATAAAAAGACCTAAACCGCATACCACAATAAAGGCAAATACAGCCATTGCGCCCAGCGCCAAAAATATTAAGTAATCCATATATTATTTTGTCCTTGGCTATTTAGATATATTTTCCAGCACAAGGCGGTCGAAGTTTACGCTCTCCATAAAGTCGCGCGGCAAAAAGAATACGCGGTTAAACTTTGCGTAGTTAAAGATATGCGTTTTAAGCAACACGGGCGTTGCAATATCAAGTTCACTGCATATCTCGGCAAGGTACGAAAAAAAATCTGCCCACGCAAACTTTGCCTCGCTCTCGTATGTCAGCTGTCTTACAATCTTGTGCTGTTTTTCAATCCGCGCCCATATCTTAAACATAGTTCCGCCTGTGTCTGTTTAAAGGAATTTTATATATTATACTTTGGCGGCGCGCTTTTGTAAACAGATTTCCCCGTTAAATGTTGACAACTTGCTCGCAAAAGATTAATATATCTATAATAATTTTATGCGGACACGTTGCGTCCGCACAGGGGTATACCATGAAAAAGAAGGAAAAGGACATCCTCGCCCTGCTTGCAGAGGACTCCCGTCTTACGCCCGAAAGGGTGGCTGCCATGCTCGGCATAAAGGCGAGTGAGGCGGCGGAGACCATAAAGAAGTTAGAGCGCGACGGCGTAATAGTCAAGTATGCAACTATAATCAACGGCGACTATGCCGAGGACGAAAGCGTAGAGGCGTTTATCGAGGTAAAGGTCACCCCCCAGCGCGGACACGGCTTCGACTCTATCGCCGAAGAGATTGCCGCCCACCCCGAGGTAAAGACGCTCTACTTAATGTCGGGCGCGTACGACTTCGCCGTAATCGTGCAGAGTTCCTCGCTCAAAAGCGTATCGCGTTTTGTTTCAGAGTGCATTTCAACATATGACAACGTGCTGTCTACCGCAACGCATTTCATACTCAAAAAATATAAAGTGGAGGGCGCGCGCATGACGGGCGACGAGCGCGCCGCAAGGCTGAGCATACAGCCTTAAAGGCGGTATATGAGAGATTTTGTAAACGACCGCGCCGCAGGCCTTAAACCGAGCGGCATACGCAAATTTTTTGATATAGTATCAGAGATGAAGGACGCCATTTCCCTCGGTGTGGGCGAGCCCGACTTCGTCACGCCGTGGGGAATACGCGACGCGGCAATCCGCTCTATAAAGCGCGGATATACGCAGTATACGGGCAACCGCGGCTTGCCCGAGTTGCGGAGCAACGTTGTAAGATATCTTAAAGAGCGGTTCGGCGTGAGCTATCCCGTTGAAAACACCATAATCACCGTGGGCGCAAGCGAGGCGATAGATTTAGTTCTTCGCGCCGTGTGCAACCCTGGCGACGAAATTTTGGTGCCCTCTCCCAGCTATGTATCTTACGCACCCATAGTTTCGCTCGCAGGCGGCGTTCCCGTGCCCGTCAACTGCGTGGCGGAGAACGAGTTTATCCTCACGCCTGAACTCATCGAGGGCGCAATCACGCCCAAAACAAAGGCTATAATAGTGGCATACCCCAACAACCCCACGGGCGCCATTATGACGAAAAAGCAGTTAGAGGCAATCGTACCCGTAATCGAGGCTCACGATTTGTTGGTAATTTCCGACGAAATTTATGCCGAACTTACATACACGGGCAGGCACGCCTCTATCGCTTCGATAGGCAATATGCGGCAGCGAACGGTGCTTATAAACGGTTTTTCCAAGGCGTTTGCCATGACGGGCTGGCGCGTGGGCTTTGTGTGCTCGCCGCCCAAAATAGACGAGGCAGTGTTCAAAATCCACCAATACACCATACTCTGCGCGCCCATAACAAGCCAATACGCCGCAAACTCTGCCCTCGTTGAAAGTTTTTCAGACGGCTACGCCGAAGTGGAGGAGATGAGGGAAGAGTACAACCGCCGCGGTCGGCTGCTCGTAAACGCCTTCAACGCAATCGGCTTAAAGTGTTTCGAGCCCAAAGGGGCGTTCTACGTATTCCCCGACGTCAGCTCTACGGGGCTGGACGGCGAGCAGTTTGCAAACAGACTGCTTGCCGAACGCAAAGTGGCGGTGGTGCCCGGCGACGCCTTCGGCGAGGCTGGCAAAAACCATGTGCGCTGTTCCTACGCTACGGGCATGGGTCAGCTCACCGAGGCGATAGAGCGCATAACGCAGTTTGTAAACGGAATAAAAAAGTAGCGGCATTAAGACTTGTAAAGCATTTTAAAATTAAAAATTTATTGCGTATATGTATACGGTAACGTATATGTATACGGTAAATTATATAACAGCCGCTAATAAATACCGCGGCTGTTATATTTTATGTTGAGGGCGGCGCACTTGCGCCGCCACTATATAAGTTTATGTGCAATATTTCCACTCCGTGGGACGGGCGGGGAAAAATATTTTTGCCACAAGGTATTTATTTGACAAATAAAGCACTAAAATATATAATAGTTAAGCTTAGGTTGAAAGTCGAACGTGTGGTTCCACAAGGTAGAAATTGCGGAATCACTTTTGTTATTTAAAACAACTCTGCGGCAGGCGGCGCGCAACCGCCGCGCCCAAGGCTGTCAGTCGGGTACAGCAGTATTGCGGACGCCGTACGCCGCAGGCGAATATTAAGGAGTATTATAAAATGGCAGAACAAGTTTTTGAAATGACCCAAAAAAATTACGACGATTTGAAGAGGGAACTCGAATATCTCGTAAAGGAAAAGCGCCCCGAAATCATAGAGCGCATTGCCGAAGCTCGCAGTCACGGCGACCTTTCAGAAAACGCCGAGTATGACGCGGCGAGGGAGGAACAGCGCTCTAACGAGGGCAAGATTGCCGAATTGGAGTATCAAATCAAAAACGCAGTAATAGTAGCGGAGGTAAACGATAATTCCTATGTCCACCTCAACAGCAAAGTCACCGTAGAGGACGAGGAGTTCGGCGACAGGGAAACCTACACGGTTACCAGCGTCACCGATGTAGACGTAATGCACAACCGCATAAGCAGTGAATCCCCCTTGGGGGCCGCGCTCATGAAGAGGCGCGCGGGCGATGTTGTAACGGTAAGCTGCCCCGACGGCAGTTCGTATAAGTTAAAGATAGTTACAATCGCGTAAAGTTTTTACAAAAATTTAGTTTTAACCGAAGCAAATCAAGTCGCGCTGGCGCAGGGAAAACCTGCTTGCGCGTAAAAATTTATTTGAAAGAAAAAACACTCGTAATAATTCAGAATTGATTAAGCGAACAAAAATAATTTTCCTACACGAGGATATATGGAAGAAAACACAGAGGTTACCCTCACCGACGCCGAAGAAGAGGAGAGGCTCGCCGAACAGGCGAGAATCCGCAGGGAAAAACTTGCAAAGCTGACTTCCGAGGGCAACAACCCCTACGAAAAAGTCAAGTACGAAGTAACGGAAAACTCCCTTTCGGTAAAGCAAAATTTTGAAAAGCTGGAAGGGAAAGAGGTTTCTATGGCGGGAAGATTGATGTCCCGCCGCATTATGGGCAAGGCGTCGTTTTCGCATATCAACGACCGCGACGGCCTCATTCAGATATATGTAAAGCGCGACGACGTAGGCGAGGAAAACTACGCCGCCTATAAAAAGGACTACGATATAGGCGATATAGTAGGCATAAGGGGCGTGGTTTTCAAGACCCAGACGGGAGAAATCTCTGTGCACTGCACGCATATAGAGATGCTCTCAAAGTCCCTCCGTCCCCTGCCTGAAAAACAGCACGGGCTCACCAATATAGACTTAAAGTACCGCCAGCGCGATTTAGATTTAATCGTCAACCCGGAGGTGCGCACCACATTTATAAAACGCTCTAAAATAATTAGCGAAATCCGCCGCTACCTCGATTCGCGCGGTTATATAGAGGTGGATACCCCCGTTTTGACCACGTTTGAAATCGGCGCGGCGGCGCGCCCCTTCAAGACGCACCACAACGCGCTGGATATAGATATGTATCTGCGCATAGAGACAGAGCTGTACTTAAAGCGCCTGATTGTGGGCGGTTTAGAGCGCGTGTACGAGGTGGGCAGAATCTTCCGCAACGAGGGCATGGACGCCTTCCACAACCCCGAATTCACTTCGGTGGAGATGTATCAGGCATATACCGACTATAAGGGCATGATGGACCTTATAGAGGACATGTACCGCACCATAACGCGCAACGTGTGCGGCACGGATAAGATAACCTACCGCGGCACCGAGATAGATATGGGCGCACCGTGGGCGCGCTATACCATGAAGGAGGCGGTTAAAAAATTCTGCGGCGCAGACTACGACAGCTGGGCAAACGACGCCGCCGCTCGCGCATGCGCAAAGAAACTCGGCGTCGTGGCGGAAGAGGGCAAGTCGGCAACGCGCGGACACGTTCTCATTGCACTGTTCGAGGCGTTTGTAGAAGATAAGCTGGTTCAGCCTACCATTATATACGACTACCCCGTAGAAAATTCCCCCCTTGCAAAGCGCAAGCCTACAGAGCCTGCCTTTACCGAAAGGTTCGAGTACTTCATCTGCGGCAACGAGTTCGGCAACGCCTTTTCAGAACTCAACGACCCCATAGACCAAAAGGAGCGCTTTGTAAAGCAGGTGCGCGAAAAGCGCGCGCAGGAGCCTGGCTGCAACGCGCAGGTGGACGAGGACTTTATCGCCGCGCTTGATTACGGCTTGCCCCCCACGGGCGGACTCGGCATGGGCGTGGACAGGCTGGTGATGTTGCTTACCGATAGCCCCACCATAAGGGATGTAATTCTGTTCCCCACCATGAAGCCCAAAAAATAATATAAAATTTGCGGGCGGAATTGTCTCCGCCCGCGCCCCGTATTATATGCCTCATTATATGCCGCTTGCAATGCATTAAATGAGCCATAGTAAGGGGAAATATTTCACGATGAGCGACTATAAGATATTGGACTGCATACGTACGGGTGCGCGAGGGCACGTCAGCTTTCACACCCCTGGGCACAAGGGCGGCGGCGCGCTGGCAAAATATTTTTCCGTCCGCCACGACGTGACCGAGCTTTCGTACACAGACGAGCTCGGCAGTCCCACAGGCGTTATAGCCGAAGCGCAGGCAGATATAGCCAAAATCTGCGGCGCGGAAAGGGCATATATTCTCACCGACGGCTCTACCTGCGGCGTGTTTGCCATGGTATGCACCCTCTCAAAGCTGGGCAGTTGTATAATAGTTCCGCGCAACTCGCACAAGAGCGTGTGGAACGCCTGCCGCATATTCGGCATAGAGCCGATAGTTGTGCAGGGGGAGGAGCGCAACGGCGTGCTGTTGCCCCCTGCGCCCGAGCAGATTGAGGCGGTAATATGCCGCGAAAAAGGCGCGGTCGGCATGATAGCCGTGTCGCCCGACTACTACGGCAATATTGCACCGCTTGCGGAGTATGCGCGGCTGTTGCACAGTCGTGGACTTGTGCTGGCAGTGGACGGCGCGCACGGCGGTCACCTCGCTTTTGGCGCGGACAGGTTGCTTTACGCTGGCGGATATGCCGATATTTGGGTAGACGGCGCACACAAGTCTTTGCCTGCCTTAACGCAGGGCGCGGCGTTGTTTATAAAAGATTTATCGCTTGCAGAGGGGGTGGAAGAGGGACTCTCTGTGTTCCGCACCACATCGCCCTCCTACCCCGTAATGGCTTCGGTAGAGTTTGCCTATAAATATCTTGCCGCGCACACAGAAAAACTTACAGCCGCACGTGAAATGGCGGAGCGCTTAAAGGCTTTGCACCCCGAATATACCTTTCTTGCCTCGCAGGACTGGACTAAACTGTGCATAGACTGCGCGCACCTCGGCACAGACCCTGCCGCCGTGGCGGCAGAGTTGGAAAAGAGCGGAATATATGCTGAATTTACCGACGGCAGGTATATTGTGTTTTACCTCTCGGCGAGCACAACAAAGGGGCACGTTAAGGCGCTGTTCAGGGCGCTTAAAGGCGCGTTAAAAAAGTGTGCTGAAAGCTTCCGCGGCCGCCCTACCCTGCCCACAGCTAAAAAAAATTACGGCTATCTGCGCGCACTCGGCTCGCCATGGGAATATGTTCCTGTCGGTCAGTGCGCAGGCAGAATTTGCGCGGCAAATGCAGGGATAATGCCCCCCTGCATACCTGTTGTTGTTGCAGGTGAAGTCATATCGCAACAGGCGGCGGAATTTTTAAACGGCGCACCACATACTTTCGGCTTGAAAGACGGAAAAATTAAGGTAGTAACAGAATATGAAGGGTAAATTCATAACCATAGAGGGCTGTGAGGGCTCTGGCAAGAGCACGCAGCTGAAACTTCTCTCCGAAAGGTTAAAAAAGCAGGGTATTCCGCACATAGTCACGCGCGAACCTGGTGGCAGTGAGATTGCAGAACACATTCGTTCTGTAATACTCAACGGCAAAAATACAGCCATGTGCGACGAGTGCGAGGCGCTGTTGTATGCGGCGGCGCGCGCGCAACATTTAAGGGAAAGGGTTGCGCCGGCCCTTGCAGACGGCACGCTGGTGCTGTGTGACAGGTATGTAGATTCCTCGCTTGCCTATCAGGGCTATGCAAGGGGGCTGGGCATGGAGTTTATACGGCAAATTAACTGTTTCGCGCTGGAAGAGTACATGCCCGACCTCACACTGTTTTTGGACATATCGCCTGCGAACGCATTCGCGCGCAAGCACGGCGCAGATAAAAACGACAGAATGGAGGCTTTGGGACTGCCGTTCCACCAAAAGGTATACCAAGGCTACTTACAGCTTGCCGAACGCTTTCCGCGCATAGTAAAGGTGGACTGCGGCGGCACAAAGTGGGACACGGCAGAGATTATATACAACATACTCAAAGATAACGCGGTTATATAGTTTATATAATCGGGATATATGGTCGGGGCAGCTTCTTGCGCGGCGCGCAAAAGTAACGTGCCCGTTCGGGCGCATATATCCCACAGCTATTCGGTTTTTTATGCGCAAAACCGCGCACTACGGGTGACGGCATGGAGACGCTTATCAAAAACAGCACTGCATACAAAATATTCTGCCGCGAGGCAGAGGCAGGGCGGCTCGCCCACGCATATATGCTGTCGTATGAGGACGGTCAGAACATGCGCGCGGCGCTCAAAGTTTTTGCCCTGCGCTACTTCGGCGCACAGGCAAATTCGCCTGCGGGGTTAAGAATTTTGCACGAAAGTTATCCCGACTGCCGAATCTTCCCCGAACCAGATAAAAAATTCAATACAGAGGCGGCGACAAAGCTCATAGAAGACTGCGCCCTGCGCCCCGTCGAAGCCGACAAAAAACTGTATGTGATATGCGGCTTTGAAGAGTGTTCTTCTGCGGTGCAGAACAAACTTTTAAAGGTCGTGGAAGAACCTCCCGACGGCGTGGCGTTCCTGCTCGGTGCAACCACCCTTGCTTCGGTACTCCCCACAATAATTTCGCGTGTGCGCCTTTTGGAGGTCGCGCCTTTCAGTGCGGACGATATATACCGCGCGCTCGAACGCGCGGACGCAGGCAATCCGCTCAACAGGGGCGCTGCCGAAAGTTGCGGCGGAGTGCTGGGCGTGGCGCAGTCACTCGCAGGGGGAGCCTATCAGGAGGTGCGCTCTGCCGCCCTCGAAATTCTTTCGGCGACAGATTTGGGCAGGGCTGGCGAAATATCGCTTAAATACGCCGACTGTAAATACAAAAAACAGGTGCTGGCGCAGTGTCAGCGTATGATGAGCACGGCGGCGCGCGCCGCAGTATGCGGCGGAGAATATGAGCGTCAGCTTATAAATGTATGGAGCCTTCCTGCACTGATTTGCGGTGCGGAGCAGTACGGTTGCGCCATGCGCGACTTAAAGTTCAACGCATACTTTTCGGCGCTGTTATACGGCGTCATGCTCAAAGTAATAGAGGAGAACGACAGATGGCAAAGATTATCGGAGTAAAATTCAAAGAGGGCGGCAAGATATATTATTTTGCCCCTGGCGACATTGAGTATTCGGTAGGTCAGGGCGTAATAGTAGAAACAGCACGCGGCGCCGAATACGGAAAGGTGGCCGTGGCAAACAGCGAAGTGGCGGATGATACGCTTGTAGCTCCGTTGAAGCCTGTGCTCCGCGCCGCAACCGAAAAGGACGAAGAGACGGTGCGCCGCAACGAAGAAAAGCGGCTGCCTGCAATAAAGACGGCGGAAGAAAAGATTGCCGCACGCGGACTGGACATGAAGCTTGTCGACTGCGAGTTCACCTTTGACGGCTCTAAGGTGATATTTTACTTCACTTCCGATGGCCGCGTAGATTTCAGAGAGCTGGTAAAGGACCTCTCGGCGGTGTTCCACATAAGGATAGAGCTCAGGCAGATAGGCATACGCGACGAGGCGAAGATGCTCGGCGGGCTCGGTCCTTGCGGCAGGGTGTGCTGTTGCGCAAGCTGTATGCCGGAATTTAAAAAGGTGTCTGTAAAGATGGCAAAAAACCAGGGGCTTTCGTTAAACCCCGTCAAGATTTCGGGGCTGTGCGGAAGATTGATGTGCTGTCTTGCCTACGAAAACGACTACTACGCCGAAGCCTGCAAAAGGATGCCCAAAGTCGGCAGTGAGGTAGGCACCCCAGAGGGTACGGGCACTGTTATAAATCTTAACATGCTCAAAATGGAAGTAAAGGTGCGCATAGACAGGGGCGACGCCACCACTTACCGCGACTTCAAGGTGGAAAACTTAAAGTTCAGGCGTTGCGGCAGGGACGAAGATGTTAACGACAGCGAAGAGATGGGCGAGGACATAAAAAAACTGCTCGACTGAACGCTTGCACACCGTCTGCGGCGCGCAAAGGTTTAATACTATTTTGACAGCAATTAACATTTTTACTGCTAAAAATATACCAAGGTTTATAAAAAACCGCTAAAAATTTGCGGTATTTATTAAAAAGTTTTCATTTTCCCCTTTACAATGCGCGGTTGGTGTGATATAATTAACGTACTTAAAACGTATTAATTTCCTAATGGAGGTATTATATGGCACGCGTTATTTCTGATGAATGTGTAAAGTGCGGCGCTTGCGCGGCAATCTGCCCCGTAACCGCTATATCCGAGGGCGACACTAAGTACGTGGTAGACCCCGATGTCTGCATCGACTGCGGCGCTTGCGAAGGCGGCTGCCCCACAGGCGCCATATCCGCAGAATAAGTTTTTAAATGCTTAAAAAAGGGAGGCAGATACAGCCTCTCTTTTTTAATCTGTTTATTAGCGTTGCAAAAAGGCGCGGCATGGTGTATAATTTAACCATGGATGTCGCTTTAAAAGAGGGCGAAGTGCTCGAAGAGCTCTTCGAAGGCAAAAAGATAATACAAAACGTGCGGCTCTACCGCTTCACGTCAGACAGCGTTTTGCTTTCAAAGTTTGTCAAAGGCAAAAAGGGCGACGTGGTTGCCGACTTCTGCGCTGGCGGCGGCATAGTCGGGTTGCACTTTCTATGCCTCAATTCTCACATAAAGTCGGTCACTCTGTACGAAATGCAGTCTGCCCTCTCCGATATGAGCGCGCGCACAATAGCCTGCAATGGGTTTGAAAACGCGCGCGCCGTGTGCACTCGCATACAAGATTTAGGCGGCGAAACGGCAGGCGCTTACTCCCTCGTGCTGTGCAATCCCCCGTACGAGCGCGGCGGCTTTGAAAATCAGAGCTACGAAAAGGCAATCTGCCGCAAAGAGATTACTATAACTCTGGCGGAAATTATAGCGGCGGCAAAGCGCGCCCTGAAATTCGGCGGACGGCTGGGCATAGTCAACCGCGCCGACAGGGTTGCCGAACTTTTATATCTGCTCAAACATAGCGGATTAGAGCCCAAGCGAATGCAGTTTGTGTGCGGCAGAGAGGGGGCAAAGCCCTACCTCGTGCTCGTCGAGGCGTGCAGGGGCGGCAGAGAGGGCATAGATGTTCTGCCAAATTGCGTCAACACAAATATCGGCACAAATTGAGCGGTTTTTTGCACTAAAAGAGGACGCGGAAACGCCGCTCTGTCGAAAGCCGTGCAAAACGGAGCCTGCGGTTAATAATTATGGTATATTTTGTGGCTACGCCCATAGGTAATTTAAAGGATATTTCACTGCGCGCCCTTGAAGTGTTGCGCGCGGCGGACGTCATTTTTTGTGAAGATACGCGCCACTCGCTCGGACTGCTTGCGGCATATGACGTAAAAAAGCCTCTGCAAAGCTGTCATAAGTTCAACGAGCGTTCGGCGGCGGAAAAGATTGCCGCGGCGGCAGAGGCTGGCAAGCAGGTGGCGGTAATTTCAGACGCGGGCATGCCCGTGATATCCGACCCGGGCAACGTAGTCTGCGGCGAGTTGCGCTCACGCGGCATACCATACTCCGTGGTGCCCGGGGCAAACGCGGCGCTCTCTGCGCTCATACTTTCGGCAATGCCGTCTGAACGCTTCGCCTTTATCGGTTTTCTGCCCGATAAGCAGGGCGAACGTCGCAGACTGCTTTCGCGGTATGCCGAGCTCGACCTCACGCTTATATTCCACGCGGCTCCGCACGATGTAGACAGGTATATTGCCGATATGTTCGAAGTTTTGGGCGACCGCTCGGCGTGCGCCGTGCGCGAAATAACCAAACTGCACGAAGAGGCAACGCCCTTTACATTAAAGGAGGGGCTCGCAGGCGAAAAGCGCGGCGAATACGTACTTGTTGTGAGCGGCGCCGCAGAGGCGGAGAACGAGCTGTGCTCGCTCACGGAAGAGGAGCACATAAGGCACTATATGGCGCAGGGACTGGACAAGAAAGAGGCGTTAAAGCGCGCCGCAAAAGATAGGGGCGTAACCAAGAGCAGCCTATATAAATTCGGCATAGATATTTAAATAAAACATTATTATAAACTAATATTTGTATTTTGCGTGGAGGTGCAGATGAAAAAGATAAGAGATACAGATACGCAGGGCGAGGGCATGACAATTTATGAGTATGAAGAAAAGTACGTAAAGCGGCAGAACGCCCGCGGCGCGCGCACAATACTTTTCGTCGTAGCGGGCGTTATAGGACTGTTTTTGTTGTGGTGCCTTTTCTCTATCACGCTTCAAATATGGAATGTGAACGTATACGCAGGCTATGCGGCGGCAGGCGTATCCGTGCTTATGTACATATTACTGTTTATAGTCCCCGTTGCAAAGATAATGCGCACCGACTATTTTCAGACCAACGTAAACGCAAAGCATGCCGCAGGCGCAAAAAGGCACAACAAGCGTGTGCGCCGCGCCGTTGCTGAAAAGATGGTAGACTTCAACGCAAGCGTAAACGGCACAGGCTGGTACGATGATAAGCTGATAGGCGAACTCGAATATGCCATCCGCACCAACGATGACGCGCTCATTAAGAGCACGCTCACGTCGCTCTATTCAGGCAAAGTTAAAAAGACAGCCAAAGATATAATTTTTAAATGCGCGTTAAAGTCTGCGGCTTTTTCTGCAATTTCGCAGAATTCCCGAACAGACTCGGCGCTGGTTGCCGTAGTCAACCTTCAAATGATTAAGGACATCGTATTTTTATACGGTTTCCGCCCCTCTGACGCGCGCCTCGTCAAAATTTTCGGCGCTGTGCTCAGGAACGCCCTCATAGCGTACGGGCTCGGCTCTATAAAGATAGGGCACAGCATTGTAAAGACTATGGGCGACGCCGCAAAGGGAATACCCTTTTTGGGCGCGGCCATATCGGTACTGATAGACAGCTCCGTGCAGGGGCTTGCCAACGGCACGCTTACCGCTGTAATCGGCTTTCAGACAATACGCTATTTAAATAAGGAATACAGACTGCAAAATATTTTAGACGGCGTCATCGTAGACGAGAGCGAGGAAGAGCTTGTAGAGGAGTGCAAGAAGATTGAAAGCGAGCTGAGGTTGCGTTCGCGCGGCGCGCGGAGTGCTGTATAGTTATCCTGCGGTCGGCGAGGATAATTGCGGCATATAATAGGCTCTTTTAGTTACATAAAGGCAAATACAGCAGGGTGGGGGCGTTAAAAATGCCCACACCCTGCTGTATTTTACGGCTAACCTGCTAAATTTTGCCTCGGCTTTATCCATGGCAAGCAGATTTTGTATATTGCCCCTGCAATATGCCGCAAATTATTCAATATATTGCCGCCGTTTTTAATACTTTACTTGCGTGATTACGCCGCCGCCGAGGCAGCTTGTTTCGTTGTAAAGCACGGCGTACTGCCCCTCTGTCACGGCGCGTTGTCTTTCGGCAAACTCTATATTCATTTTGTCGCCCGTAACTTTTACGCGTACGCGCTGTTCGCTTTGGCGGTAGCGGAATTTAGCGGCGCACTCAAACTCTTCCGCGGGCGGCTCAAAGGCGATAAGGTTTACGTCCTCCGCAGTGCACGCCGCCGAATACAGCGGACTCTCGTCCCCGTGCGAAACCCAAAGTATGTTGCGCTCCAAGTCCTTTTTTACCACAAACCATCTGCCCTCTTCGCCCTGCGCACCGCCGAGCCCCAGCCCCTTGCGCTGACCTAACGTGTAGTACATCAGCCCCTCGTGTCCGCCGACCGTCTTGCCGTCGGTCGTGCAGATTTTGCCTGGCTGTGCCGGCAGGTACTGCTTTAAAAAGTTGCGGAAGTTCCGCTCGCCTATAAAGCAAATTCCTGTACTGTCGCGCTTTTTTGCATTGGCAAGTCCGTGCTGTTCGGCAATGGCGCGCACCTCGCTCTTTTTAAGCGCGGCAAGGGGGAACTCCACGCTTGCAAGCTGGCTTTCGCGCACCTGGTTCAAAAAGTAAGTCTGGTCCTTGCCTGCGTCTGCGGCCTTTAACAGGCGGTGCCTGCCGCCTTGGTGCGATATTCCGCAGTAGTGCCCCGTGGCAATCACGTCTGCGCCCAGCGTGCGCGCGTACTCGCAAAAGGGGCCGAACTTTATCTCGCGGTTGCATAGCACGTCGGGGTTGGGCGTTCTGCCTGCCGCATATTCTCTCAAAAAATAGCTGAACACGCGCTCGTAGTACTGTTTTGCAAAATTTACGCTGTAATATGGGATATCCAGCGCCGCGCACACCCTCTGCACGTCGGCAAAGTCGTCCTCGGCAGAGCAAACGCCGTTTTCGTCGTGTTCCTCCCAGTTTAACATGAACAGCCCTATAACGTTGTAACCGTGCTCCTTTAAAAGCAGAGCGGCGACCGAGCTGTCCACTCCGCCGCTCAGTCCCACCACGGCAGTTTTCTTTTTCATGGTATACCCTGTCTTGCCGCCCTTGCCATGCGCAGACCTTATCGGGCGGCAACGTTTTTTTAATTATAACATAAAGTAAAAGTGATTGCAAAACGCCGCGCGGCTATGCTATAATATTTTTATTGCCGCGACAGCGGCGGTGGAGGGAGCGTATGGATATGCCGCAAGACGCCGCAATGCTTCTTTCGGTAGTAAATACTAAATTGCGCGACGGCTCGCCCTCGCCTGAGGAACTGTGCTCTGAACTCGGTTGGGACTGTGCGCAGCTTTACGCACGCCTCGGCGCGGCTGGCTTTTTTTACGACAAAAACAGCAACTCGTTCCGTTAAAAAGCGCGATTGTTGCGCTATATGCGTGCGGCAAAGAGTGCTCTGAATGTCAGCTCCTGTAAAATTTAATATGCGCCCGTAGTTCAACTGGATAGAATATTCGCCTCCGACGCGAAAGGTTTCCGAGTTCGAGCCTCGGCGGACGCACCAAATTTTTCGGCTGGGCTGGTCGTGCAAACCGCCCAGCCGTCATTAAAAAATGTGCAAGGCATTTGCGATATGCTTTGCGTATGCTTATGTCGTATATGCCCGTCTTTTATATACCTGCGCACTGCTTTCGCGCAGGTATTTTTGCACCTTTTTTAAAAAATGTCGTAGTATGCGGTAAATTTTGTCATAAATTGTTGTACTTTATTAATATTAAGTACTAAAAAGGTATATTTAATAGTGATAATTGTGATAAATATTCACCAATATTTGTTAATATTTATAATTATAAATACAAATTTGTACTATCGTTTGACATTCACAGAATATGGGTGTAAAATATGTATCGTTATTTGTGGGGAGTCTTTACAGCGTTCCGCGCATGCGCGGGGCGAGAAATGATGACTACGGCGTATATATCGTCGCACGGTTTTTGCCGTCCCTGTATATAAAACGCCGCTTTGATGTAAGTGCAAAGGGGCGCATGGTTTTCGCCCGTTTGCGCCGCAAAAAGCGGTTGCCGGGCGATTTTAAGTTTTACTTCAATTTCCGACATGCCGCATTTTTCGGCTTGTACGGGGTGATTATATGAAGACGGTAAAAAGACCAATTAACAAAAAATATATAACCGTGGGCGCAGTGCTCCTTATTGTGCTGGCGGCGTTGCTTGTCGGGGCAATACTTATCGGCAGTGACAAAAGCGGCACAATTTCCGAAGAGTTGAAGGACGCTGTTCTACACGAAGAGAAGAAGATAAGCCTGTTCGGCTGGGATGTCAATCCTGCGGCAATATCTGGCGTCATAGTCACGGCGTTGCTGTTGTTGTTCGCGCTGTGCGTGCGCATATTCGCCATACCTCGCTTCAAAGAGGTGCCCGGCAAATTCCAGTCGGTAATTGAGGCGATAGTATCTTTCTTCGACGGCTCTGCAAGGACAAACAGTCCGCACAGGAGCGGCTTTATAGGCTGCTACATATTCGCGGCAGGGTGCTATATATTTGTCGGCACTATATTCGAGTTATTCGGCGTACAGGCTATATCGTCCTCGGGCGTATCGGTTTCGCTCCCTGCGCCGCTGTCTGATATAAACGCCGCAATTGCGCTGGGCTGTTCGTCTTACCTTGTCATACTGTTCGGCGGACTGTTCACCAACGGCGTGCGCGGCTTTGGCAGGGCGCTCAAAGATTTCTCACTGCCCATTTCAATGAGTTTCAGGTTGTTCGGCGCACTGCTCTCAGGCATGCTCGTAACCGAATTGGTATATTACTATCTTGCGTTGAGCGTAGTTTTGCCCGTGCTCGTCGGGGTGCTGTTTACCCTGCTTCATGCACTCATTCAAACTTACGTGCTTATAACGCTCACCGCAACATACTTCGGCGAGGCTGCCGAGCCCGTCATGCATAAAGCTAAAACTTCCAAGCCCAAAAAACGCGTTGCGCGCAAGGGCGTACAGCCGACCGAAAAGGTGGCATAAACGGGTTTTAAGGTGCTCCCCAAAGCGCCTTGACATAGATAATATTTAAGCCCGAATATCGGGCATATTATGGAGGAAATTTATGAAAACAGCAAGAAAATTTATGGCGCTCATCATCTTTGCCGTGTTTGCGGTGTTTGTATGCGCAACGGTAACGGTTGCCGCTACTTCTACGGCAAGCGCCGAAACCACTTATGATGCAGTCGCGGTTTACAGTGACGAAGAAACGTCAGATGCCGTTACGCTTGCCGCCGAAGAAACGACGGACGGTTCTTCCGACAACAGCGCAACTTCTGGCAAGGCTATTGCCGCAGCCATAGCAATCGGTCTCGCCGCACTCGGCGGCGCGTTAGGCATGGGCATTGCCATAGCAAAGGCTATGGAGGGCATTTCCCGTCAGCCCGAAGCCGCAGGCAACATACGTTCGACTATGATGCTCGGTCTTGTATTTGTAGAGACGGTAGTAATTTACGCGTTGATAGTTTCCATATTGCTGGTATTTGTACTGTAAACGTCTGTCGCCGCCAAATGGTGCGG
The DNA here is from genome assembly GCA_965120485.1 of uncultured Clostridia bacterium. GTDB lineage: Bacteria > Bacillota > Clostridia > Christensenellales > Borkfalkiaceae > Coproplasma. Next base: position 43,084 of record CBCPNG010000015.1, read on the forward strand.
CACGGAGGGATATATGCCTTTAAATATAGATTGGCAGCAGATACTGCTGCACGTATTTAACTTTATAATACTTGCCGTCGGGCTTACGTTTCTGCTGTTCAAGCCCGTCCGCAAAATCATGCGCGAGCGTGAGCAGAAGTATAAGGACTCTGCCGAACAGCACGCAAAACGCAAGGAAGAGATTGCCGAACTCGAAAGGGAGAAGGAGACACGCTTCGCAGGGTTGGACGGCGAACTTGCAGAGTACCGCAAGGCTGTGCTTGACCAGACGGAGCGCCGCAACAGCCAGCTCATTTCCGAGACGGAACAGCAGGTAGAGGATATGATTGCCGCAGGCCGCCGCAAGGCGGAGGAAGAGAGGGCGGCATACCTCGCTTCGGCAGGCAACGATATAGCCGATATGGTAGTTAAATCGGCAGGTAAATTGCTGGCTATGGAGAGTTCTCCTGCAAGCGACAGCGCACTGTACGACAGCTATCTCAAAGCGGCGCAGAGCGACGCGGATTTAGAGGGAATCTCTGCCGAGGCAAGGCGCACGCTTGCATACAGACTGTCCTCGGCGGCAGCTTTGCGCGGCGCGGTCAGCCGCCAACAGGTGCGCGCGGCCGTTGCCGACATGGTAGAGGGCGCAGCCATAGAGGCGGCGGAGCGTTCGCACACCGCGCAGGCAGACAGCGCGCTGTACGACGAATTTTTAAAGAGCGTAGGCGGAGGCAAAAATGAGTGACGAAAAAAAAGGGGCTCCCCAGGGCTTAAACGGCAAAAATAAGCAATCTGCAAATATTGCGGCAAAGGCAAAGTTTGCGGCGGCAAAACCCGCAGCTACACAGGGTGCGGCAAAGACGGTCGCTACGGCGGGTAAAGCAAAACTATATTGCGTAACGCCCCCCGACGAGCGGCAGAAAAAGGGTATTGCCGACTTTTTGCAACGCACGTACGGCGTACGCCCCGAAATAGAAATTATAGCCGAACCTTCGGTAGTGGGCGGCTTCCGCCTTGAATACGGCGACAACGTATACGACTGGTCGGCAAAGGGCAGAATAAGCAAACTGCGCGAAGATATTCTCTCCTCGCGCATATCCTCGGGCGGTGTAACTCCGCTTTTAAGGGACGCGGTAAAAAACTTGCAGTCCGCAATAGAGGACTGGTCCATGCCCCTCGCCGCGCGCGAGGCTGGCAAAGTGCTGTCCGTCGGCGACGGAATAGTCAGGGTAAGCGGTTTAGAGCTTGTTGAATACGGCGAGATAGTTTCGTTTGAATGTGGGCTCAAAGGCATGGTGCAGGAACTCGACGAAGGTTTTGTCGGCGTAATGCTCTTCGGCAACGACAGAGAGGTTGAAGAGGGCAGTTCCGTTTTCCGCACGGGCAAGACGGCTGGCGTGCCTGCCGGCGATGGCATGATAGGCCGCGTGGTAGACGCGCTCGGCTCTCCCATAGACGGCGGCGCCGCCATAAAGACTGACGTATATATGCCCATAGAATCCCCTGCCCCCGGAATAACCGACAGACAGCCCGTAAACACCCCGTTAGAGACGGGCATACTCGCCATAGACTCTATGTTCCCCATAGGCAGGGGACAGCGTGAACTTATAATAGGCGACAGGCAGACGGGCAAGACGACCATAGCCATAGACACTATTTTAAACCAGAAGGGCAAGGGCGTAATCTGCATATATGTGGCAATAGGGCAAAAGGCGAGCTCGGTTGCCCGTCTTGCAGATACGCTCCGCAAGCGCGGCGCAATGGAATACACCATACTCGTGTGTTCTTTTGCAAGCGACAGCGCTGCACTGCAATATATTGCTCCCTATTCGGGTTGCGCCATAGGCGAATACTTCATGAACAAGGGCAAGGATGTACTCATAATATACGACGACCTTTCCAAGCACGCCGTATCATACAGGGCGCTCTCGCTGTTGCTCGGTCGTTCCCCTGGCCGCGAAGCCTACCCTGGCGACGTATTCTATCTGCACTCCCGTCTTTTAGAGCGTGCGGCGCACCTCTCGGACGAGCGCGGCGGCGGCAGTATGACGGCGCTCCCCATAGTTGAAACGCAGGCTGGCGATATATCGGCATATATCCCTACTAATATCATATCAATAACAGACGGTCAGATTTTCCTTGCCGAAGACCTGTTCCATTCCGGTCAGCGCCCTGCGGTCAACGTGGGTATATCTGTCTCCCGAGTGGGCGGCGATGCGCAAACCAAGGCGATGAAGTCGGCGGCAGGTCCGCTCCGCCTCGATTTGGCGCAGTACAGAGAGATGGAGGTGTTCATGCAGTTCTCCTCCGACCTCGACGACTCCACCAAGCGACTGCTAACCTACGGCAAAACGCTGATGGCGCTGTTAAAGCAGCCGCAGTCCTCGCCCATACCCATGTACAGGCAGGTAATTCTGCTCGTTGCGGCGCTCGGTCACGCCATATCCTCGGTCGACCCCGAAGGGATGGACGACTTCCGCTCGGCGCTCCTCGACCAGTTCGACGGCGCGCACGCCGATATCTGCAAAGAGGTAAAGAAGGGCGCGGCGCTCACCCCCGAACTTAAAGAAAGGATAATTGCCGCGGCAAAGGCGTTTGCCGAAAGGTACGCGGGCGCAAAAAACAACAGTTAATATGCCAAATCTTTCAGGAATAAAAAAGCGCATAGACAGCATATCCGAAACGCGCAAAATAACCAATGCGATGTATCTTATATCGTCTACCAAAATGCTCAAAGCCAAGGCAGACCTCGACAGCGCAAGACCTTTTTTCGAAGCTCTGCGCATAGAGATTAAGCGAATCTTCCGTTCGGGAGAAATGCCTGCCGAAAGCCCCTACTTCTATCCGGTAGACGTTAAAGAGAAGCTTACGGGCACTTTTGCCTGCCTGCTTATCACGGGCGATAAGGGACTTGCCGGCGCTTACAACTACAACGTAATAAAGCGTGCCCTCGAACTGTACGAGCCGGGCTGTGACATAAAGTGGTATGTCGTAGGCGAATACGGCAGACAGCGGCTTTCACAGCAGGGCATACCCATAGAGCGCAGTTTTTTATACACTGCGCAAAACCCCACTTTGCGCCGCGCAAGGGAGATATGCGATATTCTGCTCGAAGAGTACCACAAGGGCACATTCAGCAAGATATATGTGGCATATACCGATATGCACGGCATGACCGATGAGGCGTATGTTACAAGGCTTTTGCCCTTCCACCGCAAGGATTTTGCGGTGGATACCGTAGAAGTGCCCGTCAACGCTCCGTTCGACTATCTTCCGTCCGTGCCCGTAGTGCTCGATAACATAATGGAAAGTTATATAGCAGGCTTTATATACGGCGCGTTGGTAGACAGCTTTTGCAGTGAACAGCACGCGCGCATGACGGCTATGAAGGCGGCAAACGACAACGCCGAAAAACTCATTTCCGAACTCACTGTGCAGTATAACAGGCTGCGCCAGGCGGCTATCACGCAAGAGATAACCGAAATTTGCGCAGGTGCGCGCGCACAGAACGAAAAACTTGGCAAAGGAGGCGGCATCTGATGGCTGTTCAAAAGGGAAATATAGTCCGCATTTCAGGTCCCGTAACCGACGTAAAATTCCATGGCGCTCTGCCTAAAATAAGGGACGCCCTCACCGTAGAGTGCGGCGGCAAGACGCTGTGCATGGAGGTGTCGCAGCATATAGGTGAAGACACCGTCCGCTGTATAATGCTCGGCCCCTGCGAGGGACTGGCGCGCGGCGCCGAAGTCACTGCCACGGGCGACGTTATAAAGGTGCCCGTGGGCGAAGGCACGCTCGGCAGAATGTTTAACGTGCTCGGCGAGCCCATAGACGGCGGAAAAGCTCCCAAAACAGAGGAGCGCTGGGCAATCCACCGCGGTGCGCCCACGTTCGAGGAGCAGAGCCCCGTTGCCGAAGTGCTTGAAACGGGCATCAAGGTCATCGACCTTATGGAGCCCTACGCCAAGGGCGGCAAAATAGGTCTGTTCGGCGGCGCAGGCGTCGGCAAAACGGTGCTCATACAGGAGCTGATACACAACGTCGGCACTGAACACGGCGGCTACTCCATATTTACGGGTGTTGGCGAGCGTTCGAGGGAGGGTAACGACCTCTGGCACGAAATGCAGGCAAGCGGCGTATCCGAAAAGACGGCGCTCGTGTTCGGGCAGATGAACGAAGCCCCCGGCGTGCGTATGCGCGTGGCGCTCACGGGGCTCACCATGGCAGAATACTTCCGCGATAAACAGCACAAAGACGTGCTTTTATTCATAGATAACATCTTCCGTTTTGTGCAGGCGGGCAGCGAGGTTTCTACCTTGCTCGGGCGTATGCCCTCGGCGGTGGGCTACCAACCCACGCTTGCAAACGAAATGGGTGAATTGCAGGAGAGAATAGCCTCCACCCGTGCAGGTTCGGTTACCTCGGTGCAGGCGGTATATGTTCCTGCGGACGATATCACCGACCCTGCTCCTGCAACGGCGTTCGCCCACCTCGACGCCACCACAGTGCTCTCGCGTAAAATCGCAGAACAGGGCATATATCCTGCGGTAGACCCGCTCGCTTCCACATCGCGAATACTCGAACCGGCTATTGTCGGCAAGGAACATTACCAAACCGCGCGCAAGGTGCAGGAAACTTTGCAAAAATACAGCGAACTGCAAGATATAATCGCCATACTCGGCATGGACGAACTCTCCGAAGCCGATAAACTTACGGTATACCGCGCACGCAAGGTACAGCGCTTCCTCGCCCAGCCTATGCATGTAGCCGAAAAATTTACGGGAATAAAGGGGGTATATGTGCCCATGAGTGAAACGGTGAAGGGCTTCAAAGCCATTATCGACGGCGAAATGGACAGCTACCCCGAAATGGCTTTTTACAACGTAGGCACGCTTGAAGACGTAATTAAAAAGGCAGAACAGCTCAAAAAAGAGGGCTAAGGTATGAACACCTTCACAATACACATTTTAAGCGCCGACAGGCTCTTTTACGAAGGGCCCTGCGAAAGCGTGATAGTTCCCACGCTGGACGGTCAGTACGGAGTTCAGGCGAGGCACAGCAACGTAATCACGGCAATAGTGCCTGGTAAACTCACCTACCGCGTGCCCGGGCAGAGCGAACAGGTCGCGGCAATTTCCTCTGGCATAATAAAGGTGGAGGACGGCGACGTGCTCATTCTCACCGAATCTGCTCTTCTCCCCGAAGAGATAGACGAGGAGCGCGCCCGTCGCTCGGCCGAAGACGCGCGCGAAGCTCTGTTGCAGCACCAAAGCCGTCAGCAGTACTATTCGGCGCAGGCGCAACTGGCGCGTGCTATAAGCAAGCTCCGCTTAAAAAGTGCATATTTAAGGGGCGGCAAGCATTAATAATTCATATGTTTTTACAGGGCGGCATTTTATGCCGCCCTTCTGTTTTATTTGGCAGACCTTCTTCATAAAATTATCTGCCCCGTCCAACGAGTGTTCGTCAAGGTCTCATTATCACACAACTTATAATAAATGTACACATTTACTGACTGCATTTTTGTTGCTAAACATTGCATAATGTGGTAGAATAGTATGCGCAATATAGCAAAATTTATTTTTTTTGCCCTATTTAGTCAGAAAAAGTGTACTTTATTTGTATGTGGGCGTATATTTTATGTCAGTAAAATTTTCTGTAATAACGCCTGTGTATAACGCCGCGGAATATATAAACGAAACGCTGTTCAACCTATCCGCTTTTGAT
>CBCPNG010000016.1:0-39367 GCA_965120485.1 uncultured Clostridia bacterium
GCATAACAATTAGCAAAGAGTTTTTAGGTTTAGACATACAATCACCTCATAAAAAATAATTTATGACAAAATTATACAAAAATTTTAAAGGTTTATACGGTCATTTTTTTACCGTATAAAATTTTTTCAGGAGTATTTTGTTTGCTATCTGACTTTCGATAGCCGTCCATATAGTAGTATTCATTACTGCGGACAAGGCTCAGCGGCATGGGATGCAGTCAGGTTCTTACCTAATTTAAAAAAGATAGTTTAGAAAGTATGATACAAGCTTATAATAATTATAAAAGTATTTTTCGTGCGAAATGATTGCACAAAAAATATAATTATGTTATATTATATATTACTAAGAATAAGGAGCGCAAGCAATGATTTTAAGTGTTAGAGTTAATAATTATCGCGTATATTCCAATGATGCAGAGTTATCTTTAATTGCAGATATGCGTATTAAAAGGTTCAGGTCTAATGTTTATAAGCAGAATAAATTCAATGTACTTAAGAGCGCGTGTATATATGGGGCGAATAATTCAGGTAAAACATGCTTCCTTTTGGCAATAAATTCCATTAAGAACGTTTTGCTTGGAATTGTAGCTGATGTAACTACAAATTTGTTTAATGAAAGTAAAGTTTGTTCTTTGGGGGTAACGTTTTTTTCTGAAGAAAAGGTTTATAGTTACGATTTCAAATATGATGCAACGTTGGTAAATAATATCAAAAATGGATTTGTATATGAATGTTTAAAGGAATTGTCCATTGATAAATCGGGCAATCAGAAAGAAAAAGAGATTTTTGTAAGAGACACGCTCAATGATGTATATAGGTTTGCGGACAATGATGAATTGAGTAATGTGCTCGGGTTGGTATCAACAAATAATATTCTTATATATACTATCAATTCGGTGAAATATCCTATAATTGAACAATATAGAAAATTGTTGCGTGAATTTGCCTTGAACATTGAAGTAATTAATATGTATAATATTCCAATAATGAAAACTATTGAAGTGTTAAAGAGCAACGATGTTATCAAGGATAGGACGGTAGAGCTAATTAAGTTAGCAGATTTGGATATCGAAGACTATAAGTATGTAAAAAATGATCCAACTAGTGATATTACTGAAAGCAATCCAAAACCTCAGGAATTAGTTTTGGCAGTCAGTGAGCTGATGGATGATATGCTTAGATTGACTTCTGTTCATAAAGGTAAAGCTTTACCTAGTCTACGTATTGATTCCACGGGAACTAAGAAAATTGTGGCAGTTTCAAGCTACATTATAGAAGCGCTCGATAAAGGAAAGATGCTTATAATTGATGAGTTTGACAGTAGTTTACATTTTAAGTTGACAAGGGCATTGGTTTCGTTATTTAACAATGATTTAAATAAAAACGCTCAGTTGATATTTACTGCGCACGATGTGACTTTGCTTGACTGTAAAAGGCTTTTCAGAAAAGATCAGATTTGGTTTGCAGGTAAAGATGAAGAAGATGGAGCATATCTTTATCCATTGTCAGATTTTACTGCTTCAGATGACCATGTTCGATCCGAGACGGATATGTTTGAAAAGTACAGTCAGGGAAAATTCGGAGCTTTACCAGAGCCCGATTTGATTGAAGTATTATTGAATTCGGATGAGGGGTGATGATATGCGAAAGCCGCGTATAAGGACGAATAAACAAATTTGTATTGTTTGTGAAGGTTATGAAGAATTTGATTATCTTGATTGCTTAAAAAAATGTGGAGTATGGAGTAAAACATATGGCTTAAAATTAATAAACGCTAAATCATTGGATAAGATTATGCCTCGGTATCAATATGCGTTTCAAAGCGGTAATTATGATGTCATATTTATCTTTTGTGACACAGAGATTGCGCCTTATAGCCAATATAAAAAACTAATAAACGACCTAAATAAATACCATGATAAACTAATCGCAAATCAAATTGTATATTTTAGTAATCCTTGTACAATGCAGCTTATATTGTCTCATTTCAGTAGTGTTAAGCTTCCTTCAAACAGCAAAACTAGTAACGCAGAAAAGATACTTACTTTGACCGGCGTGTCTGATTATGATGCTTCAGGTAGTAAACGCGAGGCAATTATGAAAAAAATAACTGCTAATAGTTATACAACATTGAAATCAAATCTTTCCAAGATTAGCAGTGATGAAACAAAAGTGCCGAGTACTAACTTTTTGGGGTTATTACATAATTTAGAAAGCGATGATAATGGTTGGATCAAAAAGTTTAATGACGAATTGTATGGTATTTAATTTTGTCGTTTGTGTTTGTAAGCATGTTGGGTAGTTGGAGCTGTATCTCGCCTTACGTGTCTGCCGCAGTTATGTTATCCTTATATCTCTCGCCGATAAACTGCGCTACCATTATCTTTAAATTGCTGCGCGCCGCCCTTTACAGGCGGCGCGTTTGGTGTTATAATGGGGGCATATAATAGGGAAATTTTGTAAGCTTAAAATTATTTATCCATATTTATCCATTTCCCCTTGAAAAACTCAAAAAATCGTGTTACTATAATATAAAGCAATATCTTTTAGGTAAATTATGATACTTGACCGTTTCAGCTTAAATGGAAAGGTGGCAATAGTCACTGGCAGTAACACGGGGCTCGGTCAGGGCATATGCAGGGCGTATGTCGAGGCAGGGGCAAAGGTTATAGGCGTGTCGCGTCGCCCCAGCACCGAAACGTCGGATATGCTCGGTAAAAACTTCCACAACATAATCGCCGACCTCGGCACATGCGCCGTTATACCCTCCGTCGTAGACGGCGCGCTTGCAAAGTTCGGCAGGATAGATATTCTCGTCAATAATGCAGGCATTATCAAAAGGCAGGATTCAATAGAGTTCTCCGAAGAAAACTGGGACAGCGTTATTTCGGTAAACCTAAAAACAGTGTTCTTTCTCACGCAGGCTGTTGCAAAGCAGTTTTTAAAGCAGGGTAGTGGCGGAAAAATTATAAATATAGCCTCTATGCTCTCCTATCAGGGCGGCATACGGGTGCCATCTTACGCTGCCTCTAAATCGGCGATAAAGGGAATTACCATGACTCTCGCCAACGAATGGGCAAAGTACGGCATAAATGTAAATGGAATAGCCCCGGGGTATATGGCAACCAACAACACACAACAGCTCAGACAGGACGAAGTGCGCTCTGCTGATATTCTTGCAAGAATCCCTGCCGGGCGCTGGGGTACACCCGAAGATTTAGAGGGCGCGGCGGTATTCCTCGCAAGTGCCGCGTCAGATTACGTTAATGGCTTCACTCTCGCCGTAGACGGCGGCTGGCTGGGCAGATGATTTTGCGCAAAGCGCAAAACCAACTATGATTGCGCCGCAATCATATCATCACGCGCGGCGACAGCCGCGCTCATAGCTTTAAATATTTCGGCACAGCCGAAACTCTACACTAAAATTTGCCTGCGGCAGGTGATAAGTGATAAGCGTTTTGCGAGGCAAAACGCGTGATAACTGCCTATGGTAAGTGTACAAGGTCTGAAAAATATATTAGAATATCCGTTTTGTATATTTACTTCTGCGCGCTATGAAACTATAATTGATTATGGATAATTAGAATATGTGCCTTAGGCACATATAATTAGGGAGATATTATGGCAACTGTCAAGCAAAAGATTGATGCCGTGGCAGAAGAGCTCGGCAACGTAGGCGTTGTCCCCGTTATCAAGCTTGATAAGGTGGAAAATGCCGAAAAGCTGGCAAAGGCTCTGCGCGACGGCGGCATTAACTGTGCGGAGGTAACATTCCGCGCCAAGGGGGCGGATAAGGTCATCGCCCGCATGACAAAGGCATACCCCGACATGATGGTCGGCGCAGGCACGGTGCTCACCTGCGAACAGGCAGATGCCGCCTATGCGGCTGGGGCAAAGTTCTGCGTGGCGCCAGGGCTCAACCCCAAGGTTGTAAAGCACTGTTTAAGCAAGGGCATTCCGTTCGCCCCGGGACTTTCTTCCGCCAGCGAAATAGAGCAGGCGTTAGAGCTGGGACTGGACTTTGTCAAGTTCTTCCCCGCAGAGCAGGCGGGCGGACTTGCATATATAAAGGCGGTGTGCGCCCCCTATGCCACCATGCGCTTCATGCCAACGGGCGGCGTTTCGGCAGATAACCTTAACACCTACCTTGCCTACAACAAAATCGTCTGCTGCGGAGGCAGCTGGATAGTGCCTGCCAAGGCGCTTGATGAAGAGAACTGGGACGAAATAACACGCCTTTGCAAAGAGGCGGTAGATAAGATGCTCGGCTTCGAGATGGTGCACGTAGGTCTGAACTGCGCAAACCCTGCCGAGGCAGAAGCGGTTGCCGACAAGTTCCAATCCGCCTTCGGCTTTAAAAAGAAGGTGGGCAACAGCTCGGTATTCGCCTCCACCTATATGGAGATGATGAAGGAGCCTTTCAAGGGCGACCACGGCCACATAGCCATAGCCACAAATTCTGTGAAGCGCGCGGTATACCAGCTCAAACTCCGCGGCTTTGAACCTGACGAAAGCTCGTTCAAATTCGATAAGGCTACGGGCGAGATGAACGTGGCATACCTCAAAGACCAATTCGGCGGCTTTGCCGTACACCTTGTAAAGCGAAAATAAAAAGACCGCGCATATACCGCAGCTACGCGCGTTTCTTGCAGGGCGTAATTTTCCCTTGGCAGGGGCGCAAAGGCGGCGGTTTAATGCGCGCTTAAATAAAACTGTTTCTTCGTTTAAAAAAATAATAAAACATAGGAGTAATTTGTATGAAGAAGATTGTAACCATGGGCGAAATCATGCTTCGCCTCTCTACCCCCAACAACGAGAAGTTTATCCAAGCCGACGAGTTCGAAATCAACTACGGCGGCGGCGAGGCAAACGTTGCGGTGTCCTGTGCCAACTACGGGCACAAGGCTGAATTTGTTACGGCAGTGCCCGATAACGAGCTCGGCGAGTGCGCCATAGCCGCTCTCCGCAAGTACGGCGTAGAGACCGACCACATTGCAAAGTGCGGCGAAAGGCTGGGCATATACTACCTCGAAACGGGCTCGGCGATGAGAGCTTCAAAGGTAGTCTACGACAGGGCTCATTCCTCCATAAGCACGGCAACTGCCAAGGACTTCGACTTCGACGCAATATTCAAGGGTGCAGACTGGTTCCACTTCACTGGCATCACGCCCGCCCTTTCAGACTCCGCCGCAAAGCTCACCGAAGAGGCGCTCAAAGCCGCTAAAAAGCACGGCGTAACCGTATCGGTAGACCTCAACTTCCGCAAAAAACTGTGGTCGTCTGAAAAGGCGCAGAAGGTAATGACGGGGCTTATGAAGTACGTTGACGTATGCATAGGCAACGAAGAGGACGCGGAGCTTGTGCTCGGCTTCAAGCCTGCCAAAACTGACGTTACAAGCGGCAAACTCAACCTCGATGGCTACAAGTCGATATTCGAGCAGATGGTTGCAAAATTCAAGTTCAAGTACGCCGTATCCTCGCTTCGAGTAAGCCACTCCGCCTCTGATAACGGCTGGTCGGCGTGCATATACAACGGTGAAACGGGCGAGTTCTACCATTCGAGAGAGTACAGAATTTCCCCCATCGTCGACCGCGTTGGCGGCGGCGACAGCTTTGCGGGCGGCGTTATAACAGGTTTCCTCGACGGAAAAGATTTCAAGGCTGCCCTCGAATACGGCGTTGCGGCTTCGGCGCTCAAACACACCATACCCGGCGACTTCAACCTCGTATCCCGTAAGGAAGTAGACGCCCTTGCAGGCGGCGACGGCAGCGGCCGCGTTCAGAGATAATGTAGATAGCTTTCCGCGCTCACGACTTCGGCGGAAGGGGACTGCCCGCCGCCGTGGAAAGGTGCAAAACCTGCGGCATACAGGCGGTGCAACTCGTCGCATACAAGCTTATAGACGGGCTCAAATACAACCTGCTAATAATGAAATATCAACACCCTTGAACTTTCAATCTTCAAAACAGGTGATAAGGAGTATTTATTAATATGAAAGACTTTATGGATAAAGATTTTTTGCTCGACACCGAAACTGCAAAAACGCTCTATCATAAGTATGCAGAGGATATGCCTATTATAGACTATCACTGCCACCTTCCCCCCAAGGAGATTTACGAGGACAAAAAGTTCCGCAACCTTACCGAGGCGTGGCTGGGCGCAGGAGACAGGTATGGCGACCACTACAAGTGGCGCGCCCTCCGCGCAAGGGGATATGAAGAGGACTCTGTCTCCGGTCCCGACGATGACAAAAAGAAGTTTATGCAGTTTGTCGAGTCCATGCCCTACTTCGTGGGCAATCCGCTGTATCTGTGGTCCCACCTCGAAATGCAGCGCTACTTCGGCATTAACGATGTAATCTGCCCTGCCAACGCCGAAAAGATTTGGGAAAAGGCAAACAAAAAGCTCGAAACGCTCACCGCGCGCCAGATGATGTATAAGTTAAATGTAAAGGCGGTATGCACTACCGATGACCCCGTAGACAGCCTCGAATGGCACAAGAAGATGGCGGAGGATAAAACCTTAAAGGTAAAGGTGCTTCCCACGTTCCGTCCCGATAAAGCCATAAACGTAGAGCTCTCGTGGTATGCCTCGTGGGTAAACCAGCTCGCAGGCGTATGGGGCAAGCCCATAAAGACGCTCGAAGATTTGTGCAACGCCCTCGCCGACAGAATAGATTTCTTCCATTCCATGGGTGCGCGCATATCAGACCACGCCCTCGACGTGGTACACTACGCTCCTGCAACCTATGAAGAGGCAAACGCCGTATTCTTAAAGGGCATAAAGGGCAAAGCTATAACCTGCGAAGAGCAGGATAAATACAAGGGCTATATACTTATTTTCCTCGGCAAGCAGTACGTAAAGCACGGCTGGGTGCAGCAGTACCACATAGGTGCGCTCAGAAACAACTCTAAAACCATGCTCGAAAAGATAGGTCCCGATACAGGCTTCGACGCCATAGAGGACCAGGTATATATGGAAAAGCTCTCTGCGCTTTTGGGTTCGCTCGATATGCAAAACGCGCTCCCCAAGACGATACTCTACTGCCTCAATCCGCGCGATAACTACGCGCTCACCGTGCTTGCAGGGTGCTTCCAGAAGGAGGGCGTAAAGGGCAGGGTGCAGGTGGGCACCGCGTGGTGGTTCCTCGACCAGCTCGACGGCATGAAGCAGAATTTAGAAACTCTCATGCAGGTAGGTCTGGTTGCGCAGTCCGTGGGCATGCTCACAGACAGCCGTTCGTTCCTCTCCTACCCCAGACACGAGCTGTACAGAAGACTGCTGTGTTCGGTGCTTGGCAGATTAGTGGAGGAGGGTCAGTACCCTGCCTCCGAAATAAAGACACTCGGCAAAATCGTGCAGGATGTCTGCTACAACAACGCAGAAGAATACTTCGGCTTCAAAGACTGATTTTATTAAATCGTCATTGCCCCGCGCATAAGCGCGGGGCTTTTGTGTTGTGTCAAGCAGTTGGAGCACGGATAATTTGTGTTGTGCGGTGTATAAGGCACGCAGGATTTATGTCGGTGGCTTGCTTTGCAGGAGGCTTAATAGGAAGCGGCAAAACCTCTCTTTGTACGTTATTTGCGGCATATATGCTGTGAAATTTTCTTTTATCGCGTATTTTGAGGTATTATGGTCTGATTTGCAGGCAAATTAATTATATAATGGTTTCAAAAAGTTCAAAACTGCTCAATTATATCAGGCGCTACTCGCTCATTACTGTGGGCTGTATACTGTATGCCGTCGGCGTTGTAATCTTTTTACAGGCAGGCGGACTTGCTGGCGGCGGAGCAACGGGCGTCGCGCTCATAATCAACGAGCTCACTGGGTTCAGTGCTGGTATCACTATATTTATAGTCAACGTACCCCTGCTGTTGTGGGGGTGGAAGGCGTTTGGGCGCGATTTTTTTCTGTCCACGTTGTACGTCATCGCCCTTTCGTCTGCTCTAATGTGGCTGGCAGAAAGCCTCTTCTTCACATGGCTCCCCTCGTCATCGGGCGTATGGCTGTTGCCCCTTACCGAAAGCTATTTGGTTAACGCTGTTGCAGGCGGAGCAATTTACGGTTTTGGTCTGGGGCTCATCTTCCGTTGCGGCTCGTCATCGGGCGGCACCGATATCCCCATAAAGATAATCCGCAAAAAGTTCCGCCACATAAGCACGGGCGTGATAACAATGGTTGCAGACCTTATTATCGTCGCCTTTTCGGCGTTCGCCTACAAAGAAAACACGCTCGAAGTGCTCTTCTACACGGTGCTGTCCATTATAGTCTTTACAATAGTTATCGACCGCGTGCTATACGGCGGCAACTCGGCAAAGATGGTGTTTATAATCTCCGCCGAAGAGCCTGCACGCCGCATAGGCGCGCGTGTACTCAAAGAGCTGGACGCGGGCGCAACAATTGCCGACGCCAAGGGCGCGTATAGCGGCACTGCCAAAAAGGTTTTGCTATGCGTAGTAAAACCCGTCGCCTATCCCCGCCTGCGCGACATAGTGAGGGAGGAGGATAAAGAGGCGTTTATGATTGTAAGTTCGGCAAAGGAGATTTACGGCGAGGGCTATATACCGCCCGACTCCGCCGAGCTTTGAGCGTAAGGTGTTCAGCCCTCCATAAGGGTAAAAAAGGTATATTTGAGTATAAAAGCCGCCGCGGACAGTCTGTCCGCGGCGGCTCGTGTATAATATTGCGATAGTTTTTGCATATATGCGGTGCAATTTATTTGCCGTACATGGTGGGCGCTACGCCGAAACGCTTTTTGAACACGCGCGAAAAATAAAGGGGCTCGGCAAAGCCGCACATCTCTGATATCTGCGATATGCTGTAACGACTGTATTGGTTGCTCATACCGCTTAAAATCAGGTTTGCAGCCAACTGCATGCGCGCTTCTGTCAGGTACTCGTGCGGGGTCATGCCTACTTCGCTTTTAAACAGTTTGCGTATATAGTCGTAGTTAAGGGGCAGTCCTTTAAGATACATGTCAAGCGCATACGCCGCGTTGCTTACGTTGGCAGTAATATCGGCGCGTATGCTCTCCACCACGGGCGAATGTGCAGGGCGGTCGGTCTGTGCCACTATATAGCCGGTCAACAGGTCGCCGAGGGCGGAGAGGACGGCTGCGCTCTTTGCTCCGCCGTCAGAATAGTAGGCTGCCGCCTGCATAAATACATGGGCAAACCCTCCTCCGCGTTCCTCGGCAACTGTTTTCGGCGTTTTAAACGGCAGAGCCGTGCCCTCCATAAATATGTATTCGTCGGCGGTATTTTCTCCCGTTCGCTCAAATTTGGTTAGCGGAGGAATAACGAGCACATCGCCGCAGTCGTGCTTCTCCGCTGCCTTGCCGCAGCGCAGCTCGCCCTGTTCCGCACAGCGTATCAGTTGCCAGAATTTTTTCGATTCGGAAAATTCACGCACTACTTGCTCGCTCTTGCCTGCGTAAACTATGTTATTCATACTCCGTATTATACTATAAAATATCCGTTTTGTCTATAATTCTGCTCACAGCCTTGCCCGTGTTTGCCGTTTTGTGCGCAGTGTGCTATAATATAAGCATGGTTGCCGCTTATATGCAGGTGAATTTTGAGGTATTATATGGTTCGCGTTTTTCCTTTGAACGAAAATTATAAAGAAAGATTTTGCAAAATGTTTGCCGACTACTACGATGAGCTCGGCTGTGAAGAGGACGGCGCCCACCTTGCCGAAGAGTATGTGTTTCCCGACCTTCTGGCAGGGCTTTTAATGGTCGACCTCATAGAGGAGGACGGTGAAGTATGCGGCTTCTGTATATATCAGATTGACGAGCCCGGCAACGACTGGTGTTTTAAAGACGGCTGGGGCGATGTCCGCGAGCTATTCATAGTTGCTTCAAAGCGGCAGAACGGGCTGGGCAGGTTTCTGCTGTTCACTGCCGAAATGCGCCTTGCCGAGGCTGGCGCGCAGAGTATATATGCCCTGCCCGAAGGTGAGGCGGCAAACTTCTTCGCCGCCTGCGGCTACGACCTCACAGACGAAGTATGCGCCGAACTTGAATGTAATGTTTTTGCAAAATCTCTGCAAGGCAAAAGCGGTAACTGCGGAAAAAGCCGCGGCAATTGAACAATTTATTACAGACATAGAGGGCGCGCCGTAAGGCACGCCCTTTTCATAAAAGCTTGTAATTTTATAACTATGTATGACAAAACGGTAACTCCGTGTAAATGTTGGCGCAGAAGATTATTTAACCGCATATATGCCGCAGATAAAGGGGGGGGAGGCTCACTCTGTTTTAGCCCCTGTTCAGCAAAACTCCGCCTCTACACGACGGAATTTGCAGGCGGAAATTGCGGCGAATACATAATACTTCCGCAAGGTCAAAAAAAGGGTTGCTATTTGCAACCCCTCAAAATTTATTATTCTGCGGCGTAAACTGAAACCTGCTTGCCGTCTTTGCCTACGCGCTCAAACCTAACTGTGCCGTCTACCAATGCAAAGAGCGTGTCATCCTTGCCAAGACCTACGTTGTTGCCAGGCTTAAACTTGGTACCGCGCTGTCTTACAAGTATGTTGCCTGCAAGCACAAACTGACCGTCTGCGCGCTTAATGCCAAGGCGCTTTGCCTCGCTGTCCCTGCCGTTGTGGGACGAACCAGTACCCTTTTTGTGGGCAAATAATTTTAAAAATAACATAGTTTATTCCCTCCCCGACTCCTTGGCAGTTGGCTTTGCTACCTTTTTAGCTGTTGCAATCTTTATAGTCCTTGTGGTTTTTGTAGCTGGTGTAGCTTCCGCAGTCGTTGCGGCCTTTGTTGCTGTTGCCGTTGCAGTTTCCGTTACGGGCTTGGGCTCTGTTACAGCTTTTGTTGCTGTTGCCGTCTTGGGCTCTGATGCCGTTGCAGTTTCCGTTACGGGCTTGGGCTCTGTTACAGCTTTTGTTGCTGTTGTAGTCTTGGGTTCCGTTACAGCTTTCGTTGCCGTTGACGTCTTGGGCTCTGTTGTGGTTTTTGTTGCCGTTGTGGGCTTGGGCTCTGTTGTGGCTTTTGTTGCCGTTGTGGGCTTGGGCTCTGTTACAGCTTTTGTTGCCGTTGTAGGCTTGGGTTCTGTTGCGGCTTTCGTTGCTGTTGTAGTCTTGGGTTCCGTTACAGCCTTCGTTGCCGTTGTAGGCTTGGGTTCTGTTGCGGCTTTCGTTGTTGCCGTCGCCGCCTTTGATGCCTCGCCTATGGCAGTAACCTTTACTTCGGTATAGGGCTGCCTGTGACCCTGCTTCTTGCGCACGTTCTTCTTTGGTTTATAGCGGAATACGGTAATCTTCTTCGCCTTGCCCTGGAAAAGTACCTGTGCAAAAACTTTGGTGCCCTCTGCTTCGGCGCCCACCTTAATGCCTTTATCATCCGCAATCATAATTGCAGGGAATTCCACGGTGTCGCCTACGTTTGCTTTCAGCTTTTCAAGCTTTACGGTGTCGCCTTGGCAGACCCTGTATTGCTTGCTGCCGTTTTCAAAAATCGCGTACATTAAAAAATGCCTCCTCAAACCAGTCTCGCCGGAAGTTTTGCAGAATAAATCTGCGCAGGCGTCCCATAAAAAATTTAGGCGCTTTGGTGCCCGTTCCGAGCGGCTCGGAGTATAATTTACCACTCCCGTGCAATTATGTCAAGCAAAAATGACCGCTACACCCATTTTACACGCATATATTAAAATTTTGTAATGGTTTCGCCTCCTAAAAATATGTAAACAGTTGCCAAAATAACTGCTGCGTATTATAATTGTTCTCGGCTATTTGTTAGTGCAAATTGCCATTACGGAAGTTTTTTTATGAGAGAGAATTCAGACAGTTGCAGACTGCAAAACGGCGCTCTGCACAGAGGTAATATCGCGGACGAGCTTCCGCAGTCGGTGAAAGGGGGCGGAAAGAGAAAAGAGGCTTCCGCCGAAAAACAGTCTACGGACGACGCGGCACAGTCGCGCGAAAGAATGACAACAGACGGTGCGGCGAATGTAAAACAGAGCAGCCTGCCTGCTCGGCTGATATTAAAGCTGTGTTTTGGCAACAGGCGGCTTGCAGAAATCATTCGTTTTGCCATAGTCGGCGCAATTGCCACTTTGGCAGACTTTATCGCCTCGGGTATAGTGCTATATCTGTTCGACCCATCGCTGTATACGCAGTTTACCGATATTTTCAGTTCAGAGGGCGCTTCTGTTACGGCGCAGTGTGTAAGCACGGGCGCAGGTTTCCTTGTCGGTGTGGTAGTCAATTACTTACTTTCGGTATTCTTTGTGTTTGAAGAAAAGGGCAACTCTAAAACGGTGCTCGGTTTTATATTGTTTACTGCTTTAAGCGCGGGCGGACTTGCCATAAATGTGTTGGGCATGTACCTGCTTGTAGGCCTGGCTGGCTGGAACTATTGGCTTATAAAAATTTTGCTTACATGCATTGTGCTGGTATATAACTACCTAACGCGCAAATTTATAATATTCCGAAAGAGGAGAAAGGGAGATTAAGCCACCGCGGCAAGCCTTCCGCCAAGTTATGAAAAAAGAAAAGTTATGGAATGAAGAGGCTCTGTTTTACGACGGAGCGGCAGAGTTGACGTGCTCTCCAACCGAAGAGGGGAAGAAGGCGGCGCGCAAGCGTTTTTGGTCGGTGTTCGGTATAAGCCTTGCGCTCGCCTTTGTGTGCATAACCATAGTTTCAAAATGTTCATTTCTTTACCCGTTCAACGACTGGGTAGACTCCAACTGGTATCTCTCGGTGGGTCACGGTATAGTCGAAGGGCTCGTGCCTTACAGAGATTTATTCGACCATAAGGGACCGATAGTATACTTTGTGTTTGCCCTTAACTATCTTTGCTTCGGAAATGACTTTTGGGGCATATATATTCTTGAAATAATCTGCGCCACCGCTTATCTGTTTGTCTGCTACAAAATACTTGTAATGTTCATGCCGCACGCAAAGGCGCTCTTATATCTTGTGGCTGTGGCGGGACTGACATATACCGCGGCTGGACAGCTTCAAAGCGGTGGCTGTGTAGAGGAATACTGTCTGCCAATGCTCGCCTACGGACTGTATGTCTTTTTAAGCTACTTTAAAAGCGGCGGCATAAAAATGCCGCTTTACCGCGTGGTGCTGTGCGGACTGTTTTCGGGAATTATATTTTGGTCAAAGTTCACTGGACTTGCTCTGTATGCCGCGTTTGCCGTGTGTCTGTTTGTAGACAGGTGCTTAAAGCACGACTTAAAAAGCGGCTTTATATATGCCGCTGTATTTATTGCGGCGTTTGCCGTGCCAGCCATACCTTGCCTTATATATTTCGGAGTAAACGGTGCGATAGGCGACCTTGTGGAAGTATATTTCTATCGTAACATGTTCAGCTATGGCGGAACGGGTGTGGAGGAATTTATAGAGCGCATTGCCGATACGTTGTTATCATTTGCAAGGCATATATACCTTTACTTTGTCGCAGTTTGCTCCATAATATATGTTTACCGCAAGAGCGGTCGTTCTCTGTACGGGAAGTATTTTATAGCCATTGTCTGCACCATGTTTGCAGTACAGTTAATCAGCGGCAAACATACACCATATCATTTCCCCGTAGTTATTCTGCTTTCCGTTGGTTTGAAGCCGACCCTTGAACTTATAGGCTGGCTGTTTGGCAACGCTGTGGCGCATATAAGGGCGTGCAGGGCAAAAAAGCGCGGTGATATTCCTGAACAAACGCCCGTAGAAGAGGTGCAAAACAGCGGCTTTTCCGCCATTGTGGCGCGCAAAGTAAGGGCGGGCATGAATGTGCATACAGCTGTAATTTGTGCTGTTGCATTAACATTTTTTACGCTATTGTTTGGCATGTCTACGCTTACTCTGTTTATGCCGAACTATTATCCGCAGAAAACTGTTGCACAAACCATCGAAGAGCGCGCTGGTGACGATGCCGTACTCCTGAGCTACAAAATAAGTGATATGGGCTTTTATACAGCTTACGACCAAGCTCCTCAGTTCAAGTACTTTGCGCTGAACGACTTCTCGCGCGAAAGTTTTTCCGAATTATACGATGAAATAGAGCGTTATGTCCGCGAGGGACTTGCCGACTATGTTGTCACCGAGTACGACATATATATGGAAGATATTGCCTTATTTGAAGAGGGCGGCTATACCATGATAGGTGAATACAAGTATAACCGCGTAAAAGATTGGTTTTCACAGCATAAAAAGCATTACGTATTGCTTGAATTAACGCAGGGTAGTGCAGATTTGACAGTCTGGAACTAAATCTGTGCGAGAAAGCAATTATGAATTATTAGAGCTTTTAAAACTTAAAGCATAGTTCTATTCCGTTGCCGCGCGGGCGCATAAACAGAGCGCGGCGCGCCCATACTCTATGTATGGAAAACAAGAAGAGCGACGGCGAAATACTTGCCGAAATTTACCGCAACGCACAACTTGCGTTGCAATCTATATCAGATATTCTCCCCGAGGTGGAGGACGTGGACGTGCGCGAAGAGATAATACGCGAGCACGAGGAGTACGAGCAAATCTCTGGCAGGGCGGCACAGCTTGCGCGCAAGTTCGGGTTGGAAGTCAAAGAGCCGAGCCCCGTAAAGAAGGCTATGATGTGGTCTGCCATAAAGATGAACACCGTTGCAGACAACTCCTCCCAGCACATTGCGCAGATGATGGTAAAGGGTACTGTGCAGGGCATAACCAGCCTGAAAACCTCGCTTACCGACGGCGGCGGGGAATTGAACGAAGAGATTTACCAACTGCTCAAAGATTTAATCGCCCTTGAAGAGGGATTTGAAAAGAAGCTTAAAAGATACCTTTAAAGTATAGTGCGCCCGCCGCAGAATTTTGCGGCGGGCGCACTATTCAGTGATTAGTTTTGGCAAAGCCAAAACGTTTACAGTGGTGAGCGCGGCTGTTGCCGCGCGTGATAATTCGATACATGCTGTCGGCAATCTCTCTCTTTGCCTCCATCGAAGCAAGTTTCGTCAGGCAGTTCGGCGCACAGTCTTTCGGCTCTGCTGAACAAAGCTTTTCTTATGCCGTCACCTAAAAAGTTCCCTCGCCTATGCTTTCCACCTTTACAATGTCGCGAGTTATTGCGCCGAAGCGGCTTTCCAGCCACTCGCAAAAGAGGTCGGGGCGCAAGGTTTTTTCTCCGCAGGTCAACGTAAATTTCAGCCGTCCGCCATTTTTTCTGAGGGAGAGTATCCTTGGTCTTATGTCGGTTTCCCGTCCGCGCTTGTCCGTTATTACTATGCTCTTTTGAGCCGTAACTTTTCGTATTTCAAAGTTGTAGTCGCCCTCTGCCTCATAGCGGCACGCCTGAATGGCTTGGGCATAGTTGGGGTTGTTTTCGGTAATTTTACAGTCTATGCACTTGATTCCTGCGGGGGAGTGGCTGTTGAACGCCTGCTTGAAGTCGCCGCCGTAGTCTGCGTCTATGGCGCAGTATTCAGCCACGGAGCGCACTCCCAGCGCAAGCGGCGCGCCCATGAATATGCGCGCATGCCTGTGGTAGCCCTGGCTGTATTCCACGGCAATGCCTGCGCGGCGCAGGGTGCGGTCTATATGCCGCAACAAATCGAGGTGCGAAATATACTCCGCGCCGTCGGTCTTGGTATATTTAAAGGCTATCATATATCCCCCTCGCCGCAGGGCAGTTTTTCTGCATACCGCACGCGCCGCACCCTTTAAGGCAGCTGCCCGTAACCTCGCCTGCATAGGCTCGGCGGCGTTCCTTCAAAAGGTACTTTTTTTCTATCAGCATGTCTATAAAGTCCCACGGCAAAACTTCGTCTTCGGTGCGCTCGCGCACATATTGCCCCTCGCATATGCCGCATTCTTTAAACGCCTGCCGCCATAAATCTTCTCGGAACAGGTTGTCCCAGCCGTCAAAGGCGCACCCCAGGCGGTACGCACGCTCTATAACCTTACCCAAAGCTCTGTCGCCGCGCGCCAGCACTGCCTCTAAAAGGGAGGGGTAAAAGGCGTTCCAACTCAACTTTACGCCCCTGGGCAGGTGTTTTATAAGGTAGTCCTGCTTGTGCGCAACTTCGTCCTGCGAGGCTTGCTTCTCCCACTGGAAGGGGGTGAACGGCTTGGGCACAAAGGTTGCCGCCGATACCGATATTCTCAACGCGCGCGCCCGTTTTTTGGCTTTGTACAGCTCGCTTATTTTGCGGCATATATTGCAAATGCCTTCAAGGTCGTCGTCAGTTTCGGTGGGCAGTCCCAGCATAAAATACAGTTTTACTGCCGAATATCCTGCGTCAAACGCGCTCTCCGCCGCGCGCAATATCTCCTCTTCGGTTATGTCTTTGTTTATAACGTCACGCAGGCGTTGGGTGCCTGCCTCAGGCGCAAATGTCAGCGAAATTTTTCTCGCGTCCTGCGCAAACTCTCCGTCAAAGCTGTCTACCCTGAGCGAGGGCAGAGCCAGCGTTACTTCGGGCGGAAGTGCGCCTTTAAGGCTTTTGAGAAGTTCGCTCAATTTGCCGTAGTCGCCCGTGGACAGCGAATTGAGGCTTACCTCGTCGTAGCCCGTATGTTTTATAAGGGAGGCTGCCTGCCTGGTAAGCGTCTGAACCGAGCGCTTGCGCACAGGGCGGTATATAAAGCCTGCCTGGCAGAAGCGACAGCCGCGGTAGCAACCGCGCATGACTTCTATCACGGCGCGGTCGTGCACGCTCTCGCAGTTGGGCACGGCAATCTCTTCGGGGAATATGGCACTGTCTAAATCTGCAACCAGCGCGCGGCGTACTTTTTCCCCCTCAAAGCCGACAAGACGACCGCCGTCCGCATATACGGGGCGGGTGCAGGCAGGGGCATATACGCCGTCAATTTTGCAAATCTCTTTCCAGAACTCCTCCGTTGCGCCGCCGTGCTTTACGTAAATTTCGGCTACGTCGGCGTCCGCCCTTTCGCCGTCGCCTATGAAGAATATGTCCACAAAGTCGGCAAGCGGCTCTGGGTTTACGGCGCACGGTCCGCCCGCAATTATCAGGGGGTAGCCTTTGCCTGCGCGCTCGCACCTTTTAAGCGGAATACCTGCAAGGTCAAGCATATACAGCATGTTGGTGTAGCACAGCTCGTATTGCAGTGAAAAGCCAACCATGTCAAACTCGGCAAGTGGGGCTTTCAGCCCAAGCGAATACAGAGGCACGCCCCGCTCTTTCAGCCCTTCGCCGAAGTCCCTTTCGGGCGCAAAGCAAAAGTCGGCGCAAAAGCCGCGCTCTTCAAAAGAGGCAGCCACAATCTTTATGCCCAAATTGCTCATTCCCACTTCATATAGGTCGGGGAAGCACATGCAAAAGTTAAAGGCGGCGTCCTCTTTTACATGCGTGCCAAATTCTCCGCCCGTATAGCGCGAAGGTTTTTTGCATTTCAGCAACAGCCCTTTAAGGGCGGTAAAATCAATAGTTTTCACGGCATAATTATATTATAAATTTTATCCGAGTTCAAGCGCATAGCGCCCCTGCGGAAATAGCTTTTTTAAATTTTTGCGCGCCGATTTTAAATTTTTTGCTAAAAATTGTTTGCATTTGAGTGCATATGGTTTAAAATATATACAGACAGCGCCGCGCGGCATTTTCGCGGCAATAAGATTTTAAGGAGATTTATACATGAAAATCAATTTCAGGGGCGTAGCCGCCGAAGAACTTTCTTTCAGGCTTAACAGAGTCCGCCTCGAACCCAATGCAAGATTAGATATCAAGCCGCAGTTCTCCCGTCAGGTGAGAAAGGTAAACGGCAACGATAAGCTCAACTTTATCGCGCTTTCGTTAAAGGTCGAAAGCACCGATGAAGAGCCCAAGCCCTTCAATATCAACGTAACCCTCGTGGGCACGTTCGAGGTGGAGGACGCGGCACCCGGCAGTGAAGAAGAGAGGGAGTTCATTATAGAGGGCACCAAGATGCTCTATCCCTACCTGCGCGCGGCTGTAACTAACCTCACGGCTTCGGCGTATGTGGCGCCCCTCAACCTGCCCGTGGTAACGGGTCCGCTCTTCCCCGAAGACAGGGAAGTTTACGCCTTTTCGGTGAGCGGCGAAGATAAGCTCAACTGATTACACTCTTATTCCGCACCGCCGTGCGGAATATTTTTTGCACGGCAGACTTTATTTCAGTCGGAGTTTGCGGCAAGTGGGAGCGGACTTTTATAAAATCACAAAGATTTTTTTCGCTTTTGCCAAGCGAAAAATCTGTAAGAAGGAGAATAATGAAGCACAGCGATATATACAGGGTGCTGTTTACACGGCGGCAAATAGCCCATAGGGTGAAAGAGCTGGGTGCGCAGATTACGCGCGACTACTTCGGCAAACGCCTGGCGGTAGTGGGCGTACTGCGTGGCGGCGCGGTGTTCTGCGCCGACCTTATAAGGTACATAAAACTGCCGATAGAACTTTCGTTTATAGAGGCTTCGTCCTATAAAAACGGCACTGTGCCGCAGGGCGGCGTTAATATTTCCGCCTCGCGCGGATTTGAGGCCGAAGGTCTGCATGTGCTCGTCGTCGAGGATATTATAGATACGGGCAACACTCTGCACGCCGTGTGCGAAAGGTTTTTGCGGCAGGGCGCTCTCTCCGTAAAAACGTGCTGTATACTCAACAAGCCTTCGAGGAGGAAGGTAGATATGACTGCTGACTATGTAGGCTTTGATATTCCCGACGAATTTGTCGTGGGCTACGGACTGGACTACGCAAACAGATACCGCAATCTGCCCTATATTGGCGTGCTTTCACGCTCCGTCTACGAAAAGTAAAACTTATTCACGGCAATATATTGCCGCCCGTGCCGCAAGGGCACGGGCGGCTTTTTTTTGTCGTTTTTTTTCGGAATATCATGCTGGCGGCGCAAGTTTTGCGCCGCCAGCATGTATTGTTTAAGGTAGCTTTTTTGTGTGAAAGCGCGGCGCGCGGCGTTAAGCCGCGCGTCGCGCATTTTCAGTAATCTGTTTTGCCGAACAGATAGTCCAGCGAAACTTCAAAAATTTCGCTCAATATAAGCAACGTTGCCATAGAAGGTTCCTGCTTATCGCATTCCCAGCAATGTACGGCATTTCCGCTCACGTTCAGTTGTTCTGCAAGCTGTTTCTGCGTAATCGCCTTTGCCGTCCGCAGTTCTTTAAGCCTTTCCCCGAAAAGTTTCATACGGCACTTATACACGAAAATCGTGATTTATCCTTGACAATCACGAAAATCGTGAATATAATCATATTGATAAACAGTTTTAAAACAGAGGAGGAAATATGAACAATTCAGGAACGGCGCCGCAGTATGTGGCGCGCAGAAGCATTTTTGGCGCGTACGGCGGCAGGATATTGCTGTGCATAATATTTTGTACATTTATTATTCCCGTATTCGTCGCCATATGGTACATAGTCAAAGCTGCCACCTATCGCCTGGAATTTTATCAGGATAAGATAATAGTGCGCAGCGGTCTTATTGCCACCAAAGAAAATAGGGAGTGCTCACCCCCGTAATGGGCGTTCACGTAAACTATTCACTGCTCGGCAGGCTTTTCAATTACGGCAATGTATTTATAGATACGGTGGGCAGGTGGGATATAGATACCTCGGGCATAAAATGCCCGGAAAAGCTCCGCGCCTATCTCGAATCTCTCATAAACAGTCAGGCGGCGAGAGGTTTTGCTCCCACACATATAATTGCCAATTAAGGAGGTTAGTATGAAGTTTTTTAAATTTTTTGTTTGTTCTATAATGGCGGCATGTATATGCATGGTTGCGGCGTGTGCGGACGGCGAGCAGGAAGAGGGCGGTTTGCAGGATTCTGCATATGAAGTAATAAATACCCTGCTCGGCAGACCCGACCCGTTCAGTTTCCTTCCCGAAGCGTTTGATGAAGAAAATCTTGCCTATAACAGTGTGCAGACCGAAGATTTTTCGGAGTTCGTTTCCACATCGTCTTTACTCAACGTATTTACAGGCAGGCAGATGCACGTCGTGCAGGGCGTACTCAGCCGCTCGTCTGCCATACTTTCGGGCGCGGACATAATATTCACGGCTGGCGAGGCAATCGCGCAGGTTTACCGTTCGTTTATAGATAAGAATACCGACAGCAACGAGTTTTCAACAGAGCTGACTATTGCAGGCTCAACATTTAATATTTCAATCTCTGTTTCCGATACGACTGCCTCGCTTTCAGCTTCAAACGGAACTATCAGCATTTCGCTCAATTCAGATACTTCCTCTTCGGCGGTGTGGCGCAACAGCGGCGTTATAGAGCTGGGCGAAAAAGGCGTGCTCAAATACGGCTTTTCGGAAGATTGCCTCAGCCTCGCCCTCAAATTTACGCTCGCAGGCGTGAGCTATATGCAGTACCTCACCTTCGAGCGCGAGGACGGAATTGTTTCAGGCGAGCTCACCGAATTTATAGGCACGGAATCTTTAAATACAAAGACGTGCGCACTCATATATTCAGACGACGAAATCACCTCGGTTATCTCCAATAAGCGCGAGGGCGAAGATTTATCGATAGACGCATTCGCCGAGGTATATTCCTCGGTCAGCGGTCAATATCTGGCAGGCGAAGTCACAGAAACGGCATTGACTGCCAGCTACGACACGATATGGCTGCCCCTCAACTCGGTGAGCGGCATAACAAGCGTGCGTGTGACCGATAAGGCGGAGGATGCGGATAACACCCTCAACTCAAACAGCGTATACATAAACGGCTCTTCAACGCCGCTTGTGCCCGAATATAATAAAATTTTGGGTAAGCGTACTTCCCGCCACTACGACATAGAGCTTCGCACGGTGTGGTACTATGTGCTCACCGACGACGGGGTGGATGAGCGCAAAGTGCAAATTCCCATGCTCTTCGTTCAGCGCAAAAATATTGACGATTTTACCGATGAAATGTATAAAAATAATAACGGCGTGAACGCCACTCTTCCGTCCGAAAGTATCGCGCTTGCCGAGCAGTTTTTCGATAAGTACAGCGAAGCGTTTGAAGAGTATAAAGAGCAGACAACATATTCGTGGCTGAACGAATATATCGGAAGTCTGTAACAGTCTGATATGTCGTGCGGCGCATATTTTGCGCCGCACAATTCTTTGCGCAATATAGCGGTAACGTTTGCCAGCGCATGTCGTGTACATTTTTATGTAAAATCAGGGCGCAAATTTCTGTAAAAAGCCTTTTTTGATTGACATGCCCCCTTTTATGTGATAAACTTACTGCACATTCCTCGAAGGGGTGTAATTTTTTTGTACGGAGTTTTCCACAATGAAAAAGGCAACAGTAAGAGCCAAAATAACCTTTGAATGCACGGAGTGCAAGCACAGGAATTACGACAGCTACAAGAATAAGCGTAACGACCCCGACAGGCTTACATTTTCCAAGTACTGCCCCTTCTGCAAAAAGCACACCGAACATAAAGAGACGAAGTAAGCACTTAAAGTCCGCAGCATGCTTTGCGGCGGGGCAAATTTTATAACGCGATTTTCGCGGGAGGTCTATTATGGCATCACAAAATAAAGACGGGGCAAAAAGGCCCAATATTTTTGTCCGTGCGGGCAGGAAGCTCAAAGAAACCTTTTCAGAATTAAAAAGGGTGACGTGGCCATCCTTCCCAAAGGTTTTAAAGTCCACAGGCGTGGTGCTTGTGGTGGTGCTTGCGTTCCTCGTGGTTGTCACGGCAATCAATTACGGGCTTAACGCACTTCTGGATATTGTTACGGGGCTCAGCTAAAAAATATGGATAATATGCAACAGCCGTGCTGG
The DNA here is from genome assembly GCA_965120485.1 of uncultured Clostridia bacterium. GTDB lineage: Bacteria > Bacillota > Clostridia > Christensenellales > Borkfalkiaceae > Coproplasma. Next base: position 21,721 of record CBCPNG010000016.1, read on the forward strand.
TATATCCTTCACACTTACTCCGGCTACGAATCCATGGTGAAGGACAGCCTTGAAAGACTTATCGAAAACAACAACTTACAAGACCAGATTTTCGATGTAAAGATTCCAACGGAAACCACCATAGAGGAAAAGAACGGCAGGCGCAAACTTGTAGAGCGCAAGCTGCTCCCCTGCTATGTGTTCATAAAAATGATATACTCAAACCAGCTGTGGTATTGGGTGACCAATACGCGCGGCGTAACAGGTTTCGTCGGTCCGCAGGGCAGACCTATCCCCATGAAGGAGAATGAAATCCGCAAAATGCGCCTCGAAGAGGTGGCAATAGAAGTAGATTTCTCCGTGGGCGACAGGGTAAACATAGACGCAGGTCCGTTAGAGGGTTTTTCGGGCGTGGTGAAGGAACTCAACGACGCCGCACAAAAGGCTCTCGTCAACGTAGAACTGTTCGGCAGGACGACCGACGTCGAAGTGGAGTATATACAGATTAAAAAGGCTGGGGAGTAATCTCCTCGCCAAAGTTTATAGGTTATGCCGCGGCGCGGCAGGCGCTCTCTGCCTGAACTGTGCACGCACGTAATAAATCCCGCTTTGCAGATAATACAAAGCGGGCTCATTGTGGGAGAGCGCGTCAAATACTTTTTTCAGGGCGCGTTTCGCTATCACCACACAGGAGGACTTTAATTTATGGCAAAAAAAATCTCCGCTGTAGTTAAGTTGCAGCTCCCCGCCGGCAAGGCGACGCCTGCCCCCCCCGTAGGTTCCACCCTCGGTCCCCACGGTATCAATATTCCAGGGTTCACCAAGGAATTCAACGCCAAAACGGCAGATAAAGATGGGCTTATCATCCCTTGCGTAGTCACAATCTATCAGGACAGAAGCTTTACATTCGTCCTCAAAACGCCCCCTACGCCCGTGCTCATCAAAAAGGCGCTCGGCATAGACACGGCAAGCGCCCGCCCCAACAGGGACAAAGTGGGCAAGCTCACCAAGGCGCAGGTGGAAGATATTGCAAAGACCAAGATGCCCGATTTGAACTGCTCCGATATAGAGGCAGCCAAGAGCATGGTAAAGGGCACAGCGCGCTCTATGGGCGTAACCGTAGAGGAGTAACTCTGCGCGTTTTGTAAAGTGGGAGAGGGGATTTTATATTCCAAAAGTCGACCCCTCGAAATTACCACAGGAGGATTTATAAATGAAAGTTGGCAAGAAGTACGCAGAAAGCGTTAAATCTTACGAGCATTCCAAAACATACGACGTGGCAGAGGCTGTCAACATTGCCCTCTCCACCGCAAAGGCAAAGTTCGACGAAACTATAGAGCTCCACGTCCGCCTCGGCGTAGACCCTCGCCAGGCAGACCAGCAGGTGCGCGGCGTGCTCGTTCTCCCCAACGGCACGGGCAAGACAAAAAAGGTGCTTGTAATTGCCAAGGGTGAGCGTGCAGATGCAGCCACCGCCGCAGGCGCAGATATTGTAGGCGCAGATGAGCTTATTCAGAAGATTCAGACGGAGAACTGGTTTGATTTCGACGTAATGATTACCACTCCCGACATGATGGGCGTAGTAGGCCGCATAGGCCGTCTGCTCGGCCCCAAGGGCTTAATGCCCAACCCCAAGTCTGGCACGGTTACCATGGACGTAGCCAAGGCTGTGCAGGAAGTTAAGGCAGGTAAGGTTGAATACCGCCTCGATAAAACGGCAATCATTCACTGCCCCATAGGCAAAAAGTCTTTCGGCGCAGAAAAGATAACCGAAAACCTCAACGCCCTTATGGACGCAATCATAAAGGCTAAGCCCACCGCCTCAAAGGGTCAGTATATCAAGAGTGTTAGTATAAGCTCGACTATGGGTCCTGGTGTGCGTGTGAATTATAATAAGGGTTAAGTAAAACTTCATATAAACCTCGCAATACGGTGTCAGGCTTACGGTTCTGTTCGGTCACTTGCGCAAAGTAAGCGCCCTCACAGCGTTCCGCGCCTTCATTGTCTTGCTTGTCTCTATAAAGTTTAATAAAATACCGCGCAATACGTTGCGCGGTTTTTTGTCTATTTGAATTTTATAGGCAAGGTAGTGGCAGAAGTTATGCCGTCGCCTTGTCTTGCCCGTATCTACGATGTCATTATTGGCAGGGGATAGTTGAGGTTTTCCGCACGCTACTTGTTCTGCTAACTCTTGACAAATGTTTTCTGTTGCCTTAAACTTTAAGGCGAGTAAAAAAGCATGAGTTTAATTTATTTTTTAGGTACAACAAAGCCGCTCGCACATACGCGGTATATCTTTAACGATATTATTCCCGATTTAGACAGCGGCGGTATGTTGAGTGGCGACGGTATAATCTTTGAAGATAATCTTTGCCCCGACGCCATAGCCACGGGCGTGCAGAAAATTTTAACAGACTGCCACATATATGCCGTCCAAACGGCTTTGGGGTTGGACTACGAGGCGCGCTACAAACAGATTTACAGTTTGCAGACTGCCGCGGATATGGTAAAAATTTTGCACTGGTTCAAAGGCTTTATCTGCTCGCGCATTGCAAAGGGTAGTAAAGTTTACCTGATAAAACTTTGGCAGGGCAAATCACTTCCGCCCAAAGAGATAAAGCGGCAAAAAATACAGACCGACGAATGGCTCATTACGGGCGACAGCGACGTGATTTTTGAATACGGCACTCTTTACGAATTTTCTTCTTTCCATGCACAACCATAGTCTGTCCGTATGTGTGGTGAAAATTCTTTTTTATAATTGTTGTATTCGGGTTGGCGGCTTGTCTTTGGGGCGGCGGCATTGCCGCAAAATTCTGCAAAAATTTTATTTAGCCGCCCGAAATTGTTTGACAAACGCGGCGTAATTCAATATAATATCAACGCAAAACAATGATACCGCAGACAGCAGGTGCAAAATTCTTTGCTCAATATCCTGCCGAGGTTAAAGGTTTTAAAACATTATTATTTATAATATTGCTTTTAACTCCCCTATGCCGCGCGGTATAAGGGCTTTTTATTTTTAAAAGGAGGTACTAAAACTTGTCAGCTAATTTTGAAGCAAAAAAGGTAGTTGTCGAAGAGATAGCCTCCAAGATTAAGTCGTCAAAGTCCATTGTGTTTGTAGACTACAACAAGCTCACTGTTGCAGAAGTTTCTGAACTGAGAAACAAGTGCAGAGAGGCTGGCTGCGAATACAAGGTCTACAAAAACACTCTCCTTAAAAGGGCATTCAACGATTTGGGTTTCAACCAGTTCGACGAAGCGCTCAACGGCCCCACCGCCGTGACGTTCAGCTCTGACGAGGTATCAGCCGCAAAGCTTATGTCTAAGGCGGCAAAGGAATACGACGGCAAAATAGTCTTGAAGTGCGCCTTTGCCGATAACGCCTATGTTGACAAAGCGGGAGTGGAAGCGCTTGCAACCATGCCTTCTAAGGAAGAACTCGTTGCAAAGATGCTCGGCTCTATGCAGGCGCCTCTTTCCAACTTCGCAGGCGTGCTGGGCAACCTTGTTTCGGGTATCGTGCGCGTACTTGCAAGGGTTGCAGAGAGCAAAGAGGCATAAAAACTCCGCTTTCAGCGGAAAACGCGGCACAGCCCGCCGCCGTAAAATGCGGGCGGCACGCCCTGCCGAATGGGCATAAAATAATTTCTATTTTTTAGGAGGAATAAAAAAATGGCAGATATCAATAAGTTTATCGACGAAATAAGCAATATGACGGTTCTTGAACTCAACGAGCTTGTAAAGGCACTTGAAGAGAAGTTCGGCGTTTCCGCAGCCGCACCCGTGGCAGTTGCAGCCGCACCTGCGGCAGGCGGAGCGGCAGCAGCCCCCGCAGCCGAAGAGAAGAGCGAGTTCAACATAGTTCTTAAAGACGCAGGCGCAAAGAAGATAGACGTTATCAAGGTTGTTCGCGGTTTCAGCGGACTTGGTCTTGTAGAGGCTAAGGCATTAGTTGAAAAGGGCGGCGTTCTTAAAGAGAATGTTGCCAAGGAAGAGGCAGAAAAGATTATCGCCGACCTCAAAGCAGCAGGTGCAACCGCCGCGTTAGAGTAATTTTAAGATTTAAAAGCATGCAAAGGGCGTGCGGAAATTTTTCCGTGCGCCCTGTTGCACCTTTATAGGTGGGTATGCAGTGAAATTTATCCGTTGCGCTAAAATTGCTTGACGGTAAGCCTTAAAATAAGTAAAATACAGTTGTATAATAATATTTGAATAGGAGAGAATACCTTTTTTCTCTTTGAGGCGTAAGATATGGCTTTAAAAAAGATAGGGCGCATTTTTTGCGGCTTGACTATGGCGGCGGCAATCTCTGCGGCGGCAGCCCTTTCGGGGTGCACCATAGAGACAAAGCATCCCCGCGCTGTTATTACAATAGAATTTAACGGCACGGAGTACGCCATAGAATACACCTTATACAGAAATATGTATCCCCAGACGGTTAGCCACTTTATCGAGCTTGCCAATTCGGGCTTCTACAACGACACCATAATCCACGATTATACCGATAACAACTGGTACGGCGGCGGCTACGATTACATCGAAGGCGAATATGAAAACGCCATTACGTACGATGATATGGATAACTACCTCAACTATGACGACGACGATTCCACCCAAGCCAACAAGGAGAACGAATATATCGAGTTGTTCAAGTCGGGCGCCCTCACTGCTTCGGTATATACCGATTACTATATGGATGACAATGACAACATGCAGGTGGATAAAGACTCGGCATACTGGACTTTGCGCGGTGAGTTCTCGGCGAACGGTCACAACATAAAAAAAGGCGAGCTCTCGGCATCTTTCGGCACACTTCAAATGTATTACACCGAAAAGGCATACGACAGCGATGATAACGGTGACAAAGCGAAGAGGACAGTAGTATACTTAAAGACAAGCAACAATGAAACTGTGCAAGGCACTTATGAATACAACAGTGCCACAAGCCTGTTCTCTATTCAGGTGGGCTCGTCCTCAGACCTCGATGAGGACTACTACTGCACTTTCGCCCAGTTGCGCAACAGCTCCGCCGAAGATACCCTCAACGACCTGCTCGACGCCATAGAGGACTATATAGATACCCTCGGCGACAAAGACTTCGTGCAGTCGGCAGAAGTGCAAATTGATACGACAGACGCGCTTTCCGATGGTTCGACGGATACTTATAGTGTGCCCATTGAACCCATTATCATAAAGTCGGTAAAGATAACCAGATATTGATTAAGGCGTAAAAACGCGCCCCTTTAAGGGCGCGTTTTTGTTTTGCGGTAAAAAGCTGTAAGCCCTGCGGTTTATGCCGCACCGCCAATGCCAAAAAATATCCAGCTGACGCTATCATTCAAAAAAGCAAAGCGCACTTTATCGTCTTTAACCTTTTATGCCCACTGCGAGAATATGAATATGAATTGTTTAAAAAAAGTAATCGCGTGGTTAGCGAATCCGAAATGGTATTTTCTATTGCCTATTATTCTTATAGCAACAGGCTCAACAATTGGCGGAACGCTTATTTTAACGCAAGCTGCGCTCTATGAATACATAATTTGGGGATATGTATTATTCGCAATTATGGCGGTAACGTTAAGTTATTCGGTTTTCGGAATTATCCGCATTTACCCAAACGCAAAGATAGGTATATTAAAATGGGCTGAACAGTATCCGCGCTTTAACAAGGTTTTCAGTCAGTACGGTTTTGCAACTCTTATAGCCACAGCAGGGTCGCTTATTGTTACACTTGCGTTTGCTGTATATAACGGTTCAATAGCAATCGTTATACGGTCAATTTGGTTTGGTGCATTAGCGGCTTACTACATCGTTTTAATTGCTCTTCGAAGTAGTATTCTTATATATCACGGCAAAAGCAGAAAAGCTGTCCTAAAAGGACAGTCCGAAATACAAACGCTTATAAATGACGGAAAACTATACCGAGCTTGCGGAATATTATTGCTCTTATTGCCTTTGTGCTTATCATTTGCGATTTTACAAATGGTACGCGCAGGCAATTCCTTTCAGCATACGGGTATTACGATTTACGTCTATGCTTTATATGCTTTCTTCAAAATTATCACTGCGGTTTACAGCTTTATTAAAGAACGCCATAATCATTCAATGATTATTATGGCAACGAAAAATATTAAACTTGCCGACGCTTTTGTTTCTATTCTTGCATTGCAAACGGCTATGTTCCGTGAATTTGCGGAAGAAACAGGACAATTCTATGCTGCGGTTATGAACGCCGTTACAGGTGCGGTAGTTTGTGCCTTAACAGTTGCTATCGGTGTGTATATGATATTAAAAGCACGCCTACGGATTAAAAAATTGAAACAAGAACAGGGAACCTGAAAATATTAAAACAGGATTTGGAATTCCAAATCCTGTTTTACTTTGCCTTGTTTTTATGGCACATTACGTATTAATTAATTTCTGTTTTGCGGTAAAAGCTGTATGCCTGCGGTTTTTGCCGCGCCGCCAATGCCAAAAAATCATTCGGCAGGGTATATGTTGCATATAACGCCCCCTTCCACGTCGCATATAAAATATTTTACTGTAAAAGTATTTCTGCCATCGGGGCAAGCGAGCCCTGCGGCGGCTACATCGCCGTACTTTTCAAAAAATTGCCCGTCGGGCACAAGCACCTCTGTAAAGTTGCCCAGATAGGAGTATATGTTCCCTGCCTTGGGTTGTAACTCTGCCGAAAGATACCGCGCGCAGTCTCCGCGGCATAGCACGCTGTCAAAAAATGCCAGGTGAGGCGCAAGCGCGCAAGGCTCGCGCCTCTCTTCCGTGCGCGAGCCTTCGCAAACAAATTTCTGTCCGTCGAAGTTGTAGGCGGTAAATATCGCTCTGTCTGCGCTGTCCTCTGCGTGCGAGCACGTCACAAGCCGTCCGCCGAACTCCGCGCTTTGGCACTTACCCAAAAAACACAGTCCGCCGTCTGCGGCAAAAAGCGCCATGTACCGCCCGTCGCGCAGACACAGATAGGGCGAGCCGCCTATGTCTGCCTCTTCAAATTCCCCCTCAAAGCCCTCCGGCATAGGATATACTCCGCCGCGCGCGCCTTCGCACGAGGCGTACGTGCCGCCCTCGCAAAACAGCGTAAATATGTTGCCGCAAAATCTTTTCTGCGAAATTATGCGTATGCTTTCGCGCTGTCTGTAAAAATAGCGCACACGCACCAGCTTGCCGCCGTAAATATTGTATACCGACACATTTTCAGGCGGTGCAGAAAAAAAGTCTTTGCGTGTAAAAAAGTTTACGGGAAGATAGCCCCCTTCGGGCACAATCTCTGCAAAAGCGCCGCACGGCAAAACTTCGGCATACCGCTCAAAGCCGTCTATAATTCCGCAATATTGCCCGTCCAATTTCAGCGCGGCAGGGGCGGAGGAGGTGAAGTAGATGCGCATATACACTCCTTGGGGCTGTTTTTATATCTTAATGTATAAGGCGGCGTTTTTATGTCAATACACATACTGCAAAGGAGGAAGGTATGAATAAAATAAACGGCTATACCGAAGAAGAAGCAAAATCGTTTGTGCAGTATATGTATGCAGGCAGGCGCGCAGGAAAAACGCTAACCTCGCTGTTTGAAAGTTACGCAAAAAAGACGGGCAGGGCAAAGGGCAGCGTGCGCAACTATTACTATGCCCTGTTGCGCAGCGGCGACAGCGGAAAGATAAAAAGATTATTGCGCGGCACCGATTTAAAGGCGGGTCACATATGTCCATTTTCTGAGGAAGAAACCGACCGCATACTTCGCGCCATTCTCACCGAAAAGAGCAAGGGCGTATCTGTTCGCCGCGCCGTACTCAACCTTGCAGGCGGCGATGATAAACTGATGCTGCGCTACCAGAATAAATACCGCAACGTCCTTGCCAAACAGCCTGAGCGCATAGAGCGGCTGTGTGCCGAGTGCGGCATTGTAAATGACGGCGAGGAGGCGGTGAAGAGGGGCATAGACGGGCTGTACGACAGGCTTGCCTCTGACCTCAAAGCCGAAAACGCACGCCTTGCCGAGCGGTTAGAGCGACTCTCGCGCGAAAACGCCATGCTGCGCCTGCAAGTCAAAAATTTACAGTCATAAACACTGTAATGCCTCCCATACTGCTTATAGGGACCGCATGCGTCCGCGCGTGCGGCGGAGGAGCAAAGGTGGAAAAATTTATTATGGGACTTGCCCTCGGCATGGCAGGCGGCGCAATAATCGTCGCCAACAACTGCAAACTTCGCCAGCTTATAAAAAAGAACCAGCAGGAAGTTATGCAGAAGGCGGAGGAGTATATAGACGAACAACTTCAAAAGTCGTCGTCAACCTCAACCGCCGAAGGCAAGGGTAAAAAAATCGGGGGATAACTGCCCCCGAAAGTGCGCCGCGGAAATACCTTTCCGCGGCGCACGCCTTTGGCGGCGTTTGCAAAACGCTTGTAAAAAGCTGTGCGCTGTGGTATACTGTAACAAATAAAACGGCGGCATGTGCAGGCTTACCTGCTGTAAAGCGGCGGAGGAATATGGAAAGGTACATAGCTCTGGATATAGGCGACAGGCGCATAGGTGTGGCGGTATCAGACCCGTTCAACAGCTATGCCCTGCCCTCTTTAACCTACGAGCGCAAGGGTTTTAACCGCGACATATCTGCCGTAGCCGAAATCATAAGGCAAAAGGGCGCAACAAAGGTGGTGTGCGGCTTGCCCGTAAATACAGACGGCACCCCGTCTGCGCAGACCGAAAAGACCGAGCGGTTTATTTCGGCGTTAGAGAGTGAGCTCGGACAGCTTATTCTGCGCGAGGACGAGCGTTACACCTCTGCTGTCGCGCATGAACAGCTGCACCAAAGCGGCAGGCCTGTAAAACAGCACAAAAAATACGTCGACTCGCTCGCCGCGGCAAGCATACTCGACGGTTTTTTATCAAGACTTAAAAAGGAGTTCACATGAACAGAGAATATAACACGACCGCAGAGGAAGAAGAGGACGACGGCATAATCGAGCTTATCGACGAGGAAGAAAATATCGTCAGGTTCAGACTGTTGGATGTAACCGAATACAAGGGCGAAAAATTCACGCTGTTGCTCGCCGCAGAGCCCAACGAGGATATTGCGGGGGACGAGGTGGTAATATTCCGTCTTAACGAAGAGGCGCAGACGTTGGAGCCCATAGAGGACGAAAACCTCTTGCAGGAGGTTTTTGACTTCTACCAGAGCGAGGCAGAGGGCGAGGAAGATTATCCTGACGAAGACGTAAATTAAGGCATATAGTCGGTTGTATTTTTTACGTGCGGCGTTCTGCCGCACGCAGGGCTTTTGCCGCGGCGCTTTTGCGCCGCTTTTTTTGCGCGCCGACCATGCGTAATTGCCCTTTTTTGCCGCAATGCGTGCGCCTGCGCGCGCAATAAGTGCACATAAGGTGTAAAGTTGGCGCCATTTTGCTTTACATATTTCAAAATTTCTGTTAAAATATTCAGGCTATAAAAAAATTCACACCCGTGGGGCACGCGCTCCGTGGCGGCAAAATACATTTCAGTGCCGCCGTAAGCGCACATACCGCTGTTGCCGCGGGGAGGTAAAACGGAGGAATTTCAAATGGCAGTAATCAGCATGAAGCAGCTGTTAGAGGCAGGCGTTCACTTCGGTCACCAGACGAGGAAGTGGAACCCCAAGATGAGCCGCTATATCTACGCTGCGCGCAACGACATTCACATCATCGACCTTCAAATTACGGTTGACCTGGTTGAAAAGGCGTACAACTACATCGCCGACTGTGCGAAAGAGGGCAAAACAGTACTCTTCGTGGGTACCAAAAAGCAGGCTCAGGAGGCAATCAAAGAGGAGGCGGAGCGTTGCGGTCAGTTCTATGTAAATTCGCGCTGGCTGGGCGGCACGCTCACCAACTTCAAAACAATCCGCTCGCGCATAGACCGCATGGTAAAGCTTGAAAAGATGGAAGAGAGCGGCGAGTTTGACCTTCTCCCCAAAAAGGAAGTTGCAAAGCTTAAAGAAGAGATGGGCAAATTGCAGACCAACCTCAACGGCATACGCGACATGACAAAGCTCCCCGGTGTAATGTTCGTGGTTGACCCCCACAACGAGGACATAGCCATTGCCGAAGCCCGCAAGCTTAACATTCCCATCGTGGCTATCACCGATACCAACTGCGACCCAGACCTCATCGACTACGTAATCCCCGGCAACGACGACGCCATAAGGGCGATTAAGCTCATCGCTTCGGTGGTGGCTGACGCCGTTATAGAGGCAAACCAGGGCGAAACCTCTGCAACTGCCAGGGTTGAAGCAGAGGTTGAAAGCGAGGCAGAGGCAGAGCAGGCTTACGCCGAAATGGAAGCCTCGGCAGAGGTTGAAGAGAGCAACGAATAATTAATTAAGAGGTATATATATGTCATTTACAGCAAAGGATGTTATGACTCTGCGCGAAAAGAGCGGCGCAGGCATGCTCGACTGCAAGAAGGCTCTCGCCGATGCAGACGGCGATATGGAGAAGGCGGCAGAGCTTCTGCGCGAGCGCGGCATAGCCAAGGCAGTCAAAAAGGAAGGCAGAATAGCCGCAGAGGGCGTTGTCGGCGCATATGTGCAGGGCAAAACGGGCGTACTCATCGAAATAAATTGCGAATCAGACTTCGTATCCAAGGGCGATAAATTCCACGGCATAGTAGACGCCGTTGCAAAGATTGCCTTAAAACACAAGCCTGCCGATATAGAGGCACTGTACTCCTGCCCCGCAGAGGGCGGCACCGTGAGGGACTATATCACCTCGCAGACGGCAGTAATCGGCGAAAAAATCTCTATCCGCAGGTTTACGATTATAAAAACTACCGGCAAGATAGAAACCTATATCCACATGGGCGGAAAAGTCGGCGTAATTGTAGAGGCGTTAGAGGCAGCCGCAGGTTGCGAAGAGACGTTGCACGACGTAGCTCTACAAATAGCTGCGTCCCGTCCTTCCTATATAACCCGTGAGGAAGTTCCTGCCGAGGTTCTTGAAAAGGAGAAGGAAATTCTGCTCGCACAGATGCAGAACGACGAAAAGAACGCCAAAAAGCCCAAGGAAATTCTTGAAAAGATTGTTATGGGCAAGCTCGGCAAGTTCTATTCCGACAACTGCCTGCTTCTTCAATCCTTCGTAAAGGACGATTCCAAGACGGTGGGCGATGTAATCGGCAAAAAGTTCAAGGTAAACAAATTTGTCCGCTACGAGATGGGCGAAGGGCTTGAAAAGAAGAGTGAAGACCTCTCCGAAGAAGTGGCAAAGCAGGTTGCCGCTATGAAGAAGAATTGAGCATTTTTAATAAAATTCCGCGCGCAGGTCTGCTCTGCGCGCTATTTTTATGTCTATTTTTCGGCATATAATGTAAAATTTTATTAAATAGTTGTTTTTTTGCGCGAATGGTGCTATAATGTTATCAGCAAAGGGGTAAGAAGTTACCGCCGCGCTCCTGTATTATAGAAAGTATTACATGCCTGTTTCCCGTATGCGCAAAAATGTGCACAGGAAGGAGCGATAAATGAAATTCGAAACTAAAACTATTAAAGTTGAAAGAATATACGTTCCGGCCTATACAGACCGCTACCGCCGCCTCGGCTACGAGGTCTGCGACTCCGTACAATCGAAGGAGGACGGCAGGGATTTTATTACTTTGACACTACGTCGCAATACGGAAAGTCTCGCCTACCCTAGTCTTTCGCGGCTTGAAAGAGAGGTGGATGAGCTTTGCCGCATGGCGAAGCATCATGCCTGCGACGCTGATGAAAGTGTAAAAAAGCACCGCCTGACGTTGTGGATATTATTCGGCGTTGGCTGTCTTTTTATGGCGCTCGGCGTAACTCTGGTCGTTTCGGGTCTGATATTGAACAATCTCATAACCGCGCTGTGCGGCTGGGGTTGTGTAATTGTCGGCGCTGTGCTCGTAATTACATGGAGCTGTCTGCGCGAAAAGTGGCGCCTCCGTAAAGTCGACATCCGCGACGACGCCGAAAACCCCGGCTTCGGCATAGACGAATACAGCAAGAAGGTGGAGGAGTGCCTCAGGCAAGCCGAAGAGGCGCTCGCCGCTCTATTATAATCGTAAAGCGCGGCATTTTGCCGCGTTTTTTATGTAATTTTTGTCTGTGACCGCAAGTATTTGTAATTAGCTATTTGTTTTTTTTAAAAGGCTGTGTTATAATTTTACAGGTACATTCACCGTCGGAGGTTTTAGCTATGCAGCCGAAGTATAAGAGGGTTCTTATAAAACTATCGGGGGAGGCGCTTGCAGGCGCGCAGGGTCACGGACTGGACGAAACCGTTATCGCGCGCGTTGTAGAACAGATAGTCGCCATAAAAAAGATGGGTGTAGAAGTCGCCCTCGTAATCGGCGGCGGCAACTTCTGGCGTGGCAGGCAGGGCACCCATATGGAGCGCACCACGGCGGACCAGATGGGTATGCTAGCCACTGTTATGAATTCGCTTGCAATGATGGACGCAATCGAACAGCACGGAATACCCACAAGGGTGCAGACGGCGCTTATCATGACTTCGGTTGCCGAACCATACATTCTGCGCAAGGCGTTGCACCACTTTGAAAAGGGGCGCGTGGTTATAATGGCTTGCGGCACGGGCAATCCGTACTGCTCTACCGATACCGCCGCCGCCCAGCGCGCATGTGAAATACAGGCAAACGTGTTGCTCATGGCAAAGAATATAGACGGCATTTACGACAGCGACCCCAAATTAAACCCAGCCGCAAAGAAGTACGGGCACTTGAATTACATAGATATAATAAAGAAGGGCATAAAGGCGATGGACGCAACCGCCGCCACGATGTGCATGGAAAACGACATCCCCGTGCTTGCCTTCGGGCTAGACGAAAATAATTCCATAGTCAGGGCGGTGTGCGGCGAAAAACTTGGCACGCTTATAGATAATAACTAACATATTCAGGCGTTTAAGGCGCTCTGACCAAATAAAAATAATTTAAGGAGCTTATATATGATTGAAAACGAACAGGTTGAAGAGATACTGCTTATATTGGACGACAAGCTTTCAAAGTCGGTGAGCGTACTTAAAGAGGACTTTTCGGTAATCCGTGCCGGCAGGGCAAATCCTCATATTTTAGACAAGGTAATGGTAGACTATTACGGCGTGCCTACCCCCGTGGCGCAGACTGCGGGCGTATCTGTGCAGGAGGGCAGGTGCATTGTAATCACTCCGTGGGACGTATCCATTTTAAAGAATATCGAAAAGGCAATTCAAGTATCGGGCATAGGCATAAACCCCACCAACGACGGCAAGGTCATACGCCTCGTATTTCCCGAAATCACCGAAGAGCGCAGAAAGGACCTCGTCAAGCAGGTGAAAAAGATGGGCGAAGACGCCAAGGTAGCCATGCGCAACGTGCGCAGAGAGGCTATGGAATCTTTAAAGAAGCTCAAAACCGATAAAATACTATCCGAAGACGAGTTCGCCCTAGGTGAAAAGGAAGTCGAAAAGCTGGTCACGGCGTCGGTTGCAAAGACCGATTCCGCCGTCGCTGAAAAAGAAAAGGAGATAATGACCGTATAATCTATGCGAGAGAGCGCTGTACTGCCTGTAAATGTGGGCATAATAATGGACGGCAACGGCAGGTGGGCAAAGAGGCGGCTTATGCCGCGTAACTACGGGCACGACGCCGGCATGAAGCGCATAATAAAACTGTGCGAACACGCCCGTGACGTAGGCGTAAAATTCCTCACGCTGTATGCCCTCTCAACTGAAAATCTCTCCCGACCGAGGGAGGAGTTAGAGGGACTGTTTTCGCTGTTCAGAAAGTACTTTGAAGAGTACGCCTCAAAGGTGATAAACGACGGCTCTGCCATAAAGGTCATAGGCGATATATCTGTACTCCCTGCCGACTTGCAGCAAAAAATTGCGCATGTCTGCGGTAATTGCAGTCCTAACCCCTCGTTTACGCTCGTCATAGCCATAAACTACGGCAGCCGCGCCGAGATAGTGCGCGCGGCAAACCTCGCGGTAGAGCGCAGGCAAAAGGTGACGGAAGAGAGTTTTTCACAACTTTTATACACGGCGGAAATCCCCGACCCCGACCTGATTATCCGCACGGGCAAAGAGGTTCGGCTTTCAAACTTTCTGCTGTGGCAGGCGGCGTATGCCGAGCTGTATTTTTCAGAAGTTATGTTTCCCGATTTCGATAACGGCAGGTTCGATAAGGCACTCAAAGAGTTCGCCGAGCGCAACCGCCGCTTCGGCAAGGTGTAATATGGGTAAAGTTATATTCAATAAGAGAACGCTTACAAGCGTTATATATGTGCTCGCCGTAATAGGGCTGTGCGCAGCTAAATTGCTCATACCTGACGGCTACGGCGCACTGCTATTCGATGCGGTGTTCTGTTTTATATCAGTGGCAATTTCCTTCGAGGTACTGCGCGCCTTCGGCTGTGTATCTGTGTTGCAACGGGCTGTTACCATAACCTTTTGCGCGCTGTGCGTGCCTATGTATGTGCTCAGCGAAATGCTCATGGGAAGCAACGTTGCAGGCATTGCAGAGGCGCTCGGTTTAGGCGCGGCGGCAATATGCGTGCTGTTTGTGTGCGACCACGCGAAATCCGATATAAAGAGCACGCTTGTTTCGCTGTTCACGCTCCTGTATGCAGGACTGTTGCCTGCGTTGCTATCGGTAATAAACCACCTCGAAGCCAATTCCATGCTTGCAATAATGTTCACATTTATCTGCGTACCGTTCACCGACGCGTTCGCATACATTATCGGCGTGACTCTCGGCAGGGTGTTGCCCTTAAAACTCGCTCCCCAAATAAGCCCGAACAAGACTGTGGTGGGCGCGGTCGGCGGACTTATAGGCGGTATTGTTGGCGCGATTGTCGCCTACTATCTGTCAATTGTACTTGTCGGACAGCCGAGTTTCTCCACATCCATTCCCGGCGTAGTTGCCATGATATTAATCGGCATAGCCGCCTCTGTTGCAACGCAGTTCGGCGATTTGTTTGAAAGCCAAATAAAGCGTGCCTGTAAAATTAAGGATATGGGCAGACTGCTCCCCGGTCACGGCGGCGTGACCGACCGCTTCGACGGCAACCTATTTGCCGCTGTGGTAATTTTAATTTCTTTCATATTCATTGCATAATATATGTGGGTCAATCCATAAAATCAGGTTCCTGCTCGACGGGAACCTTTGTTTTTGGCTCGGTTATAGGCGCAGGCGCAACGGCTGTATGTAATCAGTCATTATTTTTTGTCGGAGGGGGTATAATAATTAAGACCCCCTCCGCAGGGAGGTCGCATGAAGAATATAAGCCTTATAGGCTGTACAGGCAGTATAGGCAGGCAGGCGATAGAGGTCTGCCTCGCCGCCACAGATAAATTCCGCATAGTCGCCATGGCGGCGGAGAGCTCTTTTGCACTGTTTGAAGAGCAGATTAACAAGGTAAAGCCGCGCTACTGCGCCCTTGCGGATTCGGTTGCGGCGGAGCGCGTTACAGAAGTCCCCGCGGGCACAAAGTTCTGTTCGGGAGAGGAGGCGGCGCTCGCAGTCGCAAGCTATAAAGATGCAGATATAGTGCTTGTAGCGGCAGGCGGCTTTGCGGGGCTTAAATATTCGCTGGCGGCAATCAATGCGGGCAAAACTCTCGCCCTCGCCAATAAAGAAACGCTCGTGTGCGGCGGCGACTTCGTAATGCCTCTCGCCCGTAAAAAGGGCGCAGACATATTGCCCGTTGACAGCGAACATTCCGCCATATGGCAGTGTTTAGGCTTCAACTGCGCCGCGCCTTTTAAAAGGCTTATAATCACGGCAAGCGGCGGTGCGTTCAGGGGCTATACGGCAAAACAGCTTTCAAATGTTACGCCGTCGCAGGCGCTCAGCCACCCCACGTGGAATATGGGCGCAAAAATTACCATAGACAGCGCAACTCTTTTAAACAAGGGCTTCGAGGTGATAGAGGCGCACCACCTTTTCGGTGCGGAGTATTCCGCAATTACCGCCGTAATTCATCCGCAGAGCATAGTCCATTCCATGGTGGAGTTTAACGACGGCGCCTGCCTTGCACAGCTCTCTGTGCCCACCATGAAGGTGCCCATACAGATGGCGTTCGCCTATCCTGAAAGACTTGACTGCGGCGTGCGTCCGCTCGACTTTTCAAGCGCGCTGTCGCTGGAATTCTTTCCGCTTGAACGGGGTGTCTATCCGTGCTTCGACATGGCGGCGGACTGCGCCGCGGCAGGCGGCATAATGCCGTGCGCCCTGAATGCCGCTGGGGAAGAGGCTGTAAAGGCATTCCTTTCGGGTGCGTTGCCGTTCACGGGCATTGCATGCGTGATAGACGGCGTACTGCAAAAAACGGAAAACTTTCAATCAGATTGTTATGCGGCGGCGGAGGGCGCCGACCTGCTCGCGCGCGAAAGGGCGCGGGCGCTTATCGCGGCTCTGTAAATTTATGCAGTGCCGCACGGGGGTAATATACTTGTTTCTTTCATCCTCTATTGGCGGCACCATAGGGTCTGTGCTCCTTGCCATACTTATACTGCTCGCCATGATAACCGTGCACGAATTCGGTCACTACTCGGCTGGCAAGGCGCTCGGCTTTAAGATAAACGAATTTGCCATAGGCTTCGGCCCTGCCATAATAAAGCGAAAGTCAAAGCGCACGGGCGAGGTATTCTCTGTACGCGCCATTCCTCTCGGCGGCTATTGCGCCTTTGAAGGCGAAGATGGCAAGGGAAGGCGACTGCTCTCTGATAAAAGCTTCAACTCCAAGCCTCCGTGGCAACGCATAATTGTGCTTGTTGCCGGCGCGTTTTTTAACTATGTAACGGCGGTAATTCTGATAATAGTCAGTTTTCTCGCGTTCGGGCAGATGGTGTTTAAGGTAGAGGGAGTGGT
This sequence comes from uncultured Clostridia bacterium, assembly GCA_965120485.1. Classification (GTDB taxonomy): domain Bacteria; phylum Bacillota; class Clostridia; order Christensenellales; family Borkfalkiaceae; genus Coproplasma. The sequence continues at coordinate 38,581 of CBCPNG010000016.1, forward strand.
GTACGACGATACTTATAACGCCGCCAACAGCTTTGCCGCAGGCGACATTATATTAGAGGCAGATGGCAACGGCGTGTACCTCACTTCTGACCTAATGGAAGCGCTCTCCGGTAAGTCTGCCGGTGAAGGAGTCCGTTTCACGGTAGAAAGGTCGGGCAGTATCATTGAAATAACGGTAATTCTGCGGCAGGACTGCGACTTTGAAAACAGTTCGCAGACCTCTGTGCTGTGGGGTGCGCTGGGACTGGATACCGAAATCCGCGAAGACGGCTACGCCTATTGGATGGTGGGCGTCACCAACTACCGCTTTTCGTTTACAAAAAGCGTGGGACGGGCATTTTCGTACTCGCTGGAAATTGCTGGCACAATATTCCGCGTGCTCGGCGAACTTATCACGGGCGATATAGGGCTATCCGCCATGGGCGGACCCGTCACTACCATAAAGCTGACTTCGCAGATAGCCTCGCAGGGGGTGCAGTCGTTTTTAGAGATTGCGGCATATATAGGGGTCAATCTTGCTGTATTCAATCTTCTGCCCATACCTGCATTAGATGGCAGTAAGGTAGTATTCTGCCTTATAGAGTGGATTTTCAAAAAACCCGTGCCGCGAAAAATAGAGGCGGTGATACATGCGGTGGGCTTTGTGTTGATTCTTGCCTTCGCCGTGCTTGTAGATATATTGCAGTTTGCAAGCTGTGCTTAAAAATTAAAGCGCCGCAATATTGCGGCGCTCTCTCTTTGTACTAAATATTTTAATGCGGCTGTTTTAGTTGCCGTCCGCATTATC
>CBCPNG010000017.1:0-3261 GCA_965120485.1 uncultured Clostridia bacterium
CACTTTGTTTATAGCGCTATTTGCGGTGTTTGCAACACTCTGCGTGGCGCTGGCTATTTGTTTCCTGCTTCCCTCTTCGCGTACGGCGAGCGCGATAGATAACAACCATACCCATGACGATACCTGGAAAGCATTGACAGCTAACAGCGTGTCCACAACAGGTACTGTGGAGTTGTCTACATCAGGCAATTACTACCTCAAAGTGGAAACGTTAACAGCTAATATAACAATAACAAGCAAAGCAACAGTAGTCCTCTGCCTCAACGGCAATACCCTTAATGCCTCTGATAGTGGGCAATCCGTTTTTACAGTTAAAGAAAACGCAGACTTTACCTTATGCGATTGCAGTAGCCAAAAAAGCGGAAAAGTTACAGGCGCTCAAAAGACTGATGGCGGTGGCGGTGGTGTGGTTGTTAAAAACGGTGCATTGTTCACCATGTACGGCGGTACAATTACCGGTAACACGGCAGTCCGCGGCGGCGGCGTATATGTTGAAGGCGCCACGTTCACCATGTACGGCGGTATTATTTCCGGAAATACTGCAAGCGGCGACAGCAGCGTCGAAGACGGCGGCGGTGGCGTGTATGTTAATGGCGGCACGTTCACCATGAACAGTACTACTACAAATGGAATTACTACAAGCGGTACTATTTTCAGTAACACAGCAAGCTGTGGCGGCGGCGTGTTTGTGAACACTTCCGCAACATTCACTATGAAAAACGGAGTTATTAATAATAATACGGCAAGTAGACACGGCGGCGGCGTGTGCGTTAATGATAGCACGTTTAACATGTCTGGCGGTACTATTACACTGAACACGGCAAGCAGCGCTGGCAGTGGCGTGTATGTAGTCAGGAACGAGATACTCGGCGAGTTTATCATGACTGGCGGTACAATTTACTATAACACAATAAAAGATACCACATCGAGACATTTTGGCGGCGGCGTGTGTGTGGATAGTTATGCTTCATTCACCATGAGTGGCGGTACAATTATCCATAACATAGCTACCTACGGCGGCGGCGTGTTTGTTAACCCTCATGCTAAATTCACTATGCAAGCTGGTACAACTACAAGCGGTACAATTACCGGTAACGCTGCTATCTACGGCGGCGGCGTAGGTGTGGCAGGCGATAAAGATGGATATGGCTGGTTCATAATGTCTGCTGGTACAATTGGCGGTACTGTTACTGTTGACGGTACTACCGTTACTGGTAACATGGCAGTATACGGCGGCGGTGTGTATACTTTAGGTAAGTTCGAAATGTCTGGTGGTATAATTCTCGGTAACACGGCATCATACGACACTTCTTCTGATGAGGCGCTTGGCGAAGGCGGCGGCGTGAGTGTATATGGTGCATACGGCGAGTTCAAGATGACTGGCGGTACTATTTTCAGTAACACAGCAAGCCAGATAGGCGGCGGCGTGTATGTGGGCAGTGGTGCCACGTTCACCATGACTTACGGTACAATTACCGGTAACTCGGCAGGCGATTCTGGTGGCGGAGTGGCTGTGCATTATAAGGCCACGTTTACCATGTCTGGCGGTTTTATTGGCCGTTCTTGTACTATTAACAATATTACAATTGCTGGTAACAAGGCAACATACGGCGGCGGCGTGTATGTAATCGGAGGCAAGTTCTACATGAAAGGCGGTGAAATTACCGATAACACGGCAAGCAGCAATGGCGGAGGCGTGTATGTGTACATCGGCACGTTCACCATGGATAGTGGTACAATTTCTAGTAACAAGGCGACCAACGGCAAAGGTGGCGGCGTGTATGTGTGCAGCGGCAAGTTCACTATGACTTACGGTACAATTACCGGTAACACGGCAGGCGATTCTGGTGGCGGCGTGTTTACGGGCGGTGTCTCCTCCACGCTAACAGGCACATTCATCATGTCTGACGGAACTATCTCTGGGAACACGGCAACGTACAGTGGCGGCGGCGTAGCAGTGGGTAATGGCACGTTCACCATGAAAACAGTTACCACTACAAGCGGTACTACTACAAGCGGTACAATTACCGGTAACACGGCAAACATGAATGGCGGCGGCGTGTTTGTGTATGAAGAGGGCACGTTTGAAATGTCTGGCGGTGTTATTATCGGTAACACGGCAAACATCAATGGCGGCGGCGTGGTTGTGGAGGGTGGTGAATTCACCATGACTGACGGTTATATTACCAATAATCAGGCAATTAATAAGGCAAACATCCAAAACGCAGGCTGTGGTGGCGGCGTGGCTGTGAAGGATGGTAAGTTCACCATGACTGGCGGTACAATTGGAACTACTAATTACTTTAATGTAATTACCAGAAACACGGCAAGTAGCCACGGCGGCGGCGTGTTTATAGACGGTGGCGAATTCACTATGACTGGCGGTACAATTACCGGTAACACGGCAATATACGGCGGCGGCGTAGTTGTGGAAAACAATGCAACGTTCACCATGACTGGCGGTACAATTGGCGGTACTGTTACTGTTAACAGTACTACAATTACCGGTAACACGGCAAACATCAATGGCGGCGGCGTGTGTATTATTAACAAGGGCACGTTCATCATGAAAACAGATACCGCTACAAGCGATACTACTACAAGCGGTACAATTACCGGTAACACGGCAGGCTATGGTGGCGGCGTGTATGTGTATGGAGGTACGTTTACCATTTCTGGCGGTACTATTAATGCTAACACGGCAGGCTATGGCGGCGGCGTGTATGTGCTTGGAGCCTCTGACACGCAACAAGGCACATTCACCATGAGCGGCGGTACAATTACCAATAACACGGCATCATACGAAGGCGGCGGCGCGTTCGTTTATGCCAGTACGTTCACCATGGAAGGCGGTACTATTAATGCTAACACGGCAGGCTATGGCGGCGGCGTGTTTCTGAGCAATGGTACGTTCACCATGAAAGACGGTGCTACAATTACCAGTAACAGGGCAACTGGCAACGGCGGCGGCGTGTATATTTACACCAATGGCGTGTTCACCATAAACAAGGGGGCTACGGTTGACGGTAACAAGATAGGCGAGGACGAGAACAACACCACCGTCGACAACGTGTGTAATGACGGAGGCATGTACAATAATAGCGGCGGTACAGTTGGTCAAGCATCTGGCACCACCTTGTCAGATAGTGATAGTACCGACACCTCGTCAGAAAAAGGCGAATATACAATCAGCAATATCACGGTAACTTACGGCGAAAGTTATACCGTAAAAGTGAGCGGAACTTATGTTGAAGTGGAGGT